>CAWHPW010000011.1:112500-572828 GCA_963831385.1 uncultured Actinomycetota bacterium
CCGTGGGAGCGTCGCCGTGCCGCCTCGTGCGACACGGTCGTGACTGCGTGCCTTTTGAAGAATGAGCCTGCGAGTTAGCGGTGCGTGGCAAGGTTAACCCGACGAGGGGAAGCCGTAGCGAAAGCGAGTCCGAACAGGGCGATCTTTGAGTCGCGTGCCCTAGACCCGAAGCGGAGTGATCTACCCATGGGCAGGGTGAAGCGCGGGTAAGACCGCGTGGAGGCCCGAACCCACCAGCGTTGAAAAGCTGGGGGATGACCTGTGGGTAGGGGTGAAAGGCCAATCAAACTCCGTGATAGCTGGTTCTCCCCGAAATGCATATAGGTGCAGCGTCGCGCGTTTCTTCCCGGAGGTAGAGCACTGGATGGCCGAGGGGCCCGACAAGGTTACTGACGTCAGCCAAACTCCGAATGCCGGTAAGTCAGAGCGCGGCAGTGAGACTGCGGGGGATAAGCTTCGTAGTCGAGAGGGAAACAGCCCAGACCACCAGCTAAGGCCCCTAAGCGTGTGCTAAGTGGGAAAGGATGTGGAGTTGCACAGACAACCAGGAGGTTGGCTTAGAAGCAGCCACCCTTGAAAGAGTGCGTAATAGCTCACTGGTCAAGTGATTCCGCGCCGACAATGTAGCGGGGCTCAAGTACACCGCCGAAGCTGTGGCAGTCACGCATTTGCCCGGCCTCTTTGCTGAGGTCCAGGCGTGTGGCTGGGTAGGGGAGCGTCGTGTGGCGAGGGAAGCAGCAGGGTGACCTAGCTGTGGACGCCACACGAGTGAGAATGCAGGCATGAGTAGCGAAAGACGGGTGAGAAACCCGTCCGCCGAATGACCAAGGGTTCCAGGGCCAGGCTAATCCGCCCTGGGTAAGTCGGGACCTAAGGCGAGGCCGACAGGCGTAGTCGATGGACAACGGGTTGATATTCCCGTACCGGCTTTGGTGCGCCCATGCCGAGCCCGGTGATGCTAACCGCCTGACCCACGTCGTGCGCCTTCGGGCAAGCGATGTGGCGAGCGCGGGAACCGAACCGGTAGTAGGCAAGCGATGGGGTGACGCAGAAAGGCAGCCCAACCCGGGCGATGGTTGTCCCGGGGTAACGGTGTAGGGCGCGTGGTAGGCAAATCCGCCACGCACGAGCCTGAGACCGGATGCCGAGCCGATTCCGGCGAAGTGGGTGATCCTATGCTGTCAAGAAAAGCCTCTAGTGAGTACCAAGGCCGCCCGTACCCCAAACCGACACAGGTGGTCAGGTAGAGAATACCAAGGCGATCGAGTGAACCATGGTTAAGGAACTCGGCAAAATACCCCCGTAACTTCGGGAGAAGGGGGGCCGGATGCGTGTAGTCCCGTGCGGACGAAGCGCAGATGGCCGCAGAGACCAGGCCCAAGCGACTGTTTACTAAAAACACAGGTCCGTGCGAAGTCGCAAGACGATGTATACGGACTGACGCCTGCCCGGTGCTGGAACGTTAAGGGGACGGGTTAGCCCTTAGGGGCGACGCTCAGAACTTAAGCGCCAGTAAACGGCGGTGGTAACTATAACCATCCTAAGGTAGCGAAATTCCTTGTCGGGTAAGTTCCGACCTGCACGAATGGCGTAACGACTTGGGCACTGTCTCAACCATGGACTCGGCGAAATTGCACTACGAGTAAAGATGCTCGTTACCCGCAGCAGGACGGAAAGACCCCGGGACCTTTACTACAGCTTGGTATTGGTGTTCGGTTCGGCTTGTGTAGGATAGGTGGGAGACTGTGAAGCTGGCACGCCAGTGCTGGTGGAGTCAACGTTGAAATACCACTCTGGTCGAACTGGATATCTAACCTCGGTCCGTGATCCGGATCAGGGACAGTGCCTGGTGGGTAGTTTAACTGGGGCGGTTGCCTCCTAAAATGTAACGGAGGCGCCCAAAGGTTCCCTCAGCCTGGTTGGCAATCAGGTGTCGAGTGCAAGTGCACAAGGGAGCTTGACTGTGAGACAGACATGTCGAGCAGGTGCGAAAGCAGGGACTAGTGATCCGGCAGTGGCTTGTGGAAGCGCTGTCGCTCAACGGATAAAAGGTACCCCGGGGATAACAGGCTGATCTTGCCCAAGAGTCCATATCGACGGCATGGTTTGGCACCTCGATGTCGGCTCGTCGCATCCTGGGGCCGGAGTAGGTCCCAAGGGTTGGGCTGTTCGCCCATTAAAGCGGTACGCGAGCTGGGTTTAGAACGTCGTGAGACAGTTCGGTCCCTATCCGCTGCGGGCGCAGGAGACTTGAGAAGGGCTGTCCCTAGTACGAGAGGACCGGGACGGACGAACCTCTGGTGTGCCAGTTGTTCCGCCAGGAGCACGGCTGGTTGGCTACGTTCGGAAGAGATAACCGCTGAAAGCATCTAAGCGGGAAGCTCGCTTCAAGATGAGGTCTCCCACAGGGTTGACCTGGTAAGGCCCCCAGCCAGACGACTGGGTTGATAGGCCGGATGTGGAAGCCTGGAAACAGGTGGAGCTGACCGGTACTAATAGGCCGAGGACTTGACCAACACACTTTGCTGCGTCCACTGTGCGGTTCCCGAGATACGGTCGGGAGCCGGCCACATCTCCATAGAGTTCCGGCGGCCATGGCGAAAGGGAAACGCCCGGTCCCATTCCGAACCCGGAAGCTAAGCCTTTCAGCGCCGATGGTACTGCCCTGGAGACGGGGTGGGAGAGTAGGACGCCGCCGGACACACGCTGCCCACGAGGGGCCACCTGCCAGCACGGCGGGTGGCCCCTTTTGCGTGAGCCAGAAGACTGCGCCAGTCCGAGTAGCACCGGCACCGTGGGGCAAAATGCGTCCTGACCCAGAACCGAGGAGTCCACCATGGCCGACGAGCCCACCGGAGGTCGGCCGCCGCGAGACGGCGCGAGCAGTGGCACTGGGCAGCGACGCGGTGGCAGTCCGAGAGAGGGCCAACGTGACCGCTCCGATCGAGGAGCGCGCTCTGATAGGCAACGACGATCTCCGCGGACGCAGCAGCCCGCGGACCGATTCGCAGACCGCCGAACGGAACGTCCTCGCCCAGCCGACCTCGATCCGCCGACTGATTCGGATGTCACCGGCCGCGAGCTCGACGACGACGTTCGGGCAGAACTCAGCACGCTGAGCGGTGGCGCCTCCGGAGCCGTAGCTCGGCATCTGGTGATGGCCGGGCGCCTGCTCGACGACGATCCGGAGCTCGCTTACCAGCACGCCCTGGCGGCCCGCCGCAGAGCTGCCCGCATTGGCGTCGTCCGGGAAGCCGCCGGGATCGCCGCCTACCGCGCGGGCCGGTACACCGAAGCGCTGGCCGAGTTGCGTGCGGCTCGGCGAATGTCCGGCTCGGCCGAATACCTGCCGATGATGGCCGACAGCGAGCGGGGGCTCGGTCGGCCGCAGCGGGCGCTGGACTTGGCAGCGGACCCGGTCGTTGCCGGCCTGGACGCCGCAGGCCGGGCCGAGATGTTGATCGTCGCGGCGGGAGCGCGGCGTGACCTCGGCCAGCTCGAATCCGCCGCGGTGACGCTGCAGGTGCCGGACCTGCGCTCGCAATCTCGGCAACCCTGGGTCGCCCGCCTGCGGTATGCGTACGCCGACGCCTTGGCTGCCCTCGGCCGGTCCGAGGAGGCTAGGCAGTGGTTCGTCCGCGCCGTGGAGTCCGACGAAGAGGGGGAGACCGATGCGCTCGAGCGCATCGACGAACTGGACGAGCAGACGGGCCCAACGGACAGTCAGCAGGAATCGCCATAAAGCCGACCACCGAGCGGCTGTCCACAGCCGGGCGTCCGGCCCTTCGTGATCCACAGATCGCTCTGGACGGGTGTCGCCCGTGCTCCGCTGCAGCCGATCATCGTCGGGTCCGGGACAGCCCAGCAGAGGAGCGCTCGTGACCGCCGAACCGGTACCCGTGCTCGAGCACCGTAACGAGGTCCACCTGGTTGGCCGCGTGTCAGCCGATCCGGTGCTGCTCACCCTGCCCAGCGGCGACAGCGTGGTCAGTGTCCGCCTCGTAGTCGAGCGGCCCCGACCACCCGCCGGCCATGGCAGCCGCCAGCAGGTCGACACCTTGGCCTGTGCGGGGTGGCTGCCGGCACTGCGGCGAACGCTGCTGCGGTGGGGGCCGGGCGACGTCGTCGAGGTTCATGGCTGCCTGCGCCGACGGTTCTGGCGGGCGGAGGGTGTCCCGCAGAGCCGCTACGAAGTCGAGCTCAGCGGCGCGCGCCGGCTGGCGCGGGCCCGGGCATCACAGGCTCGGTCAGCAATCGCATGACCAGGCCGGTCCGGGGCTTCGGTCCGAACGACGTCGATTTCCGCGGCATCCGCTCGCCGGCCGCGGCGACGGCGAGCACATCGTCGTGGGTCGCCGGATTGAGCAGCAGAGCGACTCCACGGCGCCGGCGAGCCCGGTCAAGCGCGTCGAGAGCATCGTGGTGGTAAGCAACCCGCGGATCGGCGTCGTCGACGCCGAACAGCCGAGGCAACAAGAACTCGCACGCGATGGTCGCATCGAGACCTCGCCACGTCCGGGACCGGCCGGCCGGCAGGTCGGCGTCGATGCGCGCCTGGACCGGATCACGGAGCAGCGCACTCCGTTGGCCGTCGGAGAGAACGAACGCCGGTCCATTCCGGCCGGCCTCGGCAAGCACCTGCATCGGTTCGGTCTCGGCCGGCAGAAGCTGCACGGCGTGGAAGCCACGGGCGGCGGCGGCGGCCCCCTCCGGCAGAGAGAAATCGGCAACCGATCGGTGAATGCTGCCCAGCCGCAGGGGATGTCGGTCCGCATCGACGAGCATGGCGAGTCCGGATCGAGCGGCGGCTCGTTGATCAGGCCGGACGGCCCGGTCTCGCATCGCCCGGTAGGCCGCATAGCGATGGTGACCATCCGCGATCAGAGCCTGTCGGTCACAAAGATCGGCTTCGACTTCCGCCACCGTTGCGGGATCGGTCAGCCGCCAGATCCGGTGCTTTGCGCCGTCAGCCGTCTCGGCGGCAATGACGGGCTCGGTCAGCAGCGCAGCGTCGACCGCCGCGCTCGCCGCGCCGCTGCCGCCGTAGGTCAACAGGATGGGCTCGAGTTGGGCACCGGTGGCGGCCATGAGCTCGGTGCGATCCGCCACCAGGCTAGGAAAGACGTCCTCATGCGCGAGCACGACGTTCTCGGCCGGATCGTGCAATGACACCGCACCAACCAGGCCGAGCGCAGTGCCGGTGTCCCCGGTGTGCTCGTAGACGTACAGTGCGGGCTCGCTGTCCACGTGGAGGACGCCCTGGGCGAGCCAGCCACGAAGATCCCGTGCTGCGTGTTCGTACCGATTCGCGTTGGGGCTGGCGCGCGGCAGGATCAGCCGTACGACGTTGTAAGGATCGGCCGCTTCCCACGTCGAGATGCCGCCTTCGCCGATCACGTCATATGGCGGGCATGTCACCGCGGCGAGGTCTGACACGACGTCAGGCGAGTATCGCAGCGCCCGGATCGGCGCCAGCCGCAATGGCCGGCCTTGACGCTGCCGGCCCCCCGGTTCGGTCATCCGCGAATGCTACGGCGGCCACGATCACGGTCGACCCGCCGAGTGGCTGAGAAGATCGCGGGCATGCGGTCACTGGCCGAGACCTACGATGTCGCCCTGGTCGACCTCGACGGTGTCATCTATGTCGGGCCCGAACCTGTCAATCATGCTGTTCCGGCTCTAGCCAGGGCGCGAGCCGCTGGCATGCGGTTGGCCTTCGTCACCAACAACGCCGCTCGCCGCCCTGAGACGGTTTCCGAGCAGCTGACCGGTCTCGGGGTGGAAGCGTCCCCCGGGGAGGTGGTGACCTCTGCCCAGGCGGCTGCGCGATTGCTGGCGGAACGTCTCCCGACCGGCGCCCGGGTTCTCGTCGTGGGCGGGGAAGGGCTGGTGGCAGCGCTCGCCGAACATGGCCTGTCGCCGGTGGCCCGTGCGGAGGACGATCCCGCTGCCGTCGTCTCGGGCTTTCATCCCGACGTCGGGTGGCGGCTGTTGGCCGAAGGTGCGTATGCCGTGGCGGCCGGACTGCCGTGGGTCGCGTCCAACGTCGATCCCACGATCCCGATGCCGCAGGGCAATGCCCCGGGCAACGGCGCGTTGGTCGAGACGATCCGGCTGGCTACCGGTCGCCGGCCGGTCGTAGCCGGCAAGCCGGAGCCCCCGATCCATCGCGAGGCAATGCTGCGGACGGGAGCACGTCACCCCCTGGTCATCGGCGACCGGCTCGACACCGACATTGCCGGGGCGGTCCGCGCAGGGGCCGACAGCCTGCTCGTTCTGACCGGTGTGACCGGTGCCCTCGATCTCGTCGCGGCCGCGCCGGGGACCCGGCCCACATTCGTCGCCCGAGACCTCCGGGCACTTGGCGCCGCACCCGGCGAGCTCCGGGTCGGAACGGGCGAGTCCTCCGGGCACGAGCATGCCGCAGTGATCGAGCAGGGGCACCTGGTCCTGCGGCGTCAGCGTGTTCGCCACGCCGGACAAGGCACCGGTCAGGACGACCACGCCGATGAGGCCATCAGCCTGCTCCGAGCGATCTGCGGGGCTGTCTGGGCCGCCGTCGATCGAGGAGAGCAAGTCGCTGAGGTGGAGGCCGTCGTCGCTGCCGCGGGTTGGCCGATGGCGCGGACGGCGGGCGGCACGTACTAGCGTGACGGCCACGCCTTGACGGGAAGCGAGTGCCATGGCTGAGCACGAGCATGTTGAACCGAGCGTCGCACCGGCGGGCCCCGCAGCCAGCGGAGACCCCCGAGTCGATGCTGCCGTCGAACCGCTCGAGTCGTTGGACGAGGTGCCGGTTCACGACCACCCCACTGTCTTCGAGGATGTGCATCAGAACCTGCGAGACATCCTGGCTAGGGAACAGGAGTGACTGCGTGCCAGCACGCCGGCGACTCGACGCCGAACTGGTCCGCCGTGGCCTGGCCCGTTCACGGGAGCAGGCCGTCGCGCTGATCACCGACGGCCGAGTGATCGTCGCGGGTCGGGCGGCGTCGAAGCCCGCGACCGGAGTCGCGCCTGCCGAGCCGATCGTGGTGAGCGCCGGAGACGAGGATCCGTACGTCTCGCGAGGCGCGCACAAGCTTGCGGGCGCACTCGACGTGTTCGAACCAACCGGATTGGCGGTCACGGGCCGCCGCTGCCTGGACGCCGGAGCGTCGACCGGTGGATTCACCGACGTGCTCCTCCGTCGGGGCGCCACCCAGGTGGTGGCTGTCGACGTCGGATATGGCCAGCTCGCGTGGGCCCTGCGGACGGACCCGCGGGTGGTCGTCGTCGACCGGACCAATGTTCGGGAACTGTCACCCGACGTGGTGGGTGATCCGGTCGAGCTGGTCGTCGCTGACCTTTCGTTCATCTCCCTTCGACTCGTCCTCGCGCCGTTGCTGTCCTGCACGACGCCCGACGCTGACCTCGTGCTGATGGTCAAGCCGCAGTTCGAAGTCGGTCGGGAGCTCGTCGGTTCGGGCGGGGTCGTCCGGGATCCGGCACTGCGTGTCGCGGCTGTCAGCGCGGTCGCGGCGTCGGCCCACGATCTCGGCGTGGGCGTCGTGGGCGTCACCGCTAGCCCGTTACCGGGTCCGTCAGGAAACGTCGAGTACTTCCTCTGGCTTCGCGCGGGCGCACCGCCAATGGAGCCGGCGCAGGTGGAGCGAGCCGTCCGGGAGGGACCGCAATGAGCGAGCGATCGGTGCTGGTCGTCGCACATACCGGCCGGCCAGAGGCATTGGAAGCGGCGACTGAAGCCGTCGGGTTGCTTCGGAAAGCGGGCCTGTCGATCCGAGCGTTGGCCGCCGAGAGCGGAGAGCTCTCCCTGCCCGACGACGTCGAGGTCGTGTCCGGCACCGACGGAGCCCACGGCAGCGACCTGGTGGTCGTTCTCGGTGGTGACGGGACAATCCTGCGCGGCGCCGAGGTCGCCCGCTCGTCGGGTACGCCGGTGCTCGGGGTCAACCTCGGGCACATCGGCTTCCTGGCCGAGGCCGAACGGGACGACTTGAGTTACACCGTCGAACGGGTGGTGGCGAAGGACTACCACGTCGAGGAGCGGATGACGGTCGACGTGATGGTCCGTCTCGACGGGCGGGTCGTGGCGCAGGAATGGGCCCTCAACGAGGCGAGCATCGAAAAGGCGAGCCGCGAGCGAATGGTCGAACTCGTGGCCGAGGTCGACAGCCGGCCGCTGTCACGATGGGGATGCGACGGCGTGGTCATGGCCACCCCGACGGGCTCGACCGCCTATGCCTTCAGCGCGGGCGGTCCGGTGGTCTGGCCGGAGGTCGAAGCGATGTTGATGGTCCCGATCAGCGCGCACGCGTTGTTCGCTCGTCCACTCGTCGTGGCGCCCACCTCGGAGCTTGCGGTCACCGTGCAGCCAGTGACTGCAGGAGCCGTGCTGTGGTGCGACGGCCGACGTCGGGTGGATCTGCCCCCGAACTCCCGGGTCGAAGTGCGGCGTGGGCAGCGCCCGGTCCGGCTCGCCCGACTACACCGGTCCCCGTTCACCGACCGGTTGGTCGCCAAGTTCGCGCTGCCGGTGGAAGGGTGGCGCGGGTCACGGCTGGCCGGGCCCGATGTCACCCGTGGCTCGGCGTAGGCTGCCGGGTCGTGTTCGACGAGATCCGGATCCGTGGTCTCGGGGTCATCGAGGATGCGGAACTCCAGCTGGGGCCTGGCCTCAGCGTCCTCACCGGTGAGACGGGCGCGGGCAAGACGATGGTGGTCACCGGCCTGAGTTTGCTGATGGGAGGCCGGGCCGACCCGAAAGCGGTACGCGACGGCGCCGGGAAGGCCATGGTGGAAGGCCGGCTCCAGATCGACCCGGCCGGACCCATCGCCGCCCGGGTGATCGACGCGGGCGGCGATGTCGAGGACGGCGAACTCCTGCTGTCGCGAACGGTCTCGGCGGAGGGGAGATCCCGCGCGCACATCGGTGGGCGGTCTGTGCCGGTAGGTGTGCTGGCCGAGTTGGCTGACGATCTGGTTGCCGTCCACGGCCAGAGCGACCAGCAGCGACTGCTGCAGCCGACGCGGCAGCGTGCGGCGCTCGACCGGTACGCCGGAGTGAGTGTCCGCGAGCCCATGTCCGCCTATGCCGACCGATATGCGGCCTTGCGGGCAATCGAGGCGGAGCTCGCCGAGATCACGACTCAGTCGCGCGAACGAGCCCAGGAGGCGGACCTGTTGCGGCTCGGCCTGGGCGAGATTGCACAGGTCGAGCCGAGAGCGGGTGAGGAGGAGGGTCTAGCCGCCGAAGACGCACGGCTCGCGCACGGCGACGGTTTGCGTGCGGCGGCGCTAGCCGCCCATGCCTGCCTCACTGCCGACGAGCCAACCGGCGGCATGGACGACGCCCTCGCTCTGGTTGCCGCCGCTCGTCGCGCACTGGAGCCGCAGCAGAACCACGACCCGGACCTGTCCGCGCTCGCGGGTCGGCTGGCCGAGGCGTCCTATCTGCTGGCTGACGTCGGGGCGGATCTCGCGTCCTACGCCGCTGGCATCGACACCGACCCGGCTCGGCTGGCCGCCGTCCAGGAGCGGCGCGCAGCGCTGACCGCCCTCACTCGTAAGTACGGTGACAACACCGACGAGGTGCTGGCCTGGGCAGATCACGCGTCGCGTCGGCTACTCGAACTCGACAACGACGAGGACCGGATCGGTGATCTGCAGCGGCAGCGGGATGACCTGCGGACCGAACTCAGTGGACTCGCAAGCCGGCTCAGCGCGGCCCGGATCGCAGCCGCAGGGCGCTTCGGGTCCGCAGTCGGAGCGGAGTTGGCAGCGTTGGCGATGCCCCAAGGTCGGGTCGTCGTCGCCGTCAGCCGCCGGCCGGACCCGGCCGGCCTGATGGTCGACGGCGAGAGCGTCGCCTTCGGACATACCGGCATCGACGACGTCGAGATGCTGTTTGCCGCTCACGCCGGGACGGCGCTGCGCCCGCTGCACCGGGGGGCATCGGGCGGGGAACTGTCGCGGCTGATGCTCGCCGTCGAGGTCGTGTTCGCCGGCGCGGACCCAGTGCCCACCTTCGTCTTCGACGAAGTCGACGCGGGCGTTGGTGGCAGGGCAGCGGTCGAGGTCGGTCGTCGGCTCGCTCGGCTGGCCCGCTCCGCCCAGGTGCTCGTAGTCAGCCATCTACCCCAGGTCGCGGCCTTCGCCGACCGGCATTTCAGAGTGGTGAAGAGCGAAGACGGCCGTATCACCCGCAGTGGAGTCGTCACGCTCGACGACGACGGCCGGGTGCAGGAGCTTTCGCGGATGTTGGCCGGGTTGGAGGGCTCCGCGACCGCGCGCGCGCACGCCGAGGAGCTGCTCGCAACGGCCGCGAGCAGCCGGACTGCTGAGAGCTGACGTGCCGCCCGGACGCGCGCTGCGGACCGGTCCCGTAATCAGTTGGGTGAACGTGGCAGGATTCGGCCAGTGAGAATTCCCGTGCTCCGCCGGCGCAGGTCGCTCGACCTGCCGGGCGTCAGCGGCGTCGCGCGGGTCGACCGGCGAACGAAGAACCTCACCAAGCGCTTGAAGCCGGGCGAGATCGCGATCATCGATCACGTGGATCTGGACCGGGTCAGCGCCGAGGCGCTGGTCGCTTGTGGCGCCGGCGCCGTCGTCAACGTCCGGCCCTCGGTCAGCGGGCGCTACCCCAACCTCGGGCCGGAAATTCTGGTCGAGGCGGGAATCCCGCTGGTCGACTCTGTCGGCGCCGATCTGCTGAGCGAGGTGCACGAGGGGGAGCGGCTGCGCGTCGACGGGAGCACGATCTACCGCGATGGTTCCGCGGACAGCGTTCCCATCGGGAAAGGCAACCTGCAAACGGAGGACTCTCTCGCCGGCCTGATGGATGCCGCCCGGCAGGGACTGTCGGCGCAACTCGAGGCTTTCGCCGCCAATACCATGGAGTACCTCAAGCGCGAACGTGATCTTCTGCTCGACGGCGTCGGCGTGCCCGACATCGAGACCCGGATCCGCGGACGGCATGTCCTGATCGTGGTCCGCGGGTACGACTACAAAGAAGACCTGGCGATGCTCGGCCACTACATCCGTGAATACCGGCCGGTGCTCATCGGTGTCGACGGCGGCGCCGACGCGCTGCTCGAGACGGGCCTCAAGCCGGACCTGATCGTCGGTGACATGGACTCGGTGTCCGACGCCGCGTTGCGCAGCGGTGCCGAGCTGGTCGTCCATGCCTACCGTGACGGCCGGGCGCCCGGCCTGGAGCGTCTTGCCCACCTAGGGCTGCGGGGTGTCGCCTTCCCGGCGACCGGTACCAGCGAGGACGTCGCCATGTTGTTGGCTGACGACAAGGGCGCCGCACTCATCGTCGCTGTCGGCACACATGCCACCTTGGTCGAGTTCATGGACAAGGGCCGGTCCGGAATGGCCAGCACCTTCCTCACCCGGCTGCGGGTGGGCAGCAAGCTCGTCGACGCCAAGGGGGTCAGCCGGCTATACCGCAGCCGGATCCCGGCGTGGACGCTCGTGCTGCTCCTGGTCGGATGCGTACTCGCGGTGATCGTGGCCCTGGCGGCGACACCGACCGGGCAGGCCTACCTCGATGTCGTCGGCTCCTGGTGGGACCGGTTCCTCTTCTGGCTGCGAGGGCTTTTCTGACGTGATCGACTTCCGCTACCACCTGGTCTCCATCATTGCCATCTTCTTCGCCCTGGCCACCGGCATCATCCTCGGCGCTGGGCCCCTCGACGAGCAGGTGGACGAGACGCTTGTCGACCAGATTCCGCAACTGCGCGACGAGAACCAGCAACTGCGCGACCAGATCGTCGCACTGGAGGCGGACCTCGCATTCGAGGAGAGCTTCGTGGACAGCAGCGCACCGCTGCTCGTCGGCGAGCTGCTGGTCGATCGCCGGGTGGCTCTCGTCGCGCTTCCCGGCGCCGACGATGAGCAGGTCGCGGCTATCCGCAGCCAGGTGGAGGGTGCGGGAGCGTCGATCTCGTCCACCGTGACCGTGGCGCCGACGTGGAGCGACCCTGACTCCGAGCCGGCCCTCAACGCCCTTGCCGCGGAACTCGTCGTCTCCGGCACGACTCTTCCGCTGGATGGGACCGGGTACGACCGGGGTGCCGCCGTTCTCGCCGGTGCGTTGTTGCGGTCGACCGACGAGCCCAGTGCCGACGCCGACACCGACCAGCTCACCGCCGTGGCGACCGGCTACAGCGAGGCTGGGCTGGCCACCATCGAGACCACCGAGGGAGACGGCGATCCGCAGGCCACCCTCGCCGTGGTCGTGGCCGGACCGCCTCCGGAGGACGACGTCGAACGGCGGACCGCCACTTTGACCTCTTTGGTCAGCGCTCTGGACCGGGCAGCAGCCGGCTCTGTCGTCGGTGGCCCGCCTGCGGCAGCGGGGGACGGTGGAGTCATCACCGCTGTTCGTGAGGACCAGGATCTCGCCGCCGCAGTGTCGACGGTGGATTCAGTCGACCTGAGCTCCGGCCGGGTCGCCGTTGTCTTCGCAGCCGTGCAGCAGGAGCAGGGCGGGTCCGGCCAGTACGGCAGAGTCGGCACGACCGACGGCGCACTGCCCGTGATCGACGACCAGGCCAACGGCTCGTGACCCTGACCGGGCGCGGGGCGGTTACCGCCGTCTCGGCAGCGGCCGTCGGAGCTGGTGTTGCCAAGGCCGTGTACCAGCGAATCTCCGTGCACCCCCCAGGCGGTTCGGCGAAGTGGGAGCGGATCAACCACCGCGGCAGCACCCTGACTCTCGCAGCCGGGCCAGCAGTTGCCCTTGGTGGCGCGGCCGGCGCGGCGCTGGCTCCGGGAGTGGCCATCCGGACCCGAGTGACTGGTGCGATGCTGGCCGGCACCGTCGGGGCGGTCGGGCTCTATGACGACCTGGCGGGCTCGGCAGCGAGCAAGGGATTGCGCGGGCACCTGTCCGCGCTGCGCCGTGGGGAAGTGACCAGTGGAGCGGTGAAGGTCGGCGTCATCGGCGCGGTCGGCCTGGCCTCGGCCGCCGCGGTCAGTGACAATGCCCTTGACGCGGTAATCGGTGGTGCCGCCGTCGCCGGCCACGCCAACCTGCTCAACCTGCTGGATCTTCGACCCGGGCGGGCAGTGAAAGTGGCCCTGCTGCACGCCCCACTCGCCTTCTCCGCACCTGCCGGTGCGGTCGCTGCCGCCGGGCTCGGAGCCGGCGCCGGTGTGCTGGCCGACGATCTCGGCGAACGGACGATGCTCGGCGACGCCGGGGCGAACGCGCTGGGCGCGATGCTGGGCCTCGCGCTGGTGGCTCGCAGCGGCCGCGTGACCCGCTTGGCTCACCTCGGCATCGTCACAGCGCTGACGCTGGCCAGCGAGAAGGTCAGCTTCACCCAGGTGATCGCGCGCACACCGGTGTTGCGTGAGCTCGACCAGCTCGGGCGCCGGCGATAGCGGGCGATGAGCCGTAGCGGCAGGATCGCGCTCGGCGCGGCGGCCGGCATCGCCGGCGGTGCGGCGCTGGTCGCGGTGGTCAGTCTCGTCGCCCGTCTGGTCGGCTTCGGTCGCCAGCTCGTCTACCAGGGGACGGTCGGCCCGACCGATCTCGGCACCGTCTACACCTCGGCCAACTTCATTCCGGCGATCCTGTTCGAGATCGTTGCCGGCGGTGCACTCGCCGGCGTCATCGTCCCGCTTGTCGTCGCCGCCGTCGATCGCGGTGACGTCGACGAGGTTCGCGAGACCACCGGTGCCCTGCTGGGCTGGACGCTGCTGGTCTTGGTGCCGATCGCCCTGGTCGCGGCTCTGTTCGCCGCGCCTATCAGCGGCTACGTGCTGCAGGGCCAAGGCGGCGCTCAGGCCCAGGACATGACGGAACGAATGTTGCGCGTGTTCCTGGTTCAGGTGCCGCTGTACGGGTTGGCGGCGGTGTCCGCCGGCGTCCTGCAGGCGCACCGCCGCTTTCTGGCTCCGGCGCTCGCTCCGATCGTGTCCAGCCTGGTCGTGGTGGGTGCGTACCTGACCTTCGACGCCACGTTCACCGGGGACCGGAACCAGCTGGAGACCATCCCTACCTCGGCGGAAGTGCTGCTCGCGGCAGGAACGGCGCTGGGTGCTGTCGCGCTCACCTTGACCACGCTGGTACCGCTCTATGTGCTCGGGATTCGAGCCACCCCCCGCCTACGCTTTCCCGCCGGCCGCCGCCGGCGGGCGGGCAAACTCGCAGCGGCGGGCGCGACGATGGTCGCCGCCCAGCAGGTGGCGTTGCTCGTGCTCATTCCGGTTGTCAACGAGAACGGCGGTGCCGGGCGGATCGTGACCTACCAGAACTCCTGGATGGTCTATCTCCTGCCGTATGCGGTCCTGGCCGTACCGATCGCGACCAGCTCATTCCCTACGTTGGCCGGGCATGCCAGCCGAGGGGACCGGCTCGAGTGGGCCAGAACCGCACTCGGTTCGACTCGCGCGGTCGTGCTGGCAGCCGGCCTGGGGGTCGCGGCCCTCGTCGCCGCCGCGTGGCCCATCGCGCGGTTCTTTGGGGTGCTCGGCGACCACGGCACCGTTCCCGACGCCGAGATGGCCCGAGCACTGGTCGCCTTCGCGCCCGGCCTGATCGGGTTCTGCCTTGTGTACCACCTCAACCGGGCGCTGCTGGCCACGGGCCGAGTCCGATGGGTCGGTCTCGCGACGACGGCCGGCTGGGCCGTAGCCGTGCTCGTCGCAGTAGGGCTCGCCCGCTGGGTGGCTCAAGGTTGGGTTGTTGCCGCGGTGGGATTCGGACACACCGCCGGCATGGTCGTGGCTGCCGTAGTCCTACTGGCGGCCTTGCGCTCGGGTTCGGTCGGTGCCGGCTGGCGACGCCTCGCCCGTGCTGGCCTGGCAGCACTGCTGGGAGCAGCCGCAGGTGGAGCTGCCGGCTACGCGGTTGCTGTTGCTGTCGGCGGTGCCGGCACCGCGGCGATCGTCGGCACTGGGATCCTGGCAGCCGCAGTAGCGGGCGCCGTGTTCGTCGGGGTCCTCGCGGTGGTCGACCGGGACGACCTTCGAATGGTGTTGCGCCGATGAGAGCGTCGGTGGTGCTGGCGACGAGCACCGGCGGCATCGGCACCCACGTTGCCTCCCTGATCACCCGATTTCCGGCCCTGGGGATCGAGGTCGACGTCGTCTCTCCAGCCGCCACCGAGGAGCAGTTCGGCTTTCGCTCTCTGGGAGCGGGCTTCACGCCGGTGGAGATCACGACCGTGCGGCCCAGCGAGGACTTCGCGACAGTACGGGCGCTGCGGTCGGCACTCCGCAGTGCCGATGTCGTGCACGCCCACGGCCTGCGGGCCAGCTCGTTGACCGCCCTGGCCGTTGGCCGGCGCCGTCCAGAGCGCGTGCCATTCGTCGCCACCTGGCACAACGCTCTGCTGGGTTCGGGAGTACGGCGGCGGGTAATGACGGGCCTGGAAGTCCTGTCCGCCCGCAGGGCAGATGTCACGCTGGGAGCGTCTGCCGACCTGGTGGAGCGGGCCGCCCGGCTGGGCGCGCCGGATGCTCGGCTGCTACCGGTTGCGGCGCCGGCCATGCCGCCGGCACGTCGGGCCGGCGATGAAGTGCGGGCCGAGCTGGGCATCAACAGCCGGCCACTGATACTCGCGGTGGGACGGCTCGCGCCGCAGAAGGACTACGACACGCTGCTGGACGCCGTGGCGGCCTGGCAGGACAGGTCACCGAGGCCTGCGGTCGTGGTCGCCGGCGAAGGCCCGGAGCGGCCTCGACTGCAGCGCGCGATCGACGCACGGCACCTAGACGTCCAGCTGTTGGGCCATCGCGACGACATCCCCGACTTGTTGGCCGCCGCCGACGTGTACGTGCTGACCTCCAGATGGGAGGCGCGAGCGCTGGTCGTGCAAGAGGCCATGCGCGCGGGTGTCCCAGTCGTGGCGACAGCCGTCGGGGGCCTGCCCGAGCTGGCCGACGACGCAGCCGTGCTCGTTCCCCCCGCCGACGCGGAAGCCGTCGCGCGCGCCGTCGCAAGTCTTCTCGACCACGACGGGCGGCGAGCCGAGTTGGCCCGACGGGCTCGCGAGCGGGCACTGACCTGGCCAGACGAGGACGACACGGCCCGCGCCGTGGCCGCGACATACCGTGAGGTACTCGAGCGCTAGCTGTTAGGCTGGAATTCCGTGGACCGACCGGCACGACACATTCTCGCCAGCCCACCACGGGAGTCCTCTCGGTGAACACCACCCACTTGTTCGTCACCGGAGGCGTCGTCTCCTCGCTCGGTAAAGGCCTGACCGCTTCCAGCCTCGGGAATCTGCTGTCTGCCCGGGGCCTGCGGGTGACGATGCAGAAACTCGACCCGTACCTGAACGTCGACCCGGGCACGATGAACCCGTTCCAGCACGGCGAGGTCTTCGTCACCGACGACGGCGCGGAGACCGATCTCGACATCGGCCACTACGAGCGCTTCCTCGACCGCAATCTCAATCGGTGGGCCAACGTCACGACGGGGCAGATCTACTCCACGGTGATCGCCAAGGAGCGCCGCGGTGAGTATCTCGGTGACACGGTTCAGGTGATCCCCCACATCACCAACGAGATCAAGGACCGCATGCTCGGAATCGGTGGCCCGGACGTCGACGTCGTGATCCACGAGATCGGCGGCACGGTCGGAGACATCGAGTCGCTGCCGTTCCTCGAGGCCGCGCGCCAGGTTCGGCATGAGATCGGCCGAGACCACTGCTTCTTCCTGCACGTCTCACTGGTGCCGTACATCGCGCCGTCGGGCGAGCTCAAGACCAAGCCGACGCAGCACTCGGTCGCCGCGCTGCGCCAAGTCGGCATCCAGCCCGACGCCATCGTCTGCCGCTCCGATCGGCCGATCCCCGCCGGGATGAAGAAGAAGATCGCCTTGACTTGTGACGTCGACGCTGACGGGGTCGTGGCAGCCGTGGACGCTCCGTCCATCTACGACATCCCGAAGGTGCTGCACGCGGAGGGGCTCGACGCATTCGTCGTGCGACGGCTCGGCCTTCCGTTCCGCGACGTCGACTGGCGGTCGTGGGACGACCTGCTCCGCCGTGTGCATCACCCGCGCCAGGAGGTCACGGTCGCGCTCGTCGGCAAATACGTCGGCCTGCCCGACGCCTACCTGTCCGTGATCGAGGCACTGCGCTCCGGCGGGTTCGCCAACGATGCCAAGGTACATGTGCGCTGGGTGCCGTCCGACGACTGCGAGACGTCCGAGGGTGCCGCTGCTCAGCTGCACGACATCGATGCGGTGTGCGTGCCGGGCGGCTTCGGAGTCCGCGGTATCGAGGGCAAGGTGGGAGCGATTCACTTCGCTCGGGAGCACCGCATCCCGGTCCTCGGCTTGTGCTTGGGTCTGCAATGCATGGTCATCGAGTTCGCCCGCAGCGTGGCCGGCTTGGCGGATGCGGGATCCTCGGAGTTTCACCCCGACACCGCGTTTCCCGTCATCGCCACCATGGAAGACCAGAAGGGCATCGTCGCCGGTGAGGGTGACCTCGGCGGCACCATGCGGTTGGGCTTGTATCCGGCCGTGTTGGGCCGCGGCACCGTGGTCCGCGACCTCTTCGGCGTCGACCGCGTGGAGGAGCGGCACCGGCACCGCTACGAGGTCAACAATGCGTACCGTCAGCAACTCGCCAGTGCCGGGATGGTGTTCTCCGGCCTGTCGCCCGACGGTGAGCTGGTGGAGTTCGTCGAGCTGCCGGCCGACGTGCACCCGTATTTTGTCGGTACCCAGGCGCACCCGGAGTTGCGTTCGCGCCCGACCCGGGCGCACCCGCTGTTCACCGGCTTGATCGCCGCTGCCCTCGCCCGCCAACAAGAGACCCGGTTGCCGGTCGACATCGAGGTCGAGCCGGTCGGCGTCGCGTCGTGAGTGACTGGGCAGCCACCTCATCCGATGTGTTGAGCGATCGGCCGGAGCGATGGCCGGTCACCGATTCAGAAGTGGTTCTGCGGACCCCCCGGGTCATCGCGGTGCGCCAGGACCACGTCCAGTCGCCGGCCGACGGGGCCGAGTTCCTCCGCGACGTCGTCGTGCACCCCGGGGCGGTCGGCATCGTCGCTCTGGACGAGGACGAGCGGGTGCTGCTGGTTTCCCAGTACCGGCATCCGGTCGGGCACCGTCTGCTGGAGATACCCGCCGGCCTGCTCGACGTGCCGGGGGAGCCGTACCCCGTCGCGGCGGCCCGTGAGCTCTTCGAGGAGGCCCATGTGCAGGCGACGGATTGGCGGGTCCTGGTCGATCTGTTCACCTCGCCGGGCATGACGACCGAGTCCACCCGGGTCTATCTGGCGCGGGGGCTGTCCGCTGTGGACGGAGAACGGCACGTCGGCGTGCACGAAGAGGCCGACATGCCGGTGACCTGGGCGCCGCTCGCCGACCTGGTGGAAGCCGTGCTGGCCGGGCGACTGCACAACCCTCTGGTTGCCGCCGGGGTGCTCGCGACCTGGACCGCCCGACACGGCGAGGGCTACGACGCGCTCCGACCGGTCGAAGCCCCATGGGACGCGCGCGAAGCCCAGCCTCGCTAATTCCGGGCCGGTATGCGACCCGATTTCGCGCGAGTGGAGGCTTTTCCACGTCTCTTGGCTACCGAGACGTGGAGAACGCTCCAGTCGTCGGTACGAACGAGCGGAGAATGCCGCCACGGTGCGCCGTTGGTCCTCATGTGCCGAACGCCCTGACCGAGTCGACAGGGCGGCCTGGCCCGAGTACAACCTGCACGGGGACGTTCCAGCTCTTTCTGCACGATGACGATGACCGGGTCCTAGCGGCCAACACCGTTCCTGCCCGTGGGACGGCAGCGATAAAGGTCTGGTCGGCAGGGCTATTCGGCGGTGATTGCCGGCTTCGTCGGCGGGGCAGGCAGGCGAGCGGGCAAGCGCATGCCGAGCCGGCCCATCTCGAGCTCGGCGAGCGCTTGGATGATCTCGGGGTCGCCACGGCGCCATGCCGGCAGGAGGCCGTCGCCGATGCGGGCCAGCCGGGACAGCCGCCGCGTCGCCAGTGCCCGCAGCGCCAACAGCTCCATGCCGTCAGGGTCGTAGAGAACTGCCCGCGCAGCCTCGGCTCGTCGCATCCAGGACAGCCGGGGGAGTACCCAGAACAGCACCGCGAGCAGGATGAAGAATCCCGCAGTGGCCAGACCGGCCAGGGTGGCCATGGTGCCCACGAAGTCCTGCACCGTCTGGCCGGCGCCAGCCACGCTGTCGGCGGCACCTGCCGCGCCTTCGAACGGCGCGGAGATCGCATCGCCGATCAGCGGCAGGTCCGACAGGTTTTCTCCGGCGCCGCCAAGATTCTCCGACAGACCGTTGCCAGCGTCCTCGAGCAACCGGCCCGGGCCGGCCAGGGTGTCGATGAGGCCATACACGGCTCGGCCGGCCATGACCGCCAACACGCACCAGATGATGCCGGCCACGTCGGCGATGATCTGCCGTAGGCGATGAGCGGGGTCGTCAGCGTAGATAGGCACGAACCTGGGTCTACCGCACCAGGGCCGTTGCAGGCTACCCACCAGCCCCGCGATGTGGCCGACGATCCTGAGACTGCGAGCACGGCGGCGTAGTCTCGACGGATGGAGTGGTTGCTCGCCGTCCTCGCTGTCCTGGCCGTTCTGTTCGGTGCGATCGCCGTCCTGACCGTGTTGGCGGTTCGCGCGGCGAAGCGCGCCGTCACCCCCATGGTCCAGCGCGCAAGCCTCTCCGTAGCGGCTCAGGCTCCCGGCGCTGGCGGTGCGGTGGCCAGACTGCGCCGCGACCTCGACGACGCTGTCCGTCGGGGCCGCAGAGCGCTCGCCGTGGCCAATGCTCTCGGCAGCCCGGTGGGTGATGTGCCGAGCCTGCTCGACCGCATCGAAACGGCTGCCGCGGACACCTCAGGTGAGCTGCGGGCGATCTCGGCCGTCACCGACCCGAGCCGGCGAGCTGCCCTGCTGACCAGTGCGAAGCGGCGCGTTTCGGAGCTGGTGGGCGCTGCGGACGATTTGGCCGAGGCAGTGGCGCACGCCGCCGCTGGGGCACGCAGCGACATCGGCGAGCTGCGCAGTGCGTGTTTCGCCGAGGCCGAAGCGCTGCGCGAAGGCGCCCGAGTGCGCGAGTCCTGGGGACGGCTGGCGGGCTGAGAACCCGTGATCATGGCCTCCCTGGGGAAGCCGGTGACTTAGAATCGGCGCCGCCGCCTGCGTAGGCGGCCGTCCGACAACGTGGTCGGATTGGAGACCAGAAAGGTCGCGATCACCGTGCTGGTCGGCATTCCCTCCGAGGTAAAAAACCACGAATACCGCGTTGCCATCACCCCCGCGGGAGTTCACGAGCTCAGCCGGCACGGGCATGACGTTGCGGTGCAGCGCGGCGCCGGGTTGGGGTCGTCGATCACCGACGACGAGTTCACCTTGGCCGGTGCTCGCATCCTGGAAACGGCCGATGACGTGTGGGCCGAGGCAGACCTCGTTCTCAAGGTCAAGGAACCGGTTGCCGAGGAGTTCCACCGGATGCGGCGCGGACAGGTGCTCTTCACGTATCTGCACCTAGCCGCCTCGCGCGAGTGCACGCAGGCGCTGCTGGACTCGGGAATCACCGCTATCGCGTACGAGACCGTGCAGCTGCCGGATCTGTCGCTGCCCCTGTTGGCGCCGATGAGCGAGGTGGCGGGCCGGATGGCCACCCAGGTCGGCGCCCACGTCCTCGAGCGCGCGCAGGGGGGCCGTGGCGTGCTGATGGGGGGCGTTCCCGGAGTCAAGGCCGCCAAGGCCGTCGTCATCGGCGCGGGCGTGTCCGGGATGAATGCTGCGGAGATCGCCCTCGGCATGCAGGCCGATGTGTGGATCCTCGACAAGAACGTGGCCCGGCTGCGAGAGGTCGACCGGGTGTACCGAGGCCACGCCCAGACCATTACGTCGAATCTGTACGAGGTCGAGAAGGCCGTCCTGGATGCCGACCTCGTGATCGGCGCGGTGCTGGTTCCAGGGGCGAAGGCGCCCACACTGGTGTCGAACGACCTGGTCTCACGGATGCGCTCTGGCAGTGTGCTCGTGGACATCGCCATCGATCAGGGCGGGTGTTTCGAGGACTCGCGTCCGACGACACACGACAATCCGACGTACCGGGTGCACAACTCGATCTTCTACTGCGTCGCCAACATGCCCGGTGCGGTGCCGCACACATCGACCTACGCCTTGACTAACGTGACGCTGCCTTACGCCGTCGAGTTGGCGAACCATGGCTGGCGTGCGGCGTTGGCGGCCGATCCAGCTCTCGCACTCGGCCTCAACACCCACGACGGCCGGATCACCTACGGCCCGGTCGCCGAGGCGCACGCCATGGAGCCCGTCGACCTCACCGAGGTCCTGGCCGACGGGTGAGCGAGAACCGGTTCGAGCAAGCCGTCCGGGGATACCTCGACCATCTCGCCGTCGAACGCGGCCTCGCGACCAACACGCTCGCCTCGTATCGCCGGGATCTGCGCCGCTACGTTGACTTCCTGGCCGGCCGGGACGTGCACGATCCGGACGAGATCGCCGAGCAGCACGTCAGCGCGTTCCTGCGCAGCCTCCGCGAGGGCGACGCCGAGCACCCGGCGTTGGGTCCAAGTTCGGCGGCTCGGACGGTCGTCGCGGTGCGGGGTCTGCATCGCTTTCTTCATCGGGAGGGGCTGGCCTCCAGCGATCCGGCAGTGGCGGTCCGTCCGCCGACTCCGCCGCGGCGCCTGCCGAAGGCGATTCCGCTCGAGCACGTCGAGAAGCTGCTTGCGGCCGCTGCCGCCGAGGGAACTGCGCTCGCGCTGCGGGACCGGGCGCTTCTCGAGGTCCTCTACGGGACCGGCTCACGGATCTCCGAAGCCGTCGGCCTGGACCGCGACGACCTCGACCTGCAGGCCGGAACCGTGCTGTTGCGCGGAAAAGGGGGGAAACAGCGAATCGTGCCGGTCGGCAGCTTTGCGCGCCAGGCGATCGAGGCCTACCTGGTCCGCGCCCGCCCGCAGCTTGCCGCCACCGGCCCAGCCACGGCGGCGTTGTTCCTCAATGCCCGAGGCGGACGGCTGTCCCGGCAGAGCGCCTGGACGGTGTTGCGCACGGTTGCGGGTCGGGCCCAGCTCACCGCCCCCATCTCGCCGCACACGCTGCGTCACTCCTTCGCTACCCACCTGCTGGACGGCGGTGCCGACGTGCGTGTGGTCCAGGAGTTGCTCGGCCACGCCTCCGTGACGACGACCCAGATCTACACCCTGGTCACGGTCGACCGGTTGCGAGAGGTCTACGCCGCAGCCCATCCGCGGGCTCTCGCCCCATGACGTGGCGCGGCGCCGCCGGAGGTCCACCCGGGCGGGGTAGGCTCGCGAGCCGACAGAGTACGAACGTCGCGAGGAGCGCTGACAGCTCGTGGACACCTCGACACGAGGCGCCCGCAGGGACGTGTTGACCGACGGCCCGGACCCGTCGGTGGAGACCGACGACGTCGACCTCGGCCCGACGCTGCGGCCCCGCAGAGATTTTCCCGAGCCGCCGCCGGTCGAGCGGCACGGACCTGGCCGGGTCGTGGCGATGTGCAACCAGAAGGGCGGCGTCGGCAAGACCACGACCACGATCAACCTCGGTGCGGCGCTTGCTGATTACGGCCGACGGGTGCTGCTCGTCGACTTCGACCCGCAGGGGGCGTTGTCCGTCGGGCTGGGAGTAGACGCCCACGACCTCGAGTTGTCGGTCTACAACCTGGTGATGGAGCGGGGGATCCGGGCGGACGACATCCTGCAGAAGACCTCGGTCCGCGGCATGGATCTGCTGCCGAGCAACATCGACCTGTCGGCTGCGGAGATCCAGCTGGTCAGCGAAGTCGCGCGCGAACACGCCCTGTCTCGCGCATTGCACCCGGTGCTGCCCGACTACGACGTCGTGCTCGTCGATTGCCAGCCGTCGCTAGGCATGCTGACTGTCAACGCGCTCACTGCGTCCGACGGGGTGATCGTGCCGCTCGAGTGCGAGTACTTCGCCCTGCGTGGGGTGGCCCTGCTCCAGGAGACGATCGAGAAGGTCCGGGACCGGCTCAATCCCCGGCTGGAGATCGAGGGACTGCTCGCCACCATGTACGACTCCCGCACCGTGCACGGCCGTGAGGTGCTGACCCGACTAGTCGAGGCATTCGGTGACAAGGTCTTCCACACGGTCGTCTCACGCACGGTCCGATTCCCGGAGACGACCGTCGCCGGACAGCCGATAACCAGTTTCGCTCCGGAGTCGCCTGGCGCCGTCGCCTATCGCCAACTGGCCAGGGAGGTGCTGGCCCGGTGGCAGGCGGTGCCGTCCAGGCGCTGATCGGGGAGCCCGCGGCGGCACCGTCCACGCTGACGGAACGGTTCGAGGTCCATCTGGCCAACTTCGAGGGTCCGTTCGACCTGCTGCTGAGTCTGATCGCCAAGCACAAGCTCGACGTCACCGAGGTGGCGCTGTCACAGGTCACTGACGAGTTCATCGGGTACATCAAGGCCGCGGAGCTTGATTCCGGCGGCGAGTGGGATCTCGACCAGACCAGCGAGTTTCTCGTTGTCGCGGCCACGTTGCTCGACCTCAAGACAGCTCGCCTGTTGCCCAGCGCCGAGGTGGAAGACGAAGAGGACTTGGCGCTGCTCGAGGCTCGAGATCTGCTGTTCGCCCGGTTGATGCAATACCGGGCATACAAGGAAGTGGCGTCGGTGTTCGCCGCGCGAATGCGGGACGAGTCGCTGCGTTTTCCCCGCGCGGTCGGACTCGAGGAACCGTTCGCCGCGCTACTACCGGAGGTCGTCGTCGCGCTCGGGCCGGCAGAACTCGCCGTTCTCGCAGCCCGAGCGCTCGAGCCCAAGCCGGTGCCGACGGTGGCAACCGCACACCTGCACTCCGCGCAGATCAGTGTGTCCGAGCAGGCCGCATTGCTGGCCGATCGGCTGCAGCGGGCGCGCACCGCGACGTTCCGGGCGCTGACCGCTGACTGCGCCACGGTGGCACACGTCGTCGCCCGTTTCCTGGCGCTGCTCGACCTCTACCGCGAGCGAATCGTCACGTTCGAGCAGGTCAGCCCGCTCGGTGATCTCACTGTTCGCTGGGCAGGTGGCGACGGGTGAGCGCAGGTGAGCCGACGCTGTCGGCGGCCATCGAGGCTGTGCTACTCGTGGTGGACGAGCCGGTGACCGAGGTGGTGCTGGCCCAGGTGCTGGAGCGCCCCCGGCGCGAGGTCGGGACAACATTGCGTCAGCTACAGGCGGAGTACACCGAGCAGGGGCGAGGTTTCGACCTGCGGGAGATCGCAGGGGGGTGGCGGCTCTACACCCGAGCCGAGTGCGCACCGGTCGTCGAACGGTTCGTGCGGGACGGTCAGCAAGCCCGGCTGACCCAGGCGGCGCTGGAAACCTTGGCCGTCGTGGCTTACCGGCAGCCGGTGAGCAGGTCGAGGGTGTCGGCCGTCCGCGGGGTCAATTGTGACGGGGTCATGCGAACGCTGACCACCCGCGGCCTCGTGGAGGAGGCGGGGGTCGACGTCGGCAGCGGCGCCACCCTGTATCGAACGACGTCCTATTTTCTCGAGCGCCTCGGGATGGCGTCGGTGTCTGAGCTGCCGCCGCTGGCCCCGTTCCTACCGGAGGTCGGAGACGTCGACGGTGCCGGCTGAGGCCGGCGTCAGGCTGCAAAAAGCGCTCGCTGCGGCCGGAGTCGGCAGCCGCCGTGCCTGCGAAGAGCTCATCGCTGCCGGCCGAGTCGAAGTCGACGGTGTCCGGGTCCGCGAGATGGGAACACGGGTCGATCCGAGCACCGCCGTCATCAAGGTCGACGGCCTGCGGATCACGACCTCGGAGTCTGGTCTGATCCATCTCGCCCTCAACAAACCTCGCGGCGTCGTCAGCACGATGAGCGATCCGCAGGGTCGACCGAACCTGGGGGACTTCGTCAAGGGGCGGCGCGCGCGGCTCTTTCACGTCGGGCGGCTGGACGCCGACACCGAAGGGCTGATCTTGCTGACAAATGACGGTGACCTCGCCCATCGGCTGACCCACCCCAGTTACGGCGTGCGAAAGACGTACGTTGCCGAAGTGGCCGGTCCACTCGCCCGGGACGTCGGCAAGAGGTTGCGATCTGGCGTCGATCTCGACGACGGGCTGGTCTCGGTCGACAGCTTCCGCGTCGTGGGGCGCAGCGGCGGGAGAGTCATGATCGAGATCGTGCTGCACGAAGGGAGAAAACACGTCGTTCGCCGCTTGCTCGACGCTGTGGGAAACCCGGTCGAACGGCTGGTGCGGACGGACATCGGGCCGGTGTCGCTCGCAGAGCTGGCTCCGGGCCGGACCCGCTCGTTGACGTCGGACGAGATCGGGCGGCTCTATCGCGAGGTAGGGCTCTAATGGCGCTACGGGCAATTCGCGGGGCGACCCAGCTCGAGGTCGATGAACGTGAGCATCTTCTGGAGCGGGTCACCGAGTTGGTGCAGCGTGTGCTGCAGAGCAACCAGCTGACACCAGACGATTTGATCAGCATCGTGTTCACTGCGACTCAGGACCTGAATTCTGAGTTTCCTGCCTACGCAGCCCGCTCGATGGGGATCGACGACGTTCCGTTTCTGTGCGCCCAAGAGCTCGACATCGTCGGCGCCATGCCCAGGGTCGTGCGCCTGCTCGCTCTGGTCGAGACCGTACTGCCGCGCGATCAGGTCAAGCACGTGTACCTGCACGGGGCGCGCAATCTGCGAACCGACCTGCGTCGGGACGAGACCCCGACGGTTGCGGCTGTCAAGGATCGACGGTGAACGGCGAGTCTCTCGCCGGCGGTGTGCTGGTCGTCGGCACCGGCCTGCTCGGCACCTCCGTCGGACTTGCCCTGCGGCGCGCCGGCGTCGAGGTCCAGCTGACCGACCAGGACGCCGATGCCGTCGCGGAGGCAGCCAAGCTCGGCGCGGGCCGTCCCTTCGAGCCGGGCTCGCCGGTTGCATTGGCCATCGTCGCGGTACCTCCGGCGGCGACGGGGGCGACGGTCGCGACGGTGCTCGACGATCGCCAGGCGGAGTACGCGACGGACGTGGCGAGTGTCAAGCTGGCACCGACCGAACAGGTCCGCGCGCTAGCGGCCGAGCCTGGTCGGTTCGTCGGGGGGCACCCGATGGCCGGCCGGGAGGTATCCGGGCCTGGGGCCGCGCAGGTGGACCTGTTCGAAGGCCGGCCGTGGGTGCTGTGCCCGGACGAGGAGACCGACCCGCAGGCAGTCACCCGGGCCCTCGAAGTGGCGCGGCTGGCCGGAGCTGTGCCCGTCACCATGTCCGCGGCGGACCACGATGCGGCGGTCGCGCTCGTGTCGCATGCGCCGCACCTGGTCGCCGCGCTGGTGGCCGGTCGGCTGGCGACGGCGCCTGATCACGAGGTCCGGCTGGCCGGTGCAGGCGTCGGGGATGTCACCCGCGTCGCCGCCGCTGACCCCACGCTGTGGACGGACATTCTGGCAGCTAACGCGGCAGCAGTCGCGGGCGTCCTGCGCGGGCTCCGGACCGATCTCGATCGGGCCCTGCAGGCACTCGATGACGAGTCGCCAGCGCTACGTCGGAACGAGCTGTCGGGTTTGTTGGAGAGCGGGGTGGCCGGGCGAGCGCGGCTGCCCGGAAAGCACGGCGCTCCCGCGATGTCCTACGCGACGGTTGCTGTCGTCGTCGACGACCGACCCGGGCAGCTCGCGGCGCTGTTCGCCGATGCCGGACGGGCGGGCGTCAACGTCGAGGACGTCCGGATCGAGCACCGTCCGGGCCAGCCCGTCGGTGTCGTCGAGCTCGACGTCGGTGTCGGGGCCGAGACGGTGCTTGCCGCGGCGCTGCGGACAGCGGGATGGAGCGTGCAGGGCTTCCCATTACCCTCGTCCTGATCCAGCAGAGGAGTGCCGTGTCGTCGCCGTCATCCCTGGTCGTCGCCATCGACGGCCCGTCCGGCTCCGGAAAGTCCACGGTCGCCCGACGGGTGGCCGAGGCGCTCGGCCTGCGGTATCTGGACACGGGCGCGATGTACCGGGCGCTGACCTGGTGGCTCCTCGAGCAGGGGGTCGATCTCGCCGACCACGCTGGAGTCATCGCGCTGGCTCGCGAGTTCCCGCTGCGGATGGGCACCGATCCCAGCCATCCAACGGTGCATGTCGGCGATGTCGATGTCGGGTCGGCCATTCGAGAGACCCGCATATCGTCGGTGGTGAGCGAGGTCGCGAGGAACCTCGGGGTACGTGCTGAGCTCGTCCGCCGCCAGCGCGCCGAGGTCGAACAGGGTGGTGTCGTGGTCGAAGGACGGGACATCACCACAGTGGTGGCGCCGGATGCGCAGGTTCGAGTCTTGCTGACTGCGCGCGAGGACGTCCGGCTCGCCCGGCGCGCCCGAGATGTCCACGGCGCTGACCATGCCGATGCAGTGGCAGCCACCCGCGACCAGGTGCTGCGCCGTGACGAAGACGACTCGACCGTCGCTCGTTTCGTCGAGGCGGCCGAAGGCGTCGACGTCGTCGACTCGTCGCACCACAGCATCGACCAGACCGTCGCCGCCGTCTTGGAGCTGGTCCTTCGCCGAGCGGGGGTGGCTCCCGCTTGAGCGCCCACCCGCCTACCGGTGTCGGAGCCACGACCGGGTGGCGAATCGCCTGGGTCGTGATGCGAACCGGCTGGTCGGTCCGTGTGCACGATGCGCATCTAGTGCCAGCGCACGGGCCGGTCATCCTCGCCCCGAACCACACCGGGTTCCTCGATCCTCCGCTGCTCATGGGCACGTCGCCACGGCCGATCCACTGTCTGGCGAAGCGGGAAATCTTCCGCGGTCCGCTCGGATGGTTCCTCCGTGGCATCGGACAGATTCCGCTCGACCGTTCGGGTACCGATCGCACGGCGTTGACCAGCGCGCTCGCCGTGCTCTCGGCAGGGCGCGTGCTGGTGGTCTATCCGGAGGGCACGCGCGGGTCAGGCGACTTCGCCGACATGCGGCGGGGACTCGCGTGGCTCGCCGTCCGCTCGGGTGCACCCGTCGTTCCCGTGGTCGCGTCTGGCGTGGGCTCTCGCGGGACAACGCTGAGCGCGCTGCCGCCGGTGCGGTCCCGGTTGGATGTCGTGTTCGGGTCAGCGGTCGACCTGCCGGTGGTGAGCGTGCGCTCGCACGCCGCGGTACAGGAGGCGAACCGGCTGCTGCACGCCGCGCTGACCGCTCACTACTCCGCGGTCGCTGCCCGGTTCGGCGGCAACGTCGCGGCCAGCCCGGCGGGAGAGGAATAGCGTGGTGAGCGACGAGGCACCGCCGGCCGGCCCGCACGCGGAGCTGCTGGCCGACGACGATGCGTTCGTCGACTCCGACGAGACGGGGCCGCTCCCCGTGGTCGCGATCGTCGGGCGCCCGAACGTGGGCAAGTCCACGCTCGTCAACCGGATCCTCGGCCGACGGGAAGCGGTCGTCGAAGACGTTCCCGGCGTCACCCGTGACCGCGTCGCCTACGACGCCGCCTGGTCTGGCCGAAGATTCACTCTCGTCGACACGGGTGGCTGGGATCCTGACGCCGAGGGGATGGCGGCTCGGATCACCGCACAGGCGGAGATCGCCGCAGCGGCAGCGGACGTGGTGGTGTTCGTCGTCGATGCGACTGTCGGCGCCACAGACGCGGACGAGGCCGTCGTGCGGGTCCTGCGTCGGGCGGGAAAACCGGTCGTACTCGCGGCGAACAAGGTCGACAGCGGTTCAGCAGAGGCCGATGCCGCGGCCTTGTGGAATCTGGGTCTTGGAGAACCGCGAGCCGTCTCCGCGTTGCACGGCCGGGGGAGCGGTGACCTGCTCGACGCCGTCCTGGCGGCCCTTCCCGAGGCGCCGGTCGAGGCGTTCGACTCAGCCGAGGACGGGCCGCGACGGGTCGCGCTGCTCGGCAAACCCAATGTCGGCAAGTCCAGCCTGCTCAACCGGCTGGCTGGCGCAGACCGGGTGCTCGTCGACCCGGTCGCTGGCACGACCGTCGACCCCGTCGACGAGCTGGTGTCTCTCGGCGGACGCACCTGGCGGTTCGTCGACACCGCGGGCATCCGCCGCCGGGTCGCAGAGGCCTCGGGTGCGGAGTACTTCGCCTCTCTCCGCACAGCGGCCGCACTCGACCGATGTGAAGTGGCCGTGGTGTTGATCGACGCCAGCGAGCCGCTGTCGGAACAGGACCTGCGAATCGTGTCGATGGTCGTCGACGCGGGCCGGGCACTGGTGCTCGCGTTCAACAAGTGGGACCTCCTCGACGAAGACCGGCGACTGATCCTCGAACGAGAAATCGATCGACAGCTGGCACGAGTCGCCTGGTCGCCGCGAGTCAACGTCTCGGCTCGCACCGGCCGCCACGCCGAGCGGTTGGTGCCGGCCATCGACTCCGCGCTAGCCGGCTGGGAGACCCGAGTTCCGACCGGGCGGTTGAACTCGTTTCTCGGCCAGCTGGTCGCGGGACACCCGCACCCGCTGCGTGGCGGTCGACAACCCCGCATCATGTTCGCCACCCAGGCCGGCACGCGTCCACCTCGGTTCGTCTTGTTCACGACCGGCTTCCTGGAGCCGTCGTACCGCCGCTTCCTCGAACGTCGCCTGCGCGAGGAGTTCGGTTTCGCCGGCACCCCGATCGAGCTGTCCATGCGGATCCGTGAGAAGCGCCGCCGGGGTTGAGCCCGCCCCCACCGGAATGACCACGTTCACCACCTGAGCCGGTACGTCACGAGGCTTGTACGCCCGGTGATGTACCAACAACCCTGGTGGTGGCTCACCATCGACTGTGGCGACACCAAGACCGTCGCCTGCTGTGCACGAAGCGGTGGACAGACGGTGGAAAACGGGCCGTCGCTGGGGACATGTCGCCGACTTCTGTGGATGGCAAAAAGATCTTGAAAAAGAGCTGGACAGGCTCTTGCGCGATGTTCTCGGGGTCGCTAGAAATCTCTCACGTCACCAGCAAGAGCTCAGTTCCGGAGTCAGCTTCGGAGCACGCTGATACCGGGCGACCGGAATCGGCGCCAGGGTTCTTGCAGGTGACAAGGTTCCACGGAGCCGGTCGTCGAGAGATCGGCGATGCGGGCTCCGCTGGAACCGGGCGAGGCCCCTCCATCTCATACATGGAGGGGCCTCGTCGTCGTTCTGTCGGAGTGCGCCGGCCACCGACGTCTGTCCCGACGCGGTGGTCACCAGAGTCGCCCACGGCAACGGCAGAGCAGGATCGTTACGCCAACACTGCAGCGATGAGCGCAACGAGCGGCGGCCCGCTCTGCGCCAGCGCCCCGCCGACACCGTTGCCGCGGGGGCGACCGAGCGCCATCCGGTCGGAGACGAAGAGCACAATTCCGGCCAAGATCATGAACAGGCAGGCGTAGATCACCAGCGTCCGACCAGCCTCGACGTTGCCGGCAATCCAGAAGATCACGCCTGCAATTGCGCCGCCGCCGAGAAACAGGTTGTAGAAGCCCACGTTGAACGACCAGAGCCGCACGGCGGGGACGTCCTTGGTCGGGATGCCGAAGATCCCATGGTGTACGCCGGGACGCTCGAAAAGCAGAACCTCCCAGGCGAATGCGAGCAGGTGCACGCCGGCCGCGATCAACGCGAAGATCCACGCGACCACGGTCATCGAACGACCTCTGCGCCGGTCGACGTCATGTAGTGGCGAGTCAAGACCTGCTCCATCGTCGTGAAGGCTCCCTAGCCGAACGGCCGTGCGCACGCTAGCCGGTGAACGCGTCAACCGGAAAGGAAGCTGAAACGGACCCTCCGGTCGGGGTTGTCGACGTTCGTGTCGACCAGTACCAAGCTCTGCCAAGTGCCGAGGGCCGGGCGGCCGCCCGGTACGGGAATGACGAGAGACGGTGAAACGAAGGCAGGCAGTACGTGATCACGCCCATGTCCACTGCTGCCGTGCCGGTGACGATAGATGTTCTCGGCGGGAAGCAGCCGGTCGATCGAATCCTGGAGGTCGGTCTCCGATCCGCTGCCGGTCTCCATCAACGCGACGCCGGCGGTCGCATGCGGGACGAAGACATGGCACAGTCCGTCGCCGCGGTCGCGGCAGAACTGGTTGAGCTCGCCAGTGATGTCGGTGACGAGTCTGGTGCCGGTGCGGACGTGCACGACCTCGGTATGCATTCCGCCATCATCGTGGCTGACGTCGCGGCTGCGCTGGGGCCCTATGCGCTGGGGTACAGTGCATTTGCTCTGGCTGAGTGCCAGGGAACGGGCTGTGGCCTAGCTTGGTTAAGGCGCTACTCTGGGGGAGTAGGGACCCCCGGTTCAAATCCGGGCAGCCCGACAAATCGATGCCGCCGGTGCTGTCGGCGCCTCGTACTAATGTTCGATTCATGGACACCGGCAGTGGTCCCAGCCGTCTCTGGACCGACGACCAACTCGTCGACGCTGTAGCCGTCGAACGATCCTGGCGGGGCGTGTGCAGGGCGCTCGGCCTCAAGGGAACATCAGCCGGTGTTTTGCGAACCGTCAAGCGGCACGCGGAGCGGCTGGACCTCGACACGGCTCATTTCACCCACCAGCGCACCTGGTCGGACTCGCAACTACGCGAGGCAGTTTGCTCGGCATCCACCTGGTCAGACGTCTTGTGCGAACTAGGGTTGACCGATCGTGGCGAGACTCGAGTGCGGGTCAAGGGCCACGCCGTCCGGCTTGGGCTGGACGTGTCACATCTCCGCGTGCAGGCTGCTGAGCGCCCCCACTTGGGCGCGCTCGCGGACGTTGGTGCAACACTCTCGTCGCTTCGGGTGGCCGCCGAGGCGATCGCGACTGCCTGGCTGACTCTGCGCGGTATCCCCGTAGCCGTGCCGGCGAAGTCGGAGGAGTACGACCTGCTGGCCAGCTTCGCGAGCGGGATAGGGCGGATACAGGTCAAGAGCACGACTCATCGGTCGGCCGGGAAATGGGTTGTCGGAGTCGGGCGGCGCCCCTACTCGAAGGACAGAGCTTCGAGCAAGATCCCGTACGATCCGGACTCGGTCGACTACTTCCTTCTGATCAACGGTGCAGGCGCGATCTATCTGATCCCCTCCGGGGTCGTCGCCGGCCGGACGGAGATCCAACTCGACAGCTACGCCGAATATCTCGTCGGCGATGCGTCCAGCCTCTTGGCGGCTACTTCCTGAATCGCGATTCGTTCGTCAGCCAGCAAGCACCGCCCGCTCGCTGCGCGGATCCCAGCGCCAGTCCGGGCATCCTGGACCGAGGTGCACGCCGCCGAGCCAACGGTCGGTCGTCGGTCGGGTGGACCGGCCGGCGAGCACGTCGGCACCGTCGGGCGTGATCGCATAGCGCCCGTCGGTCAGGCGCTGCACCAGTGGTGCCAGATCGTCCGCGGCCGCCCATAGTGGCTGGTCGGCGATCCATGGCGGCCGCTCCTTTGCCGAGACGGCGACGAACAGCTCGCCGGGCGGCAGTGGACCGGACCGCAACGCGGCGAGGATCTCGCGCTCCAGCCGCGACAGGCCGGTTCGCACGTCTGGTAGCTCGGCCAGCAGTCGAGTGAACGCGGGCACGCCTGCCCATGCCCGAGGGTCGGGGGAGCGGAGCGCGGCAAAGGCATCCGGACGCGGATCGAATCGGTCTCGACGTCGGCACGCCGCCTGCAGATTGCGGCCGACCCGGTGCGGCACGGAGACCAACCAGACCGGCGCCGAATGACCGGCCAGCCGATCGGCTACCTGGGCGAGAGCCAGCGCGCAGACCAGGTCCGGTTCGAACCAGAGCACGATCGAGGTGCTTCGGCGGCGGGCAGTGTCGAGCAACTGGTCCCGTTCGCCCATGGACGCGAGCAGGTCGGACTCGCGACCCCAACCGCGGGCGGCAAGATGCATAGCCCGGACCTCGGCGAGCTCGGCAGGGTTCAGGCCTGCGGGCACCGGGCCGTCGTGCAGGACGTCGCGCCACGGCAGGAGATCATCGACGGGGAGCCCTACGGCCGGTGCGATTTCGGCTGCCAGTGCATCGCCGGGAACCACATGCAGCACGCTCACGCGACCACTGTGCCCGACAGGTCCGTCAGCTACTGTCGCGACAGAAGCCGATGAGTGGCGGGCGCAACGATTCGGAGGTGACAGTGGACGTCCAGGAAACCGAGGTCCAGACCGAGCGGGTGTTCACGATCCCGAACCTGCTCTCCGTCCTGCGGCTGTTCGGTATTCCGCTGTTCCTCTGGCTGGTCCTCGGGCCTGAGGCCGACGGGTGGGCGTTCGTCGTCTTGGCTGTATCGGCATTCACCGATTACCTCGATGGCGTGCTGGCCCGCCGCTGGAATCAGATCAGCCGGGTCGGCCAGCTGCTCGACCCGATCGCAGACCGCCTCTACATCCTTGCCGCCGTGATCGCCTTGACGCTGCGCGAGATCATCCCGGTGTGGTTTGCCGTCGCGCTGATCGCCAGGGACGTCTTCCTGGCGGGATTGGTGCCGGCATTGCGCCGCCGCGGTCTCACCGCCCTTCCGGTGCACTTCCTGGGGAAGGCAGCGACCTTCACCCTGCTTGCGGCATTTCCGTTGTTGCTGCTCGGCGACGGTGAGGGAACGCTGGCCCTGCTGGCGCAGGTGTTCGGCTGGTCATTCGCGATCTGGGGGCTCGGCCTGTATTGGTGGGCAGGGCTGCTTTATGCCGTGCAGGCCCGCCGCCTAGTGCGCACCACGTAACGACCCTGCAGTGCCCGCCGCGGCGGCGTCGGTCGGTGTCCGATGCCATGCAACGATGGGGATGTGGTGACGCGACCGATCGCAGGCGTCCGTCCACCCGCCCGGCCGGACGCGTCGATGTCGCTCCTCACCGACCTGTTCGCTCACCCCATCGACGAGGGTTACGCCGAAGCGGCCCGACGGCGGCCAGCGGCAGATGATCCCCAGCCAACTGAGGGAAGCCGCAAGATTTCTCCTGCACTGATCCTCGGTCTGCTCGCCCTCGGCCTGTTGCTCGGCACGGCGGCACTTCAGGTGCGACACAACGCGGGTGTTGTGTCCGCTGAGCGAGAGTCACTCGTCGAGCGCATAGAGCTCGCGACCGCGCACGCCGACACCCTCGAGCGTCAGCTCGCCGAGCTCGAGCAGGACATCGTCGGCATCGAGGCCGGTCAGCAGAACAGCCTGTCCGTCGGCAACGAGCTGCATGATTCGATCGGCGTGACCCAAGGCGTAGCTGGGACCCGCGCGGTTACCGGACCAGGCGTGGTGGTCGATATCGACAACGCTGAAGGCGGCGACGCGTCGGGTTCTTCCGCGTCAGTTCTCGACCTCGACGTCCAGCAGGTCGTCAACGGCCTGTGGGCGGCCGGCGCCGAAGCCGTTGCCGTCAACGGGCAGCGGGTGACGGCGCTGACGGCGATTCGGTCCGCCAACGATGTGATCCTGGTGAACTTCCGCCCGCTGAGCCCGCCGTACGAGGTCAGCGCTATCGGTGATGCCCGTACGCTGGGCAGTCGATTCCTGGAAGGCCCCGGTGGGGAATGGTTGCTCGCCGCAGCCAACACAGCGGGCATTCAGTTCGACGTCCGCAACGAGGGATCACTTACTCTGCCTGCTGCCAGTGCAGCGTTGCGCTTGGCCGAAGCGGAGGAGCCTTCGTGATACCGGCCATCGGACTGCTGCTCGGCATCCTTGCCGGGCTGCTGTTCGACGTCGACGTACCCCTTGCCCTCCAGCCGTACCTGCCGATCGCCGTCGTGGCCGCTCTCGACGCGGTGTTCGGTGGCCTTCGGGCCGTCATGGACGGCGTGTTCAACGACAAGGTCTTCGTCGTCTCGTTCGTGGCCAATGTCATCATCGCGGCCTTCATCGTCTTCCTCGGCGACCAACTCGGCGTGGGCTCACAGCTGTCGACTGCGGTCATCGTCGTCTTCGGTATCCGGATCTTCACCAATGTCGCGACCATTCGGCGCCACGTCTTCCGTGCCTGAGTCCACCAGCCCCGCGCCGTCCGGCCCGGTCGCCGAAGCCGATCACGCCGGACCGAGCGCGGTCGCGCCGGCAGTCGAGGAGCCAACCCGCCGGTTTGTTCCCACCGCTCCGACCGGCATGCACCGCCTCGGCAAGGCAATGCGTGCGCGACCCGACCTCGGCCAGGTCGGCGTCGCCGTGTTGGTCGGGCTGCTCGGGTTCGCTGCCGCCGTCCAGGTCAGGGCTGACGACGAGGACCTGCTGAACCGGGCCCGACGTGGAGACCTCTTCCTGATCTTGGACGGCCTCACCGCTCGCGGCGACCAGCTCGAAGAACAGATCGCCCAGCTCGAAACCGATCGACGCGAGCTGCTCTCCGGCGCCGACAGCGAGGCGGCGGCCTTGGAACAGACTGCTGCACTTGCCCAGCAACTGGCGGTGCTCGCCGGCACGGTCGGAGCCACCGGACCGGGGATCACAGTCACGATCCTCGACCCCGAGGGACAGGTCGGCGCCCGGACCATGTACTCCTCGGTACAGGAGCTGCGCAGCGCTGGCGCCGAGGCGATCGAGTTGTCCGGCGCCAACGGGGAACAGGTCCGAGTGGTGGCCAGCACGTACTTCGTCGATGACGACCAAGGAATCGCGGTCGACGGCGTGCACCTGGAACCGCCTTACCGCTTCACCGTGATCGGTGACGCGGAGACGCTGGCCGAAGCGATGGAGTTTCCGCAAGGCGTCGTCGACTCGGTCACCGGGGACGGTGGCACGGCGACGGTGGCGCAGCACGACGAGTTGGTCATCGACGTCGTGCACGAGGCTACGCCGCCTCAGTACGCTAGCCCGGCCCCTGACGACGAGTCCGGCTGAACTTCGAGGAGCGACGAGGAGCCTGAGCGAGGAACGAGCGAGGGTCTGAGTGCGACCATCACACTGGAGCCCCGAGCGACGGTCCGAGTGCGACAATCACACTGGAGGAATCGTGCACCCCGACGATCTCAGGTACACCGCCGAGCACGAATGGGTGCGTAACCCTGGCGAGGCCGAGGGCAGTGTCCGCATCGGCATCACCGACTTCGCCCAGGAGCAACTCGGCGACATCGTGTACGTACAGCTGCCGGACGTCGGTGAGGAGATCACCGCCGGCGCGCCATGCGGAGAGCTCGAGTCGACCAAGAGCGTCAGCGATCTCTACGCGCCGTTGACCGGTCAGGTGGTTGCGCGCAACGACGATCTCGACAAGTCGCCCGAGCAGGTCAACGCCGACCCCTATGGCAGTGGATGGATGCTCGAGGTCGTGCCGGCGGATCCCGCCGACCTGGACGGCTTGCTGAGCGCCCGGGAGTACAGAATTCAGGTCGAAGGCTGACGCGAACGGCACATTTGACCCCCCGGCTTGGCGGCCCTAAGTTGCCAGGAACCGTCAACCTCAGGTGGGTATCGAGGGTCCACCCCGACCACCGACCGTCCACCCCTGACGAGCCACGACGCGTGGCGGAAGGCCGAGTGTCGATGCCCTTCTGCACCCAGTGCGGGCACGAGAACCCGCCCGAGGCGAAATTCTGCTCCCAATGCGGTGCCCGGATGGCCCCGACACCGGAACCGACCGGAAGCGACTCGACGACCACGCTTGCCTTCACCCACGACGATGTCGTCGAACGGGACGAAGGTGGCCGTGAAGACGTCGGCGACCTCGGCCCCGCCGATCAGGCGGCAGTCGACGCACTGCCGGCCGGGAGTGCCCTGTTGGTGGTGCTCAGAGGGCCCAACGCGGGCAGTCGGTTCCTGCTCGACACCGACCTGGTGAGCGCCGGCCGGCACCCTGACTCGGACATCTTCCTCGACGACGTGACGGTGTCGCGGCGGCACGCCCAGTTCCGCAGGACGGACGATGGTTTCGTGGTCGTGGACGTCGGCAGCCTCAACGGCACGTACGTGAACCGGGACCGGATCGACGAGGTCCTGCTGTCCAACGGTGACGAGGTCCAGGTGGGCAAGTACCGACTGGTCTACTACGCCAGCCAGTACGGGTTCGGCGGCGGGCCGCGGTGAGTTCGGCGCTGCCAGCTCGGCAGACCGTGAGTATCGGGGAGGTCCTGGCACAACTGCGCCCGGATTTCCCCGACGTGACGATTTCCAAGATCCGTTTCTTGGAGTCAGAGGGTCTGATCGAGCCGCAGCGATCCCCGTCGGGCTACCGCCGGTTCAGCCACGACGACGTCGCCCGGCTCCGGTACGTGCTGACCGTTCAGCGTGACAACTACCTGCCGTTGCGCGTCATCAAGGAACAACTCGAGCGACTCGACGACGGAATGGAGCTTTCTTTCCGCGGCCGGCCGGGCGCACCGCACAGCTTGGCGGGTTCGGCCAGGGACCCCAGCGAAGTCCGGCTGTCTCGCTCGGCACTGCTCGAGGCAGCTGACATCAGCGACGACTTGCTCACTGAGCTCGAGTCCTACGGGTTGGTCACCGCCCGGGGCGCGACGTTCGACGCGGACGCGCTGCTCGTGGCTCGCACCGCAGGCGAGCTGGCCGCGCACGGTCTCGAGCCTCGTCATCTGCGCACGATCCGCAGTGCCGCGGAGCGGGAAGTCGACCTGGTAGAACAGCTCGTCGCACCGCTGCTGCGGCAGCGAGGAGCCGAAGCTCGCGGCCGGGGAGAGGAAACCGCCAGGGAGATCGCCCGGCTCACCTCGCGGCTGCACGCCACGATCGTCGACGCTCAACTGCGCCGGGTACGCACCCGCTGACGCGGGCCATGCTTGCTGCTGGGCTTGCTGCTGGGCTCGCTGCTGGGCTGACCGCTGGGTCACCTCCTCTGGCGTAGGGTTGAAGGGTGCGCGAGCTCGACGTGGTCGGAGTGCGGGTCGAGATGCCGTCGAACCAGCCGATCGTCCTCCTCCGGGAAGTGGGCGGCGAGCGGTACCTACCAATCTGGATCGGCGCGGTCGAGGCCACCGCGATCGCCTTCGCTCAACAGGGCGTCACGCCCGAGCGCCCGATGACCCATGACTTGTTCAAAGATGTGCTCGACGCCATCGGCGCCACGCTGGAGCAGGTGCGTATCACCGAGATGCGCAACAGCACGTACTACGCCGAACTGGTGTTCACCGGCGGAATTCGGGTTAGCTCACGTCCGTCGGATTCCATCGCCCTCGCGCTGCGCACGGGAACGCGGATCTTCGCTGCCGAACCACTCCTCGACGAGGTCGGGATCGTCATCGCCGACAGCTCCGACGAGGAGCAGGAGGACGAGGTCGAGAAGTTCCGCGAGTTCCTCGACCAGGTGACGCCCGAGGACTTCGGCGGATAGGGGCGTGCTGCGCCGACCGGTCGACACTCACTCTCGAGTTGAGGTCGAGGGCCCGCGTGTTGCATTGACCCCGCCCCTGCCCCCGCCTAGCGTCGCGGGTGTCGAGAAGAAGACGGAGGAGTCGGCGTGAGCGGAGACACCACGGGCGGCACGGGCCCGGTTGGAGCGCCGCCGGTCGATGCCGTCGCGGAGGCCGGCCGGCAGGGTTTGCTCTTCGAGGGCATGGTCGGGCCGATTCCCGCCGACGTGGGCTACCGCGGACCGACGGCGTGCGCGGCTGCCGGCATCACCTACCGACAGCTCGACTATTGGGCCCGCACCGGCCTGGTGGAGGCGACCGTCCGGCCTGCCTCCGGGTCGGGAACCCAGCGGCTCTACTCGTTCCGCGACATTCTGGTCCTCAAGATCGTCAAACGCCTGCTCGACACCGGTGTCTCGCTGCAGCAGATCCGCCAGGCGGTCCAATACTTACGTGATCGCGGCGTCGAGGATTTGGCTGGGATCACCTTGATGAGCGACGGAGCGAGCGTCTACGAGTGCACCTCGGCTGATGAGGTCGTCGACCTCGTCCAGGGCGGCCAGGGCGTATTCGGCATTGCGGTCGGGCGGGTGTGGCGCGAAGTCGAGGCAAGCTTGATCGAGATTCCGGGCGAACGACCTGGCGAGGAGCCTGGTGAGCACCCGGGCGACGAGCTCGCGGCACGCCGTCGCACTCGTGTTGCCGGCGCCTGACCGCAGGCTGCGGTCGTAGCGCCCAGCCCAGGTAGAGTTGACCCGAGCCGCTGGCCCGGCCGGGAGTATCTTCGCGCGGCTATCATCGAGCGCCGTCGAGGAGCCCTGAATGTCCGACTCGTCCCCGCTGACTGCGGTCAGCAGTACAGCGCCGTTCGTCGGCCGGCATATCGGAGCCCGTGACGACGAGATCGCCCGTATGCTCGCCGCTGTCCGACAGCCGTCGCTCGACGCGTTGATCGAGGCAGCCGTGCCGGCCGGGATCCGCACTCTCGGCCAACTTGATCTTCCACCGGCTGCCACCGAACTGGCCGCGCTGGAGGAGCTGAGAGTGCTGGCTCGGCGCAACCAGCGCCAGGTGCAGATGATCGGACTCGGCTACTACGACACCGTTACCCCGCCAGTGGTCGTGCGGCGGGTGCTGGAGAGCCCGGCGTGGTACACGGCGTATACGCCGTATCAGGCCGAGATATCGCAGGGGCGGCTCGAGGCCCTGCTCAACTTCCAGACCATGGTGGCCGATCTGACCGGGCTGGTCACCGCCAACGCCAGCCTCCTCGACGAAGCCACGGCTGCCGCGGAAGCGATGACGCTGATGCGACGGTCGACCTCGCAAGGGGCGAGTCGCATGGTGATCGATGCCGATTGCCTCCCGCAGACGATCGCGGTCGTCGAGACCCGTGCGGAGCCGCTCGGCATCACCGTCGAGGTCGCAGACCTGTCGGCCGGCCTGCCCGAGGGCGAGCTGTTCGGCGTGCTGCTGCAGTATCCCGGCGCATCCGGCCGCCTGGCCGACCTCAGGCCGATCATCGATGCCGCTCACGAGCGCGGGGGCCTCGTTACGGTGGCCGCAGACCTGCTTGCCCTCACCCTGCTCGAGTCTCCAGGCGAGCAGGGTGCCGATGTGGTGGTCGGATCGTCCCAGCGCTTCGGTGTGCCCCTGGGGTACGGCGGTCCGCATGCCGGTTTCATGGCGGTACGGGCCGGCCTCGAACGTGGTCTGCCCGGCCGACTGGTCGGGGTTTCCGTCGATGCCGATGGTGCGCCCGCATACCGGCTGGCGCTGCAGACCCGGGAGCAGCACATTCGGCGCGAGCGCGCAACCTCCAATATCTGCACGGCACAGGTCCTGCTGGCCGTGGTCGCGTCGATGTACGCCGTCTGGCACGGTCCGGATGGGCTGCGCGAGATCGCGTCCCGGGTGCACCGGCACGCGGTCATGCTGACCGCCGGCCTTCGAGCTAGCGGTATCGAGGTCGTTCACGGCGCCTACTTCGACACCATCCTCGCTCGGCTTCCAGGCCGGGCCGAGGCCGTCGTCGCTGCGGCAGCCGAGCTGGGCGTCAACATCGGCCTGGCCGACGCGGATCACGTGCGGATCGCCTGTGACGAGGTGACCACGACGACGCATCTCGAGCTGGTGTGGAAGGCCTTCGGGGCGGCGGGGGCTGAGCACGTCGATACACGCGACGTCATTCCCGCCGCGGTACGCCGAACCACCCCTTTCCTCACCCATCCGGTCTTCTCGACCCATCGTTCGGAGACCTCGATGCTGCGGTACTTGCGTCGGCTCGGGGACAAGGACTATGCGCTCGACCGCGGGATGATCCCGCTCGGGTCGTGCACGATGAAACTGAACGCCACCACCGAGATGGAAGCCATCACCTGGCCCGGGTTCGCCGGCATCCATCCGTTCGCACCGGTCGAACAGACCCAGGGGTATCTCGAGCTGATCCGGCAGCTCGAGCAGTGGCTTGTCACGATCACCGGCTACGACGCTGTCTCGCTGCAACCCAATGCCGGCTCCCAGGGTGAGCTCGCCGGACTGCTGGCCATCCGCGCCTACCATCAGTCCCGCGGCGACGACGTGCGCGAGGTCTGCCTCATTCCGTCCAGCGCACACGGCACCAACGCCGCCTCGGCCGTCATGGCCGGCATGCGCGTGGTTGTCGTCGGTGCTGAGGAGGACGGCACGATCGACCTCGCCGACCTTCGGACCAAGCTCGGCGAGCATGAAGACCGCGTTGCCGCGATCATGGTGACCTACCCCTCCACGCATGGGGTGTACGAGGAGGGCATCACCGAGATCTGCCGGCTGGTTCACCAGGCTGGCGGGCAGGTCTACGTCGACGGTGCCAACCTCAACGCGCTGGTCGGCCTGGCCAAGCCCGGTGAGTTCGGCGCCGACGTCAGCCATCTGAACCTGCACAAGACGTTCTGCATCCCGCACGGCGGTGGCGGGCCGGGTGTTGGTCCGGTGGCGGTGAAGTCTCATCTCGCGCCGTTCCTACCTAACCATCCGCTGCTGCCGGAGGCCGGCCCCGCCACCGGAGTCGGGCCAGTGTCAGCAGCGCCGTTCGGCTCGGCCGGGGTGCTGCCGATCTCGTGGGCCTACGTGCGGATGATGGGTCCGGACGGGTTGCGGCTGGCCACCCAGGTTGCCGTGCTGGCCGCCAACTATGTCGCCGTGCGGCTGAGCGAGCACTACCCCGTGCTCTACACCGGCCAGGACGGCCTGGTGGCCCATGAGTGCATCATCGATGTGCGGCCACTGACCAAGGCGACGGGTGTGACCGTGGACGACGTCGCCAAGAGGTTGATCGACTACGGCTTCCACGCCCCGACCATGTCGTTTCCGGTGGCGGGCACGCTGATGTTCGAGCCGACAGAGTCCGAGGACCTGCCTGAACTCGACCGCTTCTGCGACGCGATGATCGGCATCCGGGCCGAGATCGACAAGGTCGCGGCGGGGGAGTGGCCGCGCGATGACAACCCATTGCGCAACGCCCCGCACCCGGCAGCGACGTTGGTTGGTGACTGGACTCACCCCTACGACCGTGCGACAGCTGTGTTCCCCAGCGCTGGCACGCGAGTGGACAAGTACTGGCCGCCGGTCCGCCGCGTCGACAGCGCTTATGGCGACCGACACTTGGTGTGTTCCTGTCCACCGCCGGAGGCGTTCGAGGCACTCGACGGCAGCAAGTCCGACTGATCAATTCAGCAATCGACCGGACAGGGGTCTGCCGGGCGCGGAGTGTTGCGCGCGGTGGCACCGCTAGCAGGGGGGCGGAAGCGGTGCCACCGCGTGACCCAACGCAGCAGGGGACCTGCCGCGCGGCCGGCACGATACTCGCCGAACGGCTGCGATGGCATCCTCCCATCGCAGCGGCCTGGCGGTCGCTCTTGCGGACTGGGTGCGGACTCTGGGACGTGGTGGATCACATCAGCGCAGGTCAGCGGCCTAACGCGCCTCGGAGACCGAGCTCATGTTGAAGTCGGGAACGCGCAGAGGGGGCATGGCGGTCCGCGGGAAGTAGTCACCCCACTCGCGACTGAATGCGGGCACGGTCGCGCCGGCGGCGGCGAAGCGGTCGAGGAGCGCAACCGGGCTCTCGTTGAACCGGAAGTTGTTTGCCGCGCCGACCACCTCGCCGCCCTCGACCAGGTAGACGCCGTCGCGACTCAGCCCGGTGAGAAGCAGGGTCTGCGGGTCGACCTCCCGGATGTACCACAGGCTGGTGAGCAGCAACCCACGCTCGACCCCAGCGACGAGGTCGTCGATGGAACCGGCTGCACCGGTGACCGTCAGCCCGAGGTTGTCGACGTATGGAGTCGTTTCCAGACCGGTGAGCTCTGCGGAGAATCGAGTCTGCAGCAAGGCGGCCAGCGTGCCATCGCGGACCCACTCGGTACGCCCGGCCGGCAGCCCGTTGTCGAACACGCTCTGCTCCGCACTGGAGGCGTGTGCGACGACAAGAGGAGCGCACTCCAGCCCAGCCGCAGCCGGATCCGACCAGAGCGAGACCGGTTTGTCTGAGAGCTTCTGTCCCACCCGAGTGCCTCGACCCGGCTGCGCGAACACCGTCCGACCTTCGTGGGCGTCGCGAGCGCTCATCGTCCAGTACGCATAGATCATCAGATCGGCGACAGCGGTTGGCGGCAGGACCGTGTCGTAGTGTCCCGCGGGTAGCTCGACGCTGCGTTCTGCCCATGCCAGCCGCCGAACGAGCTCCCGGTCCAAGGCGTCGACCTCGACGTCAGCGAGGTCTCGTGCGGACTGGCCAACCCAGGCCGACCTCTGCAGGTCTTCCGACTTCGCGGTGATCGTGACGTGTCCAGCCGGCTGCTCGTGCCGAAACCGCAACCCAGCCGACGAGCCGAGATACGTGGTGACGACTGAATGCTCGACGTAACCGTACGAACGTCGCTTCTGCGCTGTGGCACGGCCGAACGCCTCGCCGAGCGCCGGCGAGATCCCCTCGAAGGCTTCTAGTGTTGTCTCGCCGGCCGGCTGGTTCCACCCGTCGGCATGGCCGTCACCCGGCACCAGCGCTCTGGCGTCCTCGGCCGGGCCGTTGTCCTGCGCGGCCTGTTCGGCGGCACGAACCAGAGGTTCAAGCGTCTCGGGAGTAACCGCGCTGCGGGCGACCACCCCTGCAGCTGTGCCCGACGCGCCGTGGAGTGTCGCGACGACAGTCACCGAGCGCGACCGCATCACACCGTTGGTGGTGAGCGTGTTGTTCGCCCACCTCAGGTTTGCGCTGTCTGACTCGTCCACCAGAACGACACAGTCGTCGGTCTTGGACAGCTCGAGACAGCGCTCGACGATTTCCTGCGGTGTCATCGGGGACGCCATGAGCTCAGTTCCCACCTTCGGCTGCCGTGTTGAGGATCCGCACCGACCGGAACAAAGCCGACGGGCAGCCGTGAGACACCGGAGCAACCTGGCCCGGCTGGGCCTTGCCGCAGTTGAATGCACCGCCGAGAACGTAGGTGTCCCGTCCGCCAACGGCTGCCATCGACCCCCAGAAGTCGGTGGTGGTCGCCTGGTACGCGACGTCCTTGAGCTGACCGGCGAGCCGCCCGTTCTCGATCCGGTAGAAGCGCTGGCCGGTGAACTGGAAGTTGTACCGCTGCATGTCGATCGACCAGGACTTGTCACCGACGACGTAGATGCCTCGGTCAACCTGACCGATCAGCTCCTCGGTCGTCGGCCCGCCCTCGGCGGGCTGCAGCGACACGTTCGCCATCCGCTGCACGGCGACGTGCCCGGGGGAGTCGGCGTACGCGCACCCGTTGGAGCGGGCGGTCCCCAGGGTCTCGGACATCAGCCGGGCCATCCGCCGATCAAGCTGGTAGCCCACCAAGACGCCGTCGCGGACGATGTCCCACCGCTGCGCCTCGACGCCCTCATCGTCGAACCCGACCGATGCCAACCCGTACGGCACCGTGCGGTCGCCGGTCACCTGCATCACCGGCGAGCCATATCGCAGCGAGCCGAGCTGGTCCGGCGTGGCGAACGACGTACCCGCATAGTTGGCCTCGTACCCGAGCGCTCGGTCGAGCTCGGTCGCATGCCCGATGGATTCGTGGATGGTCAGCCACAGGTTCGACGGGTCGACGACGAGGTCGTAGCGACCGGCCTCGACTCCTGGTGCCCCGAGCTTCTCGGCCAGCGTTTCGGGTAACTCGTCGAGGGCGGCATCCCAGTCGATGACGTCGTCGGCACCGGTCACGTACTCCCAACCGCGGCCCGCTGGTGCCGCGAGTGTCCGCATCGTCTCGAACCGCCCACCCTCGGCGTCCACGGCGAGTGCCTCCACGACCGGGTGCAGACGCACGCGCTGCTGGGTCGTCACCGTGCCGGCCGTGTCGGCGTAGAACTTGCCTTCCAGCACCTGGTCAAGGCGTGCCGTGACGTGGTCGACGCCCGGCTGGTCGAGAACCCGGCGCGAATACGCCGCCATGAGCTCGACCTTCTCGGTGTCGGGCACCGTGAACGGGTCGATCTGGTAGGCGGAGATCCACGTGCGATCGGGCTGTACCGGTTCGTCGGCAAGCTCGATTCGCTCTGGACTCATGTCATGGGCCGCACGGGCGATATCGACAGCCTGTCCGACGGCACGCGACCGCCTCGTCCACGCTCAACTCGACCGCGGCCGCGAATCCCCAGGTGCCCTCGTGAACCACGCGCACACCGAAGCCGACGTCCTCGCCGTCATGGGTACCTTCCAGCCGACCGTCCCGCAGCGACATCTGCTGGCCACGGATCCGCTCCATCCGGAAGTCAGCGTGTTCGACACCCAACTCCTGCGCACGTTCCAGCGCGGCGTCGGCGAGCGTCCGCATCGGCAGGGCGAGGAATGCGGCGTCCATCCCGAGAGACATTCGCCCGAGCCTAGTCGGACCGGCCCGCCGGCAACGTCTCCGGAGGTGTCACGGACCCCCACGCGCCGTCTGAGACGATGACGCGGTGACCCGCGTCGTATCCGCCGTGACGACGCTGCCGCCCTATCGCTACGAGCAAGGCCAGATCACGGCGGCAGTTGCCGAAAGGCTGGCCCTGTCCGGTCGCAAGCGCGCGACGCTCGAGCGTTTTCACGCTGCGAGTGGGGTTCGCACCCGGCACCTGGTGATGCCGCTGGAGCAATACCCAAGGATCACCGACTTCCGGCAGGCCAACGATGCCTTCCTGGCCAAAGCAACCGACCTCGGTGAGCAGGCTGTCAAGGAAGCGCTGGCTCAGGTCGGGCTGGCGCCCACCGATGTCGACATCTTGATGACCGTCTCGGTTACCGGCATCGGCGCGCCGTCGGTGGACGCCCGGCTGATGCCACGGCTAGGGCTGCGCGATGATCTCCGGCGGATTCCGGTGTTCGGGTTGGGGTGTGTGGCTGGCGCCGCCGGAGTGGCCAGGCTGCATGACCTGCTGCGGGGCGAGCCGAACGGCGTGGCGGTACTGCTCGCTGCGGAGACATGTTCACTCACCGTCCAGCGGGACGACCATTCAACCGCCAACATGGTAGCGAGCGCCCTGTTCGGAGACGGTGTGGCTGCCGTCGTGCTGGTCGGCGCCGACCGGGCCCGTCGACTGGGATTGCCAGGCCCCGACGTGATCGACACGATCAGCCGGCTGTATCCGGACACGGAGCGAGTCATGGGCTGGGATGTTGGCGGCAGCGGCTTTCGGATCGTGCTCGCAGCCAGTGTCGCCGACGTCGTCGAAGCCCATCTCGGCGACGATGTGCGCGGATTCCTGGCCAAACACGGACTGATGCTCGAGGACGTGCGACGCTGGATCGCCCACCCCGGCGGGCCCAAGGTGCTCGAGGCCGCGGCCCGAGCGCTTGACTTGCGTGCCGGCGAGCTCAGCCTCACCTGGGAGTCGCTGGCCGACGTCGGCAACTTGTCTTCGGCGTCAGTGCTGCACGTGCTGTCCCGAACGCTCGAGCGCCCATCTCCGGATCCGGGCTCGGTTGGCGTGCTGTTCGCGATGGGTCCGGGGTTCTGTTCCGAACTCGTTTTGCTCCGGTGGCCGTCGAAGGCAGCGGCGTGACCCCGTACGTACTGCTCGTCATCGCCGTCGGCCTCGAGCGCGTGGCGGAGCTGGTCGTGTCCGAGCGCCATGCCCGCTGGGCGTTCGCCCACGGCGGTGTCGAGTACGGCCGCTCCCACTACGGCGTGATGGCGACGGTGCATGCAGCGTTCCTGATCTCCTGTGTCGGCGAGGTCGCCGTCGCGGATCGGCCGTTCCTGCCCTGGCTGGGCTGGCCCATGCTCGCTCTGGTGCTCGCCACCCAGACGCTGCGCTGGTGGTGCATCGCGACGCTCGGGAAGCAATGGAACACGCGGGTGATCATCGTCCCGGACCTACCCCTGGTGACCACCGGGCCGTACCGGTGGCTGCGACACCCCAACTATCTGGCCCTTGCCGTCGAACTCGTCGCGTTGCCGATGGTGCACACCGCGTGGGTGACGGCGATCATTTTCTCTCTGGCGAATCTCGCGCTGATGGCGGTTCGGATACCGACCGAGGAACGGGCGCTGGCGACCGTCCGGTGAGCGATCTCGATGTGCTCGTGGTCGGCGGCGGGCCGATCGGGCTGGCCGCGGCGGTGGAGGCAAACCTCGCAGGCTTGTCGGTGGCCATCTGTGAACCCCGACCCGCGCCGGTGGACAAGGCATGCGGCGAAGGCCTGATGCCAGGAGCGGTCCGCGCCCTGGATCGGCTCGGGATCCATCCGCACGGGCTCACCTTCGCCGGCATTCGGTACCTGGACGGTGACTTGGCGGTAGAGCATCGATTCCGGACCGGCTCGGGCCTCGGCGTGCGGCGGACGGAGCTGCATGGTGCGCTCGCCGGCAGAGTGTCCGATCTGGACATCGAGATCATTCCCGAGCGGGTCACCACGATCACTCAGGATGCCGCCGGGGTGTCGATTCCGGGCGGACGGCGGGCCCGGTGGCTGTTCGCGTGCGACGGTCTGCATTCCGCGCTGCGCCGTGGTCTGGGCCTGGACGGGCGTCCGCACCCGATCGCTCGGTTCGGACTGCGCCGGCACTTCCGGGTCATGCCCTGGACCGATCTGGTCGAGGTGCACTGGACATCAGCCGGCGAGGTCTATGTGACACCAGTCGGCGATGACCTCGTCGGCGTGGCAGTCCTCGGGACCCGCGGGGCGGACTACGACACGGTGGTGCGGCAGGCAAGCGCACTCAGCCCGCGCTTGGCCGATGCCGTTCCGGTCTCCGAGCTCAGGGGAGCGGGCCCGTTGTGGCGACGGACCAGCCGGCGCACCTGCGGCCGAGTGCTGCTGGTCGGCGACGCCGCGGGCTACGTCGACGCGCTGACCGGTGAGGGCATCCGGCTGGGCCTCGCCCAGGCCAGGGCAGCGGTCGCCGCGGTGATCGGCGGCCGGCCCGCCGACTACGAGCGGGACTGGCGGCGACTCAGCCGCGACTACCGGCTATTGACCTCGGTCCTGGTCAGCGCCGCTGTCCGCCCGGCGGCGCGGCGCAGGATCGTCCCGCTGGCCGTCCGGTTGCCGCGGGTCTATGGCGGCCTGGTCGAGCGCCTCGCCCGCTAGCTCAGCGGGCCAAAGAAGACCACGTCGGTCGGCTGTTCCGAACCGCCGCTCGGCTCCACCGACAGCGCAATGGTGTTGACGCCGGCGAGGTCGCCCTCGGCCACCTGGGTCAGGTCGCCGTCCGGCGGGACGTCAAGCACGCCACCAGAGACAATCTCGAGCGCGTCCGGGTCGTCGCCGCTGATGAACCACAGCTGGTAGGTCAGGTCCTCGGCTAGCTCGGGCAGGCCGCGCGTGAGCAGGATGACCTCACCCTGCTCTTCGGATGCCACGGCTGCTGCCGCACCGCCGTCGCGCACCTCGCCAAAGGTTCTCTGTGCATCTGGCGCCGCAAGAACGGACGTGACGCGTTCAGCCTCGGCCGCCAGCGCGTCGAGCTGTTGCCGGTTCTGTTCGGCCTCTTGCTGACTCTGCTGGGCCTCGGCAGCGAGCTCGTCGGCACGCTGGTCGTTCTGGTAGGCGACGACACCGAGGGCGATCGCCAGCACCGCGAGAATCGATGCGGCGACTGCCATCAGGTTGAACCGCCGGCGGGATACGCCGCGCAGCGGAACGACATTGCTGCGCTCCGGCGGCAGCTGGCGGACCTGCCGGATCTGGGCCAGCACCTGATCGCGCAGCTGTGGAGGCGGCTGGACGGCCACCGCCATGCCGAGGTAGGCCGCCGTGGCGGCGAACTCGGCCACCTCGGCCCGGCAGTCGGCGCAGGTCTCCATGTGCTCTTCGAACATGCGCCGTTCGTTGTCGTCGAGGGCATCAAGGGCGTAGGCCCCGGTGAGGGTGTGCCGATCGTCCGCTGTGACGGTCATCGGCTCATCACCCCCAAGCAGTCGCGCAGACGGACCAAGCCGTCACGCATGCGGGTCTTGATGGTCCCCAGCGGGGAGTTGAGTCGCTGGGCGACTTCCGGATAGGTGAAACCGTCGTAGTAGGCGAGCGTGACCGACTCGCGCTGCAGGTCGGTGAGCTCTTCCAGACAACGCCGGACCCGCTCGGCCTCGAGCGAGCGCTCGACGCTCTCGACGACGTCGTCAAACTCGCGCGTGGTCGTCCGGGTCGCTGCCCGGCGTTCCCGTTCACTCGCCGCTTCTGCCCGGCGAACGCGGTCGACGGCCCGGCGGTGCGCCATCGTCATGATCCACGTGCGCGCGGAGCCGACCTCAGGGTCGAATCGCGCGGCATGGCGCCAGACGTCGAGGAACACCTCCTGGGTCACCTCCTCGCTCTGCGCCGGATCACGAACGATGCGAACAACGGTTCCGAAGACCGGGGACTTCATGGCGTCGTAGACGGCCCCGAATGCGGCCTGGTCGCCACGAGCCGTCCGACCGAGCATTTCCTCGAGCAGGCCGCGCGCGGCCCCCGTGTCGGTGGACCGCTTGTGCAGTCCGACCGGCCTACCCGATCTGCTCACGGTGGCGAGTGTGCCAAGTTCCTCCCTCATTGGTCGACAAGCGCGCCGGAAAACGAGTCGATTGCCCCTGCCAATGTCTCCGCGTGGTGCCCGAGAGCTTCGGCGACGTCGGCGGCCGCCAGTGCCCCACCAGTGATGTCGGCGAAGAAGTCCCCGGCGGATGCGCGGTAGGCATTGAGATCGTCCAGTTGCTGCTGCTTGCCCGCCTCGTCGCCTGCTGCCGCCGAAAGCGCATAGTCGACGAAGTCGCTGATATGGGACCGCCACTGATCCAAGAACCTGGATTCCTGGTCCGGTGCCACCGAGCCGACACCGGCGGCGATGTCCGCGGAGTTCGCGTCGAGCGCTCCGGCCGCAGCCTGGAACTCGGCGGAGTCCGCGCCAGCGGTGTACGCCGTGAACACCGCGACGCCGGCGAGGTAGACATGGCTGACGAGCTGGCTGGTCAGACCGGCGCGAAGGGTCGATGCGTCGTCGGCTGGATCGCCATCGGTTTCCGTTGCCATGACGATGCCGCCCGCCAGGGCGTCCGCGCTCATGGCCATGTGGTCACCGGCGGTCTTGAGCAGGTCGAAGGCCGCAGTGTCGCCGGCGGCGAGAGCATCAACCGCGGCGGCCAGCGTTGCGACGTGCTCGTCGAGCGAGGCCGTTACGTCCGCGGCCGGGAGCGTGCCGGCAGTGATCTGTTCGAAGAATGCGCCTTGGGACTGCGTGTAGGCCATCAGGTCGGCGACTTCTTTCGCCTTGGCCTCGTCATCACCGGACTTGGCGGCGACGGCGTACGACACGAAATCACCGATGTGCGCACGCCAGGCATCGAGGAACGTGTCGCGCTGATCCGGCGCGACCGAGCCAACGGCATCGGCGACTGCGACCGAGTTCAGGTCGAGCGCCGCCGCTGCCGCTTGGAACTCCGGCGAGTTGGGAGCGGTTGCGTAGGCAGTGGCGACTGCGATTCCCGACAGGTAGACATGCTCGGTCAGCACCGCGGTCAGCGCCGTGCGGAGCTCTGCGGCGGGCGAAGCCGAGTTACCGTCGATCACAGCCCCTTCGGCGATGCCCGCGGCGAGCGCCGCGGCCGTCATCGGCATGTGAGAGGCGGCAGTGCGAAGATCCTCGAACGGCGCACCGGTGCCTTGCGGCACGAGCATCCCGAGTGCTGGCGCAGTTGTGGTGTCGGGCGCGCTGGTGGCGCTCGGCGTGCTGTAACCGGTCTCGGTCGCCTCATCGTTGCCACCGGAGCAGCCGGCGGCTGACAAGGCCAGCGCGAATGCGACCGCAGCCAGCCACGGACGGCGGCCGATGCCGGGCATGGTTTCACTCCTCGGGTGGACGACAGTTCTCACCCGGTAGTTCGCTGCTGGAACCCGAGGGGATTGGTCAGGTCTTGCCCAGCCGCTCCTGGGCTTCGAGCAGCGTCGGCTGCGGACGGCTCCAGGTGGCCTCGAAGACAGCGAACCCGGCTTCCCGCGCGGCGCGGCAGACGGCGGGATCGTCGTCGACGAAGATCGCGACTGGTTGCTCGTCGGCCAACTTTCGCAGCTGAGCGATCTTGACGATCCGAGCCGGCCGGCGATCCGGGTTGCGGCGAAGAATCAGGCGGCCGGTCGGGGCCTCGTGCCGGCGCAGCCAGTGCTCGGTGTCGGATCGCGTGCGCTCGGGTCGCCCGCTGAGGTAGACCAGCTCGTGGTCGGTGGCGAGCTGCCGAGCCGCGGCGAGGCCTTCGGGATACGCCGGGTCATGCGGGATACCCGCGAAGAAGGCGTTCCAATTCTTGGGATTACCTTCGATGTGGTGCAGCCGTGCGGTCACATCGGCCAGGACGCCGTCGAGGTCGACGACAGCGAACGGCTTCGTCACGTTGCCGGAGTCACGAACTGGTATCCCTCGGCGGCGAGCTCGTCGATGATCCCGGGAAGTGCCTCGACCGTTTGGGACCGGTCGGCGCCACCGTCGTGCAGCACCACGATCGATTCCGGCTGGACGGCATCCACCACCGCAGCTTGGATCTGGGCCACTCCCGGACTGGTCCAGTCCTTGGGGTCGACGTTCCAGCCCAGCGATGCCATGTCCAACGACGATGCCACACTGACCAGCTCGGGGGAGAAGTTGCCGCCCGGTGCCCGGAAGAACGGTACCGAGGCGTCCGGTGCTGCCGTTTGGATCGCGGTGAGGCCGCCATCGATCTCCGCATCGATCGTCGCGTCGTCGCGGGCGGCGAGAGCGAAGTCGTAATTCATCGAGTGGTTACACAGCACGTGTCCCTCTGCCGCTATTTGCCGGACGAGGTCGGGTTGTTCCTGAGCGGATTCGCCAATGACGCAGAAGGTGGCCTTGACGCCCTCGGCCTCGAGGATGGCCAGGATGTCGGGGGTATAGCGGGGATCGGGACCGGAAGAGAACGTCAGTGCGACCGTCTGCCCGCCACGACCCGTCGTCCGAATTACCCCAGGGACGTCCAACCCCCAGCCGGTGCCGTCACCGTCACCGCTGGCCGAGCTGCCGTCGGAGTCGACGTCGGAATCTGCGGCTGCCGTGGACTCGCCAGAGGTACTGTCTGTTCCGTCGACGTTACCGATCAACGCGGCCATCAAGATGCCGATCACCAGTCCGGTGACTGCTGCACCCGATCCGTCCGACACCAGCACCTCGCCCGGGTCGATCTACCCTGCTTCAGAGTTCCGTGATCATGTACCCAAGTCAATGATCCGCGAATCACCCGTCCCGCGTCTACCAGGAGTCACATCGTCGGGATGACGAATTCGTATCCGGCGTCGCGCAATGCGGTGATGATGCCCTCCAACGCCGCCACTGTGCCCGATTGGTCCCCGCCGCCGTCGTGCAGCAGGACGATGGACCCAGGGACGACGCCGTCGATGACCGCAGTCCGGATGACGGCCGCGCCGGGCTCCGTCCAGTCCCGAGGGTCGATGCTCCAACCGAGCGGCTCGAGCTCGTAACCAGCCGCGACACTCACGACATTCTTCGCAAAATTCCCCCCGGGTGCCCGGTAGAACGGCACGTCGACACCGGGAGCGGCTGCCCGGATCGCTGCCAGCGCGCCACCGATCTCGGCGTCGATCCGCGCGTCGTCACGGTCCGGCAGGTGGAGGTCGTGAGTGGCCGTGTGATCGCACAAGGCATGGCCTCGGGCCACGATTTCCCGCAGCAGGTCGGGATGAGCCGTCGCATTCGCGCCGACCACGCAGAACGTCGCCTTGACACGGTGCTTGTCCAGAATGTCCAGAACGCGAGGCGTATGGGTGGAGGAAGGGCCGTCATCGAAGGTCAACGCCACTGTCTTGGCCGGCATACCGGTCGTTTGAATCACACCTCGTGCGTCGCGGTGAGGCAGCGGCGGATCGGACGGATCGAGGGTCGCGGGTGCGGTCGTCACCGGTTTTGCAGTGGGGACGACCGGCGGCGCCGCACTACGGGGTGGAGCACTCGTGGCGTCGTCGACGATCAACACCGCACTGACGAGCGCCGCTGTGATGACCATGGGTTTCCACGAAGCGGGCACCATCACCTCGCCACGCCATCGAGCACGGCGGTCCGTGCTCGGTCCGGTGCGAGGCTATTGACGCGGAGGGCCAGGGTTGGGGAGGCGCGCTCGGACTCAGCAATTGGGTCGACACTGGCGCTCGATCATTGCGTCGAGAAATACCTGCTGGATGTCGGCGGGATTGTCAACGCGGTAGGCCTTGGCACCGGTCACTTCCGAGATCCGGGCGAGGGTCTCGTGATCGGCGTCGGGGCCCATTCCGATCGTGATCACCGAAACCGGCTGGGCCGGATCGAACTCCGCGCGCAGGGTCGCCAGCAGGGTGTCCAGCTCGATGCTGTCTGGGTCGTCCTCATTCCGGCCGTCGGTGAGCAGGACCACGGAGTTGATGCGCGCCGGATCGTAGGCGGCACGAACGGTACGGAAGGCGGCGAGCACGGTGTCGTACAGGGCGGTTCCACCGCCGGCGCGGTCGGGCAGGGTGTCTGCGGCCGTCAGCAGGGCCTCTAGGCGGGTCTGGTCGCCGATGGGGTCGGTGAGGAGTCCGAGGGGAACGATCTCGGCGTGGTCGTTCGGCGGATCCAAGTCGACCGAGAATGCCCACAAGCCCAAGGCGCTGGTGGCTGGGAAGAGACCCAGCGCCGTCTTGGCGGCGTCACGGGTGAGCTCGATCCGGGTGACACCGTCGCCCGCCGGTTCCTTCATCGAGCCGGAGACATCGACGACGGCGAGCAGTTGGCTATCCAGTGACAGTGCGGCCCACAACCGCAGGATCGCCGCTGCCTGGGCGGGGTCGGGCGCCGGCATCGGGGCGGGCGCCTTCGACCGGATGCCGTCGACGACTCCAGCGCCTTCTCGCGCCGTCCCGTCAGGTGCCCGGAAGCCCGCATCCTTCAACAGCTCGATCGCCTCGGGGGTGCGAAGGGCCGCCTCGAAAGCGGCACTCGTCTCGGCCTTGACGGTCGACGTCGCTGCCGTCGTAACGGTGATCACTGGATAGTCGAAGACCGGCGTTCCCTCCGCCGGGTAGAGCGCCGCGACCAGGTTCGTCGGGGCTGCGCTGTTGTGAGCGACGACCGACTGTTCGGTCGCCGTGAAGAGCGGCGCCTCGACCGCGTCGGCCGTGACCTGTTCGTACGCTGCGGCAACGTCGGGAACGGCGCTCCGCGCTACCGCCGTCATGGCTTGAACCAGCGTCGTCCGATCTTCCTCGCCGGTTCCGACGACCGCAGCGACCGCCAGCAATGTCGCGAGACCCTCGCTGGTCGTCGTCGGGTCGGCGATCGTGGCATTCGCATCGCTGGCGAGGACCGCACCCCACGGTAGGTCTGATTCGGGCCACCCGAGTTGTTCGGCGACAGGTCGTGGAGCGACCACGACCAGCGGCGAGATGGCGAGCGGGTCAGCGACATCCAGCGCCACGCCCTCGGCCGAGACCTGGGTCACCCAAAGACTGGAGTCAGGAATCCAGACGTCTGCGCGCACCGAGCTGCCCAACCCGGCGACCACTTCGGCCGACGTGTGTGCGACCACGTCGACTGACGCACACATGCCGTTGACGGGAGGGGCGCTGCGCTGATACGCCGCGGCAAATTCCGTCAAAGCGGGTGCGATCGCAGGATCCGCCACAACGGTGAGCGCGGGAGCTTGCTCGCAACTGCCGGCGCTTTGCCCGAGAAGGGTGTTCGCTGCGACCACTCCCACTGCAACCACGGCGACGGCCGTGACGAGGGCAAGGATCCGCCGCGGCCACGACCGATGTCTACGTGGCGATGCGTGACGTCCAGCCATCGTTCTCCGCGGAGGGCAGGGGGACAGGAGTCCTGAGCCAGAGGTGGGCTAGGGATCGGGTCTACTCGAGTCCGGGCGATCGGCCGTGGCGTCACGGCCCTGTGGTTGGGATTGAGCGTCGGAATCGTTGGCGGGTCCACCGGCCTGGCCGGTCAGCCCGAGTGCCGCTCGCGCCGTGTCGTTCCTGGAAACGGGATCGGTGTCCGCCGTGGGAGCAAGCGCCCGGGCGCTGGAGGTGATGGTCGAGCCCTTTTCGGCGTCGACCCGCGCGGCGAACGTCAGCTCGGCGGCACGCCCGGCAGCGAGCGGGTCGACGGCACAGACGGCCCGGCTACCGGCGAGCCCGCATGCGCCCGCTGTGACCGAGAGGGACACCGCGTCGGCAACCAGCCCGTTCCCCGGGTCGACGGTGAGGGTCGCTGGGCCCGACTGGTCGTCCGGGCCGTTGTTGGTGACTCGCACGGTGACCTCGACGGTTTCACCGGCTGCGGCAGGGTTCGGGGTGACAGCGGCCGAAACTCCGAGATCGGTGACTGCCACTGCTTCGCTCGCCGTGGTCACGGCGGCCACGAGGGTTCGCCCACCGGGCTCGGCCCGAACCGGAATCGTCGCCATCGTGTCGCCGGCGTCGATCTGCGTGGACGCCCGCGCGTCGTCACCATGGGTCACGACGCCGACCGTCGTCGCGACCCGACCGCGACGTGGTGTGGAGAGCCCCGTCACCGTCACCGTCGTTGGCTCGCCGTCAGCTATCTCGGCCAGGCCGTCGACGACGCGAAGATCTCTGAGCGGTTCAGCGGGCGAACTCCACGCCATCACCAGCGACCATGGGACGCCGCCGGCCCTGGCGACGGTGAAATCGACGAAGGGACCTGCGCCCCGAAACTGAGCGGTGACGTCAGCGACCGCGCCGAATCCGAAAGACGAGTCGGATGCCTGCTCGTCGGCGACAATTGTCGTAGGTGCCGAGGACGCGACCTGCAGGGTCACCGTGTCCGGCGTGGAACGGGCGGTTCGCGCGGACCCGCCCCAGTACAAGCCGGCGAACAACAGGATGCTGCCCGCCGGCCGCGATGCGGTGGCCCTGGCCGCCGTTGCGCTCACGATGGAGATGTCGCCGTTCACCCGACGCTCGAAGCGTGGCGTGAACGGGCGTGGGTCCGCCGCGTCAGCCGGTACGGCATAGCCGACGAGAGCTCCGACCGTCAGCAGCGCCGTGAACGCCTTGATCGGACCACGGTTCTTCATCGTTTGCCCAGCCTAACGCCAGGTCGTTGCTTGCCGAACGAGCTGTCCGGTCCACACTCTGGTCATGACAGTGTCCGTGGTGCCGGTGACAGCGGACCGATGGCGCGACCTCAGTGCCTTCTTCGGCCCAAACGGCGCTTATAGCAACTGCTGGTGCGCCTGGTTCCGAGTCCGGGCGAAGGATTTTGACAACGGCCCAGGGAACCGGCGGGTGTTACGTCGACTCACCAGGGACGGGTTGGTTCCCGGTCTGCTCGCCTACGAGGGGAACGATCCCGTCGGTTGGGTGTCGATGGCACCTCGCGAGCAGTTCGAACGGCTGACGAGGTCGCGGGTGATCGGCCCTCTCGATCCCGACGAGCCCGACGTGTGGTCGCTCGTGTGCTTCTGGATTCCAGCGCGGCGGCGGCGCACCGGTATCGGCACCGCCTTGCTCGACGGAGCGGTCGACTACGCCCGTACACATGGGGCCGCGACCGTCGAGGCCTACCCGGTCGACACCGCGGGGGAGCGGCGCGCAGGTGCCGAGCTCTTTACCGGCACGGTCGGCATGTTTCGCAAGGCCGGCTTCACGATCACTGCTCACCCTTCGAGCGGCCGTCCTATCGCCAGACTGCGCGTGTCGTGATCTCGGTTGGCCGGGGGAGCGGGCCCGGCGCCGACGGACCATGATCGATGGCGGATTGCTGGGCCACTGCCCCCAGTGATGCTCCTTCGATCACGGTTCATCTATTCGGACGTTTGTGGTCCAGGATGAACCTCGTGAACGAAGAGCAGATTCTCGAGCAGGTGCGGTCGCTCGTCGATCAGGAACACGAGCTGCGGGCTCGAGTTCAGGAAGGCGAGCTGGCTCCTGACGAGGAGCAAGAGCAGCTGAGGCGGCTGGAACGTGCACTCGACCAGTGCTGGGACCTACTTCGGCAGCGCCGAGCCCGGCACGAGTCCGGCCAGGACCCAGCCGACGCTGTGGTCCGGCCGGTGGGTCAGGTGGAGGACTACCAGCAGTGAACACCTTCTCGCCGGTCGCCAGTCAGTGACGTAGCGCGGTCGTGACACTTGCGTTGTCGGCAACCATCCGGGCGTCCATCGTCTCCACCCTGTGGGCCGCAGGCTGTGTCGCTGCAGAGGAGGAGGCGCGGCTACTCATCGAATCTGCGCGAACGCCATCCGAACTCGCGGCCATGGTGGACCGGCGAGCGACGGGCGTGCCAATCGAGCACATTCTCGGCTGGGCGGAGTTCTGCGGCCTGCGGATATCGGTAGCGCCAGGAGTTTTCGTACCCCGCCGCCGCACGGAGTTCCTCGTCCGGCAGGCCAGGGAGCTCGCCCGCCAGATCCCCGGGTCGCGCCCGCTAGTGGTCATCGACCTGTGCTGCGGCTCCGGGGCAGTCGGCGCCGCTCTGGTCGCGGCCCTGAAGGTCGAGTTGCACGCCGTCGACCTCGATCCTGTCGCGGTGCGGTGCGCCCGTGGCAACGTCGGCCCAGCTGGCGGGCTCGTCTATCTGGGCGACCTCTACGAGCCCCTGCCCGCCGACCTCCGGAGCCGGGTGGATGTCCTGGTCGCCAACGCGCCGTACGTTCCTACTGGGGAAATCAGGCTGCTGCCTCCCGAGGCTCGCGAGCACGAGCCGCGGCCTGCGCTCGACGGCGGCGCGGACGGACTGGCCGTGCTCCGCCGGATCGTTGTCGCCGCGCCGCAGTGGTTGGCTCCAGGCGGGCATGTGCTGGTCGAAACCAGTGAGTTGCAGGCGCCGCAGATGGCCGAGGCGGTTGCCAGCGTCGGGCTGGTCCCGCGAATCGAGGACTCCGACGAGCTGAATGCGCACATCGTCCTCGGAACCCGCGCACTTGGTTGACCAGCAAGCTCAGGCCTGCGCGCCCTCCCATTCGGCGCGGGTCAGCGCGTACTCGACGTCGCCGTGCTCGTCCCCGTCGATCTTGTAGGGCCAGTCCTGATGGAAGGTTCGCACCAGCTTGAGGCCGGACCTCTCCATGACCCGCCGCGAGGCGATGTGGACCACCATCGTCTCGGAGAAGACCCGCTCGGCGCCGAGCTCGGCGAACGCCTTGTCGATCAACGCCCGGGAGCCTTCCGTGGCATACCCTTTGCCCCAGGCCTGCCGGCGGAGCCGGTAGCCGAGTTCCGGCTCGTCAGGCCGTCCTGCGTCCGGCGCCGGGCGCAGGTGGAACCAGCCGAGGAATGCTCCCGTTGCCTTCTCAACCGCCGCCCAGAAGCCGTAGCCCGGAAACCGCTCGTAGTAACCGAGGAAGGCCGGCAGGACCTCGTTCTGGATCTCCTCTCTGGATGTGACACGGCCGCCGGTGACGTAGTGCATGACCTCCGGGTCGCTGTCGAGCTCGACCAGGTTGTCCACGTCGGTTGCGGTGAAGCGGCGCAGCACCAGCCGCTCGGTCTCCAGGAAGACATCCATCTGCGCATCTTTGCGGGCGTGCGTCGGCACCGGTTTCAAATCGGCGATGGGCTCCGCGACCACGATGTCGAAGGCTGGATGGCAACACAGGCGCGCGCCGCCGACATTGGCCAACGGCAGTCGATTCAGGCGGGAAACGGAGGGGCTCAAAGGAATCATGCTGATCGTCGTCGCACGATACGTGGTGGGGGAGGGGCACGAATCGACGGTGGCTCGACTACTGCTGATGAACGCCGAGGCCAGCCGGGCCGAGCCGGGCTGCCTCGAATTCTCGGTCTACCAGGAGATCGACGAACCCCGGGCGTTCCTGCTCTACGAGCGGTACACGAGTGAGGACGCCTTCCAGGCGCACCGGCGGACCCCGCACTTCGAGGGCATCATCGAGCAGCAGGTGGTACCGATGCTGGACGAGCGCTCGTGGTCACGTGTGGAAGAGGTACCGGTCAGTCCCGAGTAGCATACATACATGTCTGTATGTAACCTAGGACAGCATGAGGGCCTCGGGGAACACCCGACGAAGGCAGGCCGATCGGCGTGCCCAGACCAAGAGCGCCTTGCTGGAAGCGGCGGCGAGGGGATTGTCCACGTACGGTTACGCCAACCTGGCCCTCGAGCGGGTAGCAAGCGAGGCCGGTTATACCCGCGGTGCCATCTATCACCTGTTCGAAAACAAGGAAGACCTGGCACTCGCGGTGGTGGGTTGGGTCGACGAGACGTGGACTGCCGAAGTTGGCCACCTCGCCGCCGCCGAGACGGACCCCGTTGCCGCACTGACCGCAATGGCCCGAGCCCACGCCGTCTACTGCCGCCGGGACGTCGCTCGCGTCATGTTGGCCCTACGCGTCGAGTTCACCGGGCAGGACCATCCGGTCGGCCGGGCGATCAGGGAAATCCTCGACCCGCTCGAGGCCACCTGTGCCCGCCTCGTCGACGTGGGACGCAGGAGCGGTGCGATCCCGTCCGGCCCGCCGGCCGAGGACGTTGCGAACGCCTACCTGAGCACGCTCGAAGCGGTCGGCATCGCGCTGGCAGGGCGCGAGCCCTACGACGTCGAGTTGGCCGAACGAGCAGTCCGTGGGTTGCTCGGTCTCCAGCCGACCACCGTCCCGGTTGATGCATCGAGAGCCGGGCCTTCGACCAACAGCACAGGGGAGAGGACCGACGAATGAGGCTCCCGAAATCGGCACATATCTCGCGCCCCTGGCGCATCCACGACTTGACATCCGACTTCACGGTCGAAGACGTGTGGGCGCTCCCGACGCCGGGCGGCCCGGACGAGTTCCCTCGGCTGGTCTCACAGTTCTTCGCCGGAAACTTCCCGGAGGGAGCTCCGCTCGTGGTCCGCGTGCTCTGGGCGGCCCGATGGAAGATCGGCGCACTGTTCGGTTGGGACGACCCCGACGACGGACTGGGCTCGCGAGTGGCGACGCTCAGGCAGCGACTGCCGTCAGATCTTCAAGCCGCACCATCCGATCCGGGATTCGACATTCTCCCGTTCACGGTGGTGTACCAGCTCGAGAACGAATGGGCCGCGGAGCTGGCCAACCGGACGGTCCACGCAGTGCTGCATCTCGGTTGGGTCCCGGACGGCTCCGGCCGCTTCCGCGGGCAGATGGCCGTCCTGGTCAAGCCGAACGGTCTGTTCGGCGCCGTCTACATGGCCGCGATCAAACCGCTGCGGTACCTGGTCGTCTATCCAGCCCTGCTCCGGCGCCTCGAGCGGGCGTGGCCGGCTTACACGTGATGGCGTCAGTCGATCCGTCGTCCCCCGAGCGAGCTGACCATGACGGGGTCGCGGTGGTCGAAGAAGAGGCTGGCACCGGTGTCCAGCGTGGTGATCTGGGCCATCTGGTCCTCGGTGAGGGTGAAGTCGAAGATGTCGAGGTTCTGAGCCATCCGGTCCGGGCGGACGGACTTCGGGATGATGACGACCTCGCGCTGGGCGAGCCAGCGGAGCACTACCTGGGCGACGGACTTGCCGTGTGCCTCGCCGATGGCGCTGAGGACCGGGTCGGTGAACAGGTTGTTGCGGCCCTCGGCGAACGGCCCCCAGGACTCGATCTGGACTCCGCGTTCGCGCATCAGCTCCTGGTCGGTGGCGCGCTGGTGGAAGGGATGGGTCTCGATCTGGTTGACCGCGGCGACGATCTCGTTGTGGTCGATGAGGTCGACGAGCCGGTCGGGGTGGAAGTTCGCGACGCCGATGGCACGGATTCGGCCTTCCCGGTGGAGCTCCTGCATGGCCCGCCACTCGCTGTAGTAGTCCCCGAGTGGCTGGTGGATCAGGTACAGATCGAGGTAGTCGAGGCCAAGCCGGCGGAGGGACTCGTCGAAGGCACGCTTGGTGTCGTGCTCGACGTTTCCACTCGGGGCGTGCTGGATCCAGAGCTTGGTGGTGATGAAGAGGTCCTCGCGCGCCAGGCCGCTGGCGTCGACGGCGGCCCCGACAGCTTCCTCGTTGCCGTAGGAGGCTGCGGTGTCGACGTGGCGGTAACCGGCCTCGAAGGCCGCTTCCACGGCGACCTGGGTCTGGTCCTCTGGGATCTGGAAGACGCCGAATCCGATGATGGGCATCGCGACGCCGTTGTTGAGGGTGACGGTCTGGGCCACGGCAGTGGTAGTCATGGCTCAAGCGAACAGCCTCGAGCGGGTGAGGTGAGAGTTCCCCTCGGCACAGGTACCAGCAGACCCTCCCAGCCTGCGGGTGCTCGCCCGTAACGTGGCGCGAGTGAGCATCAGGGACGAGGTGCGTGAGTTCCTCACCACCCGGCGCGCGAAGGTGACCCCCCAACAGGCCGGCTTGCCGACCTTCGGCGACAAGCGCCGCGTCCCGGGACTGCGCCGCGAAGAGGTAGCCCTGCTCGCGGGAGTCAGCGCCGACTACTACATCCGTCTCGAGCGTGGAAACCTGGCGGGCGCCTCCGAACAGGTCCTCGACGCCCTCGCTCGGGCCCTGCAGCTCGACGAGGCCGAGCGTTCTCACCTGTTCGACCTGGCCCGAGCCTCCACCGGCCCGGTGCGCGGTTCACGCCGCGCCGCGATCTCCAGGGTCCGCCCAGGAGTGCTGCGCATCCTCGAGTCGCTCAACACACCGGCATACGTCCGCAACGCCCGGATGGATATCCTCGCCGCGAACGACGTCGCGCTCGCCCTCTACGGCGGGATCCTCGACCGCGACCACCTGCCGCTCAACCTCGCCCGATTCCTCTTTCTCGACCGGCGCGCCCCAGCGTTCTTCCTCGACTGGGAGAACGTCGCAGACGATACCGTTGCCGCCCTCCGGGCCGAGGCCGGCCGCAACCCCCACGACAAGAGCCTCACCGAGCTCATCGGCGAATTGGTAACCAGGAGCGAAGAGTTCCGCACCCGCTGGGCGCGCCACAACGTCAAACACCACCGCAGCGGCCCTAAACGGCTACATAGCTCGCTCGTCGGCGACCTCGAACTCACCGGCGAAGCTATGGAGCTAGCCGGCGACGACCTCGTGATCATCACCTACACGGCCGAACCCGACAGCCCAGCCGCCGAAGCGCTGCAATTCCTCTCCAGCTGGGCTGCCCAAGACGCCGGCGTACCGACGGGACACCCGCGCACTCCCTAACGGACGGGGGAGGTTCAAACTGCCTAGGGGGTCCGATGAATGTGCTCAACTTGACAGCCTGCGTATCAACTCCGGGCGTAAAGCACCCCCGATCCGCACTCCACGCAGCAGAAGCGTGCGTCTGCAAGCGCACGCGGAGCGGCAGATCCGGTTGTTCGTTGCGCCAGCGCTGCGAGCTGAATCAGGGATAGGGTCCCCGTCTCTATGGACATGCTGAAGGGCGAACAGATCGCCGAGGCCAACCTGACCGACTGGCGCAAGCTTGCCCAGGGACTGCATGCCCGCTACCTGGTCGACGACTTCGGCACCGGCGCACGGTTCGTCGCCGCGGTGGGCGAGGCGGGTGACACGCTCGGACACCACCCGCGCGTGTCGATCGGCAATGGATACGTCGACCTCAAACTGGTCACTGACGACGCCATCTACCGCGACAACGAGGGCACCGAACACGTCGTCGAATGGGTGACCCAGCAGGACGTCGACCTCGCGCGACGGATCACCGAGATCGCCGCCGCCCACAAGGTCGACGCCGACCCGGCCTCGGTCAGCGACATCGAGCTCGGCCTCGACACGGCGCGCTCCGCGACCATCGCCCCAGTGTGGGCCGCCCTGCTGACCGGGAGCGCCGAGGCCCAGGGCCGCGGGACCCCCAGCGACGAAATCCGGGACGCCACGGGACGGGTACCGAACCTGTGGTTCGGCGACGCCGACGAACACGAGGCCCCGCGTCAGCGGTTCCACATCGAGGTCTATGTGGCGCCCGAGGTGGCCGAGCAACGGATCGCCGCCGCCCTCGCCGCGGGCGGGACCGTCGTCGATGACAGCAACGCGCCCTCGCTCACCGTGATCGCCGACCAGGACGGCAACAAGGGAATCGTATGCGTCGACGTGTCCGCTGCGAAGAAGGATTGAAACGCCAACTCGGTTGACCCGCGGGATCGAATACCGTGAACGGCTCTCCGGGGCGGGCCAGCTGTCGAGATGCAGCGAAGATTGCACGTGATCGTGCTGTCTACCTTGCACAAACGGTCGCGTCAGGCGAGGTTGCGCTAGATGTATCACGCTCAGCTGCGGCTCCGCTGCTCGCGGTGGACGCCTCGTGCGGAATGGGCACTACCGTTGCCGGCATCATCTCAGCACGACAAAGCCACGACCGATGTGTCCGTGCGGGCCCAACGGGATAAGGAGCGGCATGGCTACCGAGTCGTCGTACACCATCGCGCCTCTCAGCCCCGAGACCTGGTCCGCCTTCGATGCGCTGGTGCAGCGGCACAACGGCATCTTCGGGGGCTGCTGGTGCATCTGGTTCCACCCAGACGGGCCCGAGCGCGGCCAGGGCGCGGAGGCCAACCGAGCTCTGAAGAAGGCCTACGTCGAGCAGAGCAGGGCGCACGCCGCACTGGTGATGGACGGCGACGAGGCCATCGCGTGGGCTGAGTACGGCACCCCGGTCGAGTTGCCCACCCTCCACCACCGCAAGGAGTACGACGCCACCAAGACCGCGGATCCCGACTACCGAATCACCTGCGTCTTCGTCGACAAGCGCCACCGGCGACGGGGCGTGACGGAGCTGGCGATCACCGGTGCACTCGACCTGATTGCGCAGGCCGGCGGCGGGCGGGTCGAGAGCTATCCCCACGACCTGACCAACCAGACCAAGAAGATGTCGTCGTCGTTCCTCTACAACGGCACCCGTCGACTCTACGAGCGGCTCGGCTTCACCTACGACCGGCCCAAAGGGCTGAAGAACTGCGTCATGGTGAAGACGGTCGATCCTGCATGAGGCCGGTCACTACCAGCCGCGGCCAACCTTGAAGCTCCACTCGGACGAGGGCGCGACGCCGTGCGGCATACGTCAGGACGTGCGCCAGGATGCCAGCCTAGGCCCGGTAACCGCAGCGTTTCTGCAGGTCAAAAGCGGTTTCGACATCGTGGGCAACAAGGGGCCGCCGGGGTAGTGGATCAGGCCCCAGCCGCATTGATTCATCTGATGCAATTCGCAGACTCAACTTGACATAATGTCGATTATCGGCGTTTAGCCACGAGGGGGCTGCATTGCCGAAAGGCGGTGACCGCGGCGGCGATCCGCTCCTCGGCCACCTCGGCCGACACCCAGACGTCGACGTGGTTAACCCTGGTGTCGGTTGGAAGAGTGGTGTCGGATGTATACGGCAAGGAGCGAGGACCGGCATGCGGGTGCACATTGACACCGACTTTGCCGGGGACACCGACGATGCCTGTGCTGTGGCGATGACTCTTGGCTGGCCGGAGGTCGAGGTTGTCGGCATCACCACGACGGCCGACCCGGACGGCCAGAGGGCCGGGTATCTGTGTCGGTTCCTCGAGTTGGCCGGCCGCCTGGACATTCCGGTTGCCGCTGGTGCGGGTCGGTCGCTGACCACGGGGAGGCCGATGGGCGGTTTGCCTGACCATGAGCGCTACTGGGCTACTGCGGTAGCGGCGCGTCCTTCGCCGCCGGGCATGGCTATTGACCTGCTCGCGCACAGCATCGAGTTGGGCGCCGTGATCGTCGCCATCGGGCCGTATACCAACCTGGCCCTGCTCCAGCAGGCGCGACCGGGACACCTTGATGGGGTTCCGGTTGTCGCGATGGGTGGATGGGTGGAGGCACCTGCAGAAGGCCTGCCGGCATGGGGACCGGAGATGGACTGGAACGTCCAATGCGACACCTCCGCCGCATTGACCATCGCCGAGGTCGCCGACTTGACGCTCGTGACCCTGCCGGCGACGCTTCAAGCCCACCTCACTGCTGCCGAGCTGCCCCGCCTCGCTGCCTCCGGTCCGATCGGAAACCTGCTCGCCCGCCAGGCGAAAGCCCACGGAGGGGACCACAACATGGCGGAGCTAGGCCGTCAAAACGCCGCCCTACCCGACGACCTGCTGAACTTCCACTACGACCCGGTTGCCTGCGCCGTTGCCGTCGGGTGGCTCGGGGCGGTTGTGGAGGAGCGGCACCTGCTACCCGTGCTCGACGGCGGAGTGCTGCGATTCGAAGCGGACAAGGCCGGACGGCCGACTCGCGTTGTCGTCCGCCTCGACGGCGAGGCCTTCGCCAACGTGTGGATCACCGCAGTCGAGGCCGCCCAGCACCAACCGTAGGGATATCCCGACTGTCACCGCACCGGCACTAAACTCCCGGTCGGTCCCCGCTCCCCTACTTGTCACGCCACCACGTCGCGTTGCCAGTTAGTCGTAGAACGAGTCGAAACAGCCGAGCGAACTCGTCTCACGGTGTCCGCGATGGCCTCGGTCAGGCGCTGACGTAGGCCGCGAGGTGCTCGCCGGTGAGGGTGGAACGGGCGGCGACGAGATCGGCGGGTGTGCCCTCGAAGACGATCCGGCCGCCGTCGTGGCCGGCGCCGGGGCCGAGGTCGATGATCCAGTCGGCGTGCGCCATGACCGCCTGGTCGTGCTCGATAACGATGACCGACTTGCCGGAGTCGACGAGCCGGTCGAGCAGGCCGAGCAGCTGCTCGACGTCGGCGAGGTGCAGGCCGATGGTCGGCTCGTCGAGGACGTAGACGTTGCCCTTCTCGGCCATCTGGGTGGCCAGCTTGACTCTCTGCCGCTCACCGCCGGACAGGGTGGTGAGCGGCTGGCCGAGGCTGAGGTAGCCGAGCCCGACATCGACAAGCCGGTCGAGGATCGTGTGTGCGGCCGGCGTACGCGCCTCGCCGTCGCCGAAGAATTCCTCGGCCTCGGTCACCGACATCGCCAGCACGTCGGCGATGTTCCGGCCGCCCAGCGTGTACTCCAGCACCGACGCTTGGAATCGCTTCCCCTCGCACTCCTCGCAGGTGGATTCGACGGTGGCCATGACGCCCAGGTCGGTGTAGATGACGCCGGCGCCGTTGCAGGTGGGGCAGGCGCCCTCGGAGTTGGAGCTGAACAGCGCAGGCTTCACGCCATTGGCCTTCGCGAAGGCCTTGCGGATCGGGTCGAGCAGTCCGGTGTACGTCGCCGGGTTGCTCCGTCGCGAACCGCGGATCGCACCCTGGTCGATCACCACCACGCCGTCGCGGCCCAGGAGCGATCCGTGGATCAGCGAGCTCTTGCCGGAGCCGGCGACGCCCGTGATCACGCAGAGCACTCCGAGTGGGATGTCGACGTCCACATCCTGGAGGTTGTGCGTCGACGCGCCGCGAATCTCCATCGTGCCGGAAGACGAACGTACCGATTCCTTGAGGGTCGCCCGGTCGTCGAGATGGCGGCCGGTGGTGGTGTCACTCCCCCGCAGCTTCTCCACGGCGCCCTCGAAGCAGATGGTGCCGCCATCCGTGCCGGCGCCGGGACCGAGGTCGACGACATGGTCGGCGATCGCGATCGTCTGCGGCTCGTGCTCCACGACGAGCACCGTGTTTCCCTTGTCCCGCAAGCGCAGCAGCAGGTCGTTCATCCGCTCGATGTCATGGGGGTGCAGGCCGATCGTGGGCTCGTCGAAGACGTATGTGACGTCGGTGAGCGACGAGCCGAGGTGGCGGATCATCTTGGTGCGCTGTGCCTCTCCCCCGGACAGGGTGCCCGACGGCCGGTCGAGCGAGAGGTATCCCAACCCGATCTCGGCGAACGAGTCGAGGAGGTGTTGCAGGCCGGTGAGCAGCGGGGCCACCGACGGCTCGTCGAGTCCCCGGACCCAGTCGGCCAGGTCGCTGATCTGCATCGTGCAGACGTCCGCGATGTTCTTTCCCTTGATCTTCGACGACCGGGCCTCCTTGCCGAGTCGGGTGCCGTCGCACTCTGGACAGGTCGTGAAGGTCACCGCCCGCTCCACGAAGGCGCGGATGTGCGGTTGCATCGCGTCGACATCCTTGGAGAGCATCGACTTCTGGATCTTGGGAATGACGCCCTCGTAGGTCAGGTTGATGCCCTCGACTTTGATCTTGGTCGGCTTCTTGTGGAGCAGGTCGTGCAGCTCCTTCTTCGTGTACTTCCCGATCGGCTTGTCCATGTCGAAGAAGCCGCTGCCGCTGAAGATGCGGCCGTACCAGCCCTCCATGCTGTAGCCCGGGATCGTGAGCCCGCCCTCGTTGAGCGACTTGCTGTCGTCGTACAGCGCGGTCAGGTCGAAATCGTTGACCGAGCCCATGCCCTCGCAGTGCGGACACATGCCGCCGTGGTAGACGACGTTGCGGACCACGGTCTTCTCTCCGCTGCCCTTGTCGGCGGTCATCACTCCGCTCGCAGTCCGCGTCGGGACGTTGAACGAATATGCAGTCGGCGGACCGATGTGCGGGTGGCCTAGTCGGCTGAAGAGGATCCGCAGCATCGCGTTGGCGTCGGTGGCGGTGCCGACGGTGGAGCGGGGGTTGGCGCCCATCCGCTCCTGGTCCACGATGATCGCCGTCGTCAGGCCATCCAGTACGTCGACCTCCGGCCGGGCCAGCGTCGGCATGAAGCCTTGCACGAAGGCGCTGTAGGTCTCATTGATCATCCGCTGCGATTCCGCGGCGATCGTGTCGAACACCAGCGAGCTCTTGCCTGAGCCGGACACGCCGGTGAACACCGTCAGCCGGCGCTTCGGGATCTCGATGCTGACGTCCTTGAGGTTGTTCTCGCGCGCGCCGTGCACGCGGATCAAGTCGTGGCTGTCTGCAACGTGCAGCACAGGCGACTGCGTGTCTTTCATCGTGGCCATGCTCATCTGATTCAGTCCTCAGCTCACAGCTTTCTTCACGAGTGCGGCGATCTTCTTCTCTTCGGCCGGCGCCACCTTCTTCAGCGCAAAGGAGACCGGCCACATGGCGTCTTCGTCGAGGTTCGCCGCCTCCTCGAAACCGAACGTTGCGTACCTCGACTTGAACTTGGCCGCGGCAGTGAAGAAGCAGACGACCTTGCCTTGCTCGTTGGCATACGCGGGCATCCCGTACCAAGTCTTCGGCGAGAGGGCCGGGGCGTTGGCTTTGACGATCGCGTGGATCCGCTTGGCCATGGCGCGATCCGGTGCCGGCATCTCGGCGATCTTGGCGAGCACGTCCTTTTCCCCATCCGCCTTGTCCGCTTCCGCCCTCAGCTCTTTGGCGCGCTCTTTCATCGCGGCCCGTTCCTCGGCCGTGAATCCCTTGGACTTCTTGCTCGCGGTGGTTTTCTTGGCGGACTGCCGTGTGCTCTTCGTTGCAGTTTTTCTCTCAGCCATGGCGAAGCACCTCCGTGCGTCGAACGAGTCCCCTCATCGGGCCGTCTCCAACTCGGATATGGGATGCAGCACGGTCTTGATTCCCTGGGTGGACGAGGCGGTCATGGTCACTCCTGAAGCCGTGGTGGTGATGTCGATGGCGGTCAGGCTAGTTGCGGCTCGGTGGCCCGCGCTTCTCGATTCGTGATCGGTCTGGTCACCTGGAGCCGACGCCGGGTCAGCAGCAGGCCGCACGCGACGGCGCCGAGCGCCACGGTGGCGAGTCCTGAGCCGCCGAGCGTCGCTCGTGGGCCCAGCGCTGTGGTGAGCGGTCCGCCGAGCGCCGCGCCGAGCGGCGATGCGGTGAGCAGCACCGCGCTGCGGGCTGCGAGCATCGCGGCCAAGTGCTGCGGTGGTGACTTCGCCTGCATCAGCGTCACCGAGAGCGCAACGAACGGTCCGTAGATCGCCCCGCCGAGGGCGAAGCACGCAACAGTGACGGTCGTTGGCACGTCGAACCCGAACGGCAGCAGCGAGAGTCCCCAGCCGACCACGATGACGACCGTCACAGGCCACAGCGGCAGCTGCCGCAGCGCGCCGACCGTGAGCCCGCCGAGCACTGCACCGATGCCGAACAGCATCCAGTAGAGGCCGAGCAGCGTTCCGGGTGCATGCAGGTCGTCGGTCACGTGCAGCGGCAGGGCGACCTCGACCGGGCCGTACAGCAGGTTGAAGAACCAGGTGAACGTCAGCAGCCCGAGCAGCTCGGGATGGGACCGCAGCCAGGTGAGCCCGCCACGGGCGGCCGCCTGGTCGACGGGGGCGACGTGCCCCGACTCCGGCAGCCGGGTGCGTGCGACGAGCACGGCGAGGAACGCGTAGCTGAGCGCGTCCAGGCCGATGACGAGAGCGGAGCTGGCAAACATCACCAGCACACCGGCGATCGCGGGCCCGGCGATCGTGGCAGCGAAGCCGAGCGAGCTGACGAGGGTGTTCGCGGCCAGCCGCTGCTTGTCGGGCAGCAGCTCGGCCAGCAGGGTGTACTTGCCCGCGCTTCCCCACGCGTGCAGCAGCGACGAGACCGCGAGCAGCACGACGTACAGCGGCGGCGTCAGCAGCCCGGCGAGCCAGGCGACCGGTACGGCACCGAGAAACACGCCGCGCACCACGTTGTCGGCGAGCAGCAGCCGCTTGGCCGGCACCCGGCGCAGACGGCGACCGAACACCAGGGCGCCGACCACGCCCGGCAATGTGTACGCGGCCACCGCGCCGCCGACCCACAGCCCCGCGGTCGCCTGCGGCGCGAGCTCGATGGCGAGCCACGCCACCGCGACGAAGCTCATCCCGTCCCCGAGGTCCGAGACCGCGAAGCCGAGGATCAGGCGCCGGAACACCCGGTTGGCGAGCACCGGCCGGTAGGCGGAGGGAACGAGACGTCGGAGCAACATGAGCACCTCGTGAAGATGCACCTGAGGTCGATCTCGTCTCAGCAGTCGGTCAACCCGCGATCACTGGCCGCTTCAGCGGACCTCGAAGATGCGGATCATGTTGCCCGCGGGATCGCGGAAGGCGCAGTCGCGAATGCCCCACGGCTGGTCGGTCGGCTCCTGGACGACCTCGGCGTCCCTGCCCTGCAGCTCGTCGAAGGTCCTGTCGACGTCGGCGGTGGCCAGGTTGATGCCAGCGTAGGTGCCCTTGGCCATCATCTCGGCGATGACGCGGCGCTCGTCGTCGGTGATGCCGGGGTCGGCGGCCGGCGGGTGCAGGACGATGGACGTGCCGGGCTGGGCGGCCAGGGCCGACCGTGATCCAGTGCATCCCGCCGTATTCGACGTCGTTGCGGACCTCGAAGCCGAGGGTGTCGCGGTAGAAGGCCAGGGAGGCGTTCGGGTCGTCGTGCGGGAGGTAGGTCTGGTGAATGGTGATGTCCATGGCGGTCACGCTAACTGCGGCTCGGCGACCCGCGCTTCTCGATTCCTGATCGGTCTGGTGATCCGTTTCGCCACGCACGGCGGTATCCCCGCCATCGCGCCCGATGCCTCACGCCGGTAGGTGCTGGGCGGCACACCGACCAGTTCGGTGAAGCGAGTGCTGAAGGTGCCCAGCGACGAGCAGCCGACCGCGAAACAGACCTCGGTGACGCTGAGGTCGCCACGACGCAGCAGCGCCATCGCGCGCTCGATGCGCCGCGTCATCAGATAGCTGTACGGCGACTCGCCGTACGCGAGCCCGGAACTCGCGGCTGAGGTGCCCGGCCGACATGTGCGCGCCGCGGGCGAGCGCCTCGACGTCCAACGGCTGCGCGTACTCCCGGTCGATCCGGTCGCGGACGCGCCGCAGCCGCGCGAGGTCCTGCAGGTGCTGCGCCGAGGCGGGTCGGCTCGTCACATGGGAGATCGTACGTCTCGCCGGCGTTGAGCCGCTCAACTGTTATCGCCTACCCGCTGGTCCGTCGGAGGCCGACCTTAAGGTTTCGGCATGACGACACCACCGATAATCCTGGTTCCCGGGTTCTGGCTCGGCGCGTGGGCGTGGGACGAGGTCGCCGAAGCCCTTCGAGCCGATGGGCACGACCCTACGGCGATGACGCTGCCCGGTCTCGAGTCCGTTGACACCGACCGGTCCGCCATCACGCTGGCCGATCATGTGGACGCAATCTGCGCGGCGGTGACTGCGACGCGGCGTCCCGTCGTTCTTGCGGTCCACAGCGGTGCCGGCGCCCCCGGCTATGCGGTCACCGACCGCATCCCGGAGCAGATCGCCGCCATGGTCTATGTCGACACCGGTCCGGCGATCGGCGCGCTCGACCCCGAGTTCGCCGATGTGGAGAAACCGCTGCCCTCGCCACAGGAGCTCGAAGCGGAGGAGAACCTCGACGGGCTCACCGAGGAACATCTCGAGACGTTCCGGCAGCGCGCCGTTCCCGAGCCCGGGGCCGCGCTTCGCGAGGCCGCCGATTTGACCAACGACGCTCGCCTCGACGTGCCGAGCACGGTCATCTGCACGGCGTACACATCCGAGCAGTACCGGGACGTGGTCAAGGAGGGCCATGCGTTCGTGGCTGGCCTGACCGAACTGCGGGACGTGACCTACGTCGACCTCCCGACCAGCCACTGGCCAATGTGGTCGCGCCCGAAGGAGCTCGCCGCGATCATCGGCGACGTGGCCCGAAGTGCATCGGGGGCCTGACAAGCTTCACAGCCACAGGAGCCCCTGCCATGAATCCACCACGCCAGCACGGTTGCGCTGTCATCGAGACGCGGGCTGCCACGCGCCGGCATCAGCGGTAGGAGCGGGCACGATGTTGCCATGACCGGCCTATCAGTGCGGCCCGCGATCAAGCCGTTCTTCGATCACCCGGTTCCGCTCGCGTTCGCCCACCGCGGCTACTCCCCCGCCGGACTGGAAAACACGATGCAGGCGTTCGCCGCTGCCGTCGAGCTGGGCTACCGCTATGTCGAAACCGACGTTCGCTCGACCGCCGACGGCGTCGCGGTCACGTTCCACGACGCTCGGTTGGAGCGGCTCACCGGCCGCCCTGGCCGGATCCGGGACCTGACCTGGAGCGAGGTCAGACAAGCACGCGTTCATGGCGTCGAGCCGATACCCACCATCGAAGACATCTTCGACGCCTGGCCCGACCTGCGGTGGAACGTCGACGTCAAAGACCCTGCGGCGGTGACACCCTTCGCCCGCGCCGTCGAGCGCACCCGCGCGCACGAGCGGGTCTGTGTTGCCTCTTTCTCGGATCGCCGCCGACGGGCTGTTCTCCGGCGGCTCTCGGCCCCGGCCGCAACCTCCGGTGGGCGGCAGACGATCGCCCGGTTCCGCGGCGCTTCCGCGCTCCGGCTGACCGTGGTGGTCACCCGTCTCCTGCGCGAGGTGGATTGCCTTCAGCTGCCGTCGCGGGTCGGGCGGATCTCGCTGGTCAATCGTGCGACGCTGGATCAGATACATGCGGCCGGCCGCCAACTGCACGTCTGGACCGTCAACGACCCCATCGAGATGCGTCGGATGCTTGCCCTCGGCGTCGACGGGCTGATGACCGACCGCGCCGACGTACTGCGAGATCTGCTGAGAGCAGAAAACCGCCTCACTCGCTAGCAACCTCTGCATACCCGCGCTACCGTATGCCGCGATGAAACGGAACCGTTTCGTTTCATCCATGTGAACGGGAGGTTGCCGTGTCGGCCTTGGCCACCGCTGCTGGCGCCAGCAGACCCCGGGTGGAGGGTGAGCGCGAGAGCGAGATTCTCGACGCCACCGTGCGGCTGCTCGTCGACGTCGGCTACGACAGGCTCACCCTCGACGCGATCGCTGCCGAGGCACGGGCGAGCAAGGCGACGTTGTACCGGCGCTGGAAGGGAAAGGCCGACCTCGTCGTCGATGCAGTGCACCGCGCGAAGGCATGTGACGGGCCACTCGATGCCGACACCGGCTCACTCCGCGGTGACCTGATGGCGATGGCCTGTTGCACCGGCGGCCTGGTCGACGAGGTCCCGTTGTCGGTCTTCGCTGGTCTGATGTCAGCCATACACCACGATCCAGACCTGATGGCAGCGGTTCACGAGCGTTTTCTGGGCCCGCGGGTCGAACTCGCGACTCGGGTGTTGCAGCGCGCCCGCGATCGCGGCGAGATCGGCCCAGATGTCGATATCCGGTTGCTGTTCGCCGTCCTGCCCGCGATGGTGTTGCACCGCCGCCTGGTCATGGGAGAGCCCATCGACGCCGCCTTCATCGCCCGGGTCGTCGACGAGGTGTTACTTCCCGCCGCCCAATTCTCCGGTCCTTTCTCACCAGCCCCGAACCCGACACCGAAGAGAGAGTCCTGATGTCCCACGACAGCACAGCCGTGGAGAACACGGCACCCCAGCCCGAGCGCGGCGTCGAGAACGACCACGGGCACCGACACCTGGGCATCGCGCTGACCATCATCACCGCAGCCCAGCTGATGATCGTCCTGGACGCGTCGGTGGTGAACATCGCACTGCCGTCGATCCAGACCGATCTGGGCTTCTCGTCCGCCAACCTGCCGTGGGTTATCAACGCCTACGTGGTCGCCTTTGGCGGGCTACTCCTGCTCGGCGGCCGCGCGGGTGACTTGCTGGGCCGGCGCCGCATTTTCATGGCCGGAATCGGGCTGTTCACGCTGGCGTCGTTGCTCGGCGGCATGGCCCAGGGCGAGGCCTGGCTGCTCGGGGCGCGGGCCCTGCAGGGAGTCGGCGCCGCCATCGTCGCGCCAACCGCGCTGGCGCTAATCACGACGACGTTTCCGGCGGGACCACCACGCAACCGTGCCTTCGCCGTCTACGCCGCAATGTCCGGGGCGGGCGCCGCGATCGGCCTCATTCTGGGCGGTGCGCTCACCGAGGTGTCGTGGCGGTGGACGCTGTTCATCAACATCCCGATCGGCATCCTGCTCATTTGGTTGGCGCCCCGATTCCTTGGCGAGTCTCCGCCGCAGCACGGTCGCTTCGACCTGCTTGGCGCGCTGGTGGGAACGAGCGGTCTGGTCGCGGTGGTCTACGGCCTTACCCACGCCGCCTCGCACGAGTGGACATCACCGACAACGATCGCCCTCCTTGTGGTCGGCGTCGGCCTACTCGTGGCCTTCCTGGTCATCGAGTCGCGGGTCAAGCATCCGTTGTTGCCGATGCGGATCCTGGCCGATCGCACTCGGGCCGTGAGCTTCGTCGCGATGCTCATCATCGGCGCGGCGCTGTTCTCCACGTTCTACTTCATCAGCCTTTTCGTCCAACAGGTCCTCGGCTACGACCCGTTGCAGGCTGGTTTCGCATTCCTGCCGTTCAGCGCCGGCATCGTCGTCGCCGCGCAGACCGCCTCCGCCCTCGCCTCGCGGGTCGACCCGCGCTGGATCGCCGGCGCCGGCGCCGCGATATCGGCCGTCGGGATGTGGGGCTATACACAGCTGACCATCGAATCGACCTATCTGAACGGGCTGCTGCCGTGGATCATCGTGACCTCGGTCGGCATGGGCTTCGCATTCGTGGCGCTCACCTTGACCGCTGTGAGCCGGATCGCGCGCGAAGATTCCGGCGTAGGAGCCGGTGTGCTCAATACGACGCAGCAGATCGGCGGCGCGCTCGGTCTGGCCCTGCTCGGCACCCTCGCCACGCAGGCCGCCGTCGACAAGGCCGAGGAGCTCACCGTGCTCGCGCAGAGCGGTCAGGTCGACCCCAACCTGATTCCGCTCCTGGCACAGACCGAGGGCTCGTCACTGGCGTTCTGGGTCGCGGCGAGCATGCTCCTGGCCAGCGCACTGATCGCGGTGTTCGGTCTCAACATCAAGCACGAGGAGCTCACCGCTGACAGCCTGGAGGCTCAGCCCGTCGGCTGACCGATACACCTGGCGGCCTGGCGCGATCTCACCTACGGTGACGTGTCCAGGCCGACCAGGCTGGCTGAGACGACGGCAGGCGCCGCCAGATCGGTGTTGTCGAGGATCACCGTCGCGTGCTCCCATGGTAGGGCGTCGCGCAGATAGAGGCGTTGTCCTTCGACGTAGCGTCGGTTGCCGACCGCGTGCGGGTCAGGTGACCAACCGTCGCGCCGCGAGCAGCGGGCGACCGAGACGCCAAAGCTGACGTGCAGAAAGATCGAGAAGTCCCAGTTCGCTCGTAGCTGGGGCCGGTGCAGGAAGATCCCGTCGAGGATCAGCGCCGCGTCCGCATCAGCCTGCTGCTCCGGCGCCGCTACCGGGACGTCGGCCCGGTGGTCGAAGACAGCCACCCGGAACCGGCCAGATCCACCCGGCGCGAACGGCGTGAGCAAAGACTCGAAGAGCCGCGCGTAGTCATACGAGTCACGGTAGAAACCCTCCGGCGACGTCCGCCCAAGCCGGTACCGGTCGACCCGGGGGCGATGAAAGCCATCGACAGACGCGCGCACAACCGAGCGGCCGCTGCTCATGACGCGAGTCGCCAGTTCGTCTGCGAACACCGTCTTGCCGGCGCCGTCGACACCGTCGACTGCCACCCGCAGCCGCCGTTCAGGATGCAACCCGACCAGTCGCTCGGCGAGCGTCGCGAGAACTGTGTCACGAGGCGTTACCACATGCCGGCTGTGGATCGCCGAAGCGATCCACAGCCTGCCTGGAGCAGCATCAGACGGCATGGACACCATCACCACCCTCGCCAGCGAGGTCGAAGCGTTCCGGTTCTTGACCACCATTGTCGCGGTCGGCGAATTGCGGCCCGGCTCACTTCTGGTCGCTTGTACCGACGCCGACGACCACCCGGGAACGATCGTGGCAGTCGACGAGGTCCCGGCCGATCCGCCGCAACATTCCCGGGTTCGCGCTCTCGGCCAACTCCTCGAACTCGTCGCCGCAAGTGGCCACTGCGGTGGTCTGCTCGCAGTGTCGCGGCTCGGCGAGTGCCGGGTCCACGGTGGCGACCTGGCCTGGCACGACGCGTTCGCCGCGACGTCTCGGGGAGTCGGGCTCAGCTGTCACGGCACCTACCTGGTCACTCCTGCCGGAATGTGCCGTGTGCGACCGCGGCCCTTGACCATCGCGGCGTAGCCGCCCGACAGAGCAAGCGATCAGGCATGGAACCAGTCGCTGGCACGCACCGCACGCATCGCCGCGCGCCGAATTTCGGGGTCGAGCCGGCGTAGGTAGACCACCCCGTCAAGATGGTCGACCTCGTGCTCCAGACAGCGCGCCAGCAACTCTTCGCCTTCCACCCGAACCTGGTTGCCGTCCTGATCGAATCCCTCGACGGCGGCGAACCACGAGCGGCGGGTAGGGAACCACAGCTCGGGCACGGACAGGCAGCCCTCGTCGCCGTACTGCTCGCCCTCGGTCCCGACCAGCACTGGATTGAAGACCACCCCGACCCGGTCATCGACGTTGTAGGAGAAGCCGCGCAGGGCCACGCCGATCTGCGGGGCCGCGACACCGGCCCGACCCGGCGCCTGAACCGTGTCCAGCAGATCGCGAGCCAACGCCTGCGTCGCCGAGCCAAACTCCCTGATCTCGGCCGCAACAGTCAGCAGTACCGGATCCCCGTATCGGCGAATCTCCCGTACCGTCACGCACACCTCGCGGCCGCTGCCAGCCGACGGCACAGGGCGAACCACCGTCGGCGCTTCCCGGACGGCGAGTGTACGGATACCGTCCGGGCAGTCCTTGCACAGCGAGAACTCGAGGGAGCATCGTGGCCCGGCCCCTGGTACCACCCGGGCCGCTTGCCGACGACGCTGAACGGGCTGCCGAGCATCGGGCCTGGTATTTCTACGACTGGGCCAACTCGGGCTTCGTCACCACTACCGGCGCAGTCCTGTTCGGGCCGTATCTGACCGCAGTCGCGGAGACGGCGGCTTGCGGGCGAGTTGGAACGCCAGAGGAACCGTGTCGCGGCACGCTCGAGGTGCTCGGGATTCCAGTGGCGGCCGGCTCGGTCGCGCCGTACGCGGTCACCTTCGTCACGCTGGTGTCGGCAGTGCTGCTGCCGATTGTCGGAGCCATCGCCGATCGCACCTCCCGCAAGCGTCACATGTTGGCCGGGTTCGCCTGGGGCGGTGCCGCCAGCGCGGCGTCGATGTTCTTCGTCGGTGGAGCAAACTGGGGGCTCGGCGTTCTCCTGTTGTTCTTTGCCTCGTTGTTCCTCGGCGCATCATTGGTTGTCTATGACGCGATCTTGTGCGAGATCGCCGCGGAATCCGATCGGGATCGAGTGTCCAGCCGTGGCTGGGCTCTCGGCTACCTGGGCGGCGGTGTGTTGCTAGCCGCCAATCTGGTCCTGGTCACAGTCCTGCCGTTCGGGTTGTCCAGAGGCGACGCCGTGCGGGCCAGCCTGCTCTCCGCCGGCATCTGGTGGGCGCTGTGGACCCTGGTGCCGTTCCGCGGGCTACGCGACCGGCCACCTGTCGCGGTCGTCCCGACCGGATCTCAGCGAGGGCTGCTCGGCGCGGCGTTCGGCCAGCTCCGCCAGACGTTGCGTCATGCCCGGTCGTATCCCCAGACCGTGCTCTTTCTCATCGCCTATCTGTTCTACAACGACGGCATTCAGACGGTGATCTACGCCGCGTCGATCTACGGCAGCCGCCAGCTCGGTCTGGCCGAGAGCACGCTCATCACCGCGATCCTGGTAGTGCAGTTCGTCGCATTCGCGGGTGCGCTGATGCTCGGTCGAGTGGCCGCCCGTTTCGGCAGCAAGCGCACCGTTCTCGCTGCGTTGGTGTTGTGGACCCTGGTGGTCGGCGCCGCGTTCTTCCTGCCGGTGCGGCAAGTGGTGCCGTTCCTCGTACTCGCCTTTGCCATCGGCATCGTGCTCGGCGGCAGCCAGGCCTTGTCCCGCTCGCTATTCAGCCTGCTCATCCCCCGCGGCAACGAGGGCGAGTACTTCAGCCTCTATCAGGCCGCCGAGCGGGGTACTAGCTGGTTCGGGACCCTGGTCTTCGGCCTGGTGTTCCAGCTCACCGGCTCCTATCGCAACGCAATTCTGGTACTCGTCGTGTTTTTCGTCGTGGGATTCGTCTTGTTGTCTCGGGTGGACGTACAGCGCGGAATTGAGCAGGCCGGCAACGAGGTTCCAGCCGTACTGAGGACGTGAGCGAAGTCACTCGGCAGGGGTCCCGCGGGGCGGCGAAGCACGGAACAACAAACCCGACTCCGACGTTATGCCTGTGACGTCCCGTCTGTCGCCTGACCGGCGATGTCGGGACTCATGAGACCGACTGACAGCACCCGGGGACCACCTCCCAGAAGGGTTGACATCATGGCCGAGCGTTCCACCCTTCGCGGGTCCCGGCTGGGCGCGACCAGCTACGAGGACGAACGCGGCGTCGAGTTCGCCGACCGCCAAGCAGTCGTGTACGACTGCGCGCATGGGCACCGCTTCGAGATGATGTTCTCGGTCGAGGCCGAGGTGCCGGCCCTGTGGGACTGCCCGCGCTGCGGCGCGCAGGCGCTCAGGGTAGAGACCGATCGGCCAGACGAGAAGCCCGCCAAGCCGCCGCGCACCCACTGGGACATGCTGCTCGAGCGCCGGTCCGTGGAAGATCTCGAGATTCTGCTCGACGAGCGGCTCGAGCTCCTTCGTGCCGGTATGCTCCCCGGCGGCGCTCACTTCGCCACCGGCGCCCGCGGCCGGAAGAAGACCGCCTGAGCCAGCATCTCGACCCCGTAACTCGGCCCGGGCTCGGAAACACGGCTCCTAGTTCGTGGGCTCGTCTCGGGAGTCGATAACTTCGCCCCGGATGATCGGCCCCACGGTCGGTTTCGGTGCGGGCGCAGGCGGCGAGCCGACACTGGTGATTCCGCCGGCTCGGCTGACCAGGCCGGTCCCGAGTGTTGTCAGCAACCGGCGCGCGAACGGCCGGCTGGCCGGTATGACCATGATCAGGCCGACCAGGTCGGTGAGTATGCCCGGCAGTACCAGGAACAGTCCGCCCGTCGCGACCAGCCCCCGGTCGGGGACTGCAGGCTCCGGTGCCCGACGCTCGCGCATCGCGGCCCGCATCGTCTCGACGGCTCGGATGCCCTCCCGGCGAATCAACACCACGCCAACTGCCGCGGTCGCCAGCACCCAGACGAACAGCGCTCCCCCACCCAGCAACTGGCCGACGAGCACGAACAGAGCGACCTCGACCACGATGTACAGCACAAATGCCAGGCGTACGGGGATGGGTACCATCATCGGCGCGACCTCCACGCGCGGAACTGGCCGAGGCGATAAGCAATCCCCCACCGGGTGACCTGCCACAACGCCTCGCGCACGATGGCGCCGCTCATCTTCGACGTGCCCTCCGTTCGCTCGACGAAGGTGATAGGCACCTCGGCAACTCGCAGACCGGAACGGACAGCTCGCCAGGCCAGTTCCACCTGAAAGCAATAGCCGGCGGAAGCGACGGTGTCCAAATCGAGCTGACGCACTGCGCTGGCCCGATAGGCACGGTATCCACCAGTGGCATCTCGCAACGGCACTCCGAGGGCGATGCTGGTGTAGCGGTTCCCGCCCCGGGAGAGCACCTCTCGGTGCCACGACCAGTCCACGATCCGCCCGCCAGGGACGTACCTCGAGCCGAGAACGACGTCCGCATCCGCCAACGTCGCGAGCAGCCGAGGCAGCTCTTCGGGCTGGTGCGACCCGTCGGCGTCCATCTCCACGAGCGCGTCGAAATCGCGCTCGAGCCCCCACCGGAATCCGGCGGCGTATGCCCTGCCCAGGCCGTCCTTCCGGGCCCTGTGCAGGACGTGCACGTGCGGGTCCAGTTCGGCCAAGCCATCGGCGATCTCGCCGGTGCCATCCGGCGAGGCATCATCGACGACGAGCACATCGGCTGCCGACACGGCTGATCGGACCCGCTCGACGACCTTCCGGACCACGGCTGCCTCGTTGTAGGTCGGCATGACGACGAGCAATCGCCGGGCACCGGCATCCTGACCCGTCACGATGTCGGCACGGTCTCAGGAGAAGCCGGGCTTTGTTCGGCCACGATCGGCCCGCGTCGGCGGGACACCAGCACGGCGGAAATAGCCGCGCCCAGTGTCACAGCGACCAGGATCCACTCCGGCCACTCGCCCATGGTCGTCGCGATCGTGTGCCGAGTCCCCAGCGGCACCTCGGCGACCAGTACGGCCTGGGTATCGAGGTCCGCCCGGTCGACGACCGTTCCATCGGGTTCGACGATTGCGCTGACGCCGGCGAGGGCCGAGACGAGCACCGTCCGGCCGTGTTCCACCGCCCGGAACCGAGACATCGCAAGCTGCTGCTCGGTCATCGGGGAGAAGCCGAATGTCGCGTTGTTCGTCTGGACCGCCAGAATTTCGCCGCCGTCGCGAACGGCATCGCGAACAAGATTGTCGAAGGCGACCTCGAAACAGATGACCACGCCGACCTGGGTGGCTCCCATCGGGAGGACGCCGACCGCCTGCCCGGCGACGAAGTCTCTTGGCTGCTGGTCGACCTCCGGCGCGATCAGCCGAGCCAATCGCCGGAACGGGATGTACTCCCCGAACGGCATCGGATGTCGCTTGACGTAGGTGGCCTCCGGTCCGCCGGCCGGCACCCACACGATCGAGGTGTTCTCGACGTTTCGCTCATCGGCCGTCGGCACGAGCGCACCGACCAGAGTCGGCGCACCGACCGCGTCAACGGCAGCGGAGATGTCAGCGCTGGTCCGCGCATCGGCGTACGGGTCGATGTCAGAGGAGTTCTCCGGCCAGACGACGAGGTCCGGCCGCTCGACTGAGCCCGCCTGCACCGCTTCGGCCAGTCGGCTGGTCACAGCGGCGTTGTTCCGGGTGATCACCCGGCGCTCGTCGTTGTAGTCGAAGTTGAGTTCGGGCACGTTGCCTTGGACCACAGCGACGGTTATTGCGTTGTCGCTCATCATCGCGGCCGGAATGATCATGCCGACCACAACGATGACGGCCGCGGCAGCGACCGCGATCAGCCGCCTGGTCAGCTGACCGGGCAGCACAGCCCAGGCCACCAACCCGCCAACGAGGGCGACGGCAAAGGTGACCAGCGGCGAGCCACCGACAGCGGCCAGTCCCAGCAGCGGTCCGTCCACCTGGGAGAACCCCAGCTTGCCCCAGGTGAATCCGCCGTAGGGCAGGCGCCCGCGTAGCGCTTCCTCGGCTACCCAAGCCGCAGCGGTCCAGACCGGCCAACCAGGCAGGCGCTGGGCAAGCATCAGGATCACGCCGAGCGGGAGGAAGAACAGGGCCTGGGAGAGTGCCAGGATCAGCCACGGCACCGGGCCGACTTCTGCGCCGGTCCATGGCAGGAACGGCACGAAGAAGCCCAAGCCGACCAACAGTCCAAGCAGCGCAGACCGCCGTACCGGCTGTTCGCGTACCAGAAGCGCAAAGGCAGCAGGGACAATGGGGGCGACGAACCAGAGGCCGTACGGCGGAAAGGCGAGAATGAGCGCCGCCCCGGTTGCCACGGCCGCGGCGGCGCGAGCAAGAGGCGTCACGGACAGTGGGTTCTCCAGACACGGGCGGCAGACGGCAACGCGCAGGCGGCATCGTTCCTGTGACCGTACAACGTGCCGCGGGCGGTCGACGTGCCCAGGATCGGGCCGGCTGCCCGAGTTCACGGTAGGGATACGCCGTGCGGACGCGGCCCGGCCCCACCCTTCGGACCGGTCTGCGCACCGCCGGCTGCAGCCCACGGACCGTTGTCTACTGGGCGGGCCGGGCCCGACCTCGTCGCACCCCGTGCCGCTGCGGACGCACGCAAGCGCGCTGAACGACCCAGGACCTGGTTCAGGCGGGTTGCCCGGACTGACGCCGGTGGCTCCCCGTCGGCCCCGATCATGCGACGCGCTCGGATGCAGCCCGAGCAGTGTCCGCTGGTGGACAGCATGCGACTCTGCTCTGTCCTGGGAGAGCTGTCAAACCGGGCATGACCAGCGCAGATACCGCGTCGCTGCAGGTCAGACGGGCACCCGCGCGGTTGCAGTTCGACCGCGGAATTTCAGCTGCTGAGCCGGAGTGGAGTGTCCGGCAGCTTCCATCCGTCGGACTCGCCGGTGGGAGCGTCATCAGGCAGCGTTCCCAGGTGCTCCTCGATCCGGCGCAGCGCCGCCTCGAGAGGTCAGGAGTCGCGCTCGAACACCGTCTGACCACGAACCACCGTCTGCAGGCACACGGGCAATGCGGCGCCTTCGGCGAGTTCAGGAAGACCCGGCACACCGGAGCGAGGGTCGGTGGACCACGCGGCCACTCGCTCGTCCGGAGCGGTGACGACCAGCTCCCCCGGCACGTCCCACACCGCGTAGGTCGCCAGCATGCCCGGGGCCAGCGCTCCGGCGTCGTCGACGCGAGCGGCCCGCCAGCCGCCACGGGTCGCGGCGGCAAAAGCGCCTCGCACACTGAGCCTGTGTTCCGGTGTTCGGTGGTAGGCCGCCGCACGGACCATTTCCCAGCCACCGAGCGGGGTGACCGGTGAATCCGAGCCCAACGCAAGCACGACACCAGCCCGCGCCATGGCCGCGAACGGATTCATCTCTCGAGCCCGTTCGACACCAAGGCGGGCCGCGTACATCCCGTGATCGCCGCCCCAATACTCGTCGAAGCGCGGCTGAACGCTCGCGACGACACCGAGTCGGGCCATCTGGTCGACCAGGTCCGGCCCGATCATCGCGACATGTTCCAGACGGTGCCGGGCCGCAATCACCGCATCCAGACCGCAGCGCTCAGCCGCCCGGGTCATCGCCGCCACAGCTATCTGGACAGCCTCGTCGCCGATGCAGTGGAAACCGGCTTGGAGCCCGGCCCGAGTACACGCGACAACATGCTCGGTCGATCTGTCGGGATCGAGATACAGATATCCCCGGTCTGCGGGTGCGTCGGCATATGGCGTCGACAGCCGCGCCGTGCGTGAACCGAGACTGCCGTCGATGTTGAGATCGCCAGCCGCCCCGGCACACCCGAGTTCTCCGGCCAGGGCCACCCCGGCTCCCGTCGCTCCCCAGTAGCCGACCACGGCCGGGCTGTGCTCCGAGTCAGCGAGAGACAGAACACCGCGAAGGTCTTCTGATCCCGCGATGTGCGGGGCGGCAATCTCGTGAATGGCGCCGATGCCCAACTCCGCTGCCCGGCGCAGGGTGGCCCATTGAAGCGCCCGGCGCCGGGCAGGTGTGATGGTGTCCCGCGTGGCCCTCCGAGCTAGGTGATGGGCCTCTCGCTGCACCAACCCATTGGCGTAGCCGGGCGCTTCGCCGATGGCGGGCACCGCGGCCAGCAGGCCGGTGGACACAACGGCCGAATGCCCGTCCACTCTGGCGAGGTAGGAGACAACAGCGCCGGCCGCCCGGTCGAGTTCGGCCTGTGTCGGCGGCCGCGCCTCGGGCCAGTCGCGTTCGTCCCAACCGTGGCCGAGGATCGGCTCGCCGGGCCTGGACCGAGCGCGTCGCGCCACGCGGTCGAGGCACTCGGCCAGTGAGGCGCACCCGACCAGGTCGACGCCTTCGTCGGCCAGGCCAGAGTCGAGAACATGCACATGGGCATCGACGAACGCCGGCGTGACCAGCGCGCCGGCCAGGCTGACCACCCGGTCGGCCGAGTCCAGATGTGTCTGGGCTGCGCCTTCACCGCCGACCCACGCGACTCGGTCGCCAACGACGAGCATCGCCGTGGCGAACGGGTCCGTCGGGCTGTAGACGACTCCCTCGCGCAAGAGAACGGACTCCAGCATGGCGACAGTCTTCCGGCTGCGCTGGCGACTCGAATAGGCAGACTTGCCGTAATCTGACAGCACCTACGGAAGAGTTCCGGCCAGGTAAGCTCAATGCCGGAAAAGCTCCTATCTGCCCCGGGCTTCGCCTGGTGGCCCGACAACCCGGAGAGGCGGCGACATGCCCTCGATCACAGCTGACCGCACGCGCGAGGGAACTGCCTCCGCGTCTGCCCGGGTGGCCCCGGCCGACGTCCACGACGTGCTGGCCCGGCACCTACTCACCGACGGCTTCAAACTCGTACTCGACACCCAGGCCAGCCAGGGGTCCACCGTCGTCGACGCGCGCGACGGGCAGCGGTACCTGGACATGTACACGTTCTTCGCCTCGGCGCCGCTCGGCTGCAACCACCCGGGAATCGTCGACGACTCGGAGTTCATGGCGCTGCTTGCCGACGTCTCAGCCAACAAGCCGGCGAACTCCGACATCTACAGCACCCACCTGGCCGAGTTCGTCGAGACGTTCTCGCGGGTGCTCGGTGATCCGCGCCTTCCGCACATGTTCTTCGTCGAGGGCGGCGCCATGGCGGTCGAGAACGCGTTGAAGGTCGCGTTCGACTGGAAGAGCCGGCACAACGAGGCCCACGGCCGCTCCGCCGAACTGGGCACCCGAGTCATGCACCTGACCCGCGCGTTCCACGGCCGCAGCGGGTACACGATGTCGCTCACCAACACCGAGCCAGTGAAGACCGACCGCTACCCGAAGTTCGACTGGCCGCGAATCGACGTTCCGGCGCTTCGGTTTCCCATCGATCTGAACGAGGTCCGCGCTGCCGAAGAGCTCGCGCTGACTCAGGCCCGTGCGGCGCTAGTCCGCTACCCGCACGACATCGCCGCGTTCATCGCCGAGCCGATTCAGGGCGAGGGCGGCGACAACCACATGCGGGCGGAGTTCCTGCAGGCCATGCAAGAGCTCGTCCACCAACACGACGCCCTGTTCATCCTGGACGAGGTACAGACCGGCGCCGGGGCCACTGGAACGCCCTGGGCATACCAACAGCTGGGCCTGTCCCCCGACATCGTGGCGTTCTCCAAAAAGGTGCAGCTGGGCGGCATCATGGCGGGTGGCCGCGTTGACGAGATCGCCGACAACGTCTTCGCCGTCTCCGGACGGATCAACTCCACCTGGGGCGGCGGGCTGACCGACATGGTCCGGTCGCGGCGCATCCTGGAGATCGTGGAGCGCGAAGGGCTGATCGAGGCGGCCGGGCCGAAGGGCGAGGCGCTGCTGGCAGCCCTGGGCCAGGTCGAGTCCGCCCATGCGGCATTGCTGAGCAACGTTCGCGGTCGTGGGCTGCTCGCCGCAGTTGACCTGCCCGATGGTGAGGCCCGGGACGTGGTGCTCCGCCGGCTGCGGGAAGACGAGCATGTGCTCACCCTCGGTAGCGGCGAGCGGTCGGTGCGATTCCGGCCTGCCCTGTCGGTCACCGTCGACGAGCTCGAGCAGGCGGCCGCTGCCTTGGGTCGGGTGCTCGACGGTCTGGAGGCCGGACGATGACCACACCGGTCACCTCCGTCATCGCCGGTGAACCGGTTGTCGAAGGACGGACGATATCCAGCACGAACCCGGCACGCCTCGATGAGGTGGTGGCGGAGGTCGTGCTGGCCGACGCATCGACGTTCGCCGCCGCGGCTGCCAACGCCCAGCGCGCCCAACCGGCCTGGGGCGAGGTCCCGGCGCCGATCCGCGGTCGCGCGATAGCGCACATCGGGCGTGCCGTCGAGGACAACGCCGAGGCGCTCGCGCGCCTGGTCACTCACGAGATCGGCAAGCCGTACGCGGAGGCATTGGGCGAGGTACGGGAGGTCGTGGACACGTGCGACTTCTTCCTCGGCGAGGGCCGTCGCCTGTACGGGCAGACCGTGCCGAGCGAGATGCCGGACAAGCAGCTGTTCACCTTCCGCAACCCGGTCGGCACGGTAGCGGTGATCACGGCTGGCAACTTCCCGGTCGCCGTGCCGTCCTGGTACATCGTCCCGGCGTTGCTGTGTGGCAACACCGTGGTCTGGAAGCCGGCGGAGTACGCCGCTGCCACTGCGGCGGCTTTTCACGAGATCTTCGTCCGCGGCGGCGGGCTGCCGGCCGGCGTCTTCAACATCGTGCATGCCGACGGCGAGCAGACCTACGCAGGTCTGGAAGCGGCACTGGAGGCGGGCGATGTCGACAAGGTCGGTTTCACCGGCTCGTCCGCCGTGGGACGGAAGATCGGTGAGCTCACCGGCCGACACCTGCAGACCGCCTGCCTCGAGCTCGGCGGCAAGAACCCCTTGGTCATCACGCCCAGCGCGGACCTGGACCTCGCCGTCGAAGGCGCGCTGTTCTCCGGCTTCGGAACAGCCGGTCAACGCTGCACGTCGCTCGGCACGGTGATCGTGCACGAGTCGCTGCACGACGAGTTCATCGCGCGATTCACCAAGGCCGTCGACGCCGGTGCCGTGGGCGATCCGTCGGACGAGGTCCTGATGGGGCCGCTGCTCGACGAGAAGTTCGCGAGCCGGTTCGAGGAGTACCTCGGCTGGATCAGGCCACACCACACGGTCTACGGCTCGACCGGTCGAATCACCGCCGGCAATCCGCGGCCGGGCTTCGCCGGCGACCCGGAGGCCGGCTTGTTCTACCACCCGGTCGTCGTCGACGGCGTGCGGCCCGGCGACACGATCTTCGAGGAAGAGACGTTCGGGCCGATGGTCGGTATCACCACGTATTCCACCTTGGCCGACGCCATCATGCTGGCCAATGCTCCTGGCTACGGCCTGTCATCGTCGATCTACACCCAAGACCCGGACGAGGTGTACGCGTTCCGCCGCGGTATCTCGGCCGGGATGGTCAGCGTGAACAACTCGACCTCCGGCGCGGAGGCCCATCTGCCGTTCGGGGGGAACGGCAAGTCCGGCAACGGATCCCGGCAGTCCGGCATGTGGGTGCTCGACCAATTCACCCGCTGGCAGGCAATGAACTGGGACTACTCGGGCCGGCTGCAGAAGGCGCAGATGGACGTTGTCGAGTTGGAGCCGGACACGCAGTTCCGGCTGCCGGAGTGAGCAACGCACTCGATGAAGCGCTTCGGTCGGCCGTCGCGGGGTTGCGGCCGGCCAAGCGCTCCGGCATCACCGCGGACTCACCAATCCGCCCCGGCAGCGCGCTGTCGGTCGGCGCTGCACTGGATCTTTTCGACGCCCAGGCCACCAGTCGGCATCTCGATTTCGCGGCCCGGGCCTTGCAGGCTGAGGGCAGGGGCTTTTACACCATCGGCTCGGCGGGTCACGAGAGCAATGCTGCGGTCGCGGCCGCGCTTCGACCGACGGATCCGGCGCTGCTGCACTACCGGTCGGGTGGTTTCTACCAAGCCAGGGCGTCGCAGGTAGCCGGGTCGACACCGGTCCGCGACGTTCTGCAGGGCCTGCTCTGTGCTGCTGACGAACCGATCGCCGGCGGCCGGCACAAGGTCTTCGGCAACTCTGCGTTGTCGGTGATTCCACAGACCTCGACGATCGCGTCGCACCTGCCGCGCGCGGTCGGCCTGGCTGTCGCGCTGCACCGGACGGCCAAGCTCGGTGTCGATACGCCGTGGCCCAGCGACGCGGTGGTGGTCTGCTCGTTCGGCGACGCGTCGGCCAATCACTCCACCGCGACCGGTGCCATCAATACAGCGCTCAACACCGCCTACCAGCGGTTGCCGGTGCCCATTCTGTTCATCTGCGAGGACAACGGCCTGGGCATTTCGGTCCCCACACCGGCCGGCTGGGTCGAGCGTACATACGGCTCCCGGCCCGGGCTCACGTACCTCACGGCCGACGGGTTTGATGTGGCGTCGACATACGACGCGGCGGTTGCCGCCGCCGAGCTCGTCCGCTCGTCGCGTCGGCCGGTGTTTCTCCATCTGGCGACCGTGCGCTACCTCGGCCATGCGGGCAGCGACGCCGAGATCAGCTACCGCACGCCGACGGAGATGTCCGCCGACTACGCCATCGATCCGTTGCTCGGCACCGCGACGGCGCTGGTGTCCTCCGGTGCCGCGACACCGGAGGAGCTGTTGACCCGCTACGACGCCGCGGCGCGACTGGTCGCCACGACGGCCGACGAGCTGGCCGGTTCGCGCCGGCTGGAATCGGCCGCCGAGGTGATGGCGCCACTCGCTCCTCGCCGGCCGGCCGCGGTGCTCGCCGCAGTCCGCGACCTCGCCGCCGTGACCAAGCCGCAGCCGGAAGCCGGCCATTTGACACTGGCTGCTTCGATCACGGCCGCCCTCGGCGAGGCCATGGCGGGAGACCAGAGAGTCGTCGTGTTCGGAGAGGACGTCGGCCGCAAAGGCGGGGTGTACGGCGCGACGCGGGGGCTTGCTCGCCGTTTCGGCGTGGGCCGGGTGTTCGACACCCTCTTGGACGAGCAGTCGATCCTCGGACTTGCCCTCGGCGCGGGCATGGCCGGGCTACTCCCGGTCCCAGAAATCCAGTACCTGGCCTATTTGCACAATGCCGAGGACCAGATGCGCGGCGAAGCCGCCACATTGCCATTCTTCTCCCAAGGTGCATACCGCAATCCGATGGTCGCGCGGGTCCCCGGCCTTGGGTACCAGAAGGGCTTCGGCGGGCACTTCCACAACGACAACGCTGTCGCCGTGCTGCGCGACATCCCGGGGCTGGTCATCGCCTGTCCCGCCCGCGGTGGAGACGCCGCAGCGATGCTCCGCACCTGCGTGGCCGCTGCCGCCGTCGACGGAACCGTCAGCGTGTTCCTGGAGCCGATCGCGCTGTATCACACCCGCGACCTGTTCGAGCCCGACGACGGCGGCTGGCTGGACCACTACGTCCCACCGGAGCGCTGGGAGTCCGAGCACGTCCCGATTGGTCGGGGCCGCACCTATGGTGATGGACGCGATCTCACCGTTGTCAGCTTTGCCAACGGGCTGCGGATGAGTCTTCGTGTCGCGCGGCGGCTTGAGCGCCGCGGGATCCACGCTCGGGTGTTGGATCTGCGCTGGCTCGCACCGCTCCCCCTCGACGACCTCCTGCGCGAGGCATCGGCGACTGGCCGAGTGCTCGTCGTCGACGAGACCCGCCGCAGTGCGGGCGTCTCCGAAGGTGTGCTGGCCGCACTGGTCGACGGCGGGTTCACTGGGACGATGAGCAGAGTGACCAGCCAGGACAGCTTCATTCCCCTCGGTCCGGCGGCATCACACGTCTTGCTGGCCGAGGACGAGATCGAAGCTGCAGCCGTGCGGCTCACCGAAGGAGATGTCGAATGACCGCGACCGGAGCGCTGGAGCTGCTCGGTGTCGATCACCTGCTCGACGAGGAGGAAGTGGCGATCCAGGAGACCGTTCGCCGATTCGCCGCCGAAAAGGTGCGCCCGCACATCGCGGACTGGTACGAGGCCGGTGAGATTCCGCTGTCGCTCGCCGTCGACGCTGGAAAGCTCGGGCTGCTCGGCATGCACCTGACCGGATACGGCTGCGCCGGGACCAACGCCGTGTCGTACGGGCTGGCCTGCATGGAGCTCGAGGCCGCGGACTCCGGCGTGCGCAGCCTGGTCTCGGTGCAGGGCTCGTTGGCCATGTTCGCAATCTGGAAGTTCGGCACGGAGGAGCAGAAACAGCGCTGGCTGCCCGGCATGGCCGCCGGGGAGATCATCGGCTGTTTCGGGCTGACCGAGCCGGATTTCGGATCCAACCCGGCCGGGATGCGAACCCGGGCCCGCCGCCACGGCGATGACTGGGTGATCGATGGCACCAAGATGTGGATCACCAACGGGTCGGTGGCAGACGTGGCGGTCGTCTGGGCTCGTGCGGACGAGGGCGATGCCAGCATTCGGGGCTTCCTGGTACCAACGGACACGCCGGGCTTTTCCGCCCCCAAGATCGGCAAGAAGCTGTCGCTTCGGGCGTCGGTAACGAGCGAGTTGGTGCTGGAAGACGTGCGATTGCCTGCTGACGCGGTGTTACCCGAGGTCACCGGCCTGCGCGGGCCGCTGTCCTGCCTCAACGAAGCCCGGTTCGGCATCGTCTTCGGCGCGCTGGGCGCCGCTCGCGACTGCCTAGAGACGGCGGTGTCGTACTCGATCGACCGCGACGTGTTCGAGCGGCCGCTGGCCGCCTTTCAACTGACCCAGGCCAAGCTGGCCGACATGGCGCTGGAGCTGCAGAAGGGGTTCCTGCTCGCACTGCACCTGGGCCGGCTCAAGGACGACGGAAAACTCCGGCCAGAGCAGGTGAGCCTGGGCAAGCTCAACAACGTCCGCGAGGCGCTGGAGATCGCCCGGACCTGCCGAACGATCCTCGGCGCGAACGGGATCACGCTCGAGTATCCGGTGCTTCGGCATGCCAACAACCTCGAGTCCGTACTCACCTATGAGGGCACCACCGAGGTGCACCAGCTCGTGATCGGCCAAGCGCTCACCGGGGAGTCGGCGTTCGGCGGCTGAGCGCCTCGCTCCTGCAGCCGCGCTGGCGGCCGGTCCCGCAGCGGAGTTTGGCCGGTCCCGCAGTCGAGCTGGGCCGGGGGAGGCCGGCTCCGCCCGTCGGCCGACTTCGTCGGCCTCAACGCCCACCACACCCCGAGCCGGCCTCCCCCGGCCCAGCTCTCAGGCTGCCGGCCCATGCCGCCTCAGGAGTCACGAGCATCAGCCCAGGCCGACTCGCTATTCGCCGTCGGCCGGGCCTCGAACGGCGTCGACAGCACGACTGTGGTCCGGGTCGAGACGTTCGCGGCAGATCGGATCCGGCCCAGCAAATCCTCGAGGTCACCCGGGCTCGCGACACGCACCTTCAGAATGTGGCTCTCGTTGCCGGCAACGGAGTGGCAGGCCTCGATTTCCGTGATTTCGGCCAGCCGCTCGGGCGCGTCGTCGGGTTGGCTGGGATCGATGGGAGTGATGGAGATAAAGGCCGCCAAGGGCAGGCCGACCGCCTCGTAATCCAACACTGCTGAGTACCCACGGATCACCCCGCGTTCCTCGAGCCGGCGCACGCGTTGGTGTACAGCAGAGGTGGACAAACCCGTCGCCTTCGCGAGATCGGTGAAGCTCAGCCGGCCATCGTGGGCCAATAGCCCGACGATCTGTCGGTCGATCTCCTCCACGCCAGAACCCTAGTGGCAGCATGACGGCGTGGAGATCGCGAAGGCGCAGGAACTGTTCGAGGCGGAACGTGGCTGGCTGGACACGGCGAGCTACGGGCTGCCTCCCCGGCCCGCATGGGAGGCCTTGCAAGAGGCCCTGGCCGTCTGGCGCAGTGGTAGCGGCCATTGGAAACCGTGGGGTGAGGAGACGATACGAGCGCGCGAGATCTTCGCTCGGCTGGTTGGGGTTCCGCCGGGCAACGTCACCACAGGTGCGCAGGTCTCGCAGCTGCTCGGGATGATTGCTGCATCGCTGCCCACGGATGCCCAGGTTGTGGTTCCTGAGGAGGAGTTCACCTCGAACCTGTTTCCGTGGCTGGTCCAGAAACAGCGCGGAGTACGCGTTCGAACCGTTCCTCTACGCGAGTTGGCCAACGAGATCGACGACGACACAGATCTGGTGGCGTTCAGTGTGGTCCAGTCGGCATCCGGTGAGATCGCGGACCTTGATGCCATCATCAGCACCGCCGCACAGGCGGGCGCGAAGACGGTAGTCGACGCCACGCAAGCAGTCGGCTGGCTATCCGTCGACGCGTCTCGGGTCGATGCCCTGGTCTGCGGTGCATACAAGTGGCTTCTCTCGCCGCGTGGCACGGCGTTCATGGTCACGACGCGCGAGTTCCGTGATCGAATCCTCCCGACGCAAGCCGGCTGGTGGGCCGGTGACGATCCGCACACGTCGTACTACGGCCCACCGCTTCGGTTGGCTGCCGATGCTCGCCGGCTGGACATCTCGCCGGCATGGTTCAACTGGGTCGCCACCGCCCCGGCGCTGGACCTGATCGAGCAGGTTGGCGTCGAGGCCATTCGAACGCACGACGTCGCCCTGGCCAACCGGTTTCGGGCCGGTCTCGGGCTACCGGTCGGTGAGTCGGCGATCGTATCTGTCGACGTGCCAGGTGCCGAGGAACGGCTACAGGCCGCAGGTGTCCGCGCAGCCGTCCGCGGCGGTCGCCTGCGGGCGTCGTTCCACCTCTACACCACCGAAGCCGACGTCGACCTCGCTCTCGACGCCCTCACGAACTAGCGATTCACCGCGCAACCCAGGGCCATCCCTCCACAGGGCTAGATGATCGTGAGGTCACGGGGGCGAAGATTGAGCCGCTCGACGCCGTCGTCGGTGATCACGAGGATGTCCTCGATTCGGGCACCGAAGCGTCCGGGCAGGTAGAACCCGGGCTCGATGGAGAACGCCATTCCCGGTTCGAGCAAGCGGGTATTCCCGGCCACGATGTACGGATCCTCGTGGGTCTCCAGGCCGATTCCGTGTCCGGTGCGGTGCACGAAGTAGTCGCCCAGCCCTGCCGCGGTCAGGATGTCTCGTGCCGCCGCGTCGACCGACTCTGCTGAGACGCCTGGTCGGGCGCGATCGATGGCCGCCGCTTGAGCCCGACGGAGCGTTTCGTATGCGTCGACGTACTCAATTGGCGACCCGCCCATGACGTAAGTCCGGGTCTCGTCCGAGCAGTAGCCGCTCGGCATCGTGCCGCCAATGTCCACGACGACCGGATCGCCTGCCTCGATCACCCGATCGGACCCGCCGTGATGCGGGCTCGCACTGTTTGGCCCGGACGCCACGATCACGAAGTCGACGCGCTGGTGCCCCTCGGCGATGATCGCGTCAGCGACGTCGCGACCCACCTCGCGTTCGGTCCGTCCAGCCCGCAGCCACTCCCCTATCCGGGCGTGAACCCGGTCTATGGCCGCGGCCGCGCTGCGCAATTCCACGATCTCCGCCGGCGCCTTCCGCATCCGCAGTTCACGAAACACCGGCCCGGCCAGAACCTGTTCCGCAGCGGGCATTGCGGCCCGGAAACGCAGCACCTTCTCGGCCCACATGTGATCATCGACGGCGACCCGCCGCGCTGTTGGCACCAGCTCCGCGACGAGTGCTACCGGGTCGTCAGTCTCCGGCCAGTCGACGATGTCGATGCCCATGGCGCCGGCCGGTGAAGCCTCCGCCGCCGGCCGTTCCAGCGTCGGCACGACGAGCACCGGATCCCCGGATACCGGCAGGAGCAGACAGGTCAGCCGCTCCAACGGCAGCGCGTCATAGCCGGTCAGGTAACGCAGGTCGGCGCCGGGTGTCACCAGGACCGCATCGAACCCGGCACCGGCAGCGGCAGCTTTGGCTCGCGACATGTTCTCGACGGTCATCGGGTGCGAGCGTATCGGCGCTGGGCCCGTGGCAGGCTCGTCCTCCGTGAGCCGCCTGATGCTGCTGGACGCCGCGTCGCTGTATTTCCGCGCATTTTATGGCGTCCCGGAATCGATGACGGCCCCAGACGGCACGCCGGTCAACGCCGTGCGGGGGTTGCTCGACTTCATCGCCCGGTTGGTCACCGTACGGAAGCCGGAGAGGCTCATTGCCTGCCTCGACGAGGATTGGCGCCCGGCGTTCCGGGTGGCGGCCGTGCCGTCGTACAAGGCACACCGCCTGCTCAATGCCGCCCGCAACATCGAGGACATTCCGCCGGCGCTTGTTGCCCAGGTGCCGCTGATCCTCGACGTGCTCGATGCACTCGGCCTTGCCTACGTCGGCGCGCCAGGGTTCGAGGCTGACGACGTCATTGGCACACTGGCGGCCCGAGATCCAGGTCCGGTTGACGTCGTGACCGGCGACCGCGACCTGTTCCAGGTCGTCGACGACTCCCGCGAGGTTCGTGTCCTCTACACAGCGCGAGGCGTCGGGCGGCATGAGGTCGTCGACGAATCCATGGTCACCGCCAAATACGGCATTCCCGGGGGCGCGTACGCGGCGTTCGCGACGTTGCGCGGCGATCCCAGCGACGGCCTACCTGGCGTTGCCGGCGTGGGAGACAAGACAGCAGCCACGCTGGTGTCGAGGTTTGGAGACATCGATGGATTGCTGACAGCGGTCGATGACCCGGCATCGGATCTGGCCCCGACCCTGCGCCGCAAGCTCGCCGACGCGCGCGACTACCTGGCCATCGCGCCGCTGGTCGTCGCCGTCCGCACTGACGTGCCGATTCCCCAGATCGACGCCAAGCTCCCCAGCGGGCCGCGCGACCCGGAAGCACTCATCGACCTCGGCGAGCGTTGGAATCTCGACTCGTCACTGAACCGGGTGCTCAACGCTCTGGCCAGCCTGAAGGATCAGGGCGAAAGCGTGGCGTAGTCGACCACGCCGCGGCGGAGTGCCTGGGCCGCATGCCGCGCCGTCCCGCGCAGCGGCGTATCGCCGGCGGCGTCAGCGACCTGGTCGAGCAGGTCGAGCAGCTGCCGCATCGCGCGGACGAAATCACCGGCGGTCAGATCGGCCTCGGTGAGAACCGACTCGAGCCGGTCTCCACTAGCCCAGCGCCAGGCGACGTTGGCAAAGCCCAGGTCGGGCTCGCGCAGAAAGTCCAGGGAGTGGTCTTTCTCCAGAGCGTCGAGATCGCCCCACAGCCGTACCATCTCGCCGAGGACATCTGAGACTCGGCCGGGTGGCAGCGGCGGGGCGACAGCGTCGTCCGGCTGACGTGATTCGTAGCTGAGCGCAGACAGACAAGCGGCGAGTTCGGCCGGATCGAGGTCGTCCCACAGACCCTCCCGCAGCGCTTCCGCGGCAAGCAGGTCGAGCTCGGTGTAGAGCCGAGCCAGCCGGCGGCCGGCCGGCGTGACTTCGTCGCCGCGCAAATAACCCATGCTCTCCAGAACGGCACAGACCCGGTCGAACTGCCGGGCGATGGTGTTCGTCCGCGATTCGACGCGACGCTGTAGCTGCTCGACCTCGCGGCGCAACCGCAACCAACGCTCAGCCCAACGGGCGTGCTCCTCTCGATCCGCGCAGCCGTGGCAGGGGTGAGTGCGGAGCTGGCGGCGAAACCGGAGCAGCTCCTCGTCATCACCGGCTGCGACATGCGCCCGCGAGGGCCGTCCACCGCCATTGGGCGGCACCTTGGCCCGGAGCGTCGCGGCAAGGTCGCGTCGCGACGCCGCCACTTTTGGATTGAACGACCGAGGAATGCGCAGCCGGATGAGCGGCTCGACCGCGACGGGGAAATCGACCAGCGAGAGCCGTCGCACCTGCCGAGCCTCCGTCAGCACCGTCGGCCGTGGCCCGTCGCCACGTCCGGACGTCGACATACCGAGGTCAAGCACAACGGCGAGGCCGGCGAACTTGCCGGAAGGTACGCGGATCACGTCGCCGGGCCGCAGCCGCTCCAGCGCGTCGGCCGAGGCGGCTCGCCGCAGGGCCGTTCCCTGCCGGGCCAGTGCGGCTTCGCGATCGGAGATCTGCCGGCGCAGCAACGCGTACTCCTCGAAGTCGCCGAGGTGGCAGCTCATCGCTTCGCGGTACCCGTCGAGCGCCTCCTCGTGCCGGCGCAGCGTGCGGGCCAGCGCCACCACCGCCCGGTCGGCCTGGAACTGGGCGAACGAGGACTCCAGGAGTTCCCTCGCCCGGGCCCGGCCCACCTGCCCGACCAGGTTCACGGCCATGTTGTACGACGGGCGGAACGAGGATCGCAGCGGATAAGTACGCGTAGAAGCGAGCCCGGCAACCGCCGTCGGATCGAGCCCAGGTTGCCAGAGCACGATGCCGTGCCCCTCGGCGTCGATGCCCCGGCGGCCGGCCCGGCCGGTGAGCTGGGTGTACTCCCCCGGCGTGATCTCGGCGTGGGTCTCGCCGTTCCACTTGACCAGCCGCTCGATGACGACGGACCGGGCCGGCATGTTGATCCCGAGCGCGAGTGTCTCGGTCGCGAACACCGCGCGGACTAGACCGCGGACGAACAGTTCCTCGACGACCTCCTTGAAGGTCGGCAGCATTCCGGCATGGTGGGCGGCCAACCCGCGTTCCAGACCGTCGGCCCACTCGTGGTAGCCGAGGACGTGCAAATCCTCGTCCGGAATGTCGGCGCAGCGCTGCTCGACAACGGCGCGGATCTCGTCCCGCTCCTCGGGCAGCGTGAGCCGGACACCTGCATCCAGGCACTGTCGCACCGCTGCATCGCAGCCCACCCGGCTGAACACGAAGATGATGGCAGGTAGCAGATCGGCCCGATCGAGCCGATCGAGGACGTCCACCCGGCTCGGCGTATATGCCCCTCCGCCGCGCCGGGGCCGATGCCCGCCACGGCTCGGCCTCCGGTCGCCCACCCGAGCGAAGCGCTGCTCGTCGCGCGCGTAGCGAACCAGCTCGGGGTTGACCCGACGCTGACCATCGGCAGCACCACCGGTGACGAACAGATCGAGCAGGCGGGAACCGACGATGACGTGCTGCCACAGCGGCACCGGACGGCGCTCCTCGACTACGACGTCGGTGTCACCACGCACCATCGACAGCCACTCGCCGAACTCCTCCGCGTTGGAGACGGTGGCCGACAGTGAGACCACCGAGACCGACGCCGGAAGGTGGATGATCACCTCTTCCCATACCGCCCCCCGGAACCGGTCAGCGAGATAGTGAACCTCGTCCATGACGACGTAGCCGAGACCGGCAAGCGTCGTCGATCCGGCGTAGAGCATGTTGCGCAGGACCTCGGTGGTCATCACGACGACCGGTGCTTCGGAGTTCACCGTGTTGTCACCGGTGAGCAGGCCGACCCTGGCCGCCCCATGTCTGGTGACGAGGTCGTTGTACTTCTGGTTCGACAACGCCTTGATCGGCGTTGTGTAGAAGCACTTACGACCCTGCTCGAGCGCGAGGTGGACCGCGAACTCGCCTATCACCGTCTTTCCGGAGCCTGTGGGTGCTGCGACGAGTACCCCGCGGCCGTCTTCGACTGCCTGGCAGGCCCGAACCTGGAAGTCGTCGAGAGCGAACTCGTAGCCGGCGCGGAACCGGCCCAAACCACTCGCCTTCTCCCGCTGGCGGCGCCGCGCGGCCGCGTAGCTCTCCGCGGGCGAGCTCATACCAGCAATCTAGCCCGTTGCGCAGGTGGTCCTGCTACGTCGTGAAGATCGTCGTGTAGCCGGTCGCGGCGGCAATGCGGTGCCTGAAGCATCACGACGATCTTCACGGCATAGGGACGAGCACCCGCAGGGCTGCTGGGACGACTTCGAACGTCTGCGGGAGGGGGCCGAGCCGCTCGCCGTCCGCATAGGCGGTGATCCCGGGCGCGTCGATGTGCACCCGCCTGGCCCGGCGGACCTCGACGACCGGCAGCCGCACATGCGAGCCGGTGTAGACGCGAGGGAAGACGGTGATGAACCGCGCCTTCGACAGCGGTTTGACGATCACGACATCGAGCAGTGCGTCGTCGATGACCGCATCCGGCGTCACTTTCATCCCGCCGCCGTACGACGGGATGTTGCCGATCGCGACCAGCATGGCGCTGGTCTGCCATGCCTCTCCGTCCAATTCCAGCGCGTACGGAACGGCACGAAACACGCCGAGCTCGGCCAGCATCGCCAGGTTGTACCGCATTCGCCCACGCGGCCAACTCATCCGGTTGGCGCGGTCGTTCACCCGGGCGTCGAACCCGGCGGCTACGACGCCACCGAACCACTGGTCAGCCGACCGGCCCAGGTCGATCCGGCGTTCGGCGCCGGTGATGACGATGCGTGCCGCCGCCTCCGGATCACGCAGCGGGATGCCGAGCGCCCTGGCGAAGTCGTTGCCGGTCCCGGCCGGGGCGACCGCGAAGGCAACGTCCGTGCCGCCAACCGCCTGCAGACCGAGATGGACCATGCCGTCGCCGCCGACCACCATCAAGGCATCGGTTCCCTGAGCGACAGCCTCGTGCGCGAGGTCCTGGCTCTCTCGGACATCCCGGCCGATCAGCTGACGGACTGCAAGGCCGGCGTCCCGCAACCGCGCTGCCACATCGCGGCCGACCCGTGCGCCTCGGCCCCTGCCCGATGTCGGGTTGACGAGCAGTGCGATCTCGCGGGACACGCGCGAAGGGTAACGGGCCGATCAGGTGACGTCGTCGTCGATCCGCGACGGCAGGTCGTCCGACGGGTCCCCGCGGTCTAACTCCAGCGGTGAAGTGACATCGTCGTCGACGGCCGGTCCGAGCTCGCGCGCCCGACGCCGGTCGCTGAACCGGCAGATCAAGACTGCGGCCTCGAACAGAATCCACATCGGGCCGGCCAGCATGATCATCGTGATCGGGTCGCCCGTCGGCGTCGCGACGGCCGCGAAGACGAAGATGCCCAAGACGGTCCAGCGGCGCGTGTTCGACAGCGTCTCCCCGCTGAGAACTCCCACCGCATTCAGCAGCACGACGAAGACCGGCAGCAGGAAGGCGATCCCGAACACCAGGACAAGCCGCATGACGAAGCTGAGGTAGTCGCTGAACAAGACGATGTTCGCAACGTCCTGCGGAGTGAAGCCAAGGATGACCATCAGGCCGCGTGGCAGTAGCCAGAAGCACAGCGCAATCCCGGCCAGGAACAGCGGCACAGAGATCACGACGACGGCGGCGGCCCACCTGCGTTCGTTGCGATAGAGACCCGGCGTGACGAAAGCCCAGAGCTGGTAGATCCACACCGGGCTGGCCACGATGACCCCGACCAGCAGCGCGATCTTGAGCGGGATGACGAACGGATCGGCGATCGCGCCGAAGTTGATCTCAGCAGTGAGACCTTGGGCTTCGGCGGCAGCCTTGAACGGACCGATGAACGCGTTGATGATCTGCTGGTAGAACACCAGGCCGACGACTCCGCCGGCGATGATCGCGAGGATCGACTTGACCAGCCGCGACCGCAGTTCACGCAGATGCTCGGTGAGGGTCATCCGGCCCTCGGGATCACGCGTCGGATCGGATCCCTTGCCGCGACGTCCGATCACCGCCGCCACGGCCTGATCAACCGCAATCGCCGCGCGCTGCCGCGGTCAGACGTCGCGCCGTGGGGCGTCGGCGGCATCAGCCACTGGATCGCGCACTGGATCCGTGACGGGCGGCACCGGCACGTCGCCGCGACCCGCCTCGACCTGCAACGGAGGCGTCGGCGTCGAGCTCTCGGCGGCCTTTTCGTCCTCGGTCAGGCCTTTGGTCTCGGCCTTGAAGATCCGCAGCGACCGGCCTACTCCGCGGGCGAGGTCGGGCAGCTTCTTGGCCCCGAACAGGAGCAGGATGACCAGAAGGATCAGGATGATCTCCGCCGGCTGGATACCCCTGCCGAACATCGCGACCTCATCTCGTTTGCGTGTCGAACACTCTCGATCGTACGCCGATGGCTCAGATCCCAGGCCTATGGTCCGGTGGGTCGGGTTGGCCGACGGCATTCATGGTTCGTTCCAGCTCGGCGGCCAGACTGGTCAGCTCTTGCGCGAGTACACGGCTGCGGCGGTAAACCGACCTGCCGACGACGAAGACCATCAGCACTGTCGCGACGAACACCACCGTGACCAACAGAAAGATGATGACTGCCGGCGTCGACACGGCGCGACCCTACCCCGCCGAGACAGCCTGCACGTCCTGCGCATACGCGTTCAGCGCGGCGACCGCGTCATCGACGACAGCTCTGGCGAGATCTGCCGGATCGACGATCCGGCCAGTGCCACCCAGCCGCAGGCACAGGCGGCGGATCCACCGAGGGTCGGCTACGCGGAGGCTGATCTGGAGCCGATCGGACCCGATCTCCTCGACGGTCTCACACGGGAAGTAGTCGGCCACCCAACGGCCCGCCGGCTCCAACTCCATGGTGACCAGCCGGTCATCCGGCGAGGGCTGAAAGATCCCTGCGCTCAGGTCCCGAGAGCGAGCCTGGGCTGGCACCTCCGCGGGCATTTCCAGCAGTGAGACCTCGGCCACTCGATCCAGGCGGAACAGCCGGACCGACTCCGCGCGGTGACACCAGCCCTCCAGATAGAGCCGGCCGTCGGCGAGTGCCAGCCGCATCGGATCCACGTCGCGCTCGGTGGTTTCGTCCCGCCCAGGCACCCAGTACGACAGGTGCAGCCGCCGCTTCTCGTCCAGCGCTCGCCGGATGGTGCTGGCGATGTCGGCTACTGCGTCGCCGTCAACCTCCACCCGGACCGCGGCCGCTCGCTCAGCAGCCGCTCCCGCAGCGCGCTCCAGCTTGGCAACAGCCCGGTCAACCGCACTGCGCTCCACCGAACCGGGCATCGCCCCCAACGTGCGCAACGCCACCACCAGGGCCAAGGCCTCGTCGGTCCCGAGTCGCAGCGGTCGGGCCAAATAGTCGGCATTGGAGACGTTGATGACACCTTCGCCCTCCGCGGCATCCATGTCGACCTCGATGTAGTCGCCCATCGCGAGCCCAGGTAGACCGGAGAACCACAGCACATTCAGGTCGCGCAGGATCTGCCGCTCGGTGACCCCGAACAGATCGGCGACATCCGCAACTCGGGTATTCGGGTGCGAGAGCAGGTAGGGCAGCAGCGAGAGCAGCCGGGAGACCTGTTCTTGCGCGCCACTGGGCCGCCGGATCATGCCGGCACCCCCGCTACCGCGCGCAAATGAGCAACCACCCGGCTGCGCACGTCGTCGGGCTCGAGGACGACGGCATCGGCGCCATACCCGGCCACCTCGGCAGCGAGATCGCCGGGATCGGCGTAGCGGACCGCTACCACATCCCAGTCATCGGCGAGCGGGTGGCTGTCCGCGGCGCGGCGTCGCAACCCGTACCCACTCCCCCGGCGCAGCCGAATTCGCGCGATCCCTGTCTCCCGAGGCGGTGTCAACAACCCGGCGGCATCCCGAATCTCGCCCGCGGACGGCACCAGGTACGAGGCTGGTTCCCCGACCGTGGCGACGTCGCTGACGATTCGCGACAGGCGGAACAGCCGCGGTGCCGAGCGGTCGACGTCGTAGCCGACCACGTACCAGCGGCCGTGCCACGACAGCACGCTCCACGGCTGGAGCCGACGGCGGGTGGGTTCCGTACCAGGCCCACGTCGATGGTCGAAGCTGACCGGACGACGATCGCGGACTGCTTCCCAGAGCGGCCAGAAGGCCGGCTCTTCGACGGCAACCCGCGGTTCGACCGCGGCGAGCGGCGCAGTGTCGGTATCGACGCCGGCAGCCCGTAGCTTCAGCACCGCGCGGCTGGTGGCCTCGGCCAGGCTGGCGTGCTGCCAGACCCGGGCCGCGAGACCTACTACCGCGGCCTCGTCGGGCTCGAGCCGGACCTCCGGCAGCTCGAACTCCTGCCGGCGGATGCTGTAGCCCGGTTCCTCATCCCCGGCCGGGTCGTTGGAACCGGTCTCGATCGGGATGCCGAGCTCGCGCAGCTCTTCCTTGTCGCGTTCGAACATTCGCTCGAACGCTTCGTCGGATTGGTCACCGTACCCGCCAACGACCTGCCGGATCTTGCTCTTCGGCACGTACCCGCGTGAGACGAGCAGGCAGATGACGAGATTCATCAACCGCTCGCTCTTGGCCTGGGTTGGCACTGCGTTTCAGAGCCCCTTTCTGACTCCGAGAGGCTAACTGGTCGCTAGCCTCGGCGAGATGATCCGATGGCGATCGGGCGTGGTGGTGTCGCTAGGCCGATCATGGCCAGGTGTCACCGAGCTCACTGCATCAGTCAACGGCGGAGATCCGGTTCCTGCTCTCGCCTACGACCAGGTCGTCGGCCAGCCCGAGGTCGGCGACCGAGTGCTGCTCAATACCAGCGCGCTCGCCCTTGGCCTGGGCACCGGAGGCTACGCCATGGTGGTCGCGCTCCCCGAGCGATTGCCGCGCGATCCACAGCCCGCTCCCGGGCACCTGGTGAAGTCGCGGTACACGCCGCTGCAAACAACCGTTCTCGGGGTCGACGAGCAGGAGTCGCCCGCCCACGACATCCTCCGGGATGCCGACGACCTCGCCGGCATGCCCGTCGTGGTGGCGGACCTGCACTCCGCTCTTCCCGCGGTCATCGCCGGAATCCGAGATCGCAGACCCGCCTGCAGGGTCGCGTACGTCATGACCGACGGCGGCGCACTGCCGCTCTGGTACAGCAGGTCGGTCGCGCAGCTGCGCGGCGCCGGCTGGCTGTCCTGCGTGGTCACAGTGGGCCAGGCCTACGGCGGCGATGCCGAGGCTGTGACCCTGCACACCGGGCTGCTGGCGGCGCGGCATGTCTACGACGCAGAGGTCGCCGTCGTGACACAGGGCCCAGGCAACCTGGGCAGCGGCACCCGCTGGGGTTTCTCCGGTGTCGCATGCGGGGAGGCGGTCAACGCCACGGCCGTGCTGGGCGGACGGTGTGTTGCGTCGTTGCGAATCAGCGGTGCGGACCGTCGCGAACGTCACCATGGCATCTCCCACCACAGCCTGACGGCCTACGGCCGGGTCGCTCTCGTGCCCGCTGACGTCGTGGTGCCCACGCTGGAGGGCGAGCTTGCCGCTCGGGTTGTCGACCAGTTGATCCTGCTGGCCCGGCACCGGATCGTCACCGTCGCTGTCGACGGGCTGCTCGACGCACTCCGCTCGTCACCGGTTCAGCTCTCCACCATGGGACGGGGCCTCGATGAGGATCCGGCGTATTTCCTGGCCGCCGCAGCCGCCGGCCGGCACGCCGCTGCCCTACTTGACGCAACGTGAACAGCGAAGATCGTCCAATCGACAGGAACAACGGGCAGGCCGGACTTTGTCACCTGGGCCGATGCCTATGCCGCAAGCCGATGTTCCTGTTGGTTGGCCGATCTTCCACGCTGAGCCAGCAGCTGCAGCACCATTGACAGCACCCACTCGGGGTCTCCGACAATGTGCTCCCAGGTGAATCGGAGCACCAGATACCCGGCAACCACGAGCTCGTTGTAGCGGCGGGCGTCTCGCTCCAGACCGGACCGCTGGCCGTGCCAGAAGAAGCTGTCCGCCTCGAGCATGATGCCGGTGGCTGGGTCTCCCAGATCGACAGTCGCGATCCAACGACCGTTTCGAGTTGCCCGGAACTGTGGCTCGAACACGGTGATGTTGCCCTCGATCAGAATCCCGCGCAGCGCTGATTCGGCTGGAGACATGGCACGCGAATCGGCGTGTTTGGCGACTCGCCGCGCCCGCGCTGATCCCTTGCCACGCAGCGCACTTGCGGCGTCAACTAGCTCCTGTTTGGTGATGTGTCCGACCCGCAAGGCCGTATCGGCGATCGCGAGCGCCTGGGGGAACTGGCATGTCTTCGCGCAGTCGAGAACCGTTCGCAAGACCGTCGTGACCTCTGCCCGGATCTCGTCCGGCTGCAAGTCCGCATAATGAAGGTCGACGTCGTCCGGACAATCGACGCGACTTCGGTGGCGACGAACCGTGACGTGAAGCATCGTCGGAGCCGTCAGTACGCCCAGCTCCCAGATCTCGGCCGCACTCAGGTGCGAGACGACGCCCCTGAGAGCGTGGACTCGTGCTCGGCTCAGCCGTTCTGGCAGGCAATACAGGCCGCGCGACGGACGGATAACGGTCCCTTGGTCGAGCGCCCGTTGCAGGGCGTACTGGGTGACGACATTGCCTAACTGGCTCGCCCGCGCTAATCCGCCCATCGACCACAGTGCCTGCACGACCGTCACATCGCAGAATCATGGCGACGGCTCGGTCTGGCTCAAAGGGCCGAGGGCCAGCCTGTGGACAACCACCGTGGGTCAGGTTCATGATCGGCGAACCAACAGGAACAAACGCTGCGGGAGCGACCTCCGCCTGGGCAATTGGGCGGCGTCGCCGTGGTTATTCCTGCTGGATGGCCGATCTCGAAGGCGACGCCTGATCTCAGGCGGTGCCGATGATGTCGATGACGATGGCAATCGGCTCGCCTTGCGGTGCCTGTTCGGTCACGTTGTCGGCCGCCGCGATACGGACCAGAACGCGGGTTCCGACCTTGTGACCCTCCAGCGCCTCGGTGAGGCCAGGCAGCTGATCCGGCGTGACGACGATCGGGCTGGCCCCGTCGTCCCAGGAGGAGAACTGGGTCTCCTTGGTCGCGTACGAGGCCTGCACGACCTTGACCACCAGCGACTCGCCGAGATCGGCACCGTCACCGGCGACCAGGACATTGGTCGTCGACGTCTCGACCGGCGTCGCCGACGCTGGGAACTCGACCGTCGGCGCGTCGACGCCGTCGCCGGTGACAGTCGGCAAGTCGGCGGGCAGGTCTGCGACGGGGGCACCCGAGATCGCCGCGTCGTCGCCATAGGAGTCGACGATGTCGACGACGAACACCAACGTGGAGCCGGCTTCGATCGGTGAGCCCTCGGGCGGCGTGTCGCCGTATGCCTTGTCCGGAGGTATGACCAGCAGGACCCGAGAGCCGGCATTCTGACCGACCAGCCCCTCGTCCCAGCCGGGGATGACAGAGCCTTCGCCGATGGGGAAACCGGCTGGGCTGCCCCTGTCGTATGAGTTGTCGAAGACGTTCGCGGCGCCTTCGTCACTGGGCGCCCAGGTCTGGCCGAGGTAGTCCGCCACTAGGTAGTCACCTGCTGCGACCTCACGGCCCTCCCCCTCGGAGAGCACGTCGACGACCAGATCGGTCGGCGGATCGCCAGTGGGGACCTCGAGCTCGGGCTTGGCTCCGGCCTCACCGGTTACCGCGATCCCGCTGTCGGTCGAGGTGGTGGGTTCGGCGGCCTCGGGTTCCGAGTCCGAGCCGCACCCGGCGATTGCGACGGAGGCGGCCAGTAACAGGCCGGCCAGGGCCGTGGGTCTGGGCACGGTGCTGCGTCCTTCGGGGTCGGGTGGCTGGGGCGCCCTAGAGGACGCGAAGTCCTCCACCCTAGAACAGCGACCTGAGAGTTCCCGAAGAGGTCACATGCTGGCGATGAGCTTCTCGACCCGCTCGTCGACGGCTCGGAACGGGTCCTTGCACAATACGGTCCGTTGAGCCTGGTCGTTCAGCTTCAGGTGTACCCAGTCGACGGTGAAATCACGCCGGCGCTCCTGGGCTCGTCGGATGAACTCACCGCGCAGCCGGGCCCTGGTCGTCTGCGGCGGCACTGACTTGGCCTCGAAGATCTCGATGTCGCGGCATACCCGGCTGACGGCGCCGCGTCGTTCGAGCAGGTAGTAGACCCCGCGGCCGCGGTGGATGTCGTGGTAAGAGAGATCGAGCTGAGCAATCCGGGGATGGGTCAACGACAGACCATGCCGGTCGCGGTACTGCTCGATGAGCCGGAATTTGGTCACCCAGTCGATCTCGCGCTCGACTAACGCCAGGTCACCGGAGTCGACGGCCTTGAGGGTGCGCTCCCACAGCTCCAGAACCCGTTGCACCGTTGGCGTGCCCAGATCACGGCGGTCGACGAAGTCGCGGGCCTTGGTGAAGTACTCCTCCTGGATCTCCAGGGCCGACGCCTCTCGCCCGTTGGCGAGCCGAACCTTACGCCGGCCGGTCACGTCGTGGCTGATCTCTCGAATGGCCCGGATGGGGTTCTCCAGGCCGAGGTCGCGCAGGTTCGCTCCGGTCTCGACCATCCGCAGCACCAGGTCGGTGCTGCCCACCTTGAGCAGGGTGGTCGCCTCGTTCATGTTCGAGTCGCCGACGATCACGTGCAGCCGGCGGTACCGCTCGGCATCGGCGTGCGGTTCGTCGCGGGTGTTGATGATCGGACGGCTGCGCGTAGTGGCGCTCGACACGCCTTCCCAAATGTGCTCGGCGCGTTGACTCACCGCGTAGACCGCCCCGCGCGGGGTCTGCAGGACCTTCCCCGCGCCGCAGATGATCTGACGCGTGACCAAGAACGGGATCAGCACGTCGGCCAGCCGGGAGAACTCACCGTGTCGTCCCACCAGGTAGTTCTCGTGGCAGCCGTAGGAGTTGCCGGCTGAATCGGTGTTGTTCTTGAACAGGTACACATCGCCCGCGATGCCCTCCTCGCGCAGCCGCTTCTCGGCATCGACCAGCAGCCCCTCCAGCACCCGCTCTCCCGCCTTGTCGTGGGTGACGAGGTCGATGATCGAGTCACACTCCGGCGTGGCGTATTCGGGATGGCTGCCGACGTCCAGGTAGAGCCGAGCTCCGTTGGAAAGGAAGACGTTGCTGCTTCGGCCCCAGGTCACTACGCGGCGAAACAGGTACCGCGCCACCTCGTCTGGGGAAAGCCGCCGTTGACCGCGGAAGGTGCAGGTAACGCCGTACTCGTTCTCGAGTCCGAAGATACGGCGGTCCACCCGGCCAGACTACGTGCTCGCTGCCGGGGGCTCATCGGGCACGCTCAGCAGTTCGTCCAGCTCCGGACTGACGATGCGGCGGAACCGACGACGCGGCCGGTCGCGATCGAGAATCGCGACCTCCAGGGCGTCTGAGGTCAACGTGCGAGTCTCGTCGTCACCGCTGTCTCGGCCAAGCGCCTCGACCGCCAGCCGCAATGCCTCCTGCAGGGTCAGATCGTCACGATAGTTCTCGGCGACGTATCGGGTGATCTGCTCGGCCGAGCCGCCCATGACCGCGAACTGCTGTTCCTGCGCCACCGAGCCGTCGTAGGTCAAGCGGTACACCTGGTCGTCGGCGACTGTGCGGCCGACCTCGGCCACCACGATCTCGACCTCGTACGGCTTGGGCTCGGTGGTGAAGATCGTGCCCAGGGTCTGGGCGTAGACGTTGGCCAGCCCCCGCCCGGTGACGTCCGCTCGGTCGAACGCGTAGCCGCGCAGGTCGGCCATCCGCACCCCGGCAACCCGCAGGTTCTCGAACTCGTTGTACTTGCCGACAGCCGCGAACGCGATCCGGTCGTAGATCTCACTGATCTTGTGTAGCGACCGGGACGGGGTCTCGGCAGCGAACAGGATTCCGCCGGGGTACTGGATGACGACGACCGATCGGCCGCGGGCGATGCCCTTGCGGGCGTAGTCGGCCCGATCTTTCATCAGCTGCTCAGGCGATACGTATCCGAACTGCATCGTCACCGCTGGCGTCCTCTCGGCCGTGCGTTCACTGCAGGGGAGCTTGCGGGCCGTCTGGGCGCACGCTGCGCGCATCGAGAACGGTCTCGACGACCTCCCCGACGGCGCTCTCGGCCAGCCGCCGATATCCGTGTGCATCGACGACTGCAACCACCGGGAAGATCCCCCGGGAAAGATCCGGCCCGCCGGTAGCGGAATCGTCGTCCGCAGCGTCGTAGAGAGCTTGAATGCACACGATGGTTGCGTCGGCCACGCTCAGGTCGGGCCGGAACAGCTTCTTCAATGCGCCGCGAGCGAACAGTGAGCCGGACCCCACCGAGTAGTACATGTGCTCCTCGGAGCGCCCTCCGGTGACGTCATAGGAGAAGATCCGGCCAGTGCCCAGGTCGAGGTCGAAACCCGCGAACAGCGGCAGCACGGCCAGGCCCTGCAGAGCCAGCCCCAGGTTTCCCCTGATCATGTGCGACAGCCGGTTGGCCTTGCCGTCGAGGGACAAGACGATGCCCTCGATCTTCTCGTAGTGCTCGAGCTCGAGCTGAAACAGCCGCACCATCTCGACAGCTACGCCGGCCGCGCCGGCGATACCAATGCAGGAGTACTCGTCGGCCGAGAAGACCTTCTCGACGTCGCGCTGGGCGATGATGTTGCCCATGGTCGAGCGCCGGTCGCCGGCCATCACCACGCCGTCGGGATAAGTCGTCGCCACGATTGTCGTGCCGTGCGGGGTCTGGTCCGCGAGATTCGACCCGCCGGCGGGGCCGCGGCCGGGCAGCAGCTCCGGGGCCTGCCGGCTCAAGAAGTCGGTGAACGATGCTGTGCCTGGGGTCAGAAAGGAACTCGGGAGCCGTCCGACCGGCTCGCCTGGATACGGCATAGGGTTCTACTCCCCGCCCTTCTGTACGAATCCTCGAACGAAGTCCTCGGCATTCTCCTCGAGCACTTCGTCGATCTCGTCGAGAATCGCATCGACGTCATCGGCGAGTTTGTCCTGGCGCTCTTTGAGTTCCTCGGTCTCCTCTGCGGCCTCGTCGACGTCGACATCCTCGGAGCGGCGGGGCTGCTTGCGCTGCTGCCCGCCTGTATCGCGTGCCATGAGCCACCTCCGACGAGACTGCGGTCGTCCTGCGACGACCCTACCTAGCGGATGGGACGCTGGGTTGTCGGAGCACGGCCCTTTGCGCTGAGAGCACAAATGCCGCCGTCGTCGGCCAACGGGCACCGCCAGTGGATCATCCGCCGGACAGGGCCTGTACCAGCTCCTCAGCGCTTCGGCAGCGGTCCAGCAGCTCGCCGACATGGGCTTTGGTGCCGCGAAGCGGCTCGAGAGTCGGCACCCGTTGGAGTGCATCCCGGCCGGGCAGGTCGAAGATCACCGAATCCCAGGACGCGGCGGCCACGTGCGGGGCGTATTTGGCCAGACAGCGACCCCGGAAGTACGCGCGGGTGTCCTCTGGTGGTTCGTGCACGGCGCGGGCCACCTCGTCGTCGTGGAGCAACCGCTGCATCCGGCCCAGCGACACCAACCGGTGGTATAGGCCCCGAGCTGGGCGGACGTCTGAGTACTGCAGATCGACCAAGTGGAGTTTCGGATGCGACCATTCCAGCCCATCCCGCTCGCGGTAGGACTCGAGGAGGGCGAGCTTGGCCACCCAGTCCAGCTCAGCCGATAACGACAACGGATCGGCTTCCAGCCGAGTCAGGACGGACTCCCACCGTTCGAGCACATCGGCGGTGACGGCGTCGACATCGGCGCCGTATCTGTTCTCGACGAACTTGCGTGCCTGCTCCGCGTACTCCATCTGTAACTGCACCGCGGTGAGCTGGCGGCCGTCCTTGAGCGTCATCAGTTGCTTGAGCGAGGTGTCGTGGGAGACCTCGTGCAACGACGTGACCGGCCGCTCCACCGACAGGTCGACGGCGAGGAACCCCTCCTCGACCATGGCCAGGACCAGCGACGTCGTGCCGAGTTTGAGGTAGGTCGACACCTCAGACAGGTTCGCGTCGCCGATGATCACATGCAGGCGACGGTACCGCTCGGGATCGGCATGCGGTTCGTCCCGGGTGTTGATGATGGGCCGTTTGAGTGTCGTCTCGAGGCCGACCTCCACTTCGAAATAGTCGGCCCGCTGGGAGATCTGGAACCCGTGTCGGGTGCCGTCCTGACCCAGCCCCACTCGGCCCGCACCGCAGACGACCTGCCGGGACACGAAGAACGGCGTCAGGTGGCGCACGATGTCGGCAAACGGTGTCTGGCGGCTCATCAGGTAGTTCTCGTGGCACCCGTACGAGGCGCCCTTGTTGTCGACATTGTTCTTGTAGAGCTGGATAGGTGACGACCCGGGCGCCGCCGCGGCGAGCCGAGCGGCCTCCGCCATCACCATCTCGCCGGCCTTGTCCCAGAGCACGGCGTCGAGCGGAGAGGTGACCTCTGGTGAGGAGTACTCCGGATGGGCGTGGTCGACGTACAGTCGCGCGCCGTTGGTGAGGATGACATTGGCGAGCCCGACTTCTTCGTCAGTGAGCTGGCTCGGATCAGCGCCCTCTCGAGACAGTTCGAAGCCGCGGGCGTCGCGCAGCGGGCTCTCCTCCTCGAAGTCCCACCGGGCCCGCCGTGCCCGTGCCGTTGCCGCCGCATAGGCGTTGACTACCTGCGACGACGTCAGCATCGAGTTCGCGGCCGGGTTGCCCGGCACCGCAATGCCGTACTCGGTCTCGATCCCGACGATGCGGCGGGCGCTCATGCGACGAGCCTAAGCCGTCGATCCGACCGGCATGGCCAGCGGCAGGTCATGGCACCGGGGCCGGCGGCGGGTAATGCACCCCGAGCTGGCGCAACGCGCGGTCGAGAACGCGCATGACCGCCACCGTGTCGCCGAGTGGCATGACCTCGCTCTCGGTCCGACCGTCTCGCAGACATTCCTGAACGGCCCGAAGCATCGGCACGTACCCCCTGCCCTCGTGTTCTCGCTCATGGACCTGCACGGAGCCGTCAACGCCGGTGTGTACCAGCCGGGTCGGATGGTGGAACCGCGGCGATAGGGTCAGCCGTCCCCTCGTGCCGATCACCGTGGCCGCGCCCGCAGAATGGGCCAGGAGTGATATATCGAGCAAAGCGTGGGCCCCGCCGTCCCAGCCCAACAACAGGCCGGCTTCCGCGTCGACACCCTCCGGGCTTAGGGAACCGTGTGCCGCCACCTTTTCGGGCTCCCCCAACACCATCTGCGCGAACGCGACCGGATAGACGCCGAGGTCGAGCATTGCTCCCCCGCCGAGCACCGGGTCCCACAGCCGATGCCGGGGATCGCGCGGAGCGACGAAACCCAGATCCGCCACGACGGTGCGCACCTCCCCGATGCCTCCGTCAGCGATGATCTGACGCGTTCTGGCGACCAACGGAGTGAACCGAGTCCACATCGCCTCCATGCAGAAGATCCGCCGATCGCGGGCACGCTGCACGAGCTGCTCGGTGTCGCTGAGCGATGTAGTGAATACCTTCTCGCAGAGAACCGCCCGCCCGATGTCGAGAGCTGCACCGACGATCGGCGCATGCTGCGCGTGTGGGGTGGCGACGTACACGATGTCGACCGCGTCGTCGGTGAGGAGCTCGTCGACGGAATCGTAGACACGCTCGACGCCGAACTCGGCGGCGAACGCCTGCGCACGCTGCGCGGAGCGCGAGCTGACGGCGGTGAGCCGGGCGTCCTCCACCAGGCTGAGTTCACCGGCCATCGTGCGCGCGATACCGCCGGTCGACACGATTCCCCACCGGATTGGATCGACGGCGCCCGTCATCGGCTGACCGTGTGATCTGGCATCCTGTGGGCGCGCTACAGGTACTGGCCGGTGTTGGCGACGGTGTCGATCGACCGGCCGGCCTGAACACCTTCCTTGCCCGACACCAGCGTCCGGATGAAGACGATGCGCTCGCCCTTCTTGCCGGAGATTCGGGCCCAGTCGTCCGGGTTGGTGGTGTTGGGCAGGTCTTCGTTCTCCTTGAACTCGTCCAGGCAGGCGGTGAGCACGTGCTGGACCCGGATGCCTTTGACGCCGGTTTCGAGAAAGTCCTTGATCGCCATCTTCTTGGCCCGGTCGACGATGTTCTGGATCATCGCGCCGGAGTTGAAGTCGCGGAAGTAGAGGACTTCCTTGTCGCCGTTGGCGTAGGTGACCTCGAGGAACCTGTTCTCCTCGATCTCGGAGTACATTCGCTCCACAGCCCGCTGGATCATTCCCTCGACAGTGGCATCCGCAGACCGTTGGTTCTCCCGCAGGTCGTCGGCGTTGAGCGGCAGATCAGCCGTCAGGTACTTGCTGAAGATGTCGCGGGCGGCCTCGGCGTCGGGGCGTTCGATCTTGATCTTCACGTCCAGCCGGCCGGGTCGCAGGATCGCCGGATCGATCATGTCCTCGCGGTTGGAGGCGCCGATCACGATCACGTTCTCGAGGCTCTCGACGCCATCGATCTCGGAGAGCAGCTGCGGCACGATGGTGTTCTCCACGTCACTGGAGACGCCCGATCCGCGGGTGCGGAACAGCGAGTCCATCTCGTCGAAGAAGACGATGACGGGAGTTCCCTCCCCGGCCTTCTCCCGGGCTCGCTGGAACACCAGCCGGATGTGCCGCTCGGTCTCGCCTACGTACTTGTTCAGCAGTTCCGGACCCTTGATGTTGAGGAAGTAGGACTTCTCCTCGCGCTTTCCGGTGCGCGCCGCGACCTTCTTCGCCAGCGAGTTCGCGACGGCCTTGGCGATCAGCGTCTTGCCGCAGCCGGGAGGTCCGTAGAGCAGCACGCCCTTGGGTGGCCGGAGCTGATGCTCCCGGAACAGGTCGGCGTGCAGGTACGGCAGCTCGATGGCGTCCCGGATCTGTTCGATCTGGCGTGAGAGTCCGCCGATGTCGGCGTAGTCGATATCGGGGACCTCTTCGAGGATGAGCTCCTCGACTTCGCTCTTGGGAATTCGTTCGTAGACGAAGCCCGACCTGGGTTCCATGAGCAACGAATCGCCGGCCCGCATGACCGAGTCCTTGAGCGGGGTGGCGATACGGACGACGCGCTCGTCGTCGGTGTGGCCGATCACCAGCGCCCGATCGCCGTCGGCCAGCACCTCCTTGAGCATGACGATCTCGCCGATGCGCTCGTACTCCATCGCTCGCACGACGTTGAGCGCCTCGTTGAGCATGACCTCCTGACCCGCTCGGAGTTCGTCGGTCTCGACGTCCGGACTGACCGCCACGCGGAGCTTCCGGCCGCCGGTGAAGACATCGACCGTGCCGTCCTCGTAGCGCGACAGGTAGATCCCGAACCCAGCCGGTGGCTGGGCGAGGCGGTCGATCTCCTCCTTGAGGGCCACGATCTGGTCTCGGGCCTCTCGCAACGTCGCCGCCAGCCGGTCGTTCTGGGAGGTGACTGTGGCGAGCTGGGCCTCGGTGTCGGCCAGCCGGTCCTCGAGCACCCGGGTCTGCCGTGGTGAGTCGGCCAGCCGCCGTCGCAACGCGGCCACCTCCTGCTCCAGGAAGGAGATCTGAGCCGAGTGGTCGCTGGATTCGCGCGCAGCGTCGCGACGCGGGCGGTCAGTGCTGCCGTCATGGGTCGGCACGGTCCTCACCCCCTGCGGAGCGTCGTCTTGTCTCGACCCTACCTGCGGTGGCCGGGTTGACCAGACTCTTCTTTCCCTCAGTCCTGAGCGGCCGGCGCCGGCCGGCGCCGGCGCGCGGGGGCGACCGTCCCAGGTGCCAACCGCCGGGAAGTCACCAGGAACCCCGTATGCCCGATCATCCGATGATCTGGCCGCACGGCAAGGCCCTCCACATGCCAGGTCCGGATCATCGACTCCCAGGACGCCGGTTCGGTGAACCCGCCGTGCGCGCGGATCGTCTCGACAGTGCGGGCCAGTTGAGTAGTCGTCGCGACATAACAACAGAGCACCCCGCCGGCTACCAACACGTCCGCGATAGCGTCAACGCACTCCCAGGGCGCCAGCATGTCCAGGACGACCCGGTCGGCCGGCGCGTCCTCGTCCAACGACTCGACGAGGTCACCCACCACCAGGCGCCAGGCCGGATGCGGCTCGCCAAAGAAGCGCTCGACGTTGGCAACGGCGATCCGGGCGAAATCAGAGCGGCGCTCGTACGAATGCACCCGCCCACTCAGGCCGACCGCCCGCAACAACGACATGGTGAGTGCGCCCGAGCCCACACCGGCTTCGATCACCCGCGCACCCGGGAAGACGTCGGCCATCGCGACGATCTGCGCAGCATCCTTCGGGTACACGACGGCGGCGCCCCTGGGCATCGACAGGACGTAGTCGGCCAGCAACGGCCGCAAGGCGAGGTAGGCGATGCCTCCGGTCGACGTCACGACCGTGCCCTCTGATGCGCCGATCAACGCATCGTGCGGGAAGGACCCCTGGTGAGTGTGGAACTCCTTGCCGGGCTCGAGCGTGATGGTGTGGTGCCGGCCCTTCGGGTCGGTCAGCTGCACCTGCTCGCCGGATCTCATCGGCCCGGTGCGGCGCGCGGGAACCTCGCTCCGATCGGTCACGGCATGCAGGTTAGAGCGCTCAGGCCTTGGCGAGTGTGTCGTCGACGTCCACGGTCGCGAGCACTCCGTAGATGCCGCCGTCGCGATCGAGGACGAGGTACTCCGAGGCCGGCGTTTCCTGCATCCGGCGCAGCAGCTCCTCCCCGTCGATGTCGACGGGGAGTACCAGCCCGGCCTGCAGCGAGCGCGCCACCTGGCCGACGGGAATCCACGGCCGGCGATCGGTTGGGGTCGCCACGACCGACGCCTCGCTCACCAGGCCCGTCGGTCGGCCCGACGAGTCGACCACGACGAGCGCGCGCACACCTCGGCCCTGAGCTTGGCGCAAGGCCTCGGCGAGTGGAACATCCGGTGCTACTGGAGCGGCCCGTCGGGTCATCTGCTCGAGGTCGAGGCGAGGCAATCGGCTGCGTACCCGCCCCACCGCGAGCGCCTGGGCCGCACCAGTCCACAGCAGCACAGCCACCAGGCCCGACCAGATGACTCCGACGAACGACGGCCTGCCGCCGGTGAGGATGAATGGCACGAGCACGACCAGGACGGCGAGCACCTGTCCGGCCCGGGCGGCGACCACGGTGCCGGTGTGCTCCCTTCCCGTCACACGCCAGACGGCGGCACGCAAGATGTGTCCGCCGTCGAGTGGCAGCGCGGGCAACAGGTTGAAGACACCCACGAGCAAGTTGGCGCCCGCGAGCTCGAGCAACAGGAACTGGGCGACTGGCTGGTCCACCGGCCTGGACGCGGCATACGCCAATCCGGCGGCCGCCAGCGAAACCAGCGGTCCGGCGACCGACACTACGAGATCACGCCCGGGAGTCGGCGCGTTCCGTTCGATCTCGGTGTAGCCGCCCAGGAAGTGCAAGGTGATGCCGCGGACCGGCAGGCCCAGCGCGCGAGCGGTCAGCGCATGACTGATCTCGTGAAGCAGGACCGATAGGTAGAGGAGCACTGCGAACGTCAAGGCGATGGCATACGCCCCCGATCCGAATTCGGGTAGCTGTCGCCTGACGATGGGGGCAAAGGCCACGGTGATGACCGCAGCGACGAGGAACCACGTTGGGCTGATGTGTACCGGGATTCCGGCGATCTTGCCCATCGACATCCGCCGGTCCCCACCGTTGCTCACATCAGCCAGGCTAAGCCACTCGAGGGGTCGCACTCGGACTCCTGGCTCGTCATCCTCGTCGCTCCGGGCTCCTCGTTGCTCCGGTCGATTGGTCGCACTCGGACCCTCGCTCGTTCCTCGCTCGGGCTCCTCGTTGCTCCGGCGCGACGTGTGTGTCGGAACCGCAATGTCGGTCGGCTCACCTACAGTCGCCAGCATGAGCACCTTGGCGGCAGCACCCATCGCCGGGCCGGTACCCGAACCGGCCGAGGACGGCGCTACCGCTGGCCAGGGTGGCGCGGCCGCGGTCGCTGTCTCCGGCCCGTCGCTTTCGCCGTCCCGCGCCGCCGACTTCATGACCTGCCCGCTGCTCTTCCGGTTCCGGACCATCGACCGGTTACCGGAGCCGCCGAGCCACGCCGCGACTCGGGGAACACTCGTGCACGCGGTGCTGGAGCGACTGTTCGATCTGCCGGCCGAGCAACGCACGCCGGAGCAGGCTCGAGCGCTGGTCGGACCGCAGTGGGAACTGTTGCTCGAGAAAGAGCCCGAAGTCGCCACGTTGTTCTCCGCGGAGAACAAGGCTGCCCTGGCCGAGTGGCTCGTTGGAGCCGAAGATCTGGTGACGCGGTACTTCCGTCTGGAAGATCCACGCCGGCTCGAGCCCGCCGACAGGGAGCTCTACGTCGAGACGACGCTGGACTCAGGGCTGCACTTGCGCGGTTACGTCGACCGCCTAGATCGCGCTGCCGGCTCGGGCGAGCTGCGAGTTGTCGACTACAAGACCGGCAACGCCCCGCCGGCGGGGTTCGAACAGCGCGCGATGTTCCAGATGCGGTTCTACGCACTGGTGCTCTGGCGGATCTACGAACAGGTGCCCCGCCTCCTGCAACTGATCTATCTGGGCAGCGGCGAGGTGCTGCGCTACCAGCCCGACGAAGCTGACCTGGCGGCCACCGAGCGCAAGCTCGCGGCCCTCTGGCGGGCCATCGAGCGCGCCGGGCGCACCGGCGACTGGCGTCCTAGTCCAGGTCCGATGTGCTCTTGGTGTGCCCACCAGGAGTTGTGCCCGGCGTTCGGAGGCACTCCCCCGCCGCTTCCCCCGACCGAACCGGCGCCCGAACTGGCCGCCGTGGACGAGGCGCCCTCGCCGCGGACGACACCGGTCGACGTGTGACACAGCCCGGCTAGAGCGCTCGCTCGAAAGCCATTGCGGCGCCGCGCCACCAATTCGGGTCTGCCCATGGCCCACCCGGGCGCTCCTCGACGACCCCGCCGACCTCGACGTCCGTTTGCTCGTTGAAGAAGCAGACCAGATCCCGCACTGGTTCGGCATCACGGCGCGGCTCCCGATAGGTCCAGACGAAGTTCTCCTTCAGCCCGCCCGCGGTCCGGGCCGAGAAGTACGACGCGTAGCCCTTGTAGGCGCAGACGGTCTGCATCTCACTTGGCTCGAGCTCGACCTGGACGTCCTCGCGCGGCATGTACCACCTCGCTGGAAGGCCTGTCTCGAAGATCACCACCGGCCGACTTGTCTCGGCCAACACCTCGCCATCGAGCATGACACGGACATGCCGGGAGCTCTGCACGGCGTCGACCCGGTGATAGGGGTCGCGGGCGTGTGCAAGTGCTTGCATGTCCTCTTCTAGCCACCTATCCATGGTCCGCCAGTAGAACGTGATGTATGGGCTCAGGTCGGGAACCGTCTCACCGCCGGATTCATAGGTCCAGCCCGCTCTCTTGATGCGGCGACCACCGCCGACGACCAGGTCGAAGAAGTGGGCAGTTCCCTTGCCCTCGGTGAACTTCGTATGTCCATTCGGAGTCAGCAGCTCGGTCCGGACGTCGTCTCGAGGAAAGTAGTACCGCGGTAGCTGGCCGTGTTCGAAGAACAGCATCGGCTGGCCGGAGTCGACCACGACTTCGTCGCCGATGATGCCTCTGATCCGCCTGGGCGACGGCTCCAGGTACCGCCATTCCTTGCGGGGCAGATCCGGGCTCGATACCCCCTGCGGCTCGTGTCCGAACGGTCCGGTTCCCATGGTGAGCGACATCGGCGGCTGCTTCCTATCGACGGCATTGACACGTACAGCGAGCGAACAAGGCTCGCTCCATTCCATACGGGTCACGACAAACCTTATCGCGCAAGCCAGCAGGTCTGGGCTTCAATGCATGTCGTGGAGATCGTCACGCTCGGGTCCCGGCCGGACCTTGCTCCGATCTTTCTACGATTTCCCCCAGGCATGGCCCGAGTTCATGTACCACGACGAAACCGGCACCCTCTACTACGCCGATGTTCCGACCGCATACTCCCACTTCGTCATGTTGGCGATAGACGGCAGGCGAGCCGGCTGCCCGATCGTGCAGCGTGCCGCTCGCTTGGGACGGCGATCCGAGGACGGCGTTGCCTCCCGACGGATGGGATTGGGCAATCCGGACCGCCCACCAGACCCGCACCTCCGGCTCCGCGCCGAACCTGGTGTCCGCCCTCGAAATCACGATCCAGCCCGACCATCGGGGTGCGGGACTGTCGGCAACTCTGCTCGAGCGCCATGTGCAGCAACGTCGCTCGGCTCGGTTTCACCGACCTTGTCGCACCAGTGCGGCCCAACGCCAAGATGAATCCCGACGAGCCGATGGCGTCATACGCACGTCAAACTCGCGACGATGGTCTGCCAGTTGATCCTTGGCTGCGCGTGCACGTGCGCGCCGGCGGTCGGATTCTCAATGTCGCCCCGACGTCGATGACCATTCCGGGCACGCTGAAGCAATGGCAGGAGTGGACCGGGCTCCCGTTCGATACATCTGGACCGGTGCACGTTCCCGGAGCCCTGGTTCCGGTGACGTGCTCGGTCGAACACGACTACGCCGTATACGTCGAGCCGAACATCTGGGTGCACCACCCGCTCGGCCGCGGACTGGAGTGAAGTCGTCCAGGCGTGCTAGAGCCATGGGCGTAAGTGATCTCGAGACATCTGTACCGGTCGGACCGTTATACCTGTCTCGAGATCAGCAGAACGCCGAACCGGCCGCAGTGGCGAACCGAAGCGAGGGCAGACGCCGTAGCGTCGGACTGACACGACGCATAGCGAGGAGTCTCAGTGACCGCAGCAACCCCTGCCCCGGCGAACTCCGACCACGCCGCGGCTCGCACCGCCGGACTCTGGAAGGTGTACGGCGAAGGCGACACCAAGGTCGTCGCACTGAGCGACGTGTCCGTCGCATTCGCGCGCGGCCGGTACACGGCGATCATGGGCCCGTCCGGGTCCGGCAAGTCGACCCTCATGCACTGCATGGCGGCGCTCGATTCGGCCACAGCCGGCGAGGTGTTCGTCGGCGACACCGAGTTGACCACTCTCAACGATGCCGAGCTCACTCGCCTGCGGCGCGACAAGATCGGCTTCGTGTTCCAGGCCTACAACCTGGTGCCCACACTCACTGCGCAGGAGAACATCACCCTGCCGCTCGATATCGCGGGCAAGAAGGTCGACCAGGAGTGGTTCGACATGGTGGTGTCGACGGTGGGGTTGGGCGACCGGCTCGGCCACAAGCCCAGCGAACTGTCCGGGGGCCAACAACAACGGGTCGCCTGTGCTCGTGCGCTCGCCAGTCGACCGGACATCGTCTTCGCCGACGAGCCCACCGGCAATCTTGATTCCAGGTCCGGCGCCGAGGTCCTCGGCTTCCTCCGTCGGTCAGTCAGCGAGTTCGGCCAGACGATCGTGATGGTGACCCACGACCCGAACGCGGCGTCGTATGCGGATCACGTGCTGTTCCTCGCCGACGGCCGGATCGTCGACGAAATGCCCGAGCCGACGGCAGAGCGAGTGCTGGAACGCATGAAGGGACTTGACACCGTGGGCCGGGTGTCCTGAGCATGCTGCGCGCCACCGTCAAGAGCCTGCTCGCCCGCAAGCTTCGCCTTGCGATGAGTGCGTTCGCCATCGTGCTCGGCGTCGCATTCGTCGCAGGGTCGTACGTCTTCACCGACACCATCGACCAGACCTTCGAGGAGATATTCGCCGAGACGACCTCCGACATTGTGGTGCGCCCCGCACAAAGCGGCGCAGGAGACCTCGAGTTCACCGGCGGTGATGCTCGCACCATCGAGCCGGCGCTGCTCGACGACGTCGCAGCGGTCGACGGCGTCGACCAGGTAGACGGGTTCGTGGACACCCAGTCGATGTTCGTCGTCGCCGCTGACGGCGGAGTGGTCGGTGGCAATGGGCCGCCTGGGATCGGCACCAACTGGACCGATGCCCCGGCGCAGGACGGGTCGGTTCCGCTGCAACTCGCCGAAGGCCAAGAGCCTCAGGACGCCGGTGAGGTCGTTCTCGACGTGAAGACAGCCGACCAGGGCGGCTACCAAGTAGGTGACAGCGTCACCCTGATCACCCCAGGTGACCCGCCTCAGGTCACGGCGACCATGGTCGGCACGGCAGAGTTCGGCGGGGGTGCCAGCCTCGCCGGCGCGACGCTGGCCTTGTTCGACACCGAGACGGCGCAAGATCTCATTCTCGGCGGAGAAGACGCCTACACCAGCATGGCGGTCACCGCGAGTGATGACTCCGAAATCGCAGCGCTTCGCGACCGGATCGAGCAGGTCCTTCCCGAAGGGGTCGAGGCGAAGACCGGGGACGAGGTCACCGCCGAAACTGCAGAGAGCCTCGAGGAAGCCCTCGGTTTCTTCAACACCTTCCTGCTGGTGTTTGCCGCTGTCGCGCTGCTCGTCGGCATCTTCCTGATCTTGAACACGTTCTCGATCCTGGTTGCTCAGCGGACCCAGGAAATGGCCCTGTACCGGGCATTGGGAGCGAGCCGGCGGCAGGTCACTCGGTCGGTACTGCTCGAGGCTCTAGCGGTCGCGGTCGTCGGCTCGACACTTGGTCTCCTGCTCGGTCTCGGAGTCGCACAGTTGCTCAAACTCGCCTTCGGGTTGTTCGGCCTCGATCTGGGCGGGGCGGGCTTGGTGCTCCGCCCCCGCACCGTGCTGATTGCGTATGCCGTCGGAGTGATCGTCACTCTGATCGCTGCCTACGTACCCGCCCGGCGGGCGGCGAAGGTGGCGCCGGTCGCAGCCATGCGTGACGACGTCGCGCTCCCCCAGTCGTCTCGCAAACGGCACGCTGGGCTGGGCAGCGTCCTCACCGCGGCCGGTGCGGTCGGCATGGGCATCGGGCTGTTCTTCGACGTTCCCCAGGCCGGTTGGCTCATCGGCGCCGGGATAGTCGCCGTCTTCGTCGGCGTCGCTCTTCTCGCGCCGGTGATCGGGCCGCCGATCGTACGGGTGATCTCGGCCGGCTTCCCGCGCTTCTTCGGCACGGTCGGTCGACTCGCGCGCGAGAACGCGCAGCGCAACCCGCGGCGGACGGCGGCAACGGCATCCGCGCTGATGATCGGGTTGGCCCTGGTCGCTGCGATGGCAGTCCTGGGCCAGTCGGCGAACAAGAGCATCGACAAGGCCCTCGACGATGGGCTCAATGCCGCGTTCGTCGTGTCCAACCCGATCGGCCAGCCGTTTTCGCCAGCCGTCGCGGAACAGATCTCCCAGCTCGATGGTGTCGCGGAGGTAGCTCAGGTCCGGTACAACGGCGCGCAGGTCGATGGAGTCAACGTATTCGTCGCCGCCTTCGAGCCGGCCGCGTTCACCCAGGCGGTGAACTTCGATGTCACCGACGGTGAGCTCACCTTGGGATCTGGCGATGTGCTCGTGTCGGAGACCTACGCCGAGGAACACCAGGTGGCCGTCGGCGACCCGCTGTCGATGGCCCTCCCTACCGGAGAGCAGTCGCTTCAGGTGACCGGCATCTACCCACAGGGCCAACAGTTCAACGACATGGCCGTGGGGCTGGGCACACTGGAGTCCGCAGGCATCCGCCCGGCCGATTCACTCGTGTACGTCGTAGCGGAGCCGGATACCGATCTCGCCGCGGTCCGCGAAGGCATCGACGAGGTCACCGCGGAAGTACCACTGATTGCGGTCAAGGACCAGGAGGGCTTCAAGGCGGACCAGCGAGCTCAGGTGAACCAGCTGCTGTTCCTGGTATACGCCCTGCTCGGGTTGGCGATCATCATCGCGGTGCTGGGCATCGTCAACACGCTCGCCTTGTCGGTGCTCGAGCGCACCCGGGAGATCGGTCTGCTGCGTGCCGTTGGCCTGTCCCGACCACAGCTACGCCGCATGATCCGGCTCGAGTCGATCGCGATTGCCGTGCTCGGAGCCGTCCTCGGGGTCGGGTTGGGGATCGTGTTCGGCATCGCGTTGCAGCGCTCGCAAGCCGGCGAGGGGCTGGAAGTGCTCGCCGTGCCGTGGGTCCAGTTGGTGATCTTCGTGTTGCTGGCGGGCCTGGTCGGCGTGCTCGCCGCGCTGTGGCCAGCACATCGCGCAGCTCGGCTCGACGTGCTGCGCGCCATCACGACCGAGTAGGAGTGACCATGTCCGCCGCTATCGCCTCTTCCGCACCCGTGCGCCGTGATGCCGGCCGGACTGCTCAGGGCACTGGCGGCGGGCCCAATGTGCTCGTGTCCGGTTCGCCGGGTACGGGCACGGACTCGGGCGGTTCCTCGTCCACGGCGGCTTCGACGACGGCCTCGGCCTTTGGGGTGATCGAGCCAGCCGCGATGTCCTCGGCCCAATGACACGCCACCGTGTGCCCAGGTGCCATTTCGCGCAGCGCCGGGCGCTCGTCGTCGCACCGTGTGGGTTGCCGATAGGGACACCGGGTGTGGAAGCGGCAGCCCGGCGGTGGGTTCGCCGGTGACGGAAGATCGCCGGGCAGCAGGATTCGCACCCGAGTGTCCTCGATCAGCGGGTCCGGAATGGGAACTGCTGACATCAATGCCTTGGTGTAGGGGTGGAACGGCTGCGCGTACAGCGTGTCCGACGGCGCCTGCTCCACGATGCCGCCCAGATACATCACAGCGACGACATCGGCGATATGACGAACGACGGCCAAGTCGTGCGCGATCACCACATAGGTCAGTCCCAGCCGGTCCTGCAACTCCTCCAGCAAGTTGACGACCTGTGCCTGGATAGAGACGTCCAGCGCGGAGACCGGCTCGTCAGCGATGATCAGATCCGGTTCCAGCGCAATCGCACGCGCGATACCAATGCGTTGACGCTGGCCGCCGGAGAACTCGTGCGGGTACCGCCACGCGGCCGACGACGGCAGCCCGACCAGGTCGAGCAGCTCGGTGACCGAGCGGGTTTCCCCTTCGTCCATGCCGTGTGCACGCCGCGGCTCGGTGAGGACCGACTCGATGCTCTGCCGGGGGTCCAGGCTGGCCATCGGATCCTGGAAGATCATCTGCATTCGACGGCGCATTCGCCGCAGATCCTCGCCTTCCAGCGTGTGCACGTCGATGCCGTCGAAGCTGACGCTGCCGCCGGTCGGCTCGACCAGCCGCAATACCGCCCTGCCAAAGGTTGTCTTGCCGCACCCCGATTCGCCGACCAGACCGATCGTCGAACCGCGCGTCACGTCGAGGTCGACGCCGTCAACCGCCTTGACCGCGCCGATTTGACGCTCGAAGACGACTCCGGACCGGATCGGGAAATAGACTTCGAGCCCGCGCACCGAGAGCAGGATGTCGTCGGACTCGCCCGGTGGCCGGTCCTCCACCTCCGTAGGTGCCGTCGGACTCACGCTGGCACCTCCTCGTCGACCGTCAGCGGGTTGTAGCAGCGCAGCGACCGGTCCATGATCTGCTCGAGCACCGGCGGAGTCTCCGTGCACGGGTCGATCCGATTGCCACACCGGGGTGAGAACGCGCAGCCCTGCGCCCACGCCAGCACGTCGGTCGGCGACCCCGGGATGGGATGTAGCGGAGCCCCACGGGGCGAATCCAGTCGTGGCACGGACGCGAGTAGCCCTCCGGTGTAGGGATGGCGAGGTTCGGCAAAGAGCTCGCGCCGTCCGGCCGACTCTACGACCCGCCCCGAATACATGACGTGAACCGTGTCGCACAGGCCGGCAATCACGCCGAGATCGTGTGTGATCATGACCAACGCAGCATCCGAGTCGCGCACCAATTCCTTGAGCAGCTCGAGAATCTGGGCCTGAATGGTGACGTCGAGCGCGGTCGTTGGCTCGTCGGCGATCAGCACGCGGGGCCGGCACGCCAGCGCCATGGCGATCAGCGCTCGCTGGCGCATGCCACCGGAGAGCTGGTGCGGATACTCCTTGAGCCTCCGGTTCGGGTCTGGGATGCCGACCCGAATCAACAGGTCGGCTGCCGCTGCCGTTGCGGTGTCGCCCTTGAGGCCCTGGTGACGCGTGAGTACCTCGGTGACCTGGATCCCGATCGGCACGACCGGGTTGAGCGAGGACATCGGATCTTGGAAGACCATGGCGATGTCCTGGCCACGGATGTCGCGCATCCGGTCCTTGGGAAGGGTGAGCAAGTCGTCGCCGTCGAACCAGACCTGGCCGCCGATGCGAACGCCTCGATCCGGGAGCAAGCCCATGATCGCGAGCGACGTCACACTCTTGCCGCTACCTGACTCGCCGACCAAGCCCACGGTCTCTCCACGGTCGACCGTGAACGAGACGCCGTCGACGGCGCGCACATCACGACGCCCCTTGCGGGTGAATGCCACCTCCAACTCGCGCACGTCCAGCAGCGCGCCAGTCTGCAGCTCCTCGATGGTCATCGTCGGTACTTCGGGTCGAGTGCCTCGCGCAGGCGTTCACCCACCAAGGTGAAGCCCAGCGCGGCGATCACGATGGCGACGCCGGGGAAGAAAGCGAGATGTGGGGCGCTGGCGAGATAGCGCTGGGTGTTGGCGAGCATCCGGCCCCATTCGGGAACCCCGGGATCAGCGCTGCCCAGACCGAGGAATGACAGACCGGCGGCCTCGATGATCGCGGTCGCCAAGGTCAAGGTCGCTTGGACGATGACGGGAGACATCGAGTTGGGCAGCACGTGGCCGAGCACAATCGCCCGCCGGCGCACGCCCAGGGCGGTCGAGGCGAGGACATAGTCGCTTCCCCGCTGAGAGAGCATCTGACCACGCAGCAGCCGGGCGAAGATCGGCACGTTGATGATCGCGATGGCAATCATCACCGAGAGCAAGCTCGGGCCGAGCATGGCGGCGATGGCGATCGCCATCAGCAGGCCCGGGATCGAGAGCATGACGTCGACGATTCGCATGATGATGGTGTCGACCTTGCCGGGAAAGGCTCCCGCGATCGCACCGAGAGTCAGTCCGCCGATCATGCCTAGCGCCGTCGCCACCACACCGACCAGCAGTGACTGCCGAGCGCCATAGATAACCCGGCTGTACTCGTCGCGGCCCAGCTCGTCGAGCCCGAACCAGTGCTTGGCGGACGGGCCCGGAATGGTGGTGGGCGTGACCACGCCGGCACCCGGATTGTCACTCGGGCCGAACGGGGCGATCAGCGGTGCGAAGATCGCAACCAGGATGAAGAACGCGATCAGCCCGAATCCGACCAGGGCGACCGGGTCCCGGCGCAGGCGGCGCCAGGCGTCTCGCCCCAGGGTGCCGCCTTCCTCGCCTACCTGGGAAGACTCGGTTGCAGCTTCGACTTCGGCCAGACTCATTGGACGCGTTCACCTCCTTCGCCGGTCACTGGACCCGAATCCTGGGGTCGATCAACCCGTACGACACGTCGACGACGAGGTTCACGATCACGTACATGGCTGCGATGATCAAGATAAAGCCCTGCAACACGGCATAGTCCCGGTTGCTGATCGCTTCGTAGACGAACCGGCCGACCCCGTCGAAGGCGAAGACGGTCTCGGTCAGGATCGCTCCCGATAGCAGCAGGCCAGCCGACAGGCCGATCACGGTCACCACCGGGAGCAGGGCGTTGCGCAGGACATGCCGGCGGGTGATCGTTCGTTCGTGCAGACCTTTCGCCTCGGCAGTTCGGACGTAGTCCTCGTGCACGACGTCGAGGACGCTGGCCCGGGTGATGCGGACGATGATCGCCAGCGGAATCGAACCGAGCGCGATCGCGGGCAGGACGAGATGCACAATCGCGTCCCACGACGCCCCCGGATTGCCTGTGATCAGGCCATCGAGGACATAGAAACCAGTGGGGTGCTCGGCGCCGCTGCGCGGGTCCTGTCGGCCGCTCGTGGGAAACCAGCCGAGCTGGACGGCGAGCAGGTATTTGAGGATGTAGGCGAGGAAAAACACCGGGATGGCGACCCCGAGCAACGAGCCGACCACTGTCAGGTTGTCTAGCCAGGTGCCGTACTTGCGGGCCGCGTAGTACCCGAGCGGCACACCGACCCCGACGGCAAAGATCATTGCCGCGATGGCCAGCTCGATCGTGGCCGGAAAGGTCCGGCCCATCTCTTCGACGACCGGCCGATGGGTGCGGGCACTGTTACCGAAGTCGAACGTCACTGCCCGGGCGAGGAACTTCCCGTATTGGACGTACCACGGTTGGTCCAGCCCGTACAGCCGCTCGATGCTGGCGACCTGATCGGCCGTCGCGCGCTCCCCCAGGAGGGCCTGGGCAGGCCCTCCCGGGAGCGCTCGCAGCCAGCCGAACAGGAGCAACGACAGGCCGAACAGGATCGGGACGAGTTGCAGTACCCGCCTGATGACGAACCGAAGCACGTCGTCAGACTACGAACTCGGCACCGTCACCGGGGCAAAGCTCTCATTCGTCAAGTGGGCCCGGTTCGAACCCTTCGATCCCCTGCGGCGAAAGCGACGGCCGGCTCGTTGTGGACGTACGGGATGCCCGGCAGGAAGTCCATGATCAGCCGGTTGGCTTCCTGGTAGAGCTCCGTGCGCCGCTCCAGGTCGGTCTCTGCTTCCGCCTCGTCGAGCTTGGCGAAGATCTCCTCGTTCTCGAAGCTGCCGAACTGCGGGTTGACGGTCTGGAAGAACGTCCCGATGAAGTTGTCCGGGTCACCGAAGTCGCCGGTCCACCCGAGCAGGAACATCGGCGTGCCACCGGTCTGCGTGGCGTCGAGGTACTGCGGATTCCACGGCGCCGTGTTCGGCTCGATGGTGAAACCGACCGCCTCCAGGTCAGCCTTGATCAGTTCGAAGTTGGCCTGCGGGTTCGGCATGTACGGCCGCGAGACGTCGGTCGGGTACCAGAACGGGAGGGTCAGATCCGTCACGCCGGACTCGGCGATGAGCTCCCTCGCCCGGTCCGGGTCGTAGTCATAGGTCGTAACGTCCTCGGCCCACCCGAACAGTTCCGGTGGCATGAATTGCGTCGCGACCTCAGACCCCTCGGGGTAGTTGGTCTGCAGCAGCTTCTCCTTGTCGATCGCGTGGGCGATCGCCTGGCGGATCTGCTGATTGTCGAACGGCGCTACGTTCTGCTGGAAGCCGATGTAGCCCACGTTGAACGCCGGCCGGCGCAGGATCGTGAAGCCGGCTTCCTCGAGAGCATCGACGTCGGCCGGGTCGACCAGGTCGTAGCCGTCGATGTCACCGGCCTCGAGGGCCTGGCGACGGGCCGGGCCGTCCGGGATCACCGTGAAGATCAGCTGGTCGAGCTGTGCCGGCTCGCCCCAGTAGTCGTCGTACTTGGTCAGTGTGAGCTGAGTTCCTCGCTCCCACGTGTCGAACTGGAACGGGCCGGTGCCAATCGGGTTCTCGTAGCCGAAGGTGCCTTCATAGACGGGCGCCTCGCCGGTCCCGCTGACAGCGTCGGCGTCGCCGTCTTGCAATGCCTTGGGGCTGGCCATCGTGAACGCGGGCATGGCTAGCGCCGACAGGAACGCCGACGACGGCCGACTGAGGGTGATGACGGCGGTCTGCTCATCGGACGCTTCACAGCCGACGTAAAGGCTCTCGCTGAGCGTCGGGTCCTCGTTGGCGGCGAAGCCGCCCATCACGGTTCCCCAGTAGTACGACGCGGCCGGGCTCTGCAGTACGCCGGCGAAGTTGTACCAGCGGTCGAAGTTGAAGCAGACCGCCTCGGCATTGAAAGGCTCACCGTCGTGGAACGTCACGCCTTCGCGGAGGGTGAACGTCCACTCCAGGCCGTCCTCGCTGGCCTCCCACGACTCGGCCAACGCCGGAATGGTCTCGGTGCCGCCCGGCTCCGTCGTCACCAGGCCTTCGAAAATCTGGTTGATCGGCCGGGTCGACTCGCCGTCGCTGACGAGCGCGCCGTCGAGGATGACCGGATCCGCGGAGGCGCCGAAGACCATCGTGCCTCCTGTCGCCGCACCGGTGTCACCCTCGTCGCCGCCGTCGCCGCCATCACCGTCGTCGCCACCGCATGCCGCGAGCAGCAAGCCGACAGCGGTCAGCGACGAGATCACGGCGAACCTGCGCGACTGGCTCCTGGTTCGCATCTCCCACCTCACAGTCGAGTCCCGGGCGGGCGCACCCCGGCCGGTTGCTGTGACAGTAATGCGCGGCTGAGGCGTATTGGTCACCCCAACGTCATGGCCATGTCGCGATTTGGCAACGGTCCGGCGCGGTGCCGCAGGTCCCGGGCTCGCCATCGTGAGCTGCCAGGCAGGAACCCGGGCTGTGACTCTGGTCCTGTCCGGGAGGGTCTCGCAGCGCCATTGGCACGGTCTCCTGTCGCGATTGGCACGCCAGAGCGTCACTGCGGAGACCGATTTCGGCCGATTTATGCAGCACGGCAGCGTGCCGATTGGGCCGGGACCGCCTCGGTGCTACTCGTCAGCCTCTCTAGGTGGCGTTGAAGTACTTGGCCTCGGGGTGGTGGACGACCAGCGCGTCGGTGGACTGCTCGGGGTGCAGCTGGAGCTCCTCGGAGAGGGTGACCCCGATCCGCTCGGGTTCGAGCAGCCGCACAACGGTCGCCCGGTCGGCCAGGTCCGGGCACGCCGGGTAGCCGAATGAGTACCGCGACCCGCGATAGGCCTGCCCGAGGATGCCCGCCAGGTCGTCGGAGTCCTCACCGGCGAAGCCCAGCTCGGAACGAACCCGGGCGTGCCAGAACTCGGCCAGCGCCTCGGTGAGCTGAACCGACAGCCCATGCAGCTCGAGGTAGTCGCGGTAGGCGTTCTCGGCGAACAGCTTCGCCGTCGCCTCTGCCACCCTCGACCCGACCGTCACCAGGTGGAAAGCCACGACGTCCAGCTCACCGGACTCACGTGGACGGAAGAAGTCGGCCAGGCACAGCCGCCGGTCGCGGCGCTGGCGCGGGAAGGTGAACCGCGCGGTCTCCTTCTCGTGGTCGTCGGCCGCGAAGACGACCAGGTCGTTGCCATCCGAGACCGCCGGCCAATACCCGTAGACGACGGCAGCTTCCAGGATGCCGTCGGTGTGCAGGCGATCCAGCCACAGCCGCAACCGCGGCCGGCCCTCGGTCTCGACCAGCTCTTCGTAGGACGGGCCGCCTCGCGTCCCGCGCAGCCCCCATTGGCCCAAAAACGTCGCCCGCTCGTCGAGATACGCCGCATAGTCGGCCAGGTGCAGCCCGCGAACCACCCGACTGCCCCAGAACGGGGGCGTTGGCACCGGAGTGTCCGTGGCCACGTCGGAGCGCTGGTCGCCGGCTGCCGCCGGTTCGGTCACCTTCGATGCTCGCGACACGCGGCGCTTGCGCAGTGCCGGCAGTGCGTCGGCCAGAGACGTCTTCGGGTCCTGCTTCGCGGAGACGACGGCATCCATGAGCCGCAGGCCTTCGAATGCGTCGCGTGCGTAGCGGACCTCGCCTTCATAGAGCGAGGCAAGATCGTCCTCGACGTAGGCCCGGGTCAGGGCAGCACCGCCGAGCAGCACCGGCCAGCGGGCGGCTAGGCCGCGCTGGTTCATCTCCTGCAGGTTCTCCTTCATCACGACCGTGCTCTTCACCAGCAGCCCGGACATGCCGATGGCGTCGGCGGCGGACTCCTCGGCCGCGTCGATGATCGTGCTGATCGGCTGCTTGATGCCGAGGTTGACGACGGTGTAGCCGTTGTTCGACAGGATGATGTCGACCAGGTTCTTGCCGATGTCGTGGACGTCGCCTTTGACCGTGGCCAGCACGATCGTGCCTTTTCCGCTGTCGTCGCCTTCGACCCGCTCCATGTGCGGTTCCAGGTGCGCGACGGCGGCCTTCATCACCTCGGCGCTCTGCAGCACGAACGGCAGCTGCATCTGGCCGGACCCGAACAGCTCTCCGACGGTGCGCATCCCCGAGAGCAGGGTGTCGTTGACGATGTCCAGCGCGGGCCGTCGGGTCAGCGCTTCGTCGAGGTCGTCGGTCAGCCCGTTGCGCTCACCGTCGACGATCCGCCGCTCCAGCCGTTCGAACAACGGCAACCCGGCGAGCTCTGCTGCCCGACTCTGCGCCGCGGAAGAAGCGTCAACGCCCTCGAACAGCTCGAGGAACCGGGCCAGCGGGTCGTACGCCGGCCGATCGCCGTCTGCAGGACGTCGCCGGTCGTAGATCAGGTCCAGAGCGACCTGGTACTGCTCCTCCGGGATCCGCGCGATCGGCAGGATCCGGGCCGCGTGCACGATCGCCGAGTCCAGCCCCGCCTTGACGCATTCGTGCAAGAAGGCCGAATTGAGGACTGCACGGGCCGCCGGGTTGAGCCCAAACGAGATGTTGGAGAGCCCCAGCGTGGTCTGCACGTCGCGATGGCGGCGTTTGAGCTCACGGATCGCCTCGATCGTCGCGATGCCGTCGCCGCGTGACTCCTCCTGGCCGGTCGCGATGGTGAAGGTCAAGCAGTCGATGATGATGTCGGACTCGCGAACACCCCAGTTGCCGGTCAGGTCGGCGATGAGACGTTCGGCGATCGCCACCTTGTGCTCCGGCGTTCGGGCCTGACCCTGCTCGTCGATCGTCAGCGCGATCAGGGCCGCCCCATGCTCGACAGCGATCCTGGTCGTCTTCGCGAACCGCGACTGCGGCCCGTCACCGTCTTCGTAGTTCACGGAGTTGATGACGCTTCGGCCACCCAGGCACTCCAGCCCGGCCTCGACGACTGCCGACTCGGTCGAGTCGAGCACGATCGGCAGCGTGCTGGCCGTCGCGAACCGGCTGGCGATCGCCCGCATGTCCTCCACGCCGTCGCGCCCGACGTAATCGACGCACAGGTCGAGCAGGTGTGAGCCATCCCGGGTCTGCGACCGAGCGATCTCGACACAGTTGTCGAAGTGCTGCTCGAGCATGGCGTCGCGGAATGCCTTCGACCCGTTCGCATTCGTCCGCTCGCCGATGGCGAGATAGGAGGTGTCCTGTCGGAACGGGACGTGCTGGTAGAGGCTGCTGACGCCCGGCTCGACCCGGAGCTTGCGTGCGGTGATCGCCCTCCCACGCACCCGCTCGACGACCTGCCGAAGATGCTCAGGAGTGGTGCCGCAGCAGCCGCCTACCAGCGCGAGTCCGTACTCAGCAGTGAACAGGTCGTGCGCATCTGCCAGCTGGCGGGGGGTGAGCGGATAGTGCGCCCCGTCGGCCGTGAGTTGCGGCAGGCCGGCATTGGGCATGCAGGACAGGCCGGCTCGGGCGTGCCGGGCTAGGTGACGCAGGTGCTCGCTCATCTCGGCCGGGCCGGTCGCGCAGTTGAGGCCGACGTAGTCGACACCAAGCGGCTCGAGCGCAGTCAGGGCCGCGCCGACCTCGGTGCCGAGCAGCATCGTCCCGGTTGTCTCGACGGTGACATTCACCAACAGCGGCAGGCCGATGCCGGCCGCATTCATGGCCCGGCGGGCGCCGATGACCGCGGCCTTCGCCTGCAGGAGATCCTGTGCCGTTTCCACCAGGACAGCGTCGACACCACCCGCGACCATCCCCTCGACCTGGGTGCGGTACGCGTCGCGCAGCACGTCGAACCGCACGTGTCCCAGGGAAGGCAGCTTCGTGCCCGGACCTACCGAGCCGAGAACCCATCGCGGCCGGTCCGGCGTCGACCAACCGTCGGCGACCTCCCTGGCCAGACGAGCGCCGGCAGCAGACAGTTCGCCGATCCGGTCGGCGATGCCGTACTCGCCGAGGTTGGCCCAGTTGGCGCCGAACGTGTTCGTCTCGACGCAGTCCACTCCGACGGCGAAATAGGCGTCATGCACCGATCGCACGACATCTGGCCGCGTCACGTTGAGGATCTCGTTGCAACCCTCGTGACCCTCGAAGTCGTCGAGGGTCAAGTTCGCCGCCTGCAGCATCGTGCCCATCGCCCCGTCGGCCACGACGACGCGTTCAGCCAGCGCACGGCGCAGGTCAGCCGATGCAGACACGCCGCCAAGGCTAGCTTCGCCGCCTGGGCGGCGGCCGCGATGTCCGACACTCGGGACACGCTCCGTCTCGACGGCGACGGTCGTACGCTGACCGGGAGACCGGATACGAGGAGGCGCGGTGGAGCTGGACGGGGTGCCAGACCTGGACGAGCCCGTACTCATCGCTGCCTTCGAGGGGTGGAACGACGCAGGCGAAGCAGCGACGGGCGTCGTCGAGCACCTGGAGGAGAGCTGGCAGGCTGTCCCCCTCGGCAAGCTCGACCCCGAGGAGTACTACGACTTCCAGGTCAACCGGCCGCATGTGTCCGTCGACGAGACCGGGGTCCGAAGTCTGGACTGGCCGACCACGCGCCTGTCCCTCGCCCGACCACCTGGCATCGGCCGGGATGTCGTCCTGGTCCGAGGCATCGAGCCCAACATGCGCTGGCGAGCGTTCTGCGACGAGTTGCTCGCCGCGGTTCGCAAACTCAAAGTCGAGCGGATCGTGACACTTGGTGCACTACTGGCCGACGTACCGCACACACGTCCCGTGCCAGTGACCGTGTCGACCAGCGACGAGACGCTGGCCAAGTCCCTGGGCTTGGAACCGTCGCGGTATCAAGGGCCCACCGGCATCGTCGGGGTGATGCAGGACGCGGCTCGGCGGGGCGGGCTGGTCGCAACAACCCTCTGGGCCGCGGTCCCGCATTACGTGGCGCAGTCCCCCTGTCCCAAGGCGACCCTGGTCCTGCTACGCCGAATCGAGGACTTGCTCAATCTGCCGGTCCCGCTCGGCGACTTGCCGGACGAAGCGCGCGCGTGGCAGCACGGGGTCGAGGAATTGGCCACTGAGGATCCCGAGATCGCTGACTACGTGCATCGTCTCGAGCAGGCTCGAGACACGACCGACCTGCCCGAGGCCTCCGGCGAACACATCGCCCGTGAGTTCGAGCGCTACTTGCGCCGTCGCGACGAGTAGGCGCCGCCCATCAACGGGCAAGGGTAACGCCGAAGAGGGCGTCGACGAGGTCGCGAACCCGACCCGGCGCAGCGGAATCGGATCCCACGCCAGCGGATGCCTGCTCGACCCAGTCGTCTACGGCCTCGAGCGCGGCCGGGGTGTCGAGGTCGCCGGCCAGCCGGGAGCGAACGTCTGCCAGCAACTGCCCGGCCTCAGGCCCGGTGTCGAGTCCGACGGCATACCGCCACCGAGCCAAGCGGTCCTCAGCCCGAGACAACAGCGAGGGCGTCCAATCTCGGTCGCTGCGGTAGTGGTCGCCCAGCAAGGCCAGTCGGACCGCACCGGCCTCGGTCCCAGCGGTGCGCAGAGCCGAGACGAAGACCAGATTGCCTTGCGACTTGGACATCTTCTCCCCGCTCAGACCAACCATCCCGGCATGGACGTACGCCGCAGCAAATGGCCACTGGCCGGTGGCCACTTGGGCCTGGGACGCCGACATTTCGTGGTGCGGAAAGATCAGGTCGCGCCCGCCTGCTTGGACCTCGAACCCGGCACCGAGCTCAGTCAGGGCAATCGCCGCACATTCGATGTGCCAGCCCGGTCGGCCCGGGCCGAACGGGCTGTGCCAAGCAGGCTCACCGGAACGCGAACGAGACCACAACAGAGAATCCAGCGGGTCCTTCTTACCCGGTCGGCCTGGGTCTCCGCCTCGTTCGGCGAACAACTCCAACATCTCCGACCGTGCCAGGCCAGACACCTGGCCGAACTGTGCATCGGCGGTGACCGGGAAGTAAATGTCACCGTCGATCTCGTACGCCGCGCCGGCAGACCGGAGCTCATCGATGAGGTCCAACACCAGCGGGATGGACTCGACGGCGCCCAGGTATCGCTGCGGTGGCAGTACCCGCAACCACTGCATGTCGTCGCGAAACAGCTGGGTCTGTTCAGCCGCAAGCTCAGCCCAGTCCCGGTTTAGATCGACGGCTCGCTCGAGCAGCGGGTCGTCGATGTCGGTGACGTTCTGGACATAGCGAACCTCGCTCCCGGAATCGCGCCAGACGCGGTTCAGGATGTCGAATGCAACGTAGGTTGCTGCGTGGCCGAGATGCGTTGCGTCGTAGGGAGTGATCCCACAGACGTACATGCCGGCTTCGCTCGACGTGGGCACTCGTCGACGTTCACCAGCGGCCGTGTCGTACAACTCGACTGACGGGGCCCGCCCCGGCAGCTGCGGAAGACCCGGAGCCTGCCACGAGCGCATGACGGGGAGCCTATCTTTCGGCGCAGGTCAGAACGTTGGCCACGGGATCGCGTGCCGATCGGGGTCCGGAAGGGGGAACCGCCCGCTGCGGAGCAAACCGGTCAGCCGCATTGTGGTCGCCTCGATCTCCTCCGGGGTCAACAGCGCTCCCAGGGCTGAGCCGAGTTCGGCGTCGAGTCCGTCCCGCAACATGTGCAGTGTCCGTTGTTCCGCCGCCGTGAGAGGACTGTCGACCCAGCCCCAAAGGACGGTCCGCAGCTTGGGCTCGGGATGGAAGCAGACCCCATGGTCGACACCGAGGACGCCGCCGGCGCGGTCGACGAGAACATGTCCCCCCTTGCGGTCGGCGTTGTTGACGACGACGTCGAACAACGCCATCCGGCGTAGGCGGGGGTCGTCGGCGTGCGCAAGGACGACGGGATTGCCTTCCCCGTCAATCGCATCCAACACCGGCAGCCAGCCGACCGGCATCAGCTCGGGACTCACCACGTCCACCAGCTTGACTCCGTCCTGTTCCACCCACTGCTGGCACATTCCCGGTCCGTAAGGGCCATCCCGCAAGATCGTCGGAGGAACCACATGCCAGCCAGCGGCCTCCGACACCAGAAAAGCGGCCACCTCGCGCTGGCCTAGAGTGCCGACGGGAAAGTCCCACAGCGGATGCTCCCCCATGATCGGCTTGTAAACGCATCGCGGTTGGATCTCGCCGGCGCTGTTGGCGCCCGGCTCGACCAGCCGGCAGAGCAGGGTCGCATTGGTCGCGGCGGCCAGCTGACCTTCCACAGCCAGCTGGCCGTCCCGGAGCAGTACCGGCACCGAGTTGCTCACCGGATCAGCCCTGGCGCCGATGGCCGTTCTGGCGCGGGCAGACATGTCCTTCCGTGTCCAGCGGAAGCCCGCACAGCGGACACAGCGGACGCCCTGCGGCGACCAGCGTGCGAGCCCGCCGGGCAAATGCCCGCGCCGATGCTGTCGTCAGCCGGACCACCAACAGATCGCGATCATCCGGCAGTTCGACACCGCCGGTCGGGTCGTCATGGTTCTCCCCGTCGCCCTCGTCGTCGTCCGCATCGGCGCGGGCAAATGCCTCGATGACGATCCGATCGTCGGCGCCATCCCATGCCAAGGTGAGCGTTCCGACCCGGAACTCTTCGACGATCGGCTGCTCCAGAGGATCGAGGTCGTCGGACTCGGACGCGGCGTTCTCTGTGCCGGCCTCGACGGCTCCCGTCGTGCGCCGGACTACCTCATCCAGCAGTGCGTCCAGCCGTTCAGCCAGCAAGGCCACCTGCTCCTTCTCGAGGACGACGCTCGCCAGCTGCGAGGCGTCGCGCGCCTGCAGGAAGAACGTCCGCTGACCCGGCTCCCCCACTGTTCCGGCAATGAACCGCTCCGGCGGATCAAAAGAGAAGACGTGACGCGGCACTCTCCGACCTTATGACCAACCCGCCCCACCGCCGATCATCGCGTGGCTTCCGGCCGTTCCACTTTCCTGCGAACTGCCGTGCAGGCCGGGAAGGTCGCCACCGGTGTCGTTCATCCGCACGACCAGCGGGCTGAGTTCGGTGTACGTCAGCACGGTGATCGAGCCCGGGTCGACCACGAGCCGTTGAAACAGGTCGAGATGCAGTCCGAGCGCATCGGCGACCACGGCCTTGATCACGTCACCATGGGACACGGCCGCCCAGACCACCTGCGGACCGGCCGCTTCGGCCACCCGGACATCGTGCTCCCGGATCGCGTTCACCGCGCGCACCTGAACGGCCCGCATCGACTCTCCGCCTGGGAACGTGACTCCGGACGGATGCGACTGCATGACCCGCCACAATCGGTGCCGAGACAACTCTCGCAGTGGCCGACCCGTCCATTCGCCGTAGTCGCACTCAGTCAGCCCGTGGTCGACCGTGACCTGCAGCGCCAGTCGGTCGCGCACAAGCTGGTCAGCGGTTTCACGGCACCGCTGCAGCGGCCCGCAGACGACGGCCGACAGCTGGATTCCGGTCAGCCGCGTGGCTAGTGCTCGGGCCTGGGTCCGGCCCACGTCGTCCAAGCCGACCTCTGGCGCCCGTCCGGCCAGGATCCCGTCGGCATTCGCCGTCGTTCGCCCATGGCGGATGAGCAGCACGGTCGGCACCCCTGGAGCCTACGGACCCGGCCGGATGGCGCTCGGTCGGATTGTGTGACATTCGTCGCGGTTTCTCTACTTTTTCTCCACACGGTCTGGCTCGGGGAGCAATCATGAGCTAGGCATGTAACGAATACGTGTCATGGAACAGGGGGAACGTTCGTTGATGTGGCGTGTCGGTAGACGGGCGGCTGCGGCCGTGATCGCCGGTGCGCTGTGCGTCCTGGTCTGGGTCGCGCCAGCCGCCGCGGCTACCCAGACGCCCACCGTGCCCACCTCTACCCCGACACCTGAGCCATCACCGACACCGTCGCCTTCGCCGCCGCCCGTTCCCGCCTCTCCGCCCGCATCTAGTCCCCCGGCGGCCTCGACGACGCCAGCCCAACCCGCTCCCACTAGTCCAGCAGCACCGCCGGCCGCCCCGGAGCCGTCCGATGTGCCCGCCCCAGCCGAGCCACAGCCGGCGCCCGGTGATGCGCTCAACGCGCAGGCCCACGACATCATGTCCGCGCATTCCATGGTTGTCGCCGACGCCGAGACGGCGTTACAGGATGCCTTGGCCGACCTCGCAGCGGCCGAGGCGGCCCTGGCGAAGGCTCGAGCGGAGGAACAAGCAGCGCGCACCGCACTCGAGGCGGCTCAGACAGCTCTCGCCGTTGCCAAGGCGGAGGAGACCCGGGTTCGGCAGCAACTGGCTGACATCCTGGCCAAGATCGCCGACGTCCGTGAGGACCTGGGTGCCGTAGCCCGGGACGCATACCGGGGCAGCAACTTCGCGACCTTGTCGGTAGCTCTGGACGCCAACACGCCCGACGAGTACGCCGACAACTACATCGGCGTACGCACGGTGCTCCGTGCCGGCGATGCTGCGCTCGGAGAACTGGCGGCACAGCGGGCCGACCTGGTGAACGCCCGGGAGCAGCTCACTGCGCTCCGCGAGGAGAAGGAAGATCTGGCCGCCAAGGCGGCCCAGGCCTTGCAGGCATCCGAGGCGGCCGTCGAGGCGGCGGCCACCGCCCAGCACGAGCTCGCGGCGGCCGCCCAGAACCGCGCCACCGCACTGGAAGCCGCACTCAAGGCACGGGAACTGGACTACCAGCTCTACCGTGAATTCCTCGCCGAGGCTCAAGCGCTTCGACCGTGGCTCGTCGAGATGTCCGGTCTTCTCGCAACATCCCGGACCACTCTCTACGGCACGGGAAGCTTCGTCCGTCCCGGCACTGGCACGCTCACCTCCGAGTTCGGCATTCGCCGGCACCCCATTACCGGCGTCGTCAAGCTGCACACCGGCGTGGACATCGCGCCCGGGGACGGCTTTGTGTACGCCGCCGATGCGGGAACGGTCGTCAAGGCCGAATGGAACAGGGCCTACGGGAACATGACGGTGATCGACCACGGTAATGGCGTCACCACGCTCTACGCCCATCAGGCGAACATGTTCGCGAAGGTTGGCGACCAGGTCGGCAAGGGTGCTCGGATCGGCGTCGTCGGTTCGACCGGGTATTCGACCGGGCCGCATCTGCATTTCGAGATTCGCCAGGACGGCGAGCCGATCGACCCCTGGGCGCTCATCGTCAACGCGCCAGAGCCGAGCCTTGCCGGCTAATTGGCTCTAACCGTCGATTGCTCCGGCGGTCAGCAGGCCGAGCACCAGCAGACCCAACGCGACTCGGTAGATCACGAACGGTAGATACGACCCTCGCTCGAGCCAGCGCATCAGCCAGGAGATCACCGCGTAGCCGACCAGGAAGGCGATGGCCGTGGCAAGCAGCATCGGGCCAAGGGCGTACTCGCTTCCCTCAGCGAGGGCAGCAGGCCATTCGAACAGCCCTGCACCCAGCACTGCCGGAATCGCCAGCAGGAAAGCAAAGCGTGCGCAGGCCGCGCGCTCGTAGCCGAGAAACAACCCCATGCTGATCGTCGCGCCCGAGCGGGAGACGCCGGGCACCAGCGCCAGCGCCTGGGCCATCCCGAAGGCGACCGCATGCGGAAGGGTCAGCGCCTGGATCGGCCGGTTCTTGGCACCAATCCGGTCGGCCACTCCGAGAACGACGCCCAGCAGGACCAAGGTCGTACCGACGACCCACAGGGACCGGAAGCCACCTTCGATGACGTCCTTCAAGGCGATTCCTGCGGCCACGATGGGCAGTGAGCCGACGATGACATACCACCCCATCCGGGCGTCCTGCGGATCCCAGTCCCGCCGTCGAAACAGTGACAGGGTCCAAGCTCTGACGATCCGCCAGATATCTGCCGCGAAATAGATGATCACCGCGGTCTCGGTCCCGATCTGGATGACCGCCGTGAAGGCAGCACCCGGATCGTCCCAGCCGAGGAGTTCCGGGGCTATCCGAAGATGAGCGCTGGACGAGATCGGCAGGAACTCGGTGAGACCTTGCAGGAGACCGAGGACCGCAGCCTCCGCCCAGTCGCTCACGGCGTTCCGTCCGCAAGGCCCGCCGCGTCCAAGGCGTGAACAAGCAACCGCAGGCTCGCAATCTGCTGCTCGAGAGCAGTTGGCAGCGCGGTGACCGACAGGGTCGTCGTCCCGGCGTCGGCATAGGCCTGCAGTCGGTCCCGGATCCGTTCGACCGGACCGATCAGCGAGGTGGTGTCGACGAACTCGAACGGCACGGCGGCCGCCGCCTCGCGGGGCTTGTGGTCCAGGAACAAGTCCTGCACCTGCGTCGCCGCGTCGGCAAAGCCCATCCGGACGGCGAGCCGGTTGTAGAAGTTCTGGGTGCGACTGCCCATCCCGCCGAGATACAGCGCCGAGTACGCGCGCACTGGCTCGGCGCAGGCTTCGAGGTCGTCGCCGATGACGAGCGGCACCGTGGGCACGACGTCGAAGCCGTCCATCGACAGACCAGCGGCAGCACGTCCTCGGCGCACGTGATCCAGCGACTCCGCCCCGTGCTCGGGCGCAAAGAAGATCGCCAACCACCCGTCGGCGATCTCGCCGGTGAGCTCGAGGTTGTTCGGCCCGACAGCGGCCAGGTACACCGGGATGCGTTCACGCACCGGGCGCACGGTGAGCCGAAGCGCCTTCCCGGGCCCGGCAGGAAGCGGCAAGGTCCAGTGCTCGCCTTGGTAGATCAATCTTTTCCGGTCGAGTGTCCGGCGCACGATGTCGACGTACTCGCGGGTCCGTCCCAGCGGCCGGTCGAACCGCACGCCGTGCCAGCCTTCTGACACCTGTGGGCCGGACACGCCCAGACCCAGCCGGAACCGCCCACCCGAGAGGCCGTCGAGCGTCGCTGCCGTCATCGCCGTGCATGCCGGTGTCCGAGCGGGAATCTGCATGACGGCACTGCCGACATCGACGTGCTCTGTCTGCGCAGCTACCCAAGCCAGCACGGTGGGCGCATCGGATCCATAGGCTTCGGCGGCCCACACGACGGAAAAGCCCAGTCGGTCGGCTTCACGGGCCAGCGCAACGTTGTCGCGGTCGGTGCCCGCCCCCCAGTAGCCCAGGTTGAGCCCGAGCCGCATCGTGCCCTCCCATGTGGTCCGGCGGGCGAGCCTACCGGCGGCTGCCGCCGAGGCTGCCGGCCGGCCGTCGCCGCGGTTCCGCCGCAGGGTCGCTACTCTCCCGCCGTGGAGCAGCGACGGCTTGGCCGTAGCGGGCTGCGGATATCCCGGCTCGGCTTGGGCACGATGACCTGGGGTCGGGACACCGACCAACACGAGGCGCGCGACCAACTCGAGGCGTTCGCCGAGGCGGGCGGCACCCTGGTGGACACGGCGGCGGCGTACGGGGATGGACAGGCCGAGCGTGTCCTCGGTGATCTGCTGGAGAAGCTCGTGCCACGGGCCGACCTGGTTGTCGCCACGAAAGCCGGCGTGTCCCGCGCGACGGGTCGCCGCGTCGTGGACGTCTCACGCAAGGCCCTCCTCGACCAGCTCGACGCCTCGCTGGACCGGCTCGACACCGACTATGTCGATCTCTGGCAGATCCACACCTGGAGTGACGACGTGCTATTGGAGGAGACGCTCGGGGCGCTGGACTACGCCGTGTCCACCGGCCGGACCCGATACGCAGGTGTCTCCAACTATGGCGGCTGGCAGACCGGATATGCCATGGCGTACCAGCGCAATTCCAGCGGTCGGACGCCGGTGGTCTCCACCCAGGTGGAGTACTCGTTGTTGCAGCGCGGCGTCGAACGCGAGGTGCTGCCGGCAGCCGAAGCGCTCGGCCTCGGCGTGCTGGCCTGGTCGCCGCTGGGACGTGGCGTTCTCACCGGCAAGTACCGCAGCGGGACGCCAGCGGACTCGCGCGCCGCATCTCCGCACTTCGCCCCCTTCGTCGAGGCCTACCTCGACCAGCGTTCGGCCCGAGTGGTCGAGGCAGTCTCCACCGCGGCGGAGGGTTTGGGGGTCCAGCCCCTGGAGGTCGCTCTCGCCTGGGTCCGCGACGCACCGGGAGTCACTGCCGCGGTGGTGGGGGCGCGGACCGCGGCGCAGTTACGTGGCATTCTCGCCGGCGAAGACCTCGGCCTGCCCGAGGAGATCCGCGTTGCTCTGGACGAGGTGTCCGCGCCTCCCATCGGGTACCCGGAACGCGCCGACTGACCACACCTCCTCGGTGCCGTGGCACCATGTGCCGATGGCGGTTTCCACGCCCACGGTGCGGCGAACCTCGGAGTACGAGTTCCACGACCTCCTGCTGCCGCGCGGAACCTCCCGCGGTGCTGCCCGGCGGATGCTCAGCGATCACGCCGAGTACGGTCACTGGGAGCTTGCGAAGCTGCGCATGTTTCCGGACGGAACGCGCAAGGTCACTCTCCGTCGGCGCATCCTGCGGATGGTCCGCACCGGCTGAGGTCCGCCTGGTGCGCAATGCGCCGCCATTACGTGGTCAGTTGAGAAATGCGGGCCGGGCTCAGGCCAGGTCGAGAAAGCGATCGAGGACCCGGGCGCCGAACCGAAGGCTGGCGACGGGAACCCGTTCGTCGATGCCATGGAACATTCCGGCGAAATCGAGGTCCGGCGGCAGGCGCAACGGGGCGAACCCGAATCCGCGGATTCCCAGCCCGCTGAACGCCTTGGCGTCCGTACCCGCGGACACGCAATAGGGAATCGGCCGAGCATTCGGGTCCTCGGCACGCAGGGCGGTGCCCATGGCATCGACGAGATCTCCGGAGAACCCGGTCTCGAGAGCGATGTCGGAGACTACGGTTTCACGCCGCACCCGTGGACCTATGACCTCCTCGATGGTCCTCAGGAACTCGTCTCGATGGCCCGGCAGAAACCGGCCGTCGATGTACGCCTCCGCCCGTCCCGGGACGACGTTGTGCTTGTATCCGGCCCGCAACATCGTCGGGTTGGCGGTGTTACGCAGGGTCGCCACGATGATCTTCGAAATGGGGCCGAGGAGCTCGACGAACTGCGCCGAGTCCTCCGGATCGAACGTCACGCCGTAGGCCTCAGATGCCGCGTCCAGGAAGGTCCGGACCGTGGGCGTGAGCCGTACCGGCCACTCGTAGCTGCCCAGCCGCGTGACCGCCTCGGCGAGCTCGATCACGGCGTTGTGATCATTGATCATCGAACCGTGCCCCGCCGTACCCTCGACGATCAGCCGCATCCACTCGATGCCCTTCTGGGCGGTCTCGATCAGGTACAGCCGCAGATCATCCCGGACGGTGACGCTGAACCCGCCGACTTCGCTGATCCCCTCGGTGCACCCTTCGAGCAGTTCTGGATGGTGGTCGGCGATCCAGTGGCTACCCAGGACACCGCCCGCCTCCTCGTCAGCCAGGAAACACAGCACGACCGGCCGGCGAGGGGGCCGTCCGGTCCGGAGCCGATCCCGGACCACAGCCAAGATCATCGCGTCCATGTCCTTCATGTCGATGGCACCACGGCCCCAGACACAGTCATCGGCAATCTCGGCGGCAAACGGATCATGGGTCCAGTCCTCGGCATCGGCCGGGACGACGTCGAGGTGGCCGTGCACCAACAGTGCGTCGTTGCGGCTCGGATCCGTACCCTCGATGCGCGCGACGACACTCGTGCGGCCAGGCTCGGACTCCAGCATGGTCGCCTCGAGACCCACCTCTGCCAGTTTCGCGGCGACGTACTCGGCCGCCTTGCGCTCACCCGCGCCAGATCCGTCGCCATAGTTGACGGAATCGATGCGAATCAGGTCTCGACACAGCTCGACGACCTCATCTTCGGCGCGGGGAGTAGGCAGGGGCTCGCTCATGGATCCATCCTGCCTGGCCGCCGCCGGCCGGTCAGCCGAGGAACCCGCGCAACAGCGACGCCGTTCCCTCCAGGTGCTTCTCCATCGCCTGGCGAGCCGCCTTTGGGTTGCCGGACGCGATCGCTTCGACGACTCGCCGATGCTGCTCGGTCGAGTGCTCGATGTTGGGCGGTAGCAGCGGGATCAGATCGAGCAGGTCGTTGAGGCGCATGCGAACGTCCGCCACCGCAGCCGTGAGCGACGGCGAGCCGGCCAGGTCCGCCAGCGCCACATGCAGACGGGAGTCGACGGGCCGGTAGTCCGTGACGGCGACCGTCTGCTCCTCGGCGAGCATCTCGCGCAGAGCGGCCACCTTCTCCGTGGCCTGTGGGCGTCGGGCAGCCAGTTCGACGGCACCGGGCTCCAGCACCTGCCGCAGCAGCAGCGCGTCGGTGAGCTCGTCGCCCAGCTCACCAACAGCGGCGCGAATGTCACGCGTGGGCTGGCGCCAATCGCTGGTCGGTTGGACGAACGTCCCGCCTGACCGCCCGCGACGGGATTCCAGGTAGCCCTCTTGGGCGAGTACCCGGATCGCCTCGCGCAAGGTCACCCGGCTGATCCCCAGACGCAACGCCAGCTCTCGCTCACTGGGAAGCCGGTCTCCTGGCCGCACCTGGCCGAGCTTGATTGCCTGCAGCAGCCGCTCGACGGTTTCCTCGAACGCATTTCCGCCGCGGATCCGACGAAACACCGGATGCGGAACGGCCAGCACGTTCCTCGTCGTGGCCACTAATCGGCCGTCACGTAGGCGGCCGTGATGCCGCCGTCGACCAAGAACGTCGCGCCGGTGACGTAGGACGACTCGTCGCTGGCGAGGAACAGGGCAGCGCTGGCGATCTCCCCCGCCGTGGCGAGCCGGCCCATCGGGAGATGCACCCGTCGCCTTTCGTACGCCGCATTGTCGTCCTCGAACAGACGCATCAGCAGCGGCGTCTCGACCGGGCCCGGACACAGCGCGTTGACCCGCACTCCCTGTCGGGCGAACTCGACTGCCAGCTCACGCGACATCGACAGCACGGCGCCCTTGGATGCGGTGTAGGAGATCTGCGACGTCGCCGCTCCCACGACTGCGACGAAAGACGCGACATTGATAACCGATCCGCCACCGCGAGTCAGCAGATGTGGAATGCCGTGTTTGCAGCACAGGTACACGCCCCGGGTATTGACCGACTGCACGCGGTCCCAGGCCTCGACACTGGTGTCCAACACCGACCCGTCGTCGGCCGGCATGACGCCGGCGTTGTTGTAGAGCACGTCGATCCCGCCACACCGCTGCGCGACCGCCTCGTACAGCTCGGCCACGCTCGGCTCGCTGCCGACGTCGACGGGTTGGAAGAACGCGTCCCGGCAGGCCGCGGCGGCCGCTGTGCCGGCAGCCTCGTCCAGGTCGGCAATGCACACGAGGGCACCATGCTCGGAGAACAGCCGTGCGGCTTCGCGCCCGATGCCACTGCCCGCGCCGGTGATCACCACCACCTTGCCCTCCAGGCGGCGTCCGTTCATCCCTCAGCCCCCGTGGCGACGAACACGTTCTTGACCTCGGAGTAGGCGTCCATCGCCTCCATACCGAGCTCGCGGCCGAACCCGGAATGCTTCACGCCACCGAAGGGGGTGCCGACCCGTACTGAGGTGTTGCTGTTGACTGAGAGGACACCGCTGTCGATCGCTCGTACCAACCGCATCGCACGGCCGACATCGCGCGTCCACACCGAGCCCGACAGGCCGTAGGGGGTGTCGTTGGCCAGCCGAATCGCGTCCGCCTCGTCCTCGAAGGGAAGCACCGTCACCACCGGTCCGAAGACCTCTTCCCGCACGATCTGAGCTTCCGGCTTCGCTGTCACAACGGTGCACGGGAACCAGTAACCCGGTCCGTGCGGTATGTCTCCCTGCGCGAGAATCTGGATCGATCCGCCGTTACCGTTCAGATAGCCGGCGACTCGCCGCCGATGGTCGGCGGATATCAGCGGTCCCATCTGGGTGCCTGGATCCTCCGGATCGCCTACCTGGACGCCACGAACGGCATCGAGCAGCAGTTCGAGGAACCGGTCGTAGGCGCTGCGCTGAACCAGGATGCGGGACCGCGCACAGCAGTCCTGGCCCGCGTTGCCGAATACGGCGTTAGGCGCCGCGGCCGCGGCCTGCACCAGGTCCGCGTCGGCAAAGATCACGTTGGCCGACTTGCCACCCAGCTCCAGAGTGACCCGGGTGATGTTCGCCGCCGCCGCAGCCATGACCTCCCGACCGACCTCCGTGGACCCCGTGAACGCGATCTTTGCCACATCAGGGTGCTCGACCAGGCGCCTGCCGACCACACTTCCCTTGCCGGTGACGACGCTGAGTACACCGTCGGGAACGCCGGCTTCGACCGCGAGTGAAGCCAACCTCATCGTGGTCAGCGGGGTGAGCTCGGCCGGCTTCACTACCACCGTGTTGCCGCACGCAAGGGCCGGGCCGATCTTCCAGCTGGCGATGTTGAGCGGGAAGTTCCACGGCGTGATCACACCGACCACACCCAAGGGTTCGTGGAAGGTCAGGTCGACGCCGCCGGCGACCGGGATCGTCTGGCCGTAATGCTTGTCGATCGCCCCGGCGTAGTAGTGGAACACGTCGGCGACCATGGCCACCTCGGCGCGCGAGTCGGCAAGCGGCTTGCCGACGTTCCGCGTCTCGAGCAGGGCCAACTCCTCGGCATGCGCTTCGACCAACCCACCCAGCCGGCGCAGGATGCGCACGCGGTCGACCGGAGCAATCGATCGCCAGTCCGGCCCGGCGGCGCGGGCCCGTTCGACGGCGGCATCGACGTCGTGGGCCGCGCCGTCGGGTACGTCGCCGATCGGGGACTCGGTCGCGGGGTTCAGGATCGTCGTCACGCCCGCGCCTTCCGATAGCGCCGGGCCGCAGCGACCAGAGAGTCGAAGAGCTCGATCTGGCCGTCGAACTCCGGATGCCACAGGACGCCGACGTAGAAGTCTCGGTCCGGATCCTCCACCGCCTCGAGCGTGCCGTCCGGTGCGTGCGCCGCGGCCACCAGGCCTCGTCCGGCTCGGACCGGCGCCTGGTGGTGGTAGGACGAGATCGACCGAGCGTCGCCGATGATCGACGCCAGCAGGCTTCCCGTGACGACGATGACGTCGTGCTGAATGTACTGGCCAGGCGCACCCTGATGGACCGTCTCCGCATCGGCCGCGACGGACGCATCGCCGATGATGTCAGCCGTCCGCTCGGGCAGGTGCTGGTGCAGCGGCGCCCCTCGAGAGACAGAGATCACTTCGACTCCCCGGCAGATGCCCAGCACCGGCAGTGTCTGCCGCTCGGCTTCGGCCAGCAGAGCCAGTTCGGTCGTATCACGGTCTGGCCGGGTGATCCGTGTCTCGGGATGCCGTCGCCGGCCGTATCTCTCCGCCTCGATGTCGGCGCCACCGGCGAGGATCAGCCCGTCGAGCGCCGAAATCGTCTCCTTCGCACCCTGGGCCACCGGTGGCAGCAGGACCGGGCGCCCTCCTGCTCTCGCGACGACTTCGATGTACGCCGCGGGCAGGAGGGCAGCACGCCGTTCCCACACCCCCCATTTGGCGAGCTCGACATCACAGCTGATGCCGATGACAGGTGTGTCTCCAGGATCGGGTCCAAGACGACCGGATGGGAGCGAGGAACTCATGTCTGCTCGAACAACCGCTCGCGCTCGTAGCAGGTGACGACCTGGTCGAACAGCCGCTGCTCTGTTCGGGCGTAGTTGAGGTAGTGGTCGACGACCTCGTCGCCGAACGCAGCCCGGGCCAGCGCCGACTTCTCCAGTGCGTCGACTGCTTCGCGCAGCGTCGCCGGCACTCTGGGCAGCGACCGGTCCGCGTATGCGTTGCCTTCGAACACCGACGGCGGCGCAAGCTCGTCTTCGATTCCACCCAGCCCGGCGGCGATGATCGCAGCGAATGCGAGGTAGGGGTTGGCGTCCGCCCCAGGGATCCGGCACTCCACCCGCAGACCGTCGCCCTGCCCGACCAGCCGGAATCCGCAGGTCCGGTTGTCGCGACCGACGGCCATCGTCGTGGGCGCCCAGCTCTCGCTGGCGAACCTCTTGTAGGAGTTCACGTTGGGGGCGATGAAGACGGTGAGGTCCCGAAGCCCAGCGGTGAGCCCACCGAGATAGCGACCGAACACCTCGCTGGGCTCACCGCCGTCCCCCGCCGGGAAGAGGCTGTGGCTGCCGTCCGGGGACCACAGGCTGGAGTGAATGTGGCATGAGCTGCCGATCCAGTCGTGCGCCGGCTTGGCCATGAAGGTCACGGCCTTGCCCTGCTGGTGTGCGATCTCCTTGGCGCCGTTCTTGTAGATGACGTGCCGGTCGGCCATCGTCACCGCGTCGGCGAACCGGAAGTTCAGCTCGTGCTGACCATGCCACGCCTCGCCCTTGGAGAACTCCACCGGCAGCCCGGCGCCCTTCATTCCACGCCGGAGAGCGCCGACGTAGGACTCATCCATCGTCGTGGCGAGTACGTGGTAGTCGAGGATGTACGGGATGGACGGTGTCAGCTCGCGGTAGTGCTTGGCCCGGGCTCCGTCGTAGGAGTCCTGGAACAGGTAGAACTCGAGCTCGGACCCGATCATCGGCTCAAAGCCGAGGTTGCGGGCACGGTCGACCTGCCGCTGGAGGACCTGACGCGGCGACGCGGGCACCGGCGACCCGTCCCTGAACGCCACGTCGCATAGCACGAGAGCAGTCCGGTCGAGCCACGGGATACGGCGCAGCGTCTGCAGGTCAGGCAGCAGATGCACGTCGCCGTATCCCTCGTCCCAGTTCGCCATCTCGTACCCGGCGACGGGATCCATCTCCATGTCCAAGGCGAGCAGGTAGTCGCACGCCTCGATGCCGTGTCCGAGAACCTCGTCGCAGAAGAACTCCCCGTCCACCCGCTTGCCCATCAACCGACCCTGCATGTCGGTGAAGCAGGTCAGCACCGTGTCGATGTCACCGGAGGCGACACCGACCCGAAGGGCCTCACCGTCCAGCATGCCCTTCGGCGTCTGACCGGCAGGCGGACTGGACTCGGCCATCACGGCCCGGCCGGCTCCCGGTCCGTGGCCGGGCCAACGACATCCGCCACGCGGGTGGTGCCGTATCCCTCGGTCTCTGGGTCGCCGTGTTCCCCACGAGTCATGGCGAACTCCTCCTCCGGCGAGAGCACCAACCGATGTCGGCCCACGATGGCAAAGTACGCGATCGCGGCGAGGAACCAGATGGCGACGCCCACAACCCCCGGTCGGTAGTCGGCGTTGAAGAACAGCGAGATCAGCGAGATGGCAGCGATCACCGCGGCGACCATGGCTCCTGCGGTCCCGAGCGGGCTGCGGTACGGCCGCTGGATGTTGGGCTTGTTCCGCCGGAGCAGGACGAAGGACACCATCTGCATGAAGTAGGAGATCACGGCGCCGAAGACCGCCATCGTCAGCAAGGCTGCTCCGACACTGCCGCCGCCGTATTCGTACAGAATCCAAGCCAGGATGTAGCCGATCACGGCGCCGAACAGCAGCGCGACGTAGGGGGTCTTCCGGGTGCCGTGGGTGACCGACAGCCAGTGTGGGAAGTACCCGGCCCTTGACAGCGAGTAGATGTTCCGGCCGTACGCGTAGATGATCGTGTGGAAGCTTGCCACCAGGCCGGTCACTGCGACCAGCGCCAAGAGCGAGGCTGCAGTGCCCGAGCCGAAGATGGTCTGGAAGCCCAGGAACAGCGGCTCGGCGGACGCAGCGACTTCGGCAGAGCCCGGCGCGATCCCGGCACTGAGGAACAACGTGAGGAACCCGGCGACGATCAGCGTGAACAGGCCGTAGATCGTGCCGCGCGGGATGTCGCGCTTCGGGTCGTGCGACTCCTCCGCCGCCAGCGGCAGCTCCTCGATGGCGAGGTAGAACCAGATGGCAAACGGGATGGCGAAGAAGACGCCGCCGATCCCCTCCGGGAACCAGCCGCCGCCAGCGTCGATCGCGTAGGTCTGGAAGTCCAACTTGGTGAGGGCACCGATCCAGAACACAGCGAGGACGGCCAGCGCGGCGATGCAGATGAACACGGAGAACCGGAACGTCGCGGCGACGCCGATCACGTTCAGACCGACGAAGACCGCGTAGAAGATCAACCACCAGATCGGCTGGGAGACGTCCCAGCCGAACAGATCGTTGACGATGCTGCCCATGTAGCCGCCGATGCCGACGACGATGACGGCGGGCGTGACGATGTACTCGATGCTCTCCGCGACGCCGGTGATGAACCCGCCCCACGGACCCATTGCGGTACGGCCGAACGAGTACGCGCCGCCGGTGTGCGGCATCGCTGGCGACATCTCCGCGATCGAGTAGCACAAGCCGAGGTACATCACCGTGATGACGACCGTGGCGACCAGCAGACCACCGAAGCCGAACTCCAGCCCGAAGTTCCAGCCGAAGAAGTCGCCGGAGATGACCGCCGCGACGCCGAGCGCCCACAGCGACCACACGCCGGCATGCCGGCTGAGACCCCGCTTGTCGAAGTACCCCTCGTCGACCTCGCGATAGGTGATTCTGCGCTGTGTGCCCCTGTCGGCCATGCGAGTCTCCCGGTCCCGATCGGCGACGCGCCGAAGCTGATCCGGAAGCTAGACCCCAGTCGTTAATGGGTCAAGGTCTTGCCATAACCATTTAGGCCGGCACCAGTGACCCGATAATCGCGCCTCCGTCGGAGCTCAGGGCACCCGCTCAGCCGCCGGTTGGCGCCGGCTGAGCGTCACCGCCCGGAATCGGTTCGGGCGTTGGCGACGGGGACGTCGGCTCTGGCGTGGGAGGTGGCGTCGTCGCTTCCGTCGGCGTCGGCGTCGGCGTCGAGCGTCGGACTGGGCGTCGGAGTCGGGCTGGCCGTGCCGCCCGGTTGGGGCACGACGGCGGCCTCGGGTGTCGGGGATTTCGTCGGTGTCGGAGTGGCGAGAGTGCCTGACACCAGCGCAGTCTTCGGTGGGTCGCCGGGTTCGCCTGCCCGCCCGCTGAACTTCGTCTCGCCGGTCGGATTCGCCTGTTCGGGCTCGGCGATGAGGTCCACCGGCGGGACGAACGCCACGGCGGTCTGGACACTGGCCAGCACCGTCTCGGGATACTCAATGGCCGCGGCGGCCACGCCGGTGAGGCCCGTCAGACCAACGGCGAACCCGGCGGCGAGCTTGATCCGCAGACTCGTGCCGGCCAGCCACGCCGACGCTGCTTGCCAGCCGGTCGAGCGCTGTTCCTGACGGGGGTCGAAACCTCCAGCGGCCATGAACGCACTGAGCTCGGCGCTGGGTCGAACCGGCTGCCGTGCCGTCTCCCGGAGCACGCCGATGGCGCTGGCCAAGGGCTCCAGCTCGGGCGGGACCTGCCGTCCGTCGAAGATGGCTTCGGCGGCGGCGTCGTCGAGCAGGCGTTGAGTAGGCATCTCGCCTATGTCATCGCCCCAGTGCCTCACAGGGTTACGCCTTCCTTCTCCAATTGCTGACGAAGCGCGCTCAAGGCTCTGCGCTGGAGGGCCTTGACGGCACCCGGCGACTTGTCGACGATCGCCGCGACCTGGTCGACCGTCATATCCCCGACGACCCGAAGAACGAGCACATCTCGCTGGTCCGCGGACAGCCCGGCGCACCACTCGACGACTCGCTGGCTGCCCAGCACGTCGAAGGCGTCGGACTCGACATCACCACCGGTCAGTTCCAAATCGGCGAGGTCTCCTGCCGGTGACCAGCGACGGCGAGCAAGTCGTCGCCGTTCGTCGACCAGCCGGCGATGAGCGATGGTGAAGACCCACGAGCGGAACTGGGTCTCCGAACCTTCGAACGAATCGATTCCGGTGAAGACACCGAGAAACACGTCGCTGGTGAGATCCTCCGGTTCAGCCGCGCCCTGCACCCGCAGGTAGCCGGCGACGACCGGCGCGAGATCGCCGTAGAGGCGTTCGAACGCCCACGGCGCGCCGACGCGCGCCGCGTGCAGAACGTTCGGGAAGCCGTCGCCGATCGGCAGTCCGGGGCCTCCTTCGACTCGAAGAGTAATCGTCCAGGGCAGCCGAAAGGATACCGCCCAAATCTGCCGAATTTTCCGTGCGGTTTTCAGGCAGCGGTGTGATCGACCTACGGCCGCTGGCTGCGCAAGGCTAGCTCATCCCCGCGGCGAGCGGAACCGGATCGAAACACTGCGACACCTCCGGCAACGCCCGCGAACGGGACGGCCGCACGGCGACAGGGGGGCCCGCCGTGCGGCCGAATTATTTGTGCGTCCGCACTTCTTCCGCCAGGCATCCTGTACCCGTTCAGCACGGCTTCAGCTCGACGGCCCAGGATGGGCTCGAGGACGGTGGGTGCCGGATGCGGATCCTGGTGATCGACGACGAGGAGCGGCTCGTCGCCGGCCTACGGACCGGCCTCGAGGCCGAGGGCTTCGCGGTCGATGTCGCCCTCGACGGCGTCGACGGACTGTGGCTGGCCCGCGAGCAGCCACACGACGCGATCATCTTGGACATCATGCTGCCGGGACTCAACGGCTACCGGGTCTGCCAGCAGTTGCGTCAAGACGGCATCTGGACGCCAATCCTCATGCTGACCGCGAAGGACGGCGACTGGGACCAGGTCGAGGCGCTGGACACCGGTGCAGACGACTATCTGACCAAGCCGTTCTCGAACGCGGTGCTGGTGGCGCGTCTTCGGGCCTTGTTGAGGCGTGGAGCGCGTGAGCGGCCGACGATCCTGACCGCAGGTGACCTACGGCTCGACCCGGCCGCCCGTCGGGCGTGGCGAGGCGAGGCCGAGGTCGCACTCACGGCACGGGAGATGTCGCTGTTGGAGTTCCTGCTGCGTCGGCGCGGCGAGGTCGTTTCCAAACGCGAGATCCTGGCACACGTGTGGGACTTCGATTTCGACGGCGACCCCAACATCGTCGAGGTCTACATCGCTCATCTCCGGCGCAAGCTCGACCGGCCGTTCGGCCGGCACGCGATCGAGACGCTTCGAGGAGCGGGATATCGGTTGGCCGCGGATGGCGGCTGACGGACGCAGTGGACTCCTTCACCAGGCACGCTCCTGGAGCGCCACCGTCAGGGCGCGGACGACCGCCGCTGCCGTGCTGGTCGTCGCGGTTGTCCTGGTTCTCGGCGCTGTGGCACTGGTGCTGTCCTTGCGCGGGGTCCTGACCCGGGAGGTGCACGCAGCCGCCGAACAACAGACCGCAGACGTGGTCAGGCAGCTCGAGTCGGGTGCCGCTCCGGCGGAGGTCGTGGCGGGCGGCAGCGAGGAGGCGTTCAGCCAGCTTCTCGACGCGGATGGCCGCGTCTTGGCCGCCGACGACATCGTGGTCGGCGAGCCACCTGTTGCGGTCCTCGAGCCGGGCGAGACGGGGCGGGCGTCGGTTGCTTTCGACGACGACGACTTCCTGGTGGCTGCCGCCGATGCGCACACGGCCGACGGTGAGGTGATCGTGCTGGCGGCTCGCAGCCTTGATCGCATCGGGGAATCGACCAGCGCTCTCACCGGCTTGCTGGCAGTGGGGGTGCCGCTCGTCCTACTCGTGCTGGGCGCGGTGACCTGGCGAATCGTGGGACGCGCGCTTGCGCCGGTCGAGGCGGTCCGCAGCGAAGTGGACGAGATTTCAGCCGCCGAACTCCACCGCCGAGTGCCAGAGCCCGAGCAAGCCGATGAGATCGCCCGGTTGGCCGCGACGATGAATCGCATGCTCGACCGGCTCGAACGCGCGCAGAATCAGCAGCGTCGATTCGTGTCCGACGCGTCGCACGAGTTGCGATCGCCGATCACGGTGATTCGTCAGCACGCCGAGGTGGCGCTCGCGCATCCCGACCGGATTTCGCCGAGGGACCTCGCCACCACCGTCCGGGCGGAAAGCATGCGCCTTCAGCTGCTCGTGGATGATCTCTTGCTCCTGGCCCGTGCCGACGAAGGCACCTTGGCCCTGCAACCCCGGCCGATGGATCTGGATGACGTCGTGTTCGACGAGGCGAAGCGACTTCGATCGATGACTGACTTGCACATCGACACCGCCGACATCTCGGCAGGCCGCATCGACGCCGATCCCGCTGCGATTCGTCGGGTGTTGCGAAATCTCACCGACAACGCGGCGCGCCACGCTCGCGGAACGGTGGCCCTGCACCTGGCTGAGGACAACGGACAGGTCGTGCTGGACGTGGACGACGACGGGCCGGGCATCGCGACCCGCGATCGTGCTCGGGTCCTGGATCGGTTCGTGCGTCTTGACGATGCCAGGACAAGGGATACCGGTGGCGCCGGGCTCGGGCTCGCGATCGCCGCGGAACTCGTCGCCGCCCACGGTGGCGTGATCACCATCGATGCCAGTCCGACTGGTGGCGCCCGGGTGCGGCTTCGCTTCCCGGTCGCAGACGACGTGCGAGGCGGCGGACCACCGTGAACGAGGAGTACGTTGTGGATCATGCCCGATGTGGTCAGTGAGCCGTTCCAGGTCGGTCAATCCATCGGATCCGGAGTCGAGCTACCGGATGGGCGCGAGTCGGTCTCTGACTCGTTCTCTGTTCCAGCGGCAAAACGGCTCGTCGTCCAGCACATCTCCGGGCGGATCACCTTGCCGCAGGGCCAGTCGCCTCGGCTGGTCTCCCTATTCGCCACTGTCGGCTCCGAGCGGCAGGCCCACGTCCTGCCGTTCCAACGTCTTGTCGTGGCGCCGTTCGGTGTCATCTGGTTCTTCGGCGGCCCGATCACCATGTACGCCGAGAGTCCCGGTCCTGTGCTCGTCAGCGTCGTCCGCAACAACGCCACCGGAGCCGGCTTCTTCAACTGGGCGCTGACCGGTTATCTCGTCGACGAACAAGGCCCGTGATCGACCTCAGCCCACCGAGTCGCTCACAGAGACGTCTAGTTCACGAGATACTGAAGATCTCGCAGCCGGCCGGCCCCCGGGATGTCAGATGACCGAACCGAGCCCCGAACTCCAGCACCTGGCCGAAGAGTGCGGTGTCGCTACCGACTACTGGGACTGGCGGGGGAACCACATCGTGGTGCGAGCGGAAACCATCGTCGCCGTCCTCGGAGCTCTCGGCATCGATGCCACAACGCCGGAGTCGGTCGCCGCTGCGCTGTCCGCCGCCGGCGGATACCGGTGGACCCGGATGCTGCCGCCATGCATCGTGACCAGACCAGGATGGCAACTGCCGTTCTGGGTGCACGTCAGCCATGGCCGCCCCGCCGAGGTGTGGATCGAGCTCGAGGCCGGAGGGACCAGACGCGACCTCACCCAGACCGAGAACTGGGAGCCGCCGCGGGACATCGACGGACGGCTCGTCGGTGAGGCGACTTTCGTCCTCCCGGACGATCTGCCACTCGGGTACCACACCCTCCGGGCCCGATCCGACGACCGGGACGCGACGGCGGCCGTGATCGTGGCGCCGGCTTGGCTCGGCTGCCCGGAGCGGATGGGCTCCGGACGGACATGGGGCCTGTCCACGCAGCTGTACAGCGTCCGATCACGGCGCTCGTGGGGAGTCGGCGACCTGACCGACCTGACCGACCTGGCGGTGTGGTCGGGTGTCGAACTCGGAGCGGGGTTCGTCCTGGTGAATCCGCTGCACGCGGCCGAACCAGTGGCGCCGATGGAGCCGTCGCCCTACTTGCCGACGACCCGCCGTTTCGCCAACCCGCTCTACCTGCGGATCGAGCAGATTCCCGAGTACGCCTACCTCGACCAACCAGCTCGGTCCAAGATCGATGAGCTGCGGGACGCCGCGACGCAGCAACATCGCGGGGTCGACACCATTGACCGCGACAGCGCGTGGGCTGCGAAGCGAGAGGCGCTGGAACTTCTTCACCAAGCGCCGCGCACCCCAGGCCGAGAAGCGTCCTACCGCGGGTATGTGCAGCAGGAGGGTGCCGGACTCGAAGACTTCGCGACCTGGTGCGCTCTGCTGGAGGTGCACGGCCCGGACTGGCACAGCTGGCCCGACGTCCTGCGGCATCCCCGCTCGGCCGACGTCAGCATGTTTCGGTCCGCCAACGCCGATGCCGTGGATTTTCACCGTTGGCTGCAGTGGGTGCTCGACGAACAGCTCGATGCTGTGCAGGCGGCCGCTCGGCGGACCGGCATGGTCCTCGGGATCGTCCACGACCTCGCTGTCGGCGTGCACTCTGCGGGCGCCGACTCGTGGATCATGCAGGACGTCTTGGCTCAGGGCATCAGGGTCGGCGCCCCGCCGGATCCGTTCAACCAGCTCGGCCAGGATTGGCAGCAGCCGCCCTGGCGGCCGGACCGGCTCGCGGAACTCGCCTACGCGCCGTTCCGTGAGGTCGTAGCAACGATTCTGCGGCATGCCGGGGGCCTGCGAGTGGACCACGTGATGGGCCTGTTCCGTCTGTGGTGGATCCCGGAGGGTCAGCCGCCGACGGCTGGCACCTACGTCCGATACGACCACGAGGCGCTGATCGGCATCCTGGCGCTCGAAGCGCACCGGGCTGGAGCTCTCGTGGTCGGCGAGGATCTCGGCACGGTCGAACCGTGGGTGCGCCGGTACTTGCGTGAGCGAGGCATCTTGGGTACGTCGATCCTCTGGTTCGAGTTCGAGTTCGACGGCACCGGCGCTCCGCTGCGGCCCGAGTGGTGGCGGGAATACTGTCTGGCGTCGGTGACGACACACGATCTTCCACCCACGGCCGGCTACCTCGCCGGCGACCATGTCCGACTGCGCGACTCACTCGGCCTGCTCACCCGTCCGTTGGCGGAGGAACTCGCTGCGGACCAGTCGGAACGGGGTGCATGGCTGGACGAGTTGCTCAGGCGCGGTGCACTGCAGCCGGACGCTGACGTCGAGGAGACCATCCATGCTCTCCATCGGTTCCTGACGTGGACGCCGGCACGGCTGCTCTGTGCATCGTTGTGTGATGCCGTTGGCGACCGGCGTACCCAGAACCAGCCGGGAACGATCGACGAGTATCCCAACTGGCGGGTGCCGCTGACCGGACCCGACGGCGAGCCGATGCAGCTCGAGGACGTCGTGCAGTCCGAGCGCGCATACGCGCTCGGCGCGGTGCTTCGCGAGGGTCTTCGTGCTGCCGGCTGAACCGGTCACGGTCGGCGCAGGTAACCGTGACGGCGGGCCCGACCGACGAGGATCGGTCGGCTTCGCGGCGGCAATCGGTGGCTTGGCCGGTGCGGCTCTCACCGCCCACCGTGGCCGGAGAGCGGCCGGTCTCGGCGCGGTCGCCGGCGCTGTGGGTCTGGGAGTTTCAGAGGCAGTCGCCAGAGCACGCCAGCGCCCAGGTGAGATTCCTGCGCTGTGGCAACGCATCGCAATGAGCGCTGCGCTGGCCGCACCGCTTGGCTGGGCAGCCGGACGCCTCACAGGCGTCGGACCGATGGCGGTAGGGACAGCGACCGGCGCCGTGGCCGGTGCTCTCGGGATACGTCCGCAGAAGGTCGTCATGGGGCCACTGGTTGGCGCCGCTACCGGCTGGGCGTTCGCGGCGCGGAAGCAGCCAGCTCCGATGGCGGTCGTGGCCAGCACCACCATGCTGACCTACCGGGTGCTGTCGGCCGTGGTCTTTCGCAACCCGCAGGTGAGCCTGCTCGCCGAGCAGGTCCCGGCCGAGCAGCTTCCGTTCGTCGTGCCGCGTGAGTCCCGAACCAGGTACGTCGGGACGGATTACGTCCGGGAACTTGCCGACGTGCTTGGCGGCACCTACGTCGCTGACGCTCCAGACATCGGCATCGTCGGGTCGCTCGACGAGCTCGCCGGACCGGACTTTGATCCCTGCCAGGTCCATCCGGTGGTCCGGGAGTTCTACGAACACACGACTCGGTTCACCCTGGACATCGTTCCGCACTGGCGGCTGTGGGTGCGGCCCGGTTACTTGCTCTACCGCACTGCCGTCGCCCGTCCCCTCGGCCAAGCCAGCGTGCCGATGAATCAGCGTGAGGCGCAGCGCGGCGTTCGGGGCCGCATCGACACGATCACTCCGACCCGCACCGACGTCGTGGCTGTGCGGGGATGGATCAGGTCCTTCGCTGACAACGACGAGCCCATCTACGTCGGCATCTACACCACCTACCGCCACGACGGCCGTGGCTACGTCAGTGTCGGGTTCCCACTCCCCCAGGCGAGCTTCACGGCCACGCTCGTGCCACGAGCGCGCCCGGGAGGCGGATTGGTGTTATCCAGCCACAGCGAGCTCGATCATCCCGGCCACTACTTGACCTACATCGACCCAGCGACCAGGGAACTTACCGCGCTGGCAATCCACGGCTTCGGCGAGCAGCTTGACGTCTACGTGCAGGACGACGAGCTGCGTGCTGAGCATGCCTTCTCGGTCTTCGGGCTTCCGTTCCTCGTGCTCCAGTACCGAATGCGCCGCAAGCCGGCCTGATCGGCCGTCCCCACGATGCCGTGCACTCGAAACGGCGCCGTCGTCGGCGTGTCGCGAAGGCGCGAGGACATTGCGGTCGTCATCGTGGTGAAGTGACCTGGACGGCATTCGGGCTCGCCATCTTGCTCGCCATACTCATGATCATCGTGGTGTAGCCAGATATCGCTGCAGCGACGTCAGGCATCGGGTGCTGTCTTTACGGCGTACAGCGCGTTGACGATCAGCCAGCGTCCGTCGAAGCGAGCCAGATGCAAGTACTCGACAAACGGCTGCGACCGAACCATCACGGTTGCGATGTCACCGAATACATCGAGCACGGTCACCTCCTGCCAAGGCTCGAACCGGCTACCTCCTCCGCGCGCGGTGTCCGCGACGAGGGTCTCCGCCGTGTCGTTGTAAAAGTCCAGGGACGCCGCACCAGGATTGAGCGGCGTCCGCTTCGCGAGGTCAGGGTGCAGACAGGCGCGCATTCGCTCTCCGTCCGCCGCGAACCAAGCCTGGAAGTACTCCGTCGCGACCCTTGATACCCCCTCGACGACCACAGGAGCGGGTTCATCTGTAGCGCCGTGCCCCATCGCAAGCCATCCTTGGTCGGGCGAGACCGCCAGGAGTATACGGCGGCTTCGCCGGGTCAGAGGTATTCGGTGTCCGAGGGGGACTTGAACTCCCGCCAAGGCTGTTCACCAGGGTAACTCCCCTGTCCCAGCCATCAGGGCTCTGGCGAGATGACCTTCGTTGACATCCGGCTTCCACGTAACCCCTAGACGCATCCGAACATCTGTTCGACACTGAGGTGTGGACCGTCAGCCCGTCGAGTACCCACCGGACAAGTGGCGCGGCGAGCTCGAGGGCCTGTACATCAAGCACGACGGCGATATCCCGATCACGGTCAAGGTGACATGGACCGACGGCACCGAGGGCGAGGTCAACGCATGGACAGGCCAGTGGACCCGCACACACGTCTGCGTCTACCGCGAGTCGGCGCCGCCGTATCACCCGTTCTGGGTGCGAGCCTCCGACGTCAGGCGGCGCGAGTAAGCTAGATGGCGCCAAGGTAAGAATGCAGGAGAAGGACAACTCTCAGTCATGACGATAATCCTGCTCATCGCCGTGATCGTCGGCCTTGCCGGTGCGGCAGCCTTCATGGCGCGCTGGGTGGACAACGACGGCGGGCCCCGCCGCCCGCTGCTTGCCCGCGCCAAGGACAGCTGGTCCACTGACCGGCCGACCCGTCCGTACGCCACCCTTTAATACCCGGCGTTCCGCGGCGACGCCGAATCAAAATCCGCCGGCCATCGGGCCACCGGGAAGTCCTGGGCCTTCCTCGATCTTCCCGCAGCGCACACACTTCAGATAGTGGCCCTCGGGCTGGTCATCGCTCTCGGTTGACTCATAGCGGTGACGTGTCCAGTTGTGACCGAGCAGCAGGCATATGGACCGCTTGAGCACAAGACCACCCCCGGTGCGAGCTACTCGATGCTAGCGACCGCGTCGGCCGTCCAATAGCTCTCGCTGGAGACGGTTTCCGCGTCATGGGCCAGCGCAGCGAAATATGGCCACGGGCGGTAACCGCGAAGCTGCTGGGCCCGGAAGTCGAGAAACGGCCCCGCTGAGCGTGAGCTGCGGCCGTACGAGCCAGAACCGGTGGCGTTGCCCGTTGTGGGGTGCTGTCGAGCAAGGACCGTCGTCGTTGACGTGACCGCTCCCGCCTGGCCGCCCGGCCTCGCCGAACCGGACCAGATCCCCCACAGCTGGCGCTGCTCACGGCCCCCGCCGAGGCTGCGCTGTGCTCGAATTCGGCATGCAGATTGCCTTCGAGCTACTGGGCATGTTCGCCTTCGCGACGTCGGGTGCGCTCCTGGCGATCCGCAAGGACTTCGACGCCATCGGCATCCTGTTGCTGGCCGGGCTGACCGCGACTGGAGGCGGTGTCATGCGCGATCTCATCATCGGCGCAACGCCACCGGCTGCATTCACGAATCTGTGGTACTTGGTGGTGCCGGTCGTCGCAGCAATCGTCACCTTCTTCGCCCACCCGGTCCTCGAGCGCCTGATGACCCCAGTGCTGATCTTTGACGCAGCCGGGCTAGGGCTGTTCTGCGTGACCGGCACGCTCACGGCACTCGACCATGGGCTGGGTCCACTGCAGGCAGCCGCACTGGGGGTGACGACTGGAGTTGGCGGCGGGGTGCTGCGCGACATCGTCGCGCGCGAGATCCCGGCGCTGGTACGCCCGGATAGCGAGTTGTACGCGGTGCCCGCACTGGCTGGTGCGCTGGTGGTCGCCGCCGCCTGGCCGCTGCCCCAGGCGCAGAACATGATCGCGGTGACCGCAGCGGTGCTCATTTTCGGTTTCCGTGTTGTCGCTTTGCGGCGCGGCTGGCACGCGCCACGGGCCTGGCACCGCGACCCGCGTGGCGGTCACGAACGACCCGCGAGGTCGACGTGACCGCAGAAACACGCGGACCTGTGCTCGGCTACACGCTGGCCGCCGTGATCAAGGAATACCGCAGAAATCGACTTGCATGGCATCCGACAAGGTTGTGACCTGCGTAGATGCCGCCGAGAAGTTGTGTCCGAGGGGGGACTTGAACCCCCACCCCCTTGCGGGGACTAGCACCTCAAGCTAGCGCGTCTGCCTATTCCGCCACCCGGACGTGCACCACCGACGCAGGAAGCGCCGCGGCGCATGAACTCTACCAACGGCCGCCGCCCAGCACCCAACCCGCGAGCCGACGGGTTGGCGGCAGCACGCGCATCATGTGTGGATTCTGGGTCTCCGGGTAGCGTGCACGGCCAGAGACAGGACCGAAGGGCGTGAGCGTGGCCGGAAAGACCTACACCCGGCGGGGCGAAAGCGAGGCGGAGAGCCTCGACCGGCATTGGCAGGAGCTTCTACAGGAACTGCGGGTGGCCCAAGCCGGGACCCAGATCCTGTTTGCCTTCCTGCTGACGATCGCGTTCACGCAGCCGTTCCGAGAGGCCGACGACCTCACCCACCGGGTCTATGCGGTCACTCTTGTTCTCGCCTCGCTTGCCACTGCGCTGCTCATCGGAGCAGTTCCTTTTCACCGGATGCTGTTCCGGCAGCGGCTGCGCGACCACATGGTCACGATCGTCGGCCACATGGCCTCTGGCGGACTCTTCCTCCTCATGCTCGCCATGGCCGGCAGCCTCTTCCTCGCGCTCGACGTCGCCCTGTCGAGGACCACGGCGGCGATCATCGTCGTCGCGGCGCTCGGCTGGTACATCGTCTTCTGGTACGTCCTCCCGTTGTACGTACGAAGCCGCGAGAACGGGGACGAGTGAGAAGCTCGGCACGTGGCGCTGCTACACCGCACTGACGGCGACGGCTGGCTGGAGTGCGCCTGCGGCAGGCGGCATTGGGGCCGTTACGGTGCGGCCGGATTGATGCTGGTGCGGCCCGACGGACACGTGTTGTTGCAGCACCGAGCCCCGTGGAGCCACGAAGGCGGTACGTGGGCGCTACCGGGTGGCGCCCGATCGTCGACGGAGAGCGCCCTGGCCACGGCGACCCGCGAGGCGGCTGAAGAGGCCGCAGTCGATTCAGCGGCGTTCACCCCTTCACACTGTTGGGTCGACGACCACGGCCCGTGGTCCTACACCACCGTCGTCGCGCATGCGACGGGACCGGTCGAGCCGCGAGCCGCGGACCCGGAGAGCGTCGAACTGCGCTGGGTCCGTCTCGACGAGGTGACCCGGCACCCCCTGCACCCCGCATTCGCGGCGGCCTGGCCGGCGATGCGCGAGCAGGCCAGGCGTCGGCTCGTAGTCGTCGTCGACGCGGCGAACGTCGTCGGATCGCGGCCCGACGGCTGGTGGCGCGACCGGAAAGGGGCGAACACGAGGTTGCGCGACGGGCTCGCGACGCTGGCCGACCGAGGGATTCCGGCCAGCGGGCTCGACCTGCCGGCCGACTTGTGGTGGCCCGACATGCGGCTCGTCGTCGAGGGTCAGGCCCGCGGGGTCGAGTCGGCACCGGGAGTGACCGTGCGCGATGCCGAGCGAGACGGCGACACGTTGATCGCACAAGTCGTCGCCGAGTCACAGCGCGAACGACCCGAGGACTACCTCGTCGCCGTTACCGCTGACCGGCAACTCCGCGACCAGCTGGCGGCATTGGGTGCGCAGCTGATCGGGCCGACGACGCTGCTCGCGCTGTTGGCCGGCCGCTAGGCGCTCTTGCGCTTGGCGGCGGCCTTCTTGGCTGCGACCTTCTTCGCCGGTGCCTTCTTGGCCGATGCCTTCTTCGCCGCAGCCTTCTTCGCCGATGGCTTCTCCGACGCTTCCCCGCGCTGCTTCTTCGCTTCGGCGACGCTGCGCCGCAACGCCTCCATCAGGTCGACGACCTTGCCCTCGTCCGGCTCGGCTTCCGGCGGACGGGTGATCTCAGCGCCCTCCACCTTGGCCTCGACGACCTGCAGCAGAGCCTCCCGGTAGTCGTCGACGTACTCCGTGGGCTCGAACTCCTCAGCCATCGCGTCGATGTAGGACTCGGCCATGCGCATCTCCTGCGGGCGCACGCCGATGTCGTCGTCGAGGAACCCGAAATCGGGCCGGCGGACCTCGTCCGGCCAGAGCATCGTTTGCATGACGAGCACACCCTCGCGCGGGCGGAGGACGGCTAGACGTTCCCGGTTCCGAAGTGCGACCTTGACGACCGCGACCCGACCGGCCTTCTCCAGCGCATCCCGGAAGAGCACATAGGGCTTCGCGTCGGCACTGGGTTCGGCGTAGTAGGCCCGGGACAGGGCGGTCGGGTCGATCTCCTCGAAGGGGACGAATGCCTGGACCTCGACCACCTTGCTCGACGAGATCGGCAGATCCGCCAGATCCTCGTCGGTGAGCACGACCATCTCTCCGCCGGGCAGCTCGTAGCCCTTCGCGATATCTGCGTACGCAACCTCGTGGCCGCCGTTGTCGCAGATCCGCTTGTAGCGGATCCGCCCTCCGTCGGCCGCATGGACCTGACGGAAGCTCACATCCTTCTCCTCGGTGGCGGCGACGAGCCGGACCGGAATCGACACCAGGCCGAACGAGATCGACCCCTTCCACACCGTCTGCATCACCCGCTCCTTCCGGACACCTGAATCACGATCATCTCTCGGCGCAACCGTCCTTGACCACAGGTCTACCCCGATCGGCGCGCCTCCAGCGCAGTCAATCGACGATCTGGAACTGACCAGCACCCAGGACGTAGAAGGCCACAGCCGCAGCGGAGGCGACGTTGAGCGAGTCGACGCCGGCTCGCATGGGAATCCGAACCCGGACGTCGGCATCGGAGAGCCAGCGCTCGGACAGACCTTCTCCCTCGGTGCCGACGATCACCGCGAACCGCTCGGGGGTCACGACCTCGTCCAGCGCGATGGCCTCGGCAAGCGGGGTCAGGGCGAGGATGAGGAAACCTGCCTGGCGCAATTCGTCCAGCCCGTCGTACCACCGAGTCATCCTGGTGTAGGGGACGGAGAACACGGCGCCCATGGACACCTTGACCGACCGGCGGTAGAGCGGGTCGGCGCATCGGGGGCTCAACAGCACAGCATCCATTCCCAGCGCCGCCGCGGCCCGGAATACAGCCCCGACGTTTGCGTGGTCCACCAGATCCTCCAGCACGACCACCCGACTGGCCGTGGCTACGACGTCGGAGATACCAGGCAGCGGCAACCGACGAAGCGACGCGAGCGCGCCTCGGTGCACGTGGAAGCCGGTGATGGCCTCGATCAGATCCGCCGGTGCCAGGTAGCACGGTGCATCTCCGGCCAGATCGAGAACGTCCGCCAGCGCGTCCAGCCAGCGTGGTGCCATCAGGAAAGACCGGACCGCAAAACCGGATTCGACGGCCCGGCGAACGACCTTCTCGCCTTCGGCCAGAAACAGGCCGTGCTCTGCCTCGACCGACTTCCGCAATTCGACGTCGCGCAGCGAGATGTAGTCGGCCAGCCGGGCGTCTGCCGGGTCAGTGATGTGCTCGATCCGGGCCACGGCGGGCATGATGTCATCGGCGCCGGATCAACGCAGTGCCACCACCGCAGCCAACCCGACGACGACAACCATCGCGCGCAAGATCACCGCCGGCAGGCGTCGGGCCACACCGGCACCGAGTAGACCGCCAAGCGCCGAACCTGCAGCGATCAGCCCGGCTGCCACCCAGTCGACGTCGGCGACAGCCACGAAGATCAGCCCCGCGACGAGGTTTGCCAGACCGGCAAGGATGTTCTTCGCCGCGTTCACCCTCTGCAGCGTCTCCGTCAATCCGACGCCCAGCACCGCGATCAACAGCACTCCCTGACCTGCCCCCAAGTAGCCGCCGTATACCCCGACGACCAAGACTCCGAGCCAGACCAGCGGGCCACCGTGGTGCGGCCTGGTCCGCTCCCCCAGCCGCCGCACCATCCACGGCTGAATCACGACGAGCACGCACCCCAGCAGGATCAATGCGGGCACGATCGCCTCGAACGACTCTTCGGGAAGCACCAGAAGAAGAACAGCGCCGATGATCGCGCCGATGATGGTGGCCGTTGCCAGCCGGAGCACTCGTGAGCGTTGACCGGCCAGTTCCCGGCGATATCCCCAGGCACCGGCCACGCTGCCGGGAACCAGGCCGACCGTGTTCGACACATTCGCCACCACCGGCGGCAGTCCGATGGCGAGCAACGTCGGGAAGGTGATCAACGTTCCCGAACCGACGACCGCGTTGATCGCTCCTGCGCCGAGTCCGGCCAGCGCGACCAGAACTGCCTCCAGCGCACTCATCCCGTGACCCTGCGGCGGGGTCGACGCGACACTGGGTCGGGCGAGTCCGGCGCCTGACGGCGTCGCGAACTGGCAGTCACTCCCCGCGTGCGTGCAGGTCCGGGGTCGCCGATGCCTGCTGAGCAGCCTCCAAGGCTTCGCGAACCTCGGCGTGCGCCTCCGACAGCGCCGCCTCGGTCTCCTGCTCGGCTGCCTCCACGGCCGCTACGACCTCAGGGGCGGGTGCCGCTGGCACCGCCGACGTTTCGGTGATAACGCGTCGATCAGAGTCTCCGGTCACCTGGCCACCCAGCCGACCGACCGCGGAACCCAGGCCTTCCAGCGCGGCGCCGATTTCGCTGGGCACGATCCACACCTTGTTCGCGTCACCCCGCGCGATCTCCGGCAGCATCTGCAGGTACTGGTAGGACAGTAGTTTCTGGTCCGGGTTGCCGCGGTGAATGGCGTCGAACACCGCGTGGATCGCCTTGGCCTCGCCGTCCGCTCGCAGGATCTGGGCCTGCTTAGCCGCTTCGGCGTCCAGCACGGTGGCCTGCTTCTGGCCTTCTGCGGTGAGGATGGCGGCCTGCTTCTGGCCCTCGGCGGTCAGGATCTGAGATTGCCGCACGCCTTCGGCGTTCAGGATCGCCGCGCGCTTGTCTCGATCCGCGCGCATCTGCTTTTCCATCGAGTCCTGGATCGACGCCGGCGGATCGATCGCCTTGAGCTCGACCCGGTTGACTCGGATCCCCCATTTGCCCGTCGCCTCGTCGAGCACACCGCGCAGCGCGTTGTTGATCTCCTCACGGCTGGTCAGCGTGCGTTCGAGATCCATCCCACCGATGACGTTTCGCAGCGTCGTGACCGTCAGTTGCTCGATGCCCTGGATGTAGTTGGCGATCTCGTAGGTTGCCGCCTTGGGATCGGTGACCTGGTAGTAGATGACCGTGTCGATCGACACGACCAAGTTGTCCTGGGTGATGACCGGCTGCGGCGGGAACGAGACCACCTGTTCGCGCAGGTCGATCAGTGGCAATACCCGATCGACGAACGGCACCACCACGGTCAGGCCGGGGTCGAGCGTGCGGTTGTAGCGGCCGAGTCGCTCGACGATACCGGCTCGGGCCTGTGGCACGATCCGCACCGATTTTGCGAGAGTAACCAGCACAAAAGTGAAAAGCAGCAAGACGACGATCAGCGCGATCGCCGAACTGACATCCATCGATCCGCAACCTTCCCCGACAGGTCGTAGCGCCCCAGACGAAGCCCTCGGTGAGTGGCACGCCGGAGCCTACGGACCCTCCGCCTCATATACGAGAGCCGTCGCTCCCTGGATTTCGACGACGTCCACCATCGCTCCGGTTTCGATCACCGAGTGGTCATAACTCTTCGCCGACCAGATCTCGCCCGCCAGCTTGATCCGCCCGCCGTGGGCATCGACCCGTTCGACCACGGTCGCCCGGCGCCCGACCAGCGCAGCCACTCCGGTCCGGGCGTTGACCGGCTGCCGCAAGTGTCGCTTCGCCACAGGTCGGACCACGCCCAGCAGGGCCGCGCTCGCGGCAATCGCGACCAACGCCTGGATCAGGAACGGGGCACCGGCCGCCGCGGCCAGGCCGCCGGCCAGTGCGCCCCCGGCGAGCATGAGGAACACCAGATCCAGCGTCGTAGTCTCGATGATGCCCAGGATCAGCGCAAATCCCAGCCAGAGAACCCAAGCGTTGTCGCCGAGCCACTCCGCTGCGTCGCCCACACGGCAAGCCTAGGCGATCATCGCGGGCCAAACCGCGCTCACCCGGGGCGATTTCAGCGGGCTCTGGCGGCCCATCGGCCGTCGTTGTGACTCACCGTCAACGCCAATCCGAAACACGTGCTCAATGCATCGTCGGTAATCGTTTCCTCGACGGGTCCCGAGGCGACCACCTGGCCAGCACGAAGCAGCAGGGCATGAGTGAAGCCCGTCGGGATCTCCTCCACGTGGTGGGTGACCAATACCGTGGCCGGCGACATGGGATCGGCAGCGAGGTCGCCCAGGGTTGCCACCAGCGCTTCCCTGCCGCCAAGGTCGAGCCCGGCGGCCGGCTCGTCGAGCAGGAGCAACTCCGGGTCGGTCATCAGGGCCCGGGCGATCTGGACGCGTTTGCGCTCACCCTCGGACAAGGTGCCGAAGGTTCGGTCACCCAACTGCCCGACGCCAAGCCGGTCGAGCAGCCCGGCGGCACGATTGACGTCGTAGCCTTCGTAGAGCTCACGCCACCGGCCGACGACCGCGTAGGAGGCGGTCACGACCACGTCCCGCACAGCCTCGGCACGTGGGATGCGGTCGGCGAGGGCAGCACTGGTCAGCCCGATCCGGGGCCTGAGCTCGAAAACGTCGACTGTCCCAAGGATCTCGCCGAGTACTGCGGCATAACCGCTGGTCGGGTGAATCTGGGCGGAGGCCACCTGGAGCAGCGTTGTCTTCCCGGCCCCGTTGGGTCCGAGCACAACCCACCGGTCGCCTTCCGCGATTGCCCACGTCACGTCGTTCAGCAGGTACTGCCCGGACCGCACCACCGAGACATCAGCCAGCTCGAGGACGTCGGACATGAACCGCTCTCCGTGCGCGTCGATTCCGTGGTGGCACTCGGACCCTCGCTCGTTCTTGCTCGGGCTCCTCGTTGCTCTGTTCCAATGGTCGCACTCGGACCCTCGCTCGTTCCTCGCTCGGGCTCCTCGTTGCTCCGTTGGGTCGCCGACGACCCTACGGCAGGGGTCACCCGTAGGCTCACCGACATGCTCGGACTGCCCCGCTCGGCGCGGCTTGCGGCCTGGGCAGGGAGCTGGCTGACCGGACAGGTCACCCTCGACGACGTGGTCGCGCGAGTGCAAGGCGACGACGAACCACACACGGTGACCGATGGGCCGCTGGGCCACGACGTCGGCTCACTCGGCACTGCCCTCGGTTCATTACGGGTGCACGGAGCTCGAGCCATGCGAGTCGCGCTGCCGAGGCCAGGAGACCCGCAGGGACTCGCCGGTCCGCGGCAACTGACTGTCGACGCAGTTGAGGCCGGTGAGGCCGTGCTGTGCGTGGGGGCGGAGGTCGCGCTGATTCCCACCATCCGGACGTTCGGACCGCCCGGCGACGAGGGGCACCTGGTGAGCTGGGCCTGGCGACCTGCGCATCCGCCACCACCTGTTCCGCCACTTCCGGAACTGGAGCGGGCGCTGACCGAAGAGCTCATCGCCACCGGCTCGACCCTGGCCCGTCTCGATATCGCCGCCTGGCGACCCGAAGTGGCCCGACTACTCGACGACATCCGATCCGGCCGCGCTGCCGATCCGCTCCCGCGACCCTTCCCGCCGGCCGCGCAGGCGCTTGCTGCGCGGTCCGCGCGGGTGTTGGCCGTCGTAGACATCGCCTTACGGGACGAGGGTCAGGCGCTGACCGCCGCGTCGGCCCACGCGCGCCAGCAGGCACTCATCCCCCTCGAGCGCGCCGCCCGCCATGCGCTCGCTGCCGCCTGCAACGCACTCGCCGACTAACCTGTGCCCGACATGTCCGTCACCCGTCTGCCTGGCTCCACCACGCTGCTGGTGACCGTGACTGGGCGAGATCGGCCCGGCGTGACCTCTCAGTTGTTCGCCGTTCTCGGTCGGCACCCCGTCGACGTCCTCGACATCGAGCAGGTCGTCGTCCGTGGATGGCTCATCCTCGGAGTTTTGCTGACCGCCGTGCCAGACGACGTGCAACTACGCGCCGATCTGCGGCAGGTAGCCGGCTCGTTGGGACTGGACATCGAAATCACACCCGGTGGGACCGAACGGCGACCGGCCGGCGATCGAGCCCATGTCACCGTGCTCGGCTACCCGCTGCGACCAGCGCCGGTCGCCGCGATCGCGCAGCGGATCGCACAGTTGGGCGCCAACATCGACCGGATCGTGCGGCTGGCGGCGTATCCGGTCACGTCAGTCGAGCTTGAGGTCTCGGGAACCGACCCGGCAACTCTGCAGCGCGAGTTGGCGGCCGAGGCTGTAGCGCAGGGCATCGATCTCGCCGTGCAGCCGGCCGGCCTGAGCCGGCGGGCCAAGCGGCTCATCGTGATGGATGTCGACTCCACGCTGGTACAAGGCGAAGTGATCGAGATGCTCGCGGAGCGGGCGGGTGTGCTGAGGGAGGTCGCCGACGTCACTTCGGCGGCCATGCGCGGAGAGCTCGATTTCGCCGACGCTCTGCGCCACCGGGTGCGGCTCCTCGCGGGGTTACCTGTCACGGCCCTCGCCGATATCTGCGAGCAGGTCGAATTGGCACCCGGGGCTCGGACCCTGGTGCGCACACTCAAGCGGCTGGACTACCGGTTGGCTATCGTCAGCGGGGGCTTCACCCAGGTAACCGACCATCTCGTCGGGCAGTTGGGAATCGACTACGCCGCCGCCAACACCGTCCAGGTCGCCGAGGGCCGCCTGACCGGCGACCTGGTCGAACCGATCCTCGATCGGGCCGGCAAGGCGGCTGCGATGGCTCGCTTCGCCGAGCAGGCCAACGTGCCGCTTTCCCAGACAGTCGCGATCGGTGACGGGGCGAATGACCTTGACATGATCGCGCGCGCCGGCCTGGGGATTGCCTTCAACGCGAAACCGCTCGTCCGCCACGCGGCCGATGCCGCCGTCAATGTGCCGTACCTCGACACGGTGCTCTACCTGCTGGGCATCAGCCGCGAGGACATCGAGGCGGCCGACGCCGCTGACGGCGTGCCGACCCCTGCGCCGCACGTGCCGCCGTCGGCCTGAGTGGTCACTGCGACCAGCCCGAACGCTTTCTCCCACCGGTTGTGAAGATCGTTGTGTAGCCGTGGCGCCGTCTCCACGCGGATCATTTCTGCACGGCGATCTTCACGAGCCTGCGCACGGCGATCTTCACGAACCACGCGGCACGGCAAAGGCGATCAGCCGGCCAGTTCCGGGCTCAACCGAGTCCCAGCCGCCCTCGAACCCCAGCACGCATACAGCACTGGTCGGGAACTCACCCAGCGGGCTTCCGCTTTCCTCCAGCAGTGTCGCCAGCGACTCGATGCCGGGATTGTGCCCAACCAGCATCGCCGTGTCGGCCTCGGCCGGCAGAGTGCGAACCAGCTCAAGCAATTCGGCAGGACGTGCGTTGTAGGCCTGATCGGTCACGACACGACGCGGGGACGGATCGAGCTCCGCAGCGATCAGCTCTGCGGTCTGAACCGCCCGTAGGGCGCTCGATACGACCACGACCTGCGGGGTGACACCGTTCTCGGCCACCCAACGCCCGACCGCCGGTGCGTCTCGGCGTCCTCGCTTCGCCAACGGGCGCTCATCGTCTGCGACATCGTCCGGCCACGCCGACTTCGCATGCCGCACCAACACCAGCGTCTTCGGCACGCCGCGCAGTCTAGAGCGCGATCACCAGGGCAGCGACGAAGTGAGTGGTCAATGAGGGCTGACCACACCGGCGATCTCGAGGAAGGTCGCGGAGGGCGACCGCAGCAGGAGGGGGTCGGGATTGGTCACGAGGGCGACCACGCGAGGAGGGGGTCGGGGAAATGGTTTGCCGAGGCTAACGAACGTAGCCCGGGGACGACGCCGGTCGAGACGTCAACGCGAACATCGCGAACTGGCCTCGGCAAACCATTTCCCCGACCCCCGACAAAGCCCGACCCAGACAACAGCCCGACCGACCACGCTCGTGGAGGCGCTCAGGCCCCCACCGCGTGCACCCCTCCGTCCACGTGCACGATCTCGCCGGTGGTCTTGGGGAACCAGTCCGACAACAGCCCGACGACCCCACGTGCTGCCGGCTCGGGATCGGACAGGTCCCAGCCCAGCGGTGCGCGCCGATCCCAGACGCCCTCGAACTGGTCGAAGCCGGGAATCGACCGCGCTGCCATCGTCTTGACCGGCCCGGCGGAGACCAGGTTGACCCGCACGTTCCGACTACCGAGGTACTTGGCCAGGTAGCGGGCAGTCGACTCGAGTGCGGCCTTGGCGACGCCCATCCAGTCGTAGCCAGGCCACGCGACCTGGGCGTCGAAATTGAGCCCGACGACCGAGCCGCCGTGTGGCATCAACTCCAGGCTCGCCATTGTCACCGACTTCAACGAGTAAGCGGAGACATGCACAGCGGTGGAAACGTCCTCGAACGAGGTACTGAGAAAACCGCCTCCCAGCGCACTCTGCGGGGCGAAAGCGACCGAGTGCACGACTCCGTCGAGGCGGTCGAGGTGAGCGCCGACCCGCTCGGCCAGCGTGGCGAGGTGCCCGTCGTCCTGTACGTCGAGTTCCACAACTGGTGGCGGGTCGGGCAAGCGCTTGGCAACTCGCTCGACCAAGCTCAACCGGCCGAAGCCGGTCAACACCACTGTCGCGCCCTCGGCCTGGGCGAGACGGGCCACGTGAAAGGCGATCGATGCGTCGGTGAGAACACCGGTGACAAGGATGCGCTTGCCGTCGAGGATGCCCATTCAGTGCCCCATTCCGAGCCCGCCGTCGACGGGGATGACCGCTCCGGTGATGTACGCCGCCTCGTCGCTCGCCACCCAGCGCACCACTCGTGCGACCTCGTCTGCCGAGGCGTACCGGGCCAGTGGGATCCCGGCGAGGATCTCCGCCCGGCGTTCGTCGGAGAGTCCCGCCGTCATGTCCGACTCGACGAATCCGGGTGCGACGACGTTGACCGTGATGCCCCGGCTGCCGAGCTCACGGGCGATGGACCGGGCCATTCCGATCAGCCCCGCCTTGGTCGCCGCGTAGTTGGTCTGGCCCGGTGAGCCGAGCAGGCCGACCACGCTGCCGATCAGCACGATGCGACCTTTGCGGGCCCGCAGCATGCCGCGGGCTGCCCGCCGGACGACCCGGAACGCCCCAGTGAGGTTGGTGTCGACGACGGCGCGAAAGTCGTCGTCGCTCATCCGCAACAGCAAGGTGTCGCGGGTGACGCCGGCATTGGCAACCAGAACCTCGACTGGTCCGTGCCGCTCCTGAACCTGATCGAAGGCAGCATCGACGGAGTCTTGGTCAGTCACGTCGCAGCGCACGCCGCTCAGGCCGTTGGGAGGCTCACCGCTGCGATGGGTGATCGTGACCACGTCGCCGTTGTCGGCGAAAGCCTGAGCGATGGCCAAGCCGATTCCACGATTCCCTCCGGTGACGAGTACGCAACGGCTCACCCGAGCTCCCTTCGCTGGTTAGCGTGCGCCGACGCTACCGTTCGCGATTGGAGGTATGCGGCGGAGTAGCCCGCCAGTCGTTCGGGATGTCAGAGCGAGCCCCAGCTGGTCAGGAGTCCTCGAGGCGGAACCCGATCTTCATGCCGACCTGCCAGTGCTGGACAGCGCCATCGACGATCTGGCCGCGGATCTCGGTCACTTCGAACCAGTCGAGGTGACGCAGCGTCTCAGCTGCTCGTACGATCCCGTTGCCAACCGCGGCATCGACACCGTCTGACGAGGTCCCGACGATTTCAGTGACCCGGTAGGTGCGGTTCATGGCAGTCCTCTCAGTCGAACGGGCCCGATCGGGCCGATGCGGTCGCCGCCCATGATCCCGGACACCGGGTCCGACACCGGGATTGGTCGTCCCGCTCTGGCGAGAGTCGCATCGGCGACCTACGGTGAAGGGGTGAGCACCGCTCCCCACCGCCGCGACGATCCGGTTCAGTCGGTCACCACCGCTCGTCCGGGCCACAGCGACGACATCGACGTTCGCCAGCGTCGATACCTGCTCATCATGGCTGTTCGAATAGCGTGCATACCACCCGCGATCATGGTGCAGGGCTGGCTTCGTTGGGCGTTCATCCTGGGTGCAGTGGTCCTGCCATACGTCGCCGTGGTGGTCGCAAACGCCGCGCGTCGGAGCGAGCCTGGAATGCTGGTTCCAGTCGTTCCGCAGCCCCGACCAGCGCTCCCGCAAGGTCGTTCGGGCAACGCTCACGACACCGCGTAACCAACCTTCACGCGTCAAAGATTCCGTGCAATACTCCGTCCGCGCGCGTTCCGTGTTCCCCCGTCGGTGCGCGTCGTGACGGCGACGCCGGGCAGCTTCCCCCGTGGCTGCCCGGCGTTGTCCCGCATGAAGAATGCGTCCTGAACCCAGGTCTTGCTGCTACCCGCCGATGGCCGACATCGGCCTGGCTGGCTGCAAAAACCCAGGCTCGTTGATGCCGTGACCAGGCAGTTTGCGCGCCATGGCCACCCTCCAGCGCCGAGCCAGCTCGGCGTCACTGGCACCGTCGCGTAGTGCTCCGCGCAAGTCGGACTCCGTGCGTGCGAACAGGCAGGCACGAACCTGACCATCGGCGGTCAGCCTGGTGCGATCGCAGGCTCCGCAGAACGGCCGGGTGACCGAACCGATCACCCCGACCCGAGCCGGACCGCCATTCACCAGCCAGGTTTCCGCAGGAGCACTGCCACGTTCGTCGGCACCGACCGGAGTCAGCCGGAACTCAGCAGCCAGGCTGGTCAGAATCTCCTCGGCGGTCACCATGTCGCGGCGGTTCCAGCCGTGCTGCGGGTCGAGCGGCATCTGCTCGATGAATCGCATTTCGTAACCACGGTCGAGCGCCCAGCGCAGCAGCCGGGGTGCCTCGTCGTCGTTGATTCCGCGCATGAGCACAGCGTTGATCTTGACGGGGGTCAGGCCTGCGGAGGCTGCCGCAGCGAGGCCGTCCAGCACATCGCGCAGCCGGCGCCGCCGGCTGATCGCCTCGAATCGCTGCGGGTCGAGCGTGTCCAGCGACCCGTTGATCCGGTCCAGGCCGGCTTCGGCGAGGGGCTGTGCCAGCCGGCTGAGCCCGATTCCGTTCGTCGTCAGCGACAACTCCGGTCGTGGCAGCAATCGTGCGCACCGCCGGACGATGTCGACCAGCCCCTTACGAAGGAGGGGTTCGCCTCCGGTGAACCGAACCTGACGAATGCCAAGCCGTTCCACGGAGATCCGCACGAGTCGGACCACCTCGTCGTCGGTCAGCACATCGGGTGATGGCAGCCAGTCGAGCCCTTCAGCCGGCATGCAGTAGGCGCAGCGCAGGTTGCAGCGGTCGGTCAGCGAGACCCGCAGGTCGGTCGCGATGCGGCCGTACCGATCGACGAGCACAGCTGCCTCCCTCCGACGCCCGCGGGGCTGTGCTGTTCAGCCTAAGCCCCTCAGCCGACGCCATCGCGGGTTCGGTCTACCGTCGTTACGTGTTCCGGTTGCTGGCTACTCGCCGTTGGCTGGTGCGCATCCTCGCCGGGATTGTCCTCGTAGTCGCATTCGTCCGGCTGGGGATCTGGCAGCTGGACCGCAACGAGGAACGGGCTGCTCGGAATGCGGTCATCGAGAGCAACACCCGGCATGAACCGGTACCGGTCACTGCACTGCTAGAACCTGGCGTTCCGGTCGAGGCGGACGTGGTCTGGACGCCGATTCGTGCGACGGGCAGCTACGACGTGGAAGAGCAGCTGATCATTCGGTTGCGCCCGCTCGACGGCCGGCCGGGGGTCCATGTCCTCACGCCGCTGATCACCGAGAGCGGCGACGCGCTGCTCGTGGACCGGGGTTTCGTTCCCCAAGACGGATCGGCGTCTGGCACCCCGGACGTTCCGGAACCGCCCTCCGGTGAGGTCGAGGTCATCGGCCGGATCCGCGCCAGTGAGGAAGGCCGCGGAACCGGCGGCGATCCAGCGACAGGAGCGGTCCGCTACATCGACGTCGACGAGATCGCCGCGACGCTTGACTATCCCGTCCTCGGTGCGTGGGTCGAGGTGATCGACGAACGGCCACCGCCGGTGACGGCGCCGGTGCGGGTGCCTGAACCGACCTTGGACGCCGGACCGCACCTGTCGTACGCCGTGCAATGGTTCCTCTTCGCGTGCATCGGGATCGGCGGATTCGTGATTCTCGCTCGGGCGGAGTCGCGGTTCCGGCGCGAGGACGAGCTGGCAGCCACCGATCGCGAGCGGCAGGCAGCCGGGTCCGGTTCATGACTGGGCACAAGGGGGACAGGGAGGACCATGGCTGGCCTGATCGAGGACCACGGTCTGCTCGGTGATCTGCATACTGCGGCGTTGGTCTGCCGCGACGGCACCATCGACTGGCTGTGCTTGCCCCGGTTCGACTCGGGTGCCTGCTTCGCCGCCCTGCTCGGGGACCAGCGGCACGGTTTTTGGCGACTGGCGCCACCGGGAGCAGGCAATGCCGACCGTCGGCGGTACCGGGGCGACACCATGATCTTGGAGCAGGAGTGGGACACGCCGCAGGGCAGCGTCCGGGTCACCGACTTCATGCCGCCCAGCGACGGTGCCCACGACCTCGTCCGCATCGTCGAAGGATTGTCCGGTCGGGTTCACGTCCATAGCGAACTGCGGCTGCGCTTCGACTACGGGCGCTCGATCCCCTGGGTGCATCAGGTCGACGGGCAAATCGTCGGTGTCTGCGGACCCGACGCCGTGGCGCTCCGCAGCGATGCCCCAACATACGGCCGTGACTTGACCACGCACGCAGACGTAGTGGTCTCCGAAGGCGAACGGGCCGCGTTCGTCATGACCTGGTACCCCTCGCACCTGCCACCTCCCACGGCAGCAGAGCCCTACGAAGCGCTCGACGGGACCGAACGGTTCTGGTCGGACTGGGCCGGGAGGTGCACCTACACCGGGCCATACCGCGAGGCCGTCCTCCGATCCCTGCTCACCTTGAAGGCACTGACCTACGAACCCACCGGCGGTATCGTCGCGGCGCCCACGACGTCGCTACCCGAACACATCGGAGGTGTGCGCAACTGGGACTACCGGTACGGCTGGCTCCGCGACTCCGCGTTCACGCTCGACGCGTTGATCCGCAGCGGCTATGTCGACGAGGCGAGGGCATGGCGAGACTGGTTGTTGCGCTCGATCGGAGGCAACCCGGCGGATCTACAGATCATGTACGGGGTGGCGGGTGAGCGGCGGCTCGTCGAAAACGAATTGCCGTGGCTACCCGGATACGAGTCGTCCCGGCCGGTGCGGGTTGGCAACGCCGCTGCCGACCAGTTGCAAATAGACGTCTACGGCGAGGTCATCGACACTCTCAGTCGGGGCCGCGGACACGGTCTGCCACTCCAACGACATGCGTGGGCCTTGCAGGGCCATCTCCTACGTCGCCTGGAGGAGCGGTGGGAGGAGCCGGACGAGGGCATCTGGGAGATTCGCGGCCCGCGCCGGCACTTCGTGCACTCGAAGGTGATGGCGTGGGTGGCCCTCGATCGGCTGGTTCAGGACAGCCCGAAGTACGACATGCCCATACGGCCCGGCGACCTCGACCGGTGGCGGGCATTGCGCGCGACGATCCACGCCGAGGTCTGCGCCAAGGGCTTCGACGCCGAGCGCAACACTTTCCTGCAGTCGTACGGTGGCCGCGCGGTGGACGCCTCGCTGCTGCAGGTCCCCATTGTCGGGTTCCTGCCGCCCGAAGACCCTCGCGTGGTCGGGACGGTCGACGCCGTTCTCGCCGAGCTGTCGACGGACGCCGGCCTCGTCCTCCGGTACCGAACCGAACACGAGGTCGACGGTCTGCCCGGCGATGAAGGGGCATTCCTTGCCTGCAGCTTCTGGCTGGTCGAAGCGCTGCATTTGATCGGCCGGCGGGAGGAGGCTAGGGATCGGTTCGAGGCCTTGCTCGCCCTGCGTAATGATCTAGGCCTGCTGGCGGAGGAGTACGACCCACGCATCAACCGGATGGTCGGCAACTTTCCCCAAGCATTGAGCCATATCCCCCTGGTCACCGCCGCACTGCTGCTCTCCGACGTGCCCAAGCCACCGACAGGTAGGGCCTAGCCGTCTCTGCCCACATAGCTCGGGCTTTGCACGCTCACCCGTTCGACGACCTTCGATGGCGTGAGCCGTACGACCAGCCGCACTTCAGCCGGCCGATGCTTCCACGGCTTGCCGGTGTATTTGCGGGACAGCTCGTCGATCAGTTCGTCGCCACCCTCCTCGACCATGGCTACAGTGCCGCGGACCTCGACGTATTGGAACGGGTCGGCGGGGTCGTAGGCGCACAGCGACACCCGCGGGTCGCGAGCCATGTTGGCAGCCTTGCGGCGGCCCCGGATCGTCGACATCAGCATCTCGTCGCCGTCCCGGCGGATCCACACAACACTGGCCTGCGGACCGCCATCGGCATTCAACGTCGTGAGCACGGCATAGGTCGAAGCATCGACCAGACGCCGCGTCATCGGCGGTAGCGAGGTCGTCATGCCGCCACTTCACCCAGCAGTGCCGGCAGGACCGACGAGATCGGGGCCCGCAGCACACCATCTGCCCGGGCGTCGTACGGAGTCGGCTCTGCGTTGACGACGACGAGCCGCGCGCCGGCAGAGAGCGCCAGGTCACATAGGCTCGCTACCGGCTGAACCTGCAAAGAGGTCCCCACGGCGAGCAGCACGTCACAATCCCGGGCGGCGTACATGGCCGCATGCCACACCTGAGGCTGCAGCGACTGACCGAACGAGATCGTCGCCGACTTCAGCAGGCCACCGCAGCGCAGGCACTGGGGGTCCTCCTCGCCCGCCTCGACCCGGGCGAGCACGCTACGCATCGTCGTCCGATCGCCGCAGGCGAGACATACGGCCTGCCAGATCGTGCCGTGGATCTCGATGACGAGCGCCGGGTTGGATCCTGCCCGCTGATGCAACCCGTCGACGTTCTGCGTGATCAGCGCCCGAAGCTGGCCGGTCCGCTGCAGATTCACGATGGCTCGGTGGCCGGCATTCGGCGTGGCGGTCCAGGCGGCGTGCGCGCGTCTGTTTCGCCATGCCTGCTTCCGTAGTTCTGCGTCTGCGACGTAGCGGTCCAGGGTGGACAGCTGCTGTGCCGCCGGGTTGACCGTCCACACCCCGTTGGGGCCGCGGAAGTCGGGGATGCCGGAATCGGTCGAGATGCCGGCACCTGTCAAGACCGTTACCCGCTGCGCACTGGAGATCATCGCCGCGACTCGCTCGACCTCTGCCGTGTCCACCAGCATGCAATGAGGCTACGGCGGCAATGCCGTGGACGCTCCCGCCGGCTTCCCAACCGCACCCTAACCATTGGCACGCTGGACTGCTCCACAAAAGCCGCAAATCAGGCGCGATGACGGCGGTTACCGTGCCAATACGCGACGGCTGAGCGTGCCAGTGCGTGGATAAGACCGGAGGCAGCTGGGAGCGAACGAATCGGCCGAACCGGCCGTGCGGCAGGATGACCGGATGGATCTCGGGCTGGCTGGACGCGCGTACATCGTCACGGGAGCGAGCCGCGGGCTGGGGAGAGCAGTCGCCGAAGCCCTGGTGTTCGACGGAGCCAGGGTTTTGCTCTCCGCGCGGCACGCCGAACACGTCGACACGGCCGCAGCTCAGCTCGGCCGCGATGCCGCCGGGATAGCCGCCGACAACGCCGACCCAGACACCGCCGAACGCCTCATCATCGCTGCCCACGAGCACTTCGGCCGGCTGGACGGCGCGGTCCTCAGTGTCGGTGGGCCGCCGACCGGCAGCGCCGTCGACACTCCCGACGAGGATTGGCGAGCCGCGTTCGAGACCGTCTTCCTCGGTGCGGTACGGCTGGCGCGCACGATCGGGGTCGCACTCGACGACGGCGGCTCTGTGGTCTTGGTGCTGTCCACCTCGGTTCGGGCTCCCCTGTCAGGTCTCGCGATCTCCAACGGGCTCCGCCCCGGGTTGGCCATGGTCGCCAAACAACTCGCCGACGAGCTCGGTCCGCACGGAGTGCGGATCAACGGTCTGATGCCGGGCCGGATCGAAACGGATCGGGTCCGCCAACTCGACGCACTCGAAGGCGATCCTGACGAGGTCCGGTCGAGGCGCGTCGCCGGAATTCCGCTCCATCGCTACGGTCACCCATCGGAGTTCGCCAAGGTGGCCGCGTTCCTCGTATCCCCGGCCGCGTCGTATGTCACGGGCACCGTATTGGCCGTCGACGGCGGAGCCTTGCGGACCCCGTGACAGCCGACTCGTCCTACGGCGCGAGGGAGGTTCCGGCGTATCCGAGATCGGCTTGCGGGGCGAACTGGGTGCGATAGAGCTCCGCATACAACCCACCCGCAGCCAGCAATGAGTCGTGGTCGCCGGTCTCGACGACTCGCCCGGCGTCGATGACCAGGATTCGGTCGGCACCGCGGATCGTGGACAGCCGGTGCGCGATGACCAGCGACGTGCGGCCGATCAACGCGGTCTCCAGGGCCCGCTGCACGGCGGCCTCGGACTCGGAGTCCAGGTGCGCGGTCGCCTCGTCGAGGACGACGACTCGCGGCGCCTTGAGCAGTAGTCGGGCAATGGCCAGGCGCTGCTTTTCACCGCCGGAGAGCCGATATCCCCGATCTCCGACAACCGTGTCGAGCCCGTCGGGCAGCGATGACACCAGATCACCGATCTGCGCCGCCCGCAAGGCGGCCCACAGCTCCTGCTCAGTGGCATCGGGCCGCGCATAGGACAGATTGGCGCCGATGGTGTCGTGGAACATGTGGGCGTCTTGGGTGACTACTCCGACGGCGTCGTGTACCGACTTCTGGGTCACCGAGCGAAGATCGTGTCCGCCCACGCGGACGACGCCGTCAGTCGGGTCGTACAGTCGCGAAACGAGGTGTGTGATGGTGGATTTCCCGGCACCTGAGGGCCCCACCAGAGCGACCAGCTCACCGGGTGCGGCACGGAACGAGACCCCTCGCAGCACGTCGTCGTGCTGGCCGGTGTCCGGTCGCGCGACGGCCTCCAGCGAGGCGAGCGAGACATCCTCGGCAGCCGGATAGGCGAACCGGACGTCGTCGAATTCGATGCTCATGGGGCTGGTGTCGGCGGGCAGCGGCCTCGCATCGGCCCGGTCACGCACCATCGGCTCCAGATCGAGCACCTCGAAGACGCGTTCGAAGCTGACCAACGCCGTCATCACGTCGACCTGCACGTTCGACAACGCGGTCAGTGGCCCGTACAGCCGGCCCAGAAGGGCGGCGAGCGCCACCAGCGTGCCCACCTGCAGCGCCCCGTCGATGGCGAGCAGGCCACCAACGCCGTAGACCAGTGCGGTTGCGAGCGAGGAGAGCAGCACAAGGCCGGTGAAGAAGTACCGCGCATACAGCGCCTGCTTCACTCCGATGTCGCGCACCCGGCCCGCCGCCTGGCTGAATCCCGCGGTCTCTCGGTCGTATCTCCCGAAGATCTTGACCAGCAACGCTCCGGCGACGTTGAAGCGCTCGGTCATCGTCTGGCTCATGTCGGCATTGAGCTGCATGGACTCGCGTGAGATGTCCGCGAGCCGACGCCCGACGAACCGGGCCGGCAAGAGGAACAACGGCACCAGCGCAAACACCAGCAGGGTGATCTGCCAGGAGAGCAAGAACATCGCGCCAGCCGCGAGCACCAAGGTGACCGCGTTGCTGACGACCTGCGACAGCGTGGAGGTGAACGCCTGTTGAGCGCCGATCACATCAGAGTTCAGACGTGAGACCAGCGAGCCGGTCTGGGTGCGAGTGAAGAAGGCCACCGGTTGGCGCTGAACGTGGTCGAACACCTCCGTGCGAAGGTCATAGATGAGACCCTCCCCCACCCGCGCCGACGCCCATCGTCCGACCAGGCCCAGTATCGCGTCGAGCACCGCAAGCCCGGCGACGGCCACGGCGCCGATCACGACGACATTGCGTTGACCGGCGACCACGCCGGAGTCGATCACGTACCCCAGCAGCAGCGGCACGGCGGCAGCACTCGCCGCGGCGATCACAGTGGTCAGCAGGAAGACGCCGATGTGTCGCCGGTACGGACGCGCGTATCGGAGGATGCGCCGAGCCGTGCCCTTGGCCAGCCGTTGGCTGACCACGCTGCGGTCGCGGGAGAACGATCGCGACGCCATGTAGCCGCTGAAGTGGCCCATCGACACCGGGTAACGACCTCCTTGGACGACAGGTCGCCCAAAGGTCAGGCGACGCCATGGTCAAAACGCACTGGACAGCACGTTTCTTCCGGCGTCAGCCCTCAGCTGAACACCGCCTGCTCAGGCGATCGTGCTCGGTGATCAGGCCTTGCGCTTTCGGCCCCGAGTCGCTCCACCCCGGCCGCGCAGCTCGACTCCGGACTCCGACAGCAACCGGTGCACGAACCCGTACGAGCGGCCCGTCTCGCCGGCGAGGTCCCGGATGCTCTTGCCGCCCTCGTACTTCCGCTTCAGATCGGTTGCGAGCTTGTCGCGCACGCCCCCGCTGATCCGCGCCCCCTTAGCCAGCTTCTCGGCCACGCGTCCCTCCCGCGAAGATCGTCTGTGGTGACTGACGACCATGATCCGACTCATCGCGGCCTGACGCCAGCAGAACGCAAGATCCGATTTCTCAGGCGAGTGCGATGAGATCGGTGTAGTCGTCGCTCCACAGGTCCTCGACGCCGTCGGGCAGCAGTACCACCCGCTCCGGTCCCAACGCTTCGACGGCACCCTCGTCGTGTGTCACGAGCACGATCGCCCCGGTAAAAGACCGCAGGGCGGAGAGGACCTCTGCCCGGGATGCCGGGTCCAGGTTGTTCGTCGGCTCGTCGAGCAGCAGCACGTTGGCGCTGGAAACCACCAGTGCGGCCAAGGCCAACCGGGTCTTCTCTCCTCCAGAGAGGACGCCGGCCGGCTTGGCCACGTCGTTGCCGGAGAACAAGAACGACCCCAGTACCCGACGAGCCTCGACCTCCGGCAGGTCGGGAGCGGCCGATTGCAGGTTCCCCAGCACCGAGCGCGAGATGTCCAACGTTTCGTGTTCCTGGGCGTAGTAACCGAGCTTGAGACCATGCCCGGCTGCGACCTCGCCGGTGTCGGGTGTCTCGATGCTGCTCAGCAGTCGGAGCAGGGTGGTCTTTCCGGCTCCGTTCAAACCGAGCACAACGACCCGGCTCCCGCGGTCGATCGCCAGGTCGACGTCGGTGAACACCTCGAGTGACCCGTATGACTTCGACAATCCCGTGGCCGACAACGGCGTGCGGCCACAGGGAGCCGGCTGCGGGAATCGGAGCCGGGCGACTTTGTCCGTGCGGCGCTTGGCATCCAGCCCGGCCAGCAGCCGCTCGGCGCGTCGGTCCATGTTCTGCGCAGCGGTCGCCTTGGTCGCCTTGTATCGCATCCGATTCGCCTGAGCCTTGAGTGCCGCGGCCTTCTTCTCGGCATTGGCACGCTCGCGACGTCGACGCCGCTCGTCGGTCTCACGTTGCTGCAGATACGTCGTCCAACCCACGTTGTAGACGTCGAGTGCTGCCCGGTTGGCGTCCAGGTGAAAGACCCGGGTGACGGTCCGGTCGAGCAGCGCCACGTCGTGGCTGATCACCACGACGCCGCCGGCGAATCCCCGCACGAAGTCACGCAGCCACACGATGGAGTCGGCATCGAGATGGTTCGTCGGCTCGTCGAGGAGCAACGTGTCCGCTTCGGAGAACAGGATTCGAGCAAGCTCGACCCGCCGACGCTGCCCGCCCGACAACGTTCGCAAAGGCTGTTCGAGGACTCGGTCCGGCAGTCCGAGACTGGCGGCGATCGTCGCGGCCTGGCTCTCCGCCCCATAACCACCGCGGGTCAGGAATTCATTCTCCAGCCGGGTGTACCGGCTCATCCCCCGTTCGTGCACGCTGACGTCGGACGAGGCGATCTGCAGCTCTGCTGTGCGCAGGCCGGCCACGACGGAGTCGAGCCCGCGGGCGGACAGAATGCGGTTGCGGGCCAATACCTCGGGATCACCCGTTCGCGGATCCTGCGGGAGGTATCCGACCGATCCAGCCCGGGTGACGCTTCCTGCGGCCGGCTGCGCCTCGCCGGCGAGAATTCGGGTCAGGGTCGTCTTGCCTGCACCGTTACGCCCGACCAGGCCGACCTTGTCGCCTGCTGCGATTCGGAAGCTGGCATGCGCCAACAGAAGCTGCGCGCTCGCGCGGACTTCCACGTCGGTGGCGGTGATCATGTAGGCGGGCTCCGTGGCTGGTCGGGCGTGGGGTGATCGGTGGTCGCACGATCAGTTAGCCACGGGCATCATGGGGGCATTCTACGAGTTGGGCCGGTACGTTCGTCCGGGCCGGCCCATCGCGGGCCGCTAGGGAGGATGACGGGTGAAGTTCAACCGTCGAGCGCGCCTGGACACGTCGCAGATCTCCGACCGGCGCGGGATGGGTCGTGGTGGCACGGTCGCGGCAGGCGGCGGTATCGGGGCGCTGGTCATCTTGCTGCTGGCCCTGTGCACGGGCGGCGATCCGTCCAGTGTCATCGAGCCGACCACCGAGGTGCAGGCGCAACAGGGAGAGATCGACAGCCTCCAAACCCAGTGTCAGACCGGGGCGGCCCTCGAGGAGAACCCCGACTGCCGGTTCGTCTTCTATGTCAACTCCATCCAGGATTACTGGGACGACGAGTTCGCCCGCCGCGGAGCCAGCTATTCGCCCGCGACGACGAACTTCTTCACCAGCGCGGTCCAGACCGGCTGCGGCGGCGCGTCCTCGCAGGTCGGCCCGTTCTATTGCCCGGCCGATCTGAACGTGTACCTCGACCTCGGCTTCTTCGACCAGCTACGAACTCAGTTCGGCGGTAGTGGGGGCGACTTCGCCGAGGCCTACGTCCTCGCCCACGAGTACGGCCATCACATCCAGAACCTGACCGGGCAGATGCAGCAGGTGCGGCCAGGGTCCGGGCCGACCTCCGGTGCCGTGCGGCTGGAACTGCAAGCGGACTGCTATGCGGGCGTCTGGGCCCGGCACGCCACCACTACCGACACAGCCGGAGGAGAGCCGCTGATCACTGAGGTCACCGAGGAAGACCTCAGCGAGGGCCTCAATGCGGCGGCCACCGTCGGTGACGACTACATCCAGGACCGTTTCCAGGGCACGGTCAGCCCGGAGTCCTGGACGCACGGGTCCAGTGAGCAGCGCCAGCGGTGGTTTGCGGCCGGCTACCGCAGTGGCGACCTCGCCGCCTGCGACACCTTCTCGACCAACCAACTCTGACCAAACAGCCGAACCACCCGCATGTGATCAACGGGAGAGGGTGGGGAGATTGAATCCCGACACGTGAGTGCTCCTCGCGTTGTGGGCGTCGGACAATCGGGTTACCCGGCGGTCACCCCTAGCCTGTGCCCGTGGCCCGAACCAGACGACTCCCGGCAGCAGACCTCGCCCGCGTCGCCGTGTTCGCCGGCATCATCGCGGCCCTCAGCCTGCCCGCGCAGTTCTACCTGTTCGGCAGCGCGGTTCCCGTCACCTTGCAGACGCTTGGTGTCATGCTCGCCGGCCTCGTGTTAGGGGCCCGGCTCGGCGCCCTGGCGGTGCTGGTCTATCTCGCGATCGGTGCCGTCGGTGTGCCGGTGTTCGCCGGAGGCGCTGCCGGACTCGCGCCGTTCGCCGGCCCGACTGGCGGATATCTGATCGCCTTCCCGCTGGGCGCCTTCGTCACTGGGCTGATCGCCTTTCGAGGTGGCCGGTTCCGCCCGGCGCTTGCCTTTGTCGCGGCCGTCGTCGGGGGCATTCTCGTTGTGTACGCGATCGGCGTACCTGTGCTCGCCTGGCGCACAGACCTCGACCTGTGGACAGCGATTCGTCTAGGCGGCGTGATCTTCTTGCCGGGCGACCTGATCAAGGCCGGTCTGGCGGCTCTGATCGCGACCGGTGTGCACCGCGCGTACCCTCGCCTGTCCCGCGAGGATGTTCCCGAGGCGGCTGCCGGCCGCACGTGATCGAGGTCCGCGACGTCACGCATTCCTACGGCGACCGCATGGTTCTGCGGTCGGTGTCAGCGACGCTGACCGAGCGACGGATAGCGGTCATCGGTGCCAACGGATCGGGGAAGTCGACCTTCGCCAGGCTGCTGAACGGCCTGGTCGTGCCACAGCACGGCGAGGTCACGGTGTCTGGCCTGTCGACCAGATCCGACCCAGCGGCCGTGCGGCGTGTCGTCGGGTTCGTGTTCACCGATCCGGACGCCCAGATCGTGATGCCCACGGTGGCCGAAGACGTCGCCCTCGGGCTACGTCGTCGCAAGCTCGACGCCGCCGAGAGCCAGCGCCGGGTCTTTTCGGCCCTGTCCGATCTCGGTCTGGAGATCTTCGCCGACCACCCTGCCCACCTGCTCTCCGGCGGCGAGAAGCAGTTGCTCGCCCTGTGCTCGGTCCTCGTCACCGAGCCACGGGTGATGGTCTGCGACGAACCCACAACCTTGCTGGACCGCCGCAACACCCGACGGGTGCTGGAGATACTCGACCGGCTGCCGCAACAGGTGATCCTGGTGACTCATGATCTCGAGTCGGTGGCCGACTATGACCGCATCTTGGTGTTCGACGGAGGCAGGCTGGTCGCGGATGGCAACCCTCGAATGGCGGTCGACCACTACCGAGCGTTGGTCGGATGAACACGTATCTACCCGGTGGATCGTGGCTACATCATGTGCCCGCGGCGGCAAAATTGGCCGGTCTGCTGGTCCTGCTCGCCGTGACGTTCATGCTGAGCTCGCCCACCGCGGTCGCCCTTGCCGCCGTCGCGACGGTCGCGTTGTACGCCTCGGCCGGACTGGCCCGGGCCGTGCCGGCGCAGGTGCGGCCGTTGCGATGGCTCGTGCTCGGTCTGTTCGTGCTGCAGACACTGACCGCTGGCTGGGTCACGGCCGTGGTCGTGACCGGACGTCTGGTCGTGGCGGTCGTCCTCGCGGGCCTGGTCACGCTCACCACCAGGATTGTCGACTTGCTCGACGTCCTGGAACGAGTGCTTCACCCGATGCGACACGTCGGCGTGGACTCCGAGCGGGTCGCGCTGGTTCTCGCGTTGGCGATCCGGGCGGTCCCTGTCGTGGCCGGACTGGCCGAGGAGATTCGCGATGCTCAGCGGGCCCGTGGGCTCCCGGCAAGTCCGCGGGCATTCGCGGTGCCGTTCGTCGTCCGCAGCCTGCGGCATGCTGACGCCTTGGGCGAGGCTATCGCCGCGCGCGGACTCGACGATCGGTCGTCGGGGCGCGATCAGTAGCCGAGGAAGTCCTCCTTCTCCGCCGGCGGGCCCGGCTCGCCGGCGGTCTCTCCATCGGCAGCAGACGGGGCCGACAACAGCTTCAACCCGAGCATCGGGAACAGCAGGACCGAGATCATTCCCGCGCCGACCAGCGAGGCGGCCGTAGCGGGGTTGATGGCGCCCTCGTCGACACCGATCGAGGTGATAACGACTACCAGCGGCAGCCCTGTTGCACTGAACAGTCCCAGGGCGAGCGGGTCGCGCCCGGGGAGCTCGTTCCGTTGCAGAAGCCATGTCGGCAGTCCCCGGATCACCAGGAACAGCACAAGGAACAGCGGAAGCAGGAGCAGCGCCCGGCTGCTCGACAGCAGAGCGTCGAGATCGAACCGCACGCCGCTGACCACGAAGAACAGCGGGATGAAGAATCCAAACGCGATCCCCTCTAGCCGGGACAGCACCTCCTCCTCTTCGTGCTCTGATCCGGAGCCGAGGAACAGGTGCGCGACCATCCCGGCGACAAACGCGCCGAGTATCGGGTCGAGACCGAGGAACTCTGCGAATCCGAACATTCCGATGACCAGGCACACGCAAATCCGCACCCCGAGCTGTGCGCTGGTGCCCAGTGTCGCGCTGACGAGCCGCGAGATCACTGGGTGACGGGGGCGCCGCGCAACCCAGGCCGCAAGGAAACCAGCGATCGCAAACAGCACCAAGACGATGGTGGTATGAGTAGGCCGTTCGCCGCTGAATGCGAACGCGATGGCGAGGATCGGCAGGAACTCCCCCACCGCGCCCACGGCGAGAACTCGAACGCCGAACGGTGTGGTGGCCTGGCCGCTGTCGCGAAGGATCGGCAAGATCGTGCCCAGTGCGGTCGTCGTCAGGGCAAGTCCCACGACCAAGCCGGCTTCTTCGGTGTCGGCGAACAAGAACCCGGCACCCGCGGCGAGCGCGAGAGAGATCAGCCAGCCCGTCACCGAAAGGCGCAGCGGTCGACCCTTGATCCGAGCGAAGTCGATTTCGTATCCGGCCAGGAACATCAGGAACGCGAGACCGAGATCGGACAGGGCCGAGATGACGTCGCCTTCGGTCACCGTCACCAAGCCCAGTACCGCAGGCCCCACCAGGATGCCAAGCAAGAGCTCGGTGACGACCACAGGCATGGCAAACCAGGTACGCACCCGGTCGGCAACAAACGGGGCGATGACGGCCACCGCGACGATGACCACCAAGGCGGCGACCGTCTCTTCGGTCATCGAGGCTCCCCTCACGGCCCGGACCTGCCGCTGTGCCCATCGTCCTAGCCGAGGTCGACGGGATCCACCCGAACACGCACCGGGCCGCCGGACCGCCGCGCCGCCCGGATGCCCTGGGCAGCTTTGATGGCCGCGGTCAGGGTGGCAGCGGCTGGACGCGGCGCGCGCAGGAGCAGGTGCTGGCGTCCCGCAGCCGGCCCGGGAACCGGCCCGAGAACCTGCGCCTCTTCGGGCAGATCGACAAGGCGGATGAGATCCGTGACGTCGGCCGTTTCGCCGGTGAGCTCGATCGCGCGAGCGACGGGAGGGAAGCCCAGGGTGGCGCGATCGGAGAGCTCCCGGGCCGCCAAGCCAGCCGGATCCCACCGCACCAGTGCCTGCACGGCGGGCGCAGTGGCGTCGGCCACGACAACAACGGCGCCACCATCGGGCCCGGTTCTAACCAGCGCCGCTGCCCGAAGCCAGCGACGGAACGCCTCCTCGGCGGATCGCAGCCCTGGCCGCGCCAGCAGCGCATCGCCGTCGAGCAGCAATGCCGCCGTGTACCCACCGGCGGCGCGCGGTTCGGCGCCGGGAGTGGCAACGACGAGCGCGGGGTCGGCCGGCACGTCATGGAGCACCCCACCGCGGCCGGAGGTTCGCACCGGCACACCGGGGAACGCTCGGCCCAGCTCCTCCGCGGTCCGGCCAGCACCGACGACAGCCGCCCGCACCGACGTGGCTCCACATCTGGGGCATGTCCATGCGGTCGCGGGCGTGGCACACCAGCCGCAGACGGGTGGCCCGCCGCGAGAGCCCAGGCCTATCGGTCCGCTGCAGGCCGCGCAGCGCGCCGCCGACCGGCATCGTGCGCACAGCAAGGCCGGGACATATCCGGTCCGCGGAACCTGAACCAGAACCGGACCACGCTCCAAGCCGGCCCGAGCCGTTCGCCACGCCACCGACGGGAGCCGGGCCGTCCGCGCGCCTTCATCATGAGCAAGTTCGTGATCGGCGCCGGCCGCCGTGACGCGCGGCGCACGACGCCGAACCGAACCTCGGTCCGGAACCACCGGCCGAGCCCAGCCTGATTCGACCAGCTGCTCGGCCTCGGCGGTACGCGCAAATCCCCCAATCACCACGCCCGTGCCCTCGTGCAGTGCGCGAAGCAGCAGGACTTCCCGAACGTGCGGATATGGGGCTCGAGGCTCGGCATGCAGATCGTCGCCGTCGTCCCATACGACAGCCAGGCCAAGGTCATCCACCGGCACGAACGTCGCCGCGCGCGTACCGAGCACCGCTCGAACGCTGCCGCGACGTACTGCCAGCCATCGCCGGTAACGCTCGGCTGGGCCCAGATCGGCGGTGAGCACGACGTGGTGGTCCTGGCCGATTGCCTGGACCAGGGCTCGATCCGCGAGCTCGAGGTCACCCGCGTCGGGCAGGACGGCCAGCGCACCGCGACCGGCCGACAGCGTCGCAGTCAGCAGCCGAGCCAGCAGATCCGGCCAGTCGGCGGCCGGTCCGGGGTTCCACACGGCTCTTGGCGCCCCCCGCGAGGACAGGGCGGCGAGGAGGGCCCCACCATCGACGTGCTCGGCCCAGCCACCTGGCTGCGGAGGGGTGGGAGCCCCGGTGGTCTTCGCCGGCGACTGCTCCCGTTCGACCGCCGCATGCCGCGGCGGGATTGCCAGCCGCAGCACGTCAGCCGCGGTGCCGGCGTAGCGATCGGCGACAGCTCGCGCCAGCGTGGCGATCTGTGGGGCCAGCACCGGCTCCGGCGACCGGACCCTGCGCAGCCGTGCTAGCCGACCCTCGTGCGCCGTTTCTGCCGTCCGTTCCAAGAGAAAACCGTCGACGTCTTGACCGGCGAACCGGACCGCGACCCGGGCTCCCGGCACGGCCGCCTCGGCCAGCGAGGTAGGCACCAGGTAGTCGAAGGGCCGGTCCAGATGGGCCAGCGGAATGTCCACCAGCACCCGGGCAATCGGCCGGTCATCGGTGATCGGGTCGGCCGCGCGAGCCCGCCGCCGAGTCGGCGGACGCTGGACCAGGGCAAGCTGATCCGGGTCGGCGTGGTCTGTCACGACCGCGTTTCTACCTCACATTCGGCCACGGATCCCGGAGCCCGCAGAGCATCCGTCCAACCGCCGCACGGTTCGGCCCGGTTGCTCGGTCAACCAGCGGCGTTCTGCAGCGCCTCGACCCGGTCGGTGCGCTCCCAGGTGAAGTCGGGCAGCTCGCGGCCGAAGTGCCCGTATGCCGCTGTCTGGGAGTAGATCGGTCGAAGCAGGTCGAGGTCGCGAATGATCGCTGCCGGCCGTAGATCGAAGACTCCGAGCACGGCGTCCTGAATGCGGTCCACCGGCACGGTCTCGGTGCCGAAGCACTCGACGAACAGACCCACCGGGTGGGCCTTGCCGATCGCGTAGGCGATCTGGACCTCACACCGGCTGGCAAGCTCCGCTGCGACGACGTTCTTGGCGACCCACCGCATCGCGTATGCCCCGGACCGGTCGACTTTGGAAGGATCTTTCCCGCTGAATGCGCCGCCGCCGTGCCGGGCCATGCCGCCGTAGGTGTCGATGATGATCTTCCGACCGGTGAGCCCGGCGTCGCCCATCGGCCCACCGATCTCGAACCTCCCGGTCGGGTTCACCAACAGCCGGTAGGAGTCGGTCGGGAGGTCAATGGTCGCGAGCACCGGGTCGACAACCTCGGCCTGGACGTCCGGAGTGAGCAGCGTCTCGAGATCGATGTCTCGTGCGTGCTGAGTCGAGATCACGATCGTGTCCAGCCGCACTGCGCGGCTGTGGTCGTACTCGATCGTGACCTGCGTCTTGCCGTCCGGGCGCAGGTACGGGACCTGGCCCGACTTACGCACGCCGGCGAGCCGTTGGGCCAGCCGGTGGGCCACCGTGATCGGCAGCGGCATCAGCTCCGGAGTGTCGTCGCAGGCGTAGCCGAACATCAGCCCCTGGTCCCCCGCACCTTGCCGGTCCAGTGGGTCGACCGACTGCTCATCCGAGCGCTGCTCCCATGCCTCGTCGACACCCTGGGCGATGTCCGGCGACTGGGAGCCGATCGACACCGAGACCCCGCAGGACTGTCCGTCGAAGCCCTTGGTCGAGGAGTCGTAGCCGATGTCCAGGATCGTGTCGCGCACGATGTCCGGGATGTCGGCGTACCCACTCGTGGTGACCTCTCCAGCTACGTGCACCTGCCCGGTGGTCACCATGGTCTCGACGGCGACCCGGCTGGCCGGATCCTCTTTCAGCAGGCTGTCGAGGATCGCATCGCTGATCTGGTCGCAGATCTTGTCCGGATGTCCTTCGGTGACGGATTCGGACGTGAAGAGCCGACGGGCCACGGGCGTCCCCCCTTGTGATGGCTATCGACGGTGGTGCCGACACTGTACGAGATCGCCGCGGGCTTCCTGCTCAGCCGTCCGCCCATCGGTCCTTGACCAGATCCCACACCACGTGCGCGATTGCGGCCTTCGGACCGCGCGGGATCGGCGTCGACGAACCGTCAGCACCCAGCACGACGGCTTCGTTGTCCTCGGATTCGAATCCGCGATCGACGCCCACCTCGTTGACGACCAGCAAGTCGCAACCCTTGGCGGCCAGCTTCGCCCGGCCGTGCTCGAGGACCGATCCGGTGGCGTCGCCGGTTTCTGCGGCGAACCCGACAATGACCTGACCGTCGCGCGGACGATGCCGAGACAGCTCGGCCAGGATGTCGTCGGTGCGTTCGAGGTCGATGCGGGGGGCGTCGCCGTCGGCCGTCTTCTTGATCTTCGTATCGGTGTAGGACGTGGGCCGGAAGTCAGCCACGGCTGCCGCCATGACCACCGCGTCTGCGGTAGCAGCCGCTTCGAGCACCGCAGCCCGCAGGTCGGCTGCGGAGACGACGCGAACCATGTCGGCACCAGCGGGGTCCGGCAGCGCCGAGTTCGCCGACACGAGCGTGACCTTTGCTCCGCGACTGACGGCGGTGCGGGCCAGCGCGTACCCCTGCCGACCGGACGAGCGGTTGCCGATGAACCGGACCGGATCGAGGTGTTCGCGGGTGCCGCCAGCGGACACGACGAGGTGACGCCCGGCCAGGTCGGGTCCGGCGGGCACTCCAGCCAGCAGATCACGGGCGATGCCCACGATCTCCTCGGGATCGGGCAGCCGACCGCGCCCGGTGTCGGCGCCGGTGAGCCGCCCGACAGCGGGGTCGACGACAAGGGCACCACGAGATCGCAGCAGGGCCACGTTGGCGCTGGTCGCCGGATGCTCCCACATCTCGGTGTGCATGGCCGGCACGTAGAGAACTGGGCACCGTGCCGTGAGCAGGATGGAGGTCAACAGGTCGTCAGAAAGGCCGTGGGCCGCGCGGGCGAGTAGGTCCGCCGTCGCCGGGACGACGACGACCAGATCTGCCTGCTGGCCGAGGCGAACGTGCGGCACCTCGTGCACGTCATCCCAGACCTCACCGGATACCGGATGACCGGACAAGGCCGCCCAGGTTGCGGCGCCGACGAAACGCAAAGCCGATCGGGTGGGAACGACTCGTACGTCGTGTCCGCTCTCGGTGAGCCCGCGGAGTACCTCGCACGCCTTGTAGGCGGCGATTCCGCCGCTGACCCCGAGGATCACCCGGGGTCGCGTCATGGCCCGACCCCGGTCTATTCCGGCTCGGCCGCTTCGGCCGTGAGCAGCCCCTGGTTGATCTCACGGAGCGCGATCGACAGCGGCTTCTCCTGGACGTGGGTTTCGACCAGCGGTCCAACGTATTCCAGCAGCCCTTCGCCGAGCTGCGAGTAATAGGCATTGATCTGCCGGGCACGCTTGGCCGCATAGATGACCAGGGCGTACTTGGAGTCGGTCTTCGCCAGCAACTCGTCGATAGGGGGAGAGGTAATGCCCTCGGCCACGCCGTGGGTACCGGACACGTTCATGCCTCCGGGCTGGGGGGTTGATGTCGATAACCCACCAAGGTTACCAACTCCGCGCACACCTGTTTGACATCGGAGTTCACCACGACGTGATCGAACTCCGATTCCGCCGCGAGTTCCTCCTTCGCGACCGTGAGTCGGCGCTCGACCACCTCGGGCGGTTCGGTTCGGCGTTCGGTCAGCCGCCGGACCAACTCCTCCCACGACGGTGGACGCAGAAACACCAACTGAGCACCCGGCACTCGGCGCCGAACCTGGCGGGCCCCTTGCAAGTCGATCTCCAGCAGCACGCTCTCACCGAAGGTGAGCCGAGCCACGACTGGCGCCAGGGGCGTGCCGTAGAGGTTGTCGTCGAACTCGGCCCACTCCAGGAACTCACCGGCTGCAACCCGTCGCTCGAACTCGGCTCGGCCGATGAAGTGGTAATGCACTCCCTCAACTTCGCCGGGCCGCGGAAATCGCGTGGTCGCAGAGACCGAGATCCAGACCTCGGGATGATGAGTACGCAGGGTTCGCACCACCGTGGACTTGCCCACGCCGGAAGGCCCGGAGAGGACGACGATCCGACCGGCGACGTCGGCGAGACCGCTCGGCGTGGTCAGCCGCGGCCGCCGAACTCACGCTCCAGCGCGGCAACCTGGTTCGTGCCGAGCCCGCGGACCCGCCGCGTTTCAGCGATGCCGATGCGCTCCATGATCTGCCGCGCACGGACCTTGCCGACACCGGGCAACGCCTCGAGCAGAGCCGAGACCTTCATCTTCCCGACGGTCTCGTTCGACTCGCTTTCCTTGAGCACATCGGAGAGCGATGCTCCCGAGTGCTTGAGGCGGTTCTTGACCTCGGCACGCTCCCGGCGGGCCTCGGCGGCCTTGGCGAGCGCGGCCGCGCGCTGTTCGGGAGTGAGGGGTGGGAGCGGCAAGACAGGTCACCTCGCTGGTTGTGCTCGACTTCGGACACCCGGAACCTAGCGAGTCCGGGGACCGGTCAGCAATGTGTTCCGGCACCTGTACGGGCGATGCGCCCCACTTAAGCACCCGATACTTCCGCAAATCCATGGCATTCAGGCCTCCAACACAGCGCGGTATGCATCAATCGCCCGTCTCACCGCCGCGCGAAGCCGATGCACGTCCGGCCCGTCGCCGAGGATGGCGCGCGACGACGCAGGCACGACGTTCGGCAGGGCCGCTCCGAATGTTCGGCGAAGGTCGGCCGGGGTCCCACCTTGGGCGCCGTATCCGGGCGCCAGCACCGGACCGCCGACGTCGAGGTCCTCCTCAGTTGCCTCGATCGTCGCCCCGACGACTGCGCCGACACTTCCCCACGGCACGGCGCCTGCATTTTCGGCCCGCACACGTCCCAGCACGTCGCCGGCGACGGTGTTGCCCTGGGCGGTTTGCGCCCGCTGAACCTGTGCACCTTCCGGATTGGAGGTCAGCGCCAGGACGAACACGCCGTTGCCGTGCCGGCGCGCCGTTTCCAGCATCGGTCGCAGGGACTCGAAACCGAGGTATGGCGATGCCGTCACCGCATCGGAGCCCAAGGGCGACGACGGATCGACGTACGTGTCGGCGTAGGCCTGGACGGTCGAGCCGATGTCACCACGCTTCGCATCCATCAGCGTGAGGGCGCCGGCAGCCCGAATGTCCGCGACGACTCGTTCCAAGACCGCGATTCCGGCCGAGCCATGCCGCTCGAAGAATGCCGACTGCGGCTTGAGCAGGGCCACCCAGTCCGCTAGGGCTTCCACCGTGGTCCGGCTGAACCGTTCGAGCCCCGCCGGGTCGTCGCCGAGTTCCCATTGCTGGAGCAGGGATGGATGTGGATCGATGCCGACGCACAGCGGGCCACGGAGTGCGACGGCCGCGTGCAGGCGCGCGCCGAAGGTTCGGCTGAGCGAATCGTCGGTCATAGCGGTGTCGGCGGCCGCTGCGCCGATTGGGAACGCTGGACCAGACCCGCCGTGACTCGGCGCGGCCACAGCGGTCCGCCGTAGACGAATCCGGTGTACGCCTGGATCAGCGTCGCGCCCGCGTCGAGCCGCCGCGCAGCTTCGGCCGCCGAGCCGATCCCGCCCACGGACACCAGGATCAGCGCGTCGCCCACTCGTCCGCGGAGCAACGTCAGCACGTCCAGTGACCGTTCTCGCAACGGCTGGCCGGACAGGCCCCCGGGGCCGGCGGCGGCGACTTCGGCCGCGGCCGACTCCAGGCCGGAGCGTCCCGTCGTGGTGTTCGTGGCCACGACCCCGTCCAGCCCGAGCTCGAGGGAGAGGTCGGCGACGGCCAGGATGTCGGCATCGGAGAGATCTGGAGCGATCTTCACCAGCAACGGCACGCGTCGACCGGCGACGAGATCGCTCGTCGCTCGGACGGCCACCAGCAGAGGCCGCAGCCGCTCGACGGCCTGCAAGTCACGAAGGCCCGGTGTGTTGGGTGAACTGACGTTGACGACCAGGTAGTCGGCAAACGGCGCCAGCCGACGGGCGCTCGCGACATAGTCCACGACTGCGTCTTCGTCGGGAACTACCCGGCTCTTGCCGATGTTGACGCCGATGATCGGCCTCGCGGGACGAGGCGGCAGCCGTCTCAGCCGCTCGGCGACCGCCTCGGCGCCGTCGTTGTTGAAGCCCAGTCGGTTGATGATGGCGTGGTCCGCGACCAGCCGGTGCAGCCGCGGTCGCGCGTTGCCGGGCTGCGGTACCGCGGTGACGGTTCCGACCTCGACGAACCCGAAGCCGAGCGCGGCCGAGGCGTCGACTGCCCGGGCGTTCTTGTCGAACCCCGCGGCAAGGCCAAGCGGGCTCGGGAAGTCGCAGCCGAGTGCCCGTACCCGCAGCCGCGCGTCGTCCACAACGCAGAGCCGACGGAGCATCGCAGCTCCGCCCGGTGCGCGCGCGGCCATCCGGATCGCCGCCGTTCCTGCTTCGTGCGCACGCTCCGCGTCGATCTGGACCAGAACTGCGTCGAACAGCGCTCGATAGAGCGAGCCACCGTTGCTCTCGAGATCCACTGGCCGCACGTTGCGAGGCTCGCCGACGTGTCGCTGCCACCTCTGAGCAGTCGATCTTGTGGAGGCCGGCGTCATCACTGGCCCGGCTGGAGGGTTGTGGCCCAGGACTGCAGGGAGCGGACGCCCAGGTTGCCGATCCGGGTCGCCTCGATCCCCTGCACCGCCGCGGCCAGACCCTGCACGGTGGTGATACACGGAATATTTGCCTGCACCGCGGCCGTGCGAATCTCGTAGCCGTCAGCGCGCGGACTCCCACCCGGGGTCGTGCCACTCGGCGTGTTGATCACCAAGGTCACGTCTCCGGCCAGGATTCGGCCGATGATCGAGGGACCACCCGCCGGGGTCTGCCGCGACGACAGCTTGCCGACTACCTCGGCCGCGACCCCGTTGCGCCTGAGGACCTCGGCCGTTCCGGCCGTAGCGATGATCTCGAACCCCAGGTCGGCAAGGCGCTTGACCGGGAAGATCATGTGCCGCTTGTCCCGGTTGGCCAGCGAGACGAAGACCCGCCCGCCAGTCGGCAGACCGCCGTAGGCCGCGGTCTGGGACTTCGCGAAGGCGGTGCCGAACAGCTCGTCGACGCCCATGACCTCACCGGTCGAGCGCATTTCCGGGCCCAGCACGGTGTCCACCGATCGGCCGTCGGGTGTCCGGAACCGATTGAACGGCATCACCGCTTCCTTGACCGACACCGGAGCGCCGGCAGCACGGTCGATGCAATCGCCATGGTTCGGCAGCAGTCCTTCAGCCCTCAGTTCCCTGACACTCGCCCCGAGCATGACTCGTGCGGCGGCCTTGGCCATTTCCACGCCAGTCGCCTTGGACACGAACGGCACCGTCCGTGAGGCCCGGGGGTTGGCCTCGAGGACATACAGCTGGTCGCCGGCCAGTGCGTATTGCACATTGAGCAAACCGCGGACACCCACGCCGCGGGCAATCGCCTCGGTGGACGTTCGGATCCGGGTGAGTTCTTCGCGACCCAGCGTGATCGGCGGAAGGGCGCAGGCTGAGTCGCCGGAGTGAATCCCGGCCTCCTCGATGTGCTCCATGATGCCGCCGAGGTAGAGCTCCGCTCCGTCGAAGAGAGCGTCCACATCGATCTCGACGGCGTCGTCGAGGAACTTGTCGACCAGCACAGGATGCTCAGGGCTGGCTTTCGTGGCTCGGTCTATGTACTCGCGCAATGACGGCTCGTCGTACACGATTTCCATGCCGCGACCGCCGAGTACGTAGGAAGGACGTACGAGCACCGGGTATCCGATCTCCGTGGCGACGCGCCGCGCCTCGCCGAAAGAGATCGCCGTGCCGTGCCGGGGCGCGGGAAGCCCCGCCGCTGCAAGTACTCGACCAAATGCCCCGCGTTCCTCGGCCAGGTGGATGGCCTCCGGCGGCGTACCGACGACGGGAACACCGTTGTCAGCCAGCGCCTGCGCCAGTCCGAGTGGCGTCTGACCACCGAGTTGAACGACGACACCGATGACCGGGCCGGCCTGACGCTCCGCTTCGACGACCTCCAGGACGTCTTCCAAGGTGAGTGGTTCGAAGTACAGCCGATCGGAGGTGTCGTAGTCGGTCGACACGGTCTCCGGGTTGCAGTTGACCATCACGGTCTCGTAGCCCGCGTTCCGCAGTGCTATGACGGCGTGCACACAGGAGTAGTCGAACTCGATGCCCTGCCCGATCCGGTTGGGTCCGCTGCCCAGGATGATGACCGCTGGCCGGTCGCGAACGGCGACTTCGCTCTCCTCGTCGTACGAGGAGTAGTGGTACGGCGTCCGGGCCGCGAATTCCGCCGCGCAGGTGTCGACTGTCTTGAACACCGGCCGGATCCCCAGCGCATGCCGGACTCCGCGCACGACGGGCTCTGACATCCCGGTCAGCTCGGCAAGTTGCCGGTCGGAGAAACCGTGCCGCTTGGCCCGGCGCAGCAAATCCGGGGTGAGCCGGCCGGCGGAGCGGACGTCGTCGGCGATCTCGGTCAACAGCAGCAGTTGGTCCAGGAACCACGGGTCGATGCCGCACGAGGCGTACACGGCCTCGACGGTCGCACCCGCCCGCAGCGCCAGCACCACGTCCTTGAGGCGCCCGTCGTAGGGACGTCGAACCCGTTCGAGCAGATCGGCGGCGTCGCCGGGCGGGGTGAAGAAGTCCAGCGGCGCGTCAGGGAGTTCCAACGACCGCAGCACCTTCTGCAATGCCTCGGTGAAGCAGCGTCCGAGCGCCATCGCTTCACCGACGCTTTTCATGTGCGTGGTCAGCGTCTGGTCGGCATGCGGGAACTTCTCGAACGCGAACCGGGGCGCCTTCACTACGACGTAGTCGAGCGTCGGCTCGAATGACGCCGGCGTCTCGGCCGTGATGTCGTTGGGAATCTCGTCCAGGGTGTAGCCGAGTGCGAGCTTGGTCGCAATCTTCGCGATGGGGAATCCGGTCGCCTTGCTCGCCAGAGCCGACGACCGTGACACCCGGGGATTCATCTCGATGACGATCAGCCGGCCGTCCCGGGGGTCCACCGCGAACTGGATGTTGCATCCGCCGGTGTCGACCCCGACCGCTCGAATGATCGCGAGTGCCTGGTCGCGCATCCGCTGGTACTCCCGGTCGGTGAGGGTCATCGCCGGGGCGACGGTCACCGAGTCGCCTGTGTGCACACCCATCGGGTCGAGGTTCTCGATCGAGCAGACGACCACGACGTTGTCCACCCGGTCGCGCATGACCTCGAGCTCGTACTCCTTCCAGCCGAGCACGGACTCCTCGAGCAGCACTTCGCTGGTCGGCGAGGCGGTGAGCCCTGCACTCGCAATTCGGCGCAGATCGTCTTCGTCGAATGCCATTCCCGAACCCGCGCCGCCCATGGTGAACGACGGGCGGGCGACGACCGGATAGGTCAGTTGCTCGGCGGCCGCGAGGCACTCGTCGATCGAGTGGCAGATCACAGAGCGGGCGACTTCGCCGCCGATCTGCGTCACGATTCGCTTGAACGACTCCCGGTTCTCCCCGCGCTCGATCGCCTCGACCGATGCCCCGATCAGCTCGACGCCGTACTTGTCGAGAACGCCACGCTCGTGCAGCGCCATCGCGGTATTGAGCGCGGTCTGCCCGCCTAGGGTGGCAAGCAGAGCGTCCGGACGCTCGGTCTCGATCACGCGCTCGACGAAGTCCGGGGTGATCGGCTCGACGTAGGTGGCGTCCGCCAGCTCCGGGTCAGTCATGATCGTTGCTGGATTGCTGTTGACCAAGACGATCCGGACGCCCTCCTCGCGGAGCACCCGGCAGGCCTGGGTGCCCGAGTAGTCGAACTCACAGGCTTGCCCGATCACGATCGGACCTGACCCGATGACCAGCACCGACTCGACGTCTGATCGACGGGGCATCAGGCAGCCGCCCGGATGAGATCGACGAAGCGGTCGAACAGGTACCCGGCGTCGTGCGGGCCGGGCGCTGCCTCCGGGTGGTACTGGACGGAGAACGCCCTCGTCGACCTGTCGTCGCCGCGGAGTTCGAGCCCTTCTACGACGCCGTCATTGAGGCAGACGTGGCTGACCTGGACCCGGCCGTAGGGCGTGGACGTCGGCCGGTCCAGCGGTGCGTCGACGGCGAAGCCGTGGTTGTGCGCGGTCACCTCGACCTTGCCGGTCGCGCGGTCCTGTACCGGCTGGTTGATGCCGTGGTGGCCGTACCGCAGTTTGTAGGTTCCGAAGCCGAGCGCCCGACCGAATATCTGATTGCCGAAGCAGATGCCGAATATGGGCAGGCCTCGGGCAAGCGCTTGTTGCACCACATCGACCGCATGATCCGCGGTAGCCGGATCGCCTGGCCCGTTCGAGAGGAATAGTCCGTCCGGGTGCAGAGCGAGGATGTCAGACATCGTCGACGTCACTGGCACGACGTGGGTCTCGATCCCACGCTCTGCCATCAGCCGCGGCGTCATGGCCTTGATCCCCAGGTCCATCGCCACGACGGTGAATCGCCGCTCCCCCGCAGCCGGCACCACGTAGGGATGTCGTGTCGTCACAGCGGGGCTGAGGTCACTGCCGGCCATCGGAGGCGACGCGAGCACGCGCTCCAGCAGGGCGTCGGCCGATGGTGAAACCGTGGAGATCCCCACCCGCATGGCACCGCGCTCTCGCAGGTGTCTTGTCAACGCCCGGGTGTCGATGCCGCTGATGCCCACCACTGCGTTGCGTGACAGGTCGTCGTCGAGGCTTCGCTGTGCTCGCCAGGACGAGGGGTGACGAGCTGGCTCGCGCACCACGTAGCCGGCGACCCAGATCCGGCCCGATTCGGGGTCGTCGTCGTTGACGCCGGTGTTGCCGATGTGCGGAGCGGTCTGGACCACGACCTGGCGGTGATACGACGGATCGGTCAGGGTTTCTTGGTACCCGGTCATTCCGGTGCAGAAGACGGCCTCGCCGAACGTCTCGCCGACGGCTCCGTAGGACTCGCCGGCAAAGGCCCGGCCATCCTCGAGGACGAGCAGAGCCGGCGGGCGCGCCTTCACGCCGCAGCCTCGTCGGATACCAGTGAGGCGGCGGCGGCTTGGAGCGACCCGAGGTCGCCGCGGCGCCGGGGCCGGAGCACGGTTTCCAGCACCTTCCCGGCGTGGGACCAGGTGACCACGAGCAGCTGCTCGGATCGGGTCACCCGGTTGGCACCAGCCCGGTCGACGCGAACACCGCGGATGGCCGCCGTCGGAATGTGCAGCGCGGGTTCCGGTCCCCGGCCGACCGTGACGCCGGCCGCGGTAACCACCACTGCGGCCGGGCTGCGACGGCCGAGGGTTTGGACCACCACCCGGTCCAGCCAGTCGCCCGCGGTCGTGGTGCCGAGGTATACGGCCTCGACGGGACCGGCCAGCGACTCCGCATCAGGTAGTGGACCGGGAAGCTGCGGAAAGTCCGCCTGACGAGCCGCTCGACGCCGCCAACCCCGCCACATCGCCACATACGCACCGGCGAGCAGAAGGGCCAGGACGACCACTGCCCAGCCGCGGGTCACGCGAGCTTCCCGTCCAGGACCGTCGACCGACCGCGGAGGAACGTGGCGACGACTCGACCGGGCAGGCGCATGCCCTCGTACGGCGTGTTGCGCGACAGCGATGCCAGTTCGCGAGCATCGACGACCCGAGTTGCCGCCGGGTCGACCAGAACGACGTTGGCCGGCTCGCCCACGGCCAGCGGGCGACCCTGAGCGCTGTCGCCGTCGTCGCATCGACCGAGCCGCGCAGGCATCGTGGACATCCGGTTCACGACGTCGGCCCAGCTGATCTTGCCGGTGTCCACCATCGTCGCCTGGACCACCGAGAGCGCAGTCTCCAGACCGAGCATCCCGAACGCTGCGGCGTCCCACTCGCAGTCCTTGTCCTCGACCGGATGCGGAGCATGGTCGGTGGCGACCACGTCGATGGTGCCGTCGGCCAGCCCGGCTTGCAGCGCGGCGACGTCCTCCGCGGTGCGAAGCGGCGGGTTGACCTTGTACCGCGGGTCATAGGTCGAGGCCAGCTCCTCGGTGAGCAGCAGATGGTGAGGCGTGACCTCGGCCGTTATCGGGAGGCCCCGACTCTTCGCCAGCCGAACGATCTCGACCGCGCCACGCGTCGATACGTGGCACACGTGGACGTGCGACCCGACGTGGGCGGCGAGCAGGACGTCACGGGCGACCACGGCCTCTTCGGCAACATTGGGCCAGCCCCGCAACCCCAGCCGTCCGGCGAGTTCACCCTCGTTCATCTGCGCACCGTCGGTCAGCCGCGGCTCCTGCGCGTGCTGGGCTATGACGCCGTCGAAGGCCTTGACGTACTCCAACGCCCGGCGCATGAGCAGCGCATCGGACACGCATTGACCGTCGTCGGAAAATACCCTCACCCTGGCCGCGGAGTCGGCCATCGCGCCGAGCTCAGCCAGCCGCTCACCGCCGAGGCCGGCAGTCACCGCACCCACCGGCCGGACGTCGGCATGGCCGGCCTCGCGGCCGAGCCGCCAGACCTGTTCCACCACGCCAGCGGTGTCGGCCACCGGCTCGGTGTTGGCCATGGCGTGCACAGCCGTGAACCCACCCAACGCTGCGGCCTGGGTGCCGCTTTCGACGGTTTCGGCGTCCTCCCGCCCCGGCTCGCGCAGATGAGTGTGCAGGTCGACCAGGCCGGGCAGCGCGATCAGTCCATCGGCGTCCAGCACGGATGCGCCGGACGCGGACAGCGACTGCCCCATCTCGTCGATGCGCCCGTCGCGGAGTAACAGGTCGGCAGTTCGCTCGCCGAGCACGCTGGCGCCCTTCACGAGCCAGGTCACGATGCACCTCCGGCCAGCAGCAGGTACAGCACGGCCATCCGCACGTAGACGCCGTTGGTCACCTGCTCGACGATCACCGAGCGGTCGCTGTCGGCCACTTCCGCCGTGATCTCCATCCCTCGGTTCATCGGACCCGGGTGCAGGACTACGGCGTCGTCGGGCAGTAATGCGAAGCGCCGCGCGTCCAAACCGTAGCGACGGCTGTACTCGCGGGCGGACGGGAAGAACGCCGCGTTCATCCGCTCCCGCTGGACCCGAAGCATCATGACGGCATCGGCCTTCGCCAGCGCTGAATCGAGCTCGTAGCTGGTCTGGCAGGGCCAGTGTTCGACACCCACGGGCAGCAGGGTCGGTGGCCCGACCAGGGTGACGTCGACACCCAGCGTCGCCAGCAGGAGCACGTTGCTGCGCGCGACCCGGCTGTGCAGCACGTCGCCCACGATGGTGATCCGCCGGCCGTCCAACGAGCCCAGGTGCCGGCGGAGGGTGTAGGCGTCCAGCAGCGCCTGGGTCGGGTGCTCGTGGGTGCCGTCGCCCGCGTTGACGACGCAGGAACGGATCCAACCCGAGTGCGCCAGCCGGTGCGGCGCGCCGCTGGCCCAATGGCGCACGACGACGCCGTCAGCGCCCATCGCCTCCAGGGTGAGGGCAGTGTCTTTGAGGCTTTCGCCTTTGGACAGGCTCGAGCCCTTTGCCGAGAAGTTCACCACGTCGGCCGACAGCCGCTTCGCGGCGAGCTCGAACGAGGTCCGGGTCCGTGTCGAGTCCTCGAAGAACAGGTTGACCACTGCGCGGCCACGCAGCGTCGGCAGCTTCTTGACCGAACGGCCCTCGGTGAGCTGGGCCATTTCGGCGGCGGTGTCGAGGACGAGGGTCGCGTCATCCCGGTCGAGGTCGGCCGCAGAGAGCAGGTGGCGGTTCACGGCCGGTCCCCTTCGGCATTCACGATGAGCACGGCGTCGCGGCCGTCGACCTCGTCGAGCATCACCTTGACGCTCTCGGTGAGCGAGGTCGGCAGGTTCTTGCCGACATGGTCGGGCCGGATCGGCAGTTCGCGATGGCCGCGGTCGACGAGCACGGCCAGCCGCACCGCGCGTGGTCGGCCGACGTCGTCCAGGGCCGTGAGTGCCGCGCGAATCGTACGGCCGGAAAAGAGGACGTCGTCGACCAGCACGACGATCTTCCGGTCGACTCCCCCCGCCGGTATGTCGGTAGGTTCGAGTGCTCGAGCCGGGTGCAGCCGCAGGTCGTCGCGGTACATGGTGATGTCCAGCGCACCGGCGGGGACGTCGGTGCCCTCCGCCTCCCCGATGCGGGCGGCGAGCCGCCAGGCCAGCGGCACTCCCCGCCTGGGGATGCCGAGCACGACCAAGTCGTCGGCACCCTTGTTGTGTTCCACGATTTCGTGCGCGATCCGGGTCAATGCCCGGGCGATGTCGCGGTCGTCGAGGACGCGCCGCTCGCTGGTCGGCTCGTATGCGGGGCGCTCGTCGTCATGAACAGGCGTCGTCATGACGGTGGACCCTCCTTCCCCGCCTCACTGGACGGGCTTAAAGGACGTCGGTCGTCGCGCAGCCTAGCAAGGCACCGCCGCCAATGCCGGAATGACCACGTTCACCATGCCTGCCCGTCCATCACCAGGCCGACAAGGCTGGTGACGTAGGGGTACGCCTAGTGATGGCTGGGGGCACTGCGATGTATACATCTATATGTTAGATGTATACTTCATTCATGAAGCGGCTGCAGATCTACATCGACGAAGATGTCGACGCCCTCCTCGGCGTGCGCGCCCGCCGGCAAGGCACGTCCAAGGCAGCACTCATCCGGCAGTACGTCGCCGAACGAATCGGTGCCGACCGTCGCAAGGAACCGATCGACGCTCTGGTGGGCATCGTCACGGGTTCCGCCGATGACTCCACGTCCGTAGATGCGGTGGTCTACGGGTCGCGGCGGTGACCTTCGTCGACACCTCGTACTGGGTAGCGCTGGCAACGCGTGCGGACGCGCACCATGAAGCCGCAGCCGCACTGTGGGATTCCGGGCCACGCGCGTTGACCACGTCCAACCATGTGGTCGGCGAGACCTGGACCTTTCTGAACCGAAGGCACGGGCATCGAGTAGCCGTCGAGTTCACGGCCGGACTCCGGGCCAGCCCGACGCTCGCAGTCGTCCATCTTGCGACCGACGTCGAAGATGAGGCTTGGCGCTGGCTCAGCCGCCACGACGAGCGGATGTACTCCTTCGTCGATGCGACGAGCTTCGCGTACATGCGCCGGCAGCGCATTGACATCGCGTTCGCGTTCGACGCCGACTTCACAGCAGCCGGCTTCGTCGAGGCACGACCGTAGGTGACCGCTATCACCGTGCTCGTCGACTCGACGAGTGGACTTAGCGCGTCAGGGTGGGCTTGAGCTCGGCAATACGGGCGAGCAGCCCGTTGACGAATGCCGGAGATTCGTCGGTGGACAGCTCACGGGCTAGCGAGACCGCCTCGCTGATGGCCACGGCGTCGGGGACGTCGTCGCGGTAGAGGATCTCGTACGTACCGATGCGGAGCAGGTTGCGGTCGACGGCAGGCATCCGGTCCAGCGTCCAACCGACGGCGTAGGTGGAGAGCAGCTCGTCGATGCGCTCCCCATGGGCCACGACGCCCTGCACCAGCGAGATGGCGTACTCCGACAACGGAGGCGACGCTGAAGCGACCCGCGTGGACAGCGTTCCCCCCGGAGCGAGACCTTGCATCTCAGACTCGAACAGGACGTCCAACGCCCGCTTCCGTGCCTTCGTGCGTGCAGCCACGTCAGCTCCGTTGGCGGGCAGACATCACGCCCGGCCCAGATACGAGCCGTCACGAGTGTCGACCTTGACCTTCTCGCCGGGCGTGATGAACAGCGGGACGGCAATCTCGTAGCCGGTCTCCAGCCGGGCCGGCTTCGTGCCGCCGGTGGACCTGTCGCCTTGCAGGCCGGGTTCGGTGTAGTCGACGGCAAGCACGACCGATGCGGGCAGCTCCACGAACAGCGGGACGCCGTCGTGCAACCCGACGATCGCGTTCTGGTTCTCCAGCAGGAAGTGCGACGCGTCTCCCACCGTCGCTTCCGGTACGTGGATCTGTTCGTACGACGACGTGTCCATGAACACCAGATCGCCGCCGTCGCGGTAGAGGTATTGCATCTCGCGCCGGTCGACGTTGGCCGTCTCCACTCGGACGCCGGCGTTGAAGGTCCTGTCCACGACCTTGCCCGAGAGCACGTTCTTGAGCTTGGTGCGGACGAACGCGCCTCCCTTACCGGGCTTGACATGCTGGAACTCCACGACGGACCAGAGCTGACCGTCGATGTTGAGGACGAGGCCGTTCTTGAGGTCGTTGGTCGTCGCCACTGCTGTCGTTGCCTTCGCTTTCGGGCCGGTCCGCGGCGGCTCAGGCGTCGAGGACGAGCAGGTCCTTGGTCGTTGTCGTCAGCAGCTCCGGACCGCCGGTGTCGCGGACGACGAGGGTGTCCTCGATCCGGACGCCACCGCGTCCGGGCAGGTAAACGCCGGGCTCGACGGTCACGGGCATGCGGTCGGCAAGTGTACCCGCCGCTGAGTAACCGAGTGTCGGCGCTTCGTGGATCTCCAACCCGACGCCATGCCCGGTGCCGTGACTGAACTGCTTGGCGTAGCCAGCGGCCTCGATCACGTCGCGAGCCGCCCGGTCGATGGCAATGCACTCGGTACCGACGCCGAGCGCCGCTCGCCCGGCAGCTTGTGCGTCGGCCACCAGGTCGTATATCTCGCGTTGCCACGACGCAGGCTCGGCACCGATCACGACGGTCCGGGTGCAGTCGGCGTGGTATCCCCGGTAGAGGGCTCCGAAGTCGATCTTGAGGAGTTCCCCGGTACCGATGGTGCGCTCGGTTGGACGATGATGAGGAACAGCACTGTTCGGACCGGACGCGACGATCGTCTCGAACGCGATGCCATCGGCACCGTGCTCGTACATGCGGTTCTCGAGATCACGGGCGACCTGTTTCTCGGTGCGTCCGAGCAGCCCGCCGGCCGTCCAGAGATCATCGAGCGCCCGGCAGGAGATCGCACATGCCTGCCGGATGAGCGTGAGCTCCTCGTCGCTCTTGACTGCCCGCAGCGCTTCGACCGGCTGGCCCAGGTGCACGAGCTCGGCCGGTTCGGCCGCCTTGCGGATCATCTCGGCGACGGCCAGCGTGACATCGTGCTCCTCGATGCCGAGCCGCAGCACGCCGTCGGTTGCCGCCCGGGTCGCCAATGCCGACCCGACGTTGCGCTCCTGCAGGATCTCGAGGTCCGGCGCTGCAGCGGCCGCTGCCGTTGTGTATCGACCGTCGGTCGCAAGCACGGCCGTCCCGTTCGTTTTCATCAGCAGAGCCGCATTGCTGCTCGGTAGGCCGCTGAGATACCGCACATTCACCAGCCGCGTGATCAGGGCGGCGTCGGCGTCGGCTTTGCCAATAACGCTAGCCAGCCGGGCGCGGCGATCGGCGTGCTCAGCAGGCATTGGCCGACCCTACTGAAACTCCGATTACTTGCCGAGCAGGACGCATTCAGCTGCCACCACCGGACGGCTGGACCATGCCCGGCCGAGCGAGGCAGGTGGGTCAGCGGGCGACTTCGCTGTAGGCAGCGGCGAGCAGCTGCGGGTCCGGTGCCTCCAGGATCGACGGCTTGGCCAATCCGTTCAGCACCACAAACCGCAGCCGGCTGCCCCGGGATTTCTTGTCGACCTTCATCGCCTCCAGCAGCCGTGGCCAGGCGTCGGCGGCGTAGGTGGTCGGCAGGCCGAGCGAAGACAGCACGCTGCGGTGCCGATCGGCGGTCGCGTCGTCCAACCGCCCGGCCAGCCGGCCCAACTCAGCCGCGAAGACCATGCCGATCGAGATGGCCGCGCCGTGCCGCCAGCGGTAGTGCTCGACCCGCTCGAGGGCATGGCCAAGTGTGTGTCCGTAGTTCAGCACCTCCCGGGGGCCGGCCTCTCGCAGATCACGAGACACGACATCGGCCTTGACCCGTACTGAGCGCTCGACCAGCTCGCGGAGGTCGGGCCCGTCCGGCGCCACTGCTGATTCCGGGTTCCGTTCGACGATCTGCAGGATCTCCGGGTCCGCGATGAACCCGCACTTGACGACCTCCGCAAGCCCCGCCACGAACTCGTTTGCCGGCAGCGTTCGCAGCGCCTCGAGATCGCAGACGACTCCGGCCGGCGGGTGGAAAGCACCCACCAAATTCTTGCCCTCGGCGGTGTTGATTCCGGTCTTGCCGCCGATTGCGGCATCCACCATGCCGAGCAACGTGGTCGGGACGAGCACCGTCCGGACACCTCGGAGCCAGGTGGCCGCGACGAAGCCGGCCAGGTCTGTCGTCGCACCGCCGCCGACCCCGACGACCGCGTCGGAGCGGGTCAGCCCGATCCGGCCGAGTACCGACCAGCAAAACGACGCGACTTCTGCAGTCTTGGCCTCTTCCGCATCGGGAATTTCGACGGCATGCGCCGCGAGGCCGACCGCAGCGAGGTCGTCCCTTACCGCCTCCCCAGTAGCACGCAGCGCACGGGGATGGATCACCGCCACCGTCTGGACAGCAGACCCGAGCAGGCTTGGCAACTCACCGAGTAAGCCGTCGCCGATGACCACGTCGTAAGGCCGCTCGCCGCCCACCTGGATGCGGCTGGGATCAGCCGACAACGGCGAGCACCGCCTCGACGACGTCGTCTTGGCGTCGCCCGGCCGTGTCGACGGTCGACGTCGCCACGCTTTGATACAGCGGCCGGCGCGCGTCGAGCATGCGCTTGAGCTCGGCCCGCGGGTTGACCAGCAGCAATGGGCGGTCCCGGTTCATCCCGATCCGCGCGGCAGCATCGGCCAATCCGACGTCGAGGAACACGACATTGTGCCCGGCGAGCCGCTGCCGTGTGCCGTCGTCCAGCACGGCGCCGCCACCGAGTGCCAGGATGCCGTCGTGCTCGTCGAGAGCCGCCGCCACGGCGGCGCGCTCGAGCTCGCGAAAGGCAGGCTCTCCGTCCTCGACGAAGATGTCTCTGATCGGTTTGCCGGCTGCGAGTTCGACGTCGGCATCGACGTCGCGGAACCCGACGCCGAGGCGCTTTGCGAGCAGCCGGCCAACCGTTGTCTTGCCGGATCCGGGCGCGCCGACCAGGACGACCTGTGGGCTCACTGGACGGCGAGGACGCCGGGCAAGGCATCAAGATAGGCGCGGTGGTTGCGGGCCGTCTCCGGCACGGAATCGCCGCCGAACTTTTCGACTGCGGCGTCGGCCACCACGAGCGCCACCATCGCCTCGGCGACGACACCGGCGGCCGGTACTGCGCAGACGTCGGATCGCTGATGGTGTGCGGTCGCTGCTTCGCCGGTCGCGGTGTCGATGGTCCGCAGTGCCCGGGGGATGGTCGAAATCGGCTTCATCGCAGCGCGGACCCGCAATGGCTCACCGGTCGACATTCCGCCTTCCATGCCGCCCGAGTGGCTCGACGACCGCCGGACGCCACGTTCGGTCGAGATGATCTCGTCGTGCGCCGCCGATCCCCGGGTTCGTGCGGTCGCCAACCCGTCGCCGATCTCGACGGCCTTGATCGCCTGGATTCCCATCAAGGCACCTGCCAGCCGGGAGTCCAGCCGACGGTCCCAGTGCACGTAGCTGCCGAGCCCCGGGGGCAGGCCGTAAGCCAACACCTCGACGACGCCGCCGAGGGTGTCCCCTTCTGTGTGCGCCGCATCGACCTCGGCGACCATGCGGGAGCTGGCCTGCTGGTCGAGACACCGCAAGGGATCCGCGTCGAGCCGCTCGACGTCGTCCGGGTCGGGCACGACCCCGTCCGGCGCAGCCACCGTACCGACTGCCACCGTGTGGCTGACCAGGTGAATCCCGTACGCCTGCGCCAAGAACTGGGCACCGATGGTTCCCAGTGCGACCCGGGCAGCGGTCTCGCGGGCACTGGCGCGTTCGAGCACCGGCCGCGCCTCGTCGAAGCCGTACTTCTGCATGCCGGCGAGGTCTGCGTGGCCTGGCCGCGGTCGGGTCAGCGGTTCGTTGCGCGCAAGGCCGTCGAGCATCTCCGCCGGGACCGGGTCGGCTGCCATGACCTGTTCCCACTTGGGCCACTCGGTGTTCCCGACGCGGACGGCGATCGGTGCGCCGATCGTCCGGCCGTGGCGTACGCCGCCGAGGAAGCTGACGTCGTCGAGTTCGAAGCTCATCCGCGCGCCGCGTCCGTACCCGAGCCGACGTCGAGCCAGCGCCGACACCAGGTCGCCTGTGGTCACCCGGACACCCGCCGGAAGCCCCTCGAGGATCGCGCACAACGCCGGCCCGTGCGACTCCCCAGCGGTGAGCCATCGCAGCATGGCCGCATCCTCGCATGAGCCCCAGCGCGGGTCAGCGGCCGAGGTAGGCGTCCAGCACTGCTCCGCCGGCGGCAACGGCGACCAGCGCACCCAGCAGCATGAACGGGCCGAACGGGATCGCGGTCCGCCGGCCCGCCCGTCCTGCCAGCAGCAGAAAGACCCCGGTCAAGCCGCCGAACAGAAAGCCCATGAACGCGCCCAGGACGGCCTCCCCCCACCCCAGCCAGCCCAGCATCAGACCAAGCACGCCAGCCAGCTTGACGTCGCCCAACCCGAGGTCCGCCGGGCGCAGCATCGCCAGCCCCAGGAACGCAGCGAACATGACGCCGGCGATCAGCCAAGCCCGCCCGTAGCCGATCCAATCGCCCGTCGCCACCGCAGCGAGGCCGAGAAAGACGGCACCGCCTGCGAGAGCCGCAGCAGTGAGCACATCCGGCAGCCGGTGTTCCCGCAGATCGACATAGGCAAGCGCGACACCGACGGCACCGACCAGCAGGTACGCCGGCAGGTCCGGGACCCAGCCCCTGGCCGCCGCCAGCACCACCCACGTCGCCGCCGTCACGCCGGAAAGGACAGGTCGCAGCCTCGGTGCCGTCGCGAGCACGCGGTACGGAGTGCGCGTCGACTCCCCGCGCTCCGGGTCGCGGTCGGGCAGCGCGCCGACGAGGGGCGGCAACATGGCGCCGACGGCCAGCCCCAACGCAGCCAAAACGACGATCACGATCAGGTCAGCACAGGTCGCTCTCGCGGCAGAACGCCTGCAACTCCGCGACGTTGGCGGCGTGATCCTCCTGTGTGACGGCGAATTTCGTCTCCCCGGTCTCGAGGTCTACCGCCGAGAAGTAACAGTCCGAACCGCCGGCCGGGTTGAGAGCGGCCAGCAGTGCCGCTTCCCCAGGCGACGCGATGGGACCGGGTGGGATGCCGGCGTTGAGGTACGTGTTGTAGACGGAGTCGACCTTCCGCTGCTCGGCGGTCGTGAACACGGTGTCCGTGTCGTCGTTGATCGCGTAGTGGATGGTCGAGTCCATCTGCAGCAGGCCGGCCGGTATCCCGTACTCACGGCAGGCACCTGTCAGCCGGTTATAGATCACCTGTGCGACTCTCCCCATGTCCTCGTCGCGACGGACCTCGCGTTGGACGATGCTCGCGATGGTCACCGCCTCACGCGGAGTCAGGCCGCGGGCCGCAGCCGCTGCCTCGAGATCGACGGTTTCGGCGGCCCGGCCGAAGCGCTCGAACATCATCGTCACGACCGACTCCGGTGTCGTCTCGTCCTTGATGTCGTACGTGGCCGGAAACAGGAATCCCTCGGGCGCACCCTCGGCATACGTGGGCAATGCGCCACCCGCGTCGATCGCCGCCTGGATCTCCGCTGCCGGGAATCCGGTCTGTTCGGCTACCCGAGTCACGATCTGGCTGATCCGGTACCCCTCCGGAATCGTCACCTTGGCGATCACGGTGGTAGCCCCGATCATGGCAGCGACGGCATCGGAGGCCTTCATCTCCTCCCGAAGGATGTACTCACCGGCTTGGATCCCGGCTGCCGCCGGGTTCTCTTCCGCCGCCGCGACAAATGCCTCCTGGCTGGCGACCACGTTCGCGTCGGCCAAGGTGGCGCCGATCGACCGCAGCGAGGAACCCGCCTCGATCGTCACGATGACCTCACCCGAGCCGGGGCCGGGAAAGTCCTCCGGAGGCGCGAAAGCGTCGGCAAACCTGTCACCGAACAACGCACGGCCACCGAAGAAGATCCCTGCGATCAATCCGGTCACGACCACCAGGGAGAGCAAGACCGCCAGTCTCGAGCCGAACCGGCTTCGGCGACGGCGGCGCCTCCTGCGGCGATGACTACGGGAGGTGCGCGGGCCGTCGTCCATCTGCAGCCCGATATGACTCATGCACCCACCTGCACGATCTCGCCAGGTGGCCGCCCACGGCCACGCTCGGCATCCAGCGCGCTCTGCAGGATCACCACCGCCGCGGCCTGGTCGATTGCAGCTCGGCTGTCCTTGGCCGAGATTCCGCGCTCCCGCATGCCTTTCGTTGCCGCCACGGTGGACAGGCGTTCGTCGACGAGCCGCACCGGGCATGGTGCCACCCGACCGGCAAGGCCGCGGGCGAACTGTCGCACCGTGGCCGCCGCAGGACCCTCGCCGCCCGACAGCGACATGGGGAGACCGACGACCACCTCGATCGCGTGGTGATCGGCCACGATGTCCGCCAACCGTTGCAGATCCCCGGTTCCTCGGCGAACCGTCGCCACCGGCGTCGCAAGCACCCCGTCAGGGTCGCATGTCGCCACACCGACCCGGACGCTGCCCACGTCCACGCCGACCCGGACGCCCGGCCGCACCCTCAGGAACCACCCGTGACAGCCTCGCCGACGGCGTGTTCGACCCGGACGAGCGCGTCGTCGACCCGGTCAGGATCGGTGCCCCCGCCTTGCGCGACGTCGTCCTTGCCGCCGCCGCCGCCACCGAGCACCTCGGCTGCGGAGCGCGCCAGTGCCCCGGCCCGCAGATTCCAGTCGCGGCCACGATCGTTGACGGTCACCACCACCGCAGGGCGTCCGTCCGCAACTCCGGCGACCGCGACGACCGCTGGGCGATCAGCGGCAAGCTCGGTGCGGATCTGTAAGGCCAGCTGCCGCAAGTCGTCCGCGCCGGCGCCGTCGGGAGCGTGATGGCCGACGAAGGAGACGCCGAAGACGTCCCGAGCCTCGCGCGCGACGTCTGCCGCGCCGGCCAGCAGTCTGCCCTGGCGCATCCTGGCCAGCTCTCGCTGCGCCTCGCGTAGCTGTTCGAGGAGCGCGCTGACGCGTTCCGGCAATTCCTCGGGCCGGGCCTTCAGTGTCTCGGTGAGCTGTTCGACCAGGACATGCTCGCGGGCCAGGAAATGGAACGCATCGACGCCGACCAGCGCCTCCACCCGACGGACACCCTTGCCGATCGAAGACTCCCCGAGGAGCTTGACCAGGCCGAGCTGGCTGGACCGGGGGGCATGGGTTCCACCGCACAATTCCCGCGCCCAGTCGCCGACCGAAACCACTCGGACCCGATCGCCGTATTTCTCGCCGAACAAGGCCATCGCACCGGCGGCCATGGCCTGCTCCTGGCTCATCACCTCGGCACGAACGTCCAGATCCGCGATGAGCAGGTCATTGACTCGCGCCTCGACGTCACCGAGGACGCTGCGGGGCACGGCGCCGGTGGCCGTGAAGTCGAACCGGAACCGGCCAGGCGCGTTCTCCGAACCGGCCTGGGTCGCGGTCTCGCCCAGCGCTTCCCGGAATGCCTTGTGCACCATGTGCGTCGCCGTATGTGATCGCGAGATCGCCCGACGGCGCTCCACGTCGACCATCCCGACGGCGTCCGCTCCGATACTCACCTCACCGGCGACCACACGAGCCCGGTGCACGATCAGTCCCGTGATCGGCGACTGCACATCGAGCACCTGGATGCGTCCGCCGCCGGCGAGTTCGATGACTCCGTGGTCCGCGAGCTGACCACCGCCCTCGGCATAGAACGGCGTCCGGTCGAGTACGACGTCGAGCTCGTCACCCTCCTGGGCAGAGACCGCAGACTCGTCGCCGACGACCAGGCCGCGAACCGTGGCCTCCGAGGTCACCTCGTCGTAACCGGTGAACTGGACCGGAGCGGCGAGGTCGGCGGCGAGCCCGCGGTAGACGGACAGGTCGACCTTGCCGGTCTTTCGGGCCCGTGCGTCGGCCTTCGCCCGTTCGCGCTGCTCGGTCATCAGGCGGCGGAACTCGCCCTCGTCGACCGCCAGACCCTGCTCGGCGGCCATCTCGAGGGTCAGGTCGATCGGGAACCCGTAGGTGTCGTGCAGCCGGAACGCGGTTGCACCGGCGAGTGTGCTGCTGCCGGCCTCTCTGGTCTCCGTCGCCGCTAGGTCGAAGATCTGGGTGCCGGTGCGAAGCGTCGACCGGAAGGTCTCTTCCTCGGCGTAGGCGGTCTCGGCGATCCGGCTGAAGTCGCGCGCTACCTCTGGATACGAGCCGCGCATCGCCGCCATGCTCACCGGAAGTAATTCCGGCAGCACGGGGTCGTCGATGCCCAGCAGCCGCATCATTCGGACGCTGCGCCGCAAGAGCCGGCGCACGACGTAGCCTCGGGCCTCGTTCGAGGGTGTCACTCCCTCACCGATGAGCATCAGGCCGCTGCGGACATGGTCGGCGACTATCCGCAGCCTCACGTCGGCTTCGTCGTCGGTGCCGTATTGCCGCCCCGACAACTCCGCCGCCCGTTCGAGCACGGGGTAGACCTCGTCGATCTCGTAGAGGTTGTCGACCCCCTGCAGCAGATAGGCGACGCGCTCCAGCCCCATGCCGGTGTCGATGTTCCGGCTGGGCAGGTCTCCCACGATCCGGAAGTCGTCCTTGCTGCGGACCGAGTCGATCGCCTCCTGCATGAAGACGAGGTTCCAGATCTCCAGGAAGCGGTCTTCGTCGACGACGGGCCCGCCGTCGGGTCCGTGCTCAGGCCCGCGGTCGACGTAGATCTCCGAACACGGCCCAGCCGGCCCCGGCTGGCCGGTGTGCCAGTAGTTGTCCTTGACGCCACGGCGCTGGATCCGCTCGTCTGACAGGCCAGCGACCTGCTTCCAGAGCTGCGCGGCCTCGTCGTCGTCGCGAAAGACGGTCACCCAGATGGTGTCGGGGTCGAAGCCGTAGCCGCCGTTCTCTTGGCCTGCCGTGACCAGTTTCCAGGCGAACTCGATCGCGTCTTCCTTGAAGTAGTCGCCGAAGGAGAAATTCCCGTTCATCTGGAAGAACGTGCCGTGCCGAGTGGTCTTGCCCACCTCTTCGATGTCATTGGTCCGCAGACACTTCTGCACGCTGACGGCGCGCTTGTAAGGCGGCGCCTCCCGCCCGGTGAGGTAGGGGATGAACGGCACCATTCCCGCGACCACGAAGAGCAGGTTCGGGTCGGGTGAGACCAGCGGGGCGCTGGGCACCACCGAGTGCTCACGGTCAGCGAAGAAGTCGAGGAAGCGGCGGCGGATCTCCGCGGTCTGCATCAGGCCGAGCTCCTCACCCGACTCGGACGCAGAAGGGCCTCGACGGCCTCCGGGTCGCCGTCGGGCGCAGGTCCTCCGTCGGTCGAGACGCCCAGTGCACGCCGGAGTTCGATGTCCCGTTCATCCATCCCGGTGCGGACGTCGTCGGCGAACTCTCGCACCGCCTGCGAGAACCGAGCCGGGATGCCGTCACCGGAACTCGGTGTCAGCCGGCGAGTGATCTTGTTGATGCGGCGTACGACAAGAACCCCAGCGGTCGCCCCGACGGCGACCCAGAACAGGCGTCTCACGATGAGCTCCGGCGATCGCGACGGTGCCCGTTCCGGCGCGCCGCAATGGCTCGGCGTACGCCGTAGCTGAACGCGGCCGCCCGGATCACCGGCCCACCCAGCGTTGCCGCGACGAGTGAGGACATCGCGGCGGCGTTCGAGGTCAGCGTCTGTGCGTTCGAGGTGATTGCGTCGACGCGCTGCAGCTGCATGTTCGTGGTGGCGAGCAAGACGTTCGTCTCGTCGACGGTCACGCTGGTCTTGGCCACATGCTCCTGACGCAGGTCACGAACGGTGAGCGTGAGCTCGTCGACCGTCTTACCGAGCTTGAGGATGGGCACGGCGACGACACCGACAAGCAGCACGAACGCTACGGCCGCGATCAGCCCGGCAATCTCGCCTGCGGACATGGTCGAGGACCCCATTTCGACTGGGCGGGTCGGAAGATCCCGACCCTACCGCTCAGGGCACATACCTGTAGCTGGGGTATTTGGACCGCTCACGCCTCACCCCTGATGATCTTTCGTAGCTTGGTATGGCGTTCGGCATAGTCCTGCTCGGCGCCACGCGTGCCGGGCTGGTAATAGGCCTTGTCGATCACCGAGTCGGGTGCGTACTGCTGCTCGACGACACCGCGAGGGTCGTCGTGCGCGTAGGTGTACGACGACCCGTGACCGAGCTGCTGGGAGCCGCTGTAGTGCGCGTCACGCAGCTGCGGCGGAACCGGACCGACAAGGCCTGCCCGCACGTCACCAAGCGCGGCGCCGATTGCCGTCACGACGCTGTTGGACTTCGGTGCGAGCGCCAGGGCGATGACCGCATGCGCCAGGGTGATGCTCGCCTCCGGCCACCCCACGATCTGGACAGCTTGTGCAGCCGCGACGGCGGTCTGCAGCGCTTCCGGGTCGGCCAGGCCGATGTCCTCGCTGGCCAAGATCACCAGCCTCCTGGCCAGGAAACGCGGGTCCTCACCGGCCTCGGCCATCCTGGCCAGGTAGTGCAGAGCAGCGTCGACGTCGCTACCCCTGATGGACTTGATGAGCGCGCTGGTGACGTCGTAGTGCTGGTCACCGGCGCGGTCGTAGCGCACCGCGGCGCGGTCGACGGCTTTCTCTGCTGTCGGCAGGTCGATCACGCCTGTGTCGTCGGCGATTGCGCCGGCAGCGGATTCGAGATAGGTCAAGGCGCGTCGCGCGTCGCCGCCGGAGAGCCGGACGAAGTGCTCCCGGGCGTCGGCGGCCAAGGTCACCTCGCCGGACAGCCCCCGTTCGTCGGCCAACGCTCGGTCGATGACCACCCCGACCTGATCGTCGGTCAGCGGCTGGAGCGTCAGTAGGAGCGAGCGGGACAGCAGTGGGCTGATCAGCGCGAAGAACGGGTTCTCGGTCGTCGCGGCCACCAGTGACACCCACCGGTTCTCGACTCCGGGCAGTAGAGCATCCTGCTGGGTCTTGGAGAACCGGTGTACCTCGTCGACGAAGAGAACGGTGCCGGTACCCCTGCGGACGAGATCCTTCCGCGCCTGGTCGATCACCGCGCGGACATCCTTCACCCCCGCGGTCACTGCCGAGAGCTCGACGAAGTTGCGCTGGGTGGCCCGGCTCAGGACGTAGGCGATCGTGGTCTTGCCGGTGCCCGGCGGCCCCCACAACACCAATGCCATCGGCTGGTCCTGCTCGACCAGCTGGCGAAGGGGTGACCCCTCGACGAGCAGCTGCTCCTGGCCGACGATCTCCTCGAGGGTCCGCGGCCGCAGCCGAACCGCGAGCGGAGCGCCCTCGTAGTCGACGTCGGCGCTGGCGAGCGCCCCTGGCGGGGTTGCCGGGCGGCCACTCACCTCGAACAGCGCGCCGTCGTCGCTCACGATCACCGAGGCTAGCCCGTGGCCGTCGTCCCCCGCGCTCTGCGCCTGCCTGTCTCCCCCGATCTCCCCGTTGAGTGGGTCTCGTGTGTATCAGAGCGTGGCCAGCCGACTCCTGTGCAGCGACAAAGGAGACGCCCATGCCGCAACTGCTCGCGACCCGTACGTCACACGCAGGGGTTCCCGCTCCGGGCCGGTGGGTACTCGACTCTGCTCGAACCAGGGTCAGCATCTCGGGCCGGGCTTCTCGGTTCCTCCCGACCGTGCGCGCGGGGTTTGCCGCAGCGTCCGGTGAAGTCTGCATCAGCGATGACCGATGCCCGGCTCGGGTGACGTCCGCCCGCAGCATCGACCGGTCGATCCGCTGGATTGAGCCCGTCGCCCACATCGACGGCGAACTCGAGCTCCGGTCGCCGCCAGCCGGTGTCACTGTCCGCCAGCTACCACGACGACGGCGAGGTCACGCTCACGGCAGCCGGCTCGATCGTCAGCGAAACATCGGTGAGCGTTCCGGGCTTCTCATACCTTGTCCCGCGCGAATTCACACTCGACATCGAGGCCGTCGCCGTACCCGCTTGACGATTACCCGGCAGCGGTCACGGAACAGCGGGCGGCACGACGTCGACGCCGGCTTCCTTTCGCTGTTCGGCGCTGATCGGGGCGGGAGCACCAGTGAGGGGGTCGTGCCCGCCACCGGATTTCGGGAACGCGATGACGTCGCGGATCGAGTCGCTGCCGACCAGCAGGGCCACGATCCGATCCCAGCCGAACGCGATTCCGCCGTGTGGCGGTGCACCGTAGGCGAACGCGTCGAGCAGGAACCCGAACTTCTCCTTGGCGTCGGCTGCTGACAAACCCATGACGTCGAAGACCCGCTGCTGGACGTCGGCGCGGTGGATACGGATGGACCCTCCGCCGATCTCGTTGCCGTTGCACACCAGGTCGTATGCCTGCGATAGGGCATGCGCGGGGTCGTGATCGAAGCGGTCCAACCACTCCGCCTGCGGGGCGGTGAAAGCGTGGTGAACGGCGGTCCACCGGCCCGATCCCACAGCCACGTCCGTCGTGGCCTCAACCGGCTCGAACAGTGGATAGTCGACGATCCAGACGAACTCCCAGGCGTCTTCGTCGATGATGCCGGCCCGCCGGCCGATCTCGAGGCGGGCGGCGCCGAGCAGCGTCTGTGATGCGATGCGCTCACCCGCCGCGAAGAAGATCGCGTCGCCCGGCCCGGCCCCGACCAGATCGGCCAGACCCGAGGTCTCGGCGTCGGACAGGTTCTTCGCAACCGGTCCGGAAAGTTCGCCGTCCGGACCGACCAGCACGTAGGCAAGACCCCTGGCGCCTCTGGACCGGGCCCAGTCCTGCCAGCCGTCGAGCTCACGCCGCGACAGCGCCGCTCCCCCGGGGTGGACCACTGCCCCGACATACGGGCTCTGGAAGACCCGGAACGTGGTGGCCGCGAAGTGGCCGGTGAGCTCGGTCAACTCCGACCGAAGCCGCAGATCGGGTTTGTCCGATCCGTAGCGGTCCATGGCCTCCCGGTACGACATCCGCGGTATCGGGGCCGAAACGTCGTGTCCGACCAGCTTCCACAGGGCCGCGACGACCCGCTCGGACAACGCAATGACGTCGTCCTGGCCGACGAAACTCATCTCGACATCGAGCTGGGTGAACTCAGGCTGGCGGTCGGCCCGGAAGTCTTCGTCTCGGTAACAGCGGGCAATCTGGAAGTAGCGCTCGAACCCCGCCACCATGAGCAGCTGCTTGAACAGCTGCGGGGACTGGGGTAGCGCGTACCACGAGCCTGGGCGGAGCCGCGCCGGCACCAGGAAGTCGCGGGCACCCTCAGGCGTCGAGCGCGTCAGCGTCGGTGTCTCCACCTCGACGAATCCCTCGGCCAGCAAGCCGTCGCGCGCCGCCTGGTTGACCTTGGACCTCAGGCGCAGCGCCCCCGCCGGACCGGGTCGGCGCAAATCCAGATACCGATAGCGCAACCGGACGTCCTCGCCGACGGCGGCTGCTTCGTCGATCTGAAACGGCAGCGGCGCCGACTCGCCCAGCACCTCGATGGTCGCTGCCAAGATCTCGATGTCACCGGTCGGCAGGTTCGGGTTCTCGTTTCCGGGTGGACGCCGCTCGACACTCCCCTCGACCCGGATGCAGAACTCGATGCGCAGTTCGGCCGCAACGGTTTCGTCGCGCACGACAACCTGGGCGATGCCCGACGCGTCACGCAGGTCCAGGAAGGCCACGCCACCGTGATCGCGCCGCTTGGCGACCCAGCCGGCGAGCGTCACGGTCTGGCCGGCATGTTCGGCGCGAAGCTCTCCAGCCGGGTGGGTTCGAAGCACGAGGGAGGTCCTTCGTCCGGACGGGTCGCACGGGCGGTCCGATCCTACGGAACCGGTTGATCGCGGCTCGAACGGGTTTAGAGCAGCGTCAGTTGTGCGTCCGCTACCTGCTGATCACCCCGATCTGGCGCCTGCTGGCCGCGCGCTTCGCTGTTCCGGTCGAGCCCGTGCCGAGCCAGCAGCGGACGCACCCGGTCGGCCAGTTGGTGCGCGATAGTCCGATGGCAGGTAGGCACCTCGCGCGTAAAGGCGCTGGTAGGCCGGGACCAAGTCTGGACGATCCCTGGCGAGCCATGCCATGAACCACTCGCGCGCGCCAGGGCGAAGGTGAAGAGGCAGTACCGTCGCTGCCGTTGCTCCCGCCGCCGCGATGCTCGCGAGCGCTGTGTCGAGTTGGTCGGCTCCGTCGGTCAGCAGCGGCAGAACCGGGGCAAGCATGACCCCGCATTCGAAGCCGGCTGCCCTGATCGACCGCACCAGATCCAACCGCGCTCTGGGTCCGGCTGTGCCCGGCTCGACCAGCCGGTGCAGTGTCCGGTCGAGAATCGCGATCGATACGCCGAGGCGCACTGGCACCGCCGTCGCGGCCTTCGCCAGGAGGGAAAGGTCCCGCTTCAGCAGGGTGCCCTTCGTCAGGACCGAGAACGGGGTGGCCGACGCTGCCAACGCCTCGATGATTCCGGGCATCAACCGGTAGCGGCCTTCGGCCCGCTGGTACGGATCGGTATTGGTACCGAGCGCGACGTGTTCGCGGCTCCAGGTCCGGCGGGCGAGTTCGCGCGCCAGAACCTCGGCGGCGTTGACCTTCACGACGATCTCGGTGTCGAATCCGGTGCCGGTGTCGAGTTCGAGCCATGAATGGCTGCCGCGGGCGAAACAGTTGTGACTGACGACACCGTTGGCGATGAAGTCGCCAGAACCGGTGGTGATGTCGTACATCGGTGCCTCGACACCGAGTGATTCGACGGACAGGACGCGCAGGCGGTCATCGTCGGACATAGCCCTGCCGGCCAGCTTCGCCGCCCTGCCAAGCCCGCGGCCCGGCCCGACAACCGAATGGTCGACCGTCAGTTGCGGCAACGGCTGGCCGTCGGGGCTCTTGCCGGACGCGCAGCGCCACCCGGATGTGGTCAGGATGCGGTGATCGCCGCTCGCGACCAGCTGGGTGCCGTCTTCAAGGACGATGCGGTAGGCCGCCCGAACCGTCTGCCAGTGCGCACTCACCTCGGTTCGGACAAAGTGTCGGATCCCGTTCCGGACCTCGGTTCCGTAGACGAGATCACCGACCCGGACCGCCGCGAGTCGCTTGACCCGTCCATATCCCATCAGCACCTGGGTGTCACCGCTCAGGCAATAGCGGCACGCGTGTGTGCATCCACGGTAGGGATTGACAGTCCACCGAAACGGCACCACCGACCGAGCGGGTACCTCGTTGAGCACGCTTCGCGCCCGCACCTCGTGGAAGGTCACGCCCACGAAGCCTGGCGCCGTCACGCTGCGAATCAGGCCGGGTATCCGGGTCAATCCGGGGAGAGCTCCGGTATCCTCTACGCCTAGCTGTTGCCGATCCCAACGCACAGCCCATTCGAACATATGTTCGATAGACACGCAAGGGACTCTCTCGCGTCATCCTTCTGAGGTCAGCCTGTCCGTCAGCTCGTGAACCACACGATCGAGTGTTGTCGCGTGCTGCTCCCCGGTCCGCATGTCCCTGACCTGCGCCACGCCGTCCGCCAGGTCCCGATCTCCCAGGACGACGGCAAACCTCGCGCCGCTGCGGTCGGCGGCCTTCATCGCCCCCTTGAGCCCCCGGCCACCGATGGCCAGGTCAGCGACGACTCCGGCTCGCCGCAGCTGGGACACCAGGGTGAACAATCGCCGCGCGGCGATCTCACCCAACGGGACTGCGAACACTTGCACACGCGGAACCGATGGCACGGGCAGGCCTTCGGCCTCCATCGCCAGCAACGTCCGCTCCACTCCGAGTGCCCAGCCGACACCGGGCAGGCGAGGTCCGCCAATGAGTTCGGCCAGACCGTCGTACCGGCCTCCCCCACCCACGGCCGACTGTGCACCGAGCTGGTCATGCACGAACTCGTACAACGTGCGTGAGTAGTAATCGAGGCCGCGTACCAGTCTCGGCTCGTCCTCGAACGCCACCCCTGCGTCGGCCAGCATGGCCCGAACGGCCTCGTGGTGGGTCCGGTCCGCGGCGGACAGGAAATCGGAGATCACCGGCGCATCCTGCAGAGCCGCCTGGATCTCGGGCCGTTTGTCGTCCAGAACACGCAGCGGATTGAGCTCGACCCGGTGACGAGTCTCGTCGTCGAGGTCGAGCCGGCGCAGGAAGTCCTGCAGGGCGGTCCGGAATGCGGGCCGCGAATCGTCCGAGCCGAGCGAGTTGATCAGCAGGCGCACGCCGGACAGGCCAAGGGTCTGGTAGGCATCCATCGCGAGCACGATGGTTTCCGCGTCGGCGGCCGGGTCGTCGCTGCCGATGACCTCCGCTCCGACCTGCGAGAAGTGGCGGTAGCGGCCCTTCTGCGGCTTTTCGTAGCGGAAGTACGAGCCGGCGTACCAGACCTTGACCGGCAGGCCCCGGCGATGCAGACCATTGTCGACGACGGCCCGCAACACAGGAGCGGTTCCCTCGGGGCGGAGAGTCAGTTCGTCGCCCCCGCGGGTGGTGAAGGAGTACATCTCCTTCGTGACGACGTCGGTGGACTCCCCGACGCCGCGGACGAACAGCTCCGTTTCCTCGAAGATCGGCGTCTCCACATAGCCGTAGCCCGCTCGGCGTACCGGCACCGACATCGCGTCACGAACAGCGAGGATGGCCTCGCTACGCGGCGGAACGAGGTCGAACGCGCCCCGCGGAACACGAAACTCCCGGCTCATTCCCCTCCTTCTCCCATGATCATGAACAGTTAGCTGCCGAATCCAGGGGCAAACCGTTCATGATCACGGGTAGGGAGGTCGCGCAGGAACGGATTGGTCCTCCGCTCGGCGCCGATTGTCGTGGCCGGGCCATGACCCGGCAGCACGACGGTGTGGTCTGGCAGCGTCAGGATCTTCGACGCCAAACTCTCCAGCATCGCCGCGTGGTTCCCGCCCGGTAGATCAGTTCGCCCGATGCTTCCAGCAAAGAGCACATCACCGGACAGGCACGTTTCCGCGAGACCGCTCGGCAGGCCGGGGAGCCTGAACAGCACCGATCCTTCGGTGTGACCAGGGGCGTGGTCAATCTGCACCTGGAGACCCGCGAGCGAGAGCTGCGCTCCGTCGATCAGCGGCTGGATGTCCTCGGGCTCGGCCCAGCTGGCCTTCTGCCCGAACTGCTGCTCGAGCATGGCGACCACCATCGGATCCACCAGCGAGATCGGGTCGGCCAGCCGGTAGCGGTCGTCCCCGTGCACGTAGGCCGAGATGCCACGGGAACCGCAGACCGGCGTCACGGAGTACACATGGTCGAGGTGCCCGTGCGTGAGCAGCACTGCGGCCGGTCGTAGCCGGTGATCCCGCAGGGCCATGTCGACGCCGTCGAGCACACCGATCCCCGGGTCGACGATCAGGCACTCTTCCCCGGCAGCCGGCGCGACCACATAGCAATTCGTGCCAAACGCGGCCGCTGGCACGGTGACGACGAGCACGCCGGAAGGCTACCGGTCGGTCTGACCTGACTCGGATTCGACGCGGACTCGTGACGATTGCCGCCCGGTCCGCTGCCTAGACTGTGCCAACCCCGGGCACGTCGACGGGTCGACGCCTGGGCACGATGACGAGACGAACGACCCTGTTCTGGACAAGGAGATCAGGTGGCGAGCACGAGCCAGCGACGGCGTCAGCTCGCGCGGCAGCGCTGGGAGAAGCAGCAAGCTCGGCGCTCCGCAGCCGCCGCGCGTACCCGCCGCCACCGGCAGATAGTCGCCGTCGTCACTGTGGTCGCGCTCGTCGCCGCCAGTGTCGCCGCCGCGGTTGTGTGGTGGCCATGGGCCGGCGACGACACGACGACTGCCCAGGAGACGCCCGCACCGACCACGGGAACGTGTGCCTACACACCCACCGGAACTGGTGAGCCTGCGGTCGGACTGCCGCCGGCCGAGCCGACGGCAGCAATCACGGCCAGCCTGGTAATCGGCGGCAAACCGGTGTCCGTCGAACTCTTGCCCGATGCCGCGCCGTGCACGGTGGGCTCTTTCGCCCATCTCGCGGCGAACGGGTACTTCGACGCCACCACGTGCCATCGGCTCACCACCTCGGACACGTTGAAGGTGCTGCAGTGCGGCGATCCAACCGCAGCCGGGAGTGGCGGGCCCGGGTACCAGTTCGGGATCGAGAACACCGAGGGCGCGACCTACCCGGCAGGGACTGTCGCCATGGCCCGGGGCGACGATCCGGGCTCGAACGGCAGCCAGTTCTTCGTCGTGTACGGCGACTCGCAACTGCCTTCGGACCCCGGATACACCGTGTTCGGACGGGTGACCGACGGCCTCGACGTCATCACCGATATCGCCGCACTCGGTACGGCCGACGGCTCGTCGGACGGCGCACCCAAGACGCCGGTGACCCTCGACGAAGTCGTGACCATTCCATGACCAACGTGCCGGAGTCGCGGGCGACTGTTGCCCAGAACGCTTGGGGGCGAGTCGACGACCGAGGCGACGTGTACGTACGGATGGACGACACCGAGCGCAAGATCGGCTCCTGGCAGGTCGGCGAGCCCGAGCAGGCGCTCGCCTTCTTCGGCCGCAAGTACGACGACCTCGCCGTTCAGGTGGACTTGCTGGAACAGCGCCTGGCTTCCGGCGCCGCTGCCCCGGACGAGACTCATGCCGGCGTTCGGCGGCTTCGCGAGGCCTTGGCTGAGGCGAACGCGATCGGTGACCTCGCAGCGTTGTCGCAACGTCTGGACGCAATCGAGGGTCAGGTGGCTGCTCGGCGCGCCGAACGTCGGGCAGAACGCGCTCAGGCACTGGACGAAGCTCGCAGTCGCAAGGAGGAGGTCGTCGGCGAAGCCGAAGCCATCGCCGAAGGGGACGACTGGCGACACGGTGCTGACCGGCTGCGAACACTGCTCGATGAGTGGAAGGCATTGCCGCGCCTGGACCGCGCCGCCGACGACACGCTGTGGCGACGATTCTCCGGAGCCCGCACTCAGTACACACGTCGGCGAAAGATTCATTTCGCCGAGGTGGCGGAACGGCGCGGCAAAGCTCTGGCCGTCAAGGAAGAGATCGCCGCCGAGGCAGAGGCCATGGCCAGCTCGACCGAATGGGGGCCTACGGCACGCCGGTATCGCGACCTGATGACGCGCTGGAAGGCCGCCGGCCCGGCGCCCAAGCCGGCAGACGACGCGCTGTGGCAGCGCTTTCGGGCCGCCCAGGACACGTTCTTCACGGCCCGGTCCGACGATTTGACCAAACGCGACACCGAGCAACGCTCAAATCTGGAAGCGAAACAGGCGCTGCTGGCAGAAGCTGAGGCACTTGTTCCGGTCACGGACTGGAGAGCGGCGCGGGAGACGCTGCGTTCGGTCCACGAGCGGTGGGAGGCAGCCGGTCACGTGCCGAGGGAGACCATGCGGTCGATCGAGGGGCGGCTGCGCCGGGTCGAGGACGCCGTGCGCGATGCCGAGCAGCGGGAGTGGCGGCGCACCAACCCGCAGGCCCGCGCCCGGATCGAGGACACCGTCGCCCAACTGCGCACATCGATCGCCGAGTTGGAGAGCCAGCTCGCAGCTGCGCAGGCCGCAGGAGATGCCGAGAAGGCAAAGACAGCCGAGGATGCCCTGGCGGCCCGCCGCTCCTGGCTCGAGCAGGCGGACCGCGCCCTCGACGAGCTCAGCGGCTGATCCCCGTCAGGGAGTCGAGCGCGGGCTGGTGAGCCGGTAGGCGTCGAATACGCCTTGGACAGTGCGGACTGCCTTGAGGATGTGGCCGAGATGCTTCGGGTCGCCCATCTCGAAGGTGAACCGGCTCTTGGCGATCCGGTCGGTGTTCGTCGTGACCGTTGCCGACAGGATGTTGACGTGCTGGTCGGACAGGACCCGGGTGATATCGGACAGCAGCCGGTTGCGGTCCAGAGCCTCGACCTGGATGGCGACGAGGAACAGGCTGTTGGCCGTCGGCGCCCATTCGACCTCGATCATCCGGCCGTGCTCACGCTGTAGCGACGCGACGTTCACGCAGTCGCCTCGGTGCACGGAGACACCGGAGCCCCTGGTCACGAAGCCGATGATCTCGTCGCCGGGAACGGGCGTGCAGCATCGGGCCAGCTTGATCCACACGTCGCTCTCGCCCTTGACGACCACACCGGGGTCGCCGGGAATCCGTCGCCGCGGCCTGGTGGCCGTAGCCGCCTCTGCGGCGTCATCGCTGGTGCCCGCCTCGCCGCCGAGGGTCTGGACGAGCTTCTGTACCACGCTCTGCGCAGACAGATGGCCCTCGCCGACTGCGGCATACAGCGCGGTGATGTCCGGATACCGCAGCTCGGAGGCGACGACGGTCAGCGTCTCTTGAGAGAGCATGCGCTGCAGCGGTAGGTCCTGCTTGCGCATCGCCTTCGCGATGTTGTCCTTGCCGGTCTCGATCGCCTCGTCTCGACGCTCCTTCGAGAACCACTGCTTGATCTTGTTCCGCGCCCTGGCGCTGGTGACGAACGTCAGCCAGTCACGGCTGGGGCCCGCCCCGGCGGCCTTCGAGGTGAAGATCTCGACGACGTCTCCGTTGTCGAGCGTCGACTCCAGCGGCACCAGCCGCCCGTTCACGCGGGCGCCGATGCAGCGATGGCCGACTTCGGTGTGCACGGCGTAGGCGAAGTCGACCGGCGTGGCTTGGGCGGGCAGCGCGACCACGTCACCTCGCGGGGTGAAGACGTAGACCTCGTTCGTGGTGATCTCGAACCGGAGCGACTCGAGGAACTCGCCCGGGTCCTCCGTCTCCTTCTGCCAGTCCAGCAGTTGGCGCAGCCAGGCCATGTCACTCGGGCCGCGCGAGTCCGGGTCACCAGCGGTCAGCAGACCGCGGTCGACTTCGATGCCGGAGTTGGAGTCCTCCTTGTACTTCCAATGCGCGGCGATGCCGTATTCGGCCCGCCGGTGCATCGCAAAGGTCCTAATCTGCAGTTCGACGGGCTTGCCGGACGGACCGATGACGGTCGTGTGGAGTGACTGGTACATGTTGAACTTCGGCATCGCGATGAAGTCCTTGAACCGTCCTGGGACAGGATTCCACCGTGCGTGCACGATCCCGAGCGCCGCGTAGCAGTCCCGCACCGATTCGACCAGCACCCGGATGCCCACCAGGTCGTAGATGTCGGCGAAGTCGCGGCCCCGAACGATCATCTTCTGGTAGATGGAGTAGTAGTGCTTTGGTCGGCCGGTGACCGCTGCTTTGAGCTTTGCGCCGCGCAGGTCACCCTGGACCAGGTCGATCACCGAGTCCAGGTACTCCTCGCGGGCCGGCGCCCGTTCGGCGACCAGTCGCACGATCTCGTCGTAGACCTTCGGATGCAACGTGCCGAAGGACAGGTCCTCGAGTTCCCACTTGATCGTGTTCATCCCGAGCCGATGGGCCAGCGGCGCGTAGATCTCCAGTGTCTCCCGGGCTTTTCGACGCGCGGAGTCCTTGGAGACATAACGCCAGGTGCGCGCGTTGTGCAGCCGATCAGCCAGCTTGATGACGAGGACCCGGATGTCCTTGGACATGGCCACGACCATCTTGCGGACCGTTTCGGCCTGTGCCGCCTGGCCGTATTTGACCTTGTCCAGCTTGGTCACGCCGTCGACCAGCTTGGCCACCTCGTCGCCGAACTCGTCGCGAAGGTCCGCCAACAGGTAGTCGGTGTCCTCGACGGTGTCGTGCAACAGCGCCGCCGCGAGTGTCGGCGGGGTCATGCCGAGCTCTGCCAGGATGGTTGTGACGGCGAGCGGGTGGGTGATGTACGGGTCACCGCTCTTGCGTTTCTGCCCCGAATGGGCCCGCGCAGCCGCCCGGTAGGCCCGCTCGATCACACTGAAGTCGGCCTTCGGGTGCGTTGCGTGCACGATCCTGAAAAGCGGCTCGAGGGCAGGGTCGGTCTGATGCCGCTGGGAGGTCAGCCGGGCGAGCCTCGCCCGCACGCGGACTGGCGTCGACGCGCTGGTGGTCGGGAGAACGTCCTCTGCCAAGGCCCTCCTCGCGGCGTACTGGTTGTCCAGTCTAGGGGCCCGCTCGCGGTCAAACGCGCAGCAGAGCGCGCAGGTCCAGTCCAGTGAGCCGCTCTCGGCCGGACAGGAAGCCGAGTTCCATCAGCACGCTGACGGCCACGACATGCGCACCGGCGCCGGTGACGAGCCCGGCTGCGGCCTCGACGGTCCCCCCGGTTGCCAGCACGTCGTCGACGATGAGGACCCGGTCGCCGGGAGCGAACGCGTCGTCGTGGACCTCGATCGTGGCCTGCCCGTATTCGAGCTCGTAGCTGGCCGACCGGGTCCGATAAGGCAGCTTGCCCTGCTTGCGGATGGGAACCAGCCCAACGCCGAGGATGTAGGCGACCGGCGCCGCCAGGATGAACCCGCGGGCCTCGATGCCGACGACAGTGTCCACCGCGGTGGCTCCGGCGGCGTCGCGGCCGGCCGCTGCAAGAGCCGAGATCATCGAAACGAATGCAGCGTGGTCCAGGAGCAGCGGGGTGATGTCCTTGAACACCACTCCTGGTTCCGGCCAGTCCGGGATGTCGCGGATTCGCGACAGCAGGACATCCCGCTCGGCGTCGGAGAGCATGCCGTTCTCGCCGGGACTCATCCGAGGGAGGCTATCGCGGAGGACGTCCAGGTCCGCCGCGTCGCTGAGACCGGGTCTGCCGCTGCGGCTGGCGCCGCTCGCCGCTCTCGGCAACCTGCGCGCTGCGGCCTGGCGCCGCTACCGTCGCCGCGGTCACGGCCTCCTCAGTCACATCCCCGCCTGGGACCTTCGCCGCTCGCCTGGCCTCCACCCGCCGGGCGAGAGCGGCCAATGTCGGCTCCCGGCTCTTGAAGTCGACGAGCAACGGGGTGGCGATGAAGATCGACGAATACGTGCCGATCGCCACCCCGACGAACAACGCCAGCGCCAAGTCCTTCAAGGTGCCCGCACCCAGCAATCCGGCACCGACGAACAGAATCGAACCGATGGGCAGCAGCGCGATGATGACGGTGTTGATCGAGCGCATCAGGGTTTGATTGAGCCCGAGGTTGGCCGCCTCCGCGTAGGTGTACTGGTTCTGTGCCGTGATGCCCTTGGTGTTCTCGCGTACCTTGTCGAAGATCACGACTGTGTCGTACAGGGAGTAGCCGAGAATCGTCAGAAAGCCGATGACGGTCGCCGGTGTCACGTCGAAGCCCACCAAGGCATAGATCCCGATCGTGGCCACGATGTCGTGGATCAGCGCGATCAGGGCGGCGGCGGCCATCTTCCATTCATAGATCAGCGCCAGGAAGATGCCGACGGCGAGGATGAAAAAGCTCAAGCCGATCAGTGCCTGCCGGGTGATCTGCGCGCCCCAGGACGGCCCGATCACTTGAGCGGTGATCTCCTCCGACGCCATTCCCAACTCGGCGCCGATGGCGTCGCGTACCGCGGTTGTGTCCTCTGGCGTGAGGCTGCCGGTCTGTACCCGGACGCTCTCGTCGTTCACCACGACAACCCGCGGCTCGGCTGCCCCATCGATGCCCGTGGCGATCACGGCGGCGCGGACGTCACCGACGGTAGAGTCCGTGGTCTGCTCCACCCGAGCCGTGAGCTCTGCACCGCCGGTGAACTCGATGCCGAGGTGCAGCCCACGGAACACCAGGGCACCGATGGCGATCACCAGCAGGACCGCGCTCGCGGTGTACCACCATCTCGCGTGCGCCACGATGGGCAAGGACGTCTCGCCGGTGTAGAGCCGGTTGCCGAGGGACTGCCGGCGCGAGGGCTCGCTCATCGGGTCGCCTCCCGCGCGACTGGCGCTGGTGCAGTGCGACGCCCAGCGGCGCGACCGGTGCGCTTCGGCGCGCCCAGACGTTCCGGATCGAGCCCGGACCACGGGTGACCAGCGCCGAAGAACCTGCTCCGAGCCAGAATCGTCACAAGTGGCTTGGTGAACAGGAAGACGACCACCAGGTCAACCATGGTCGTCAGACCGAGTGCGAACGCGAAGCCGCGGACATTGGCGACCGAGAACACGTAGAGGAAGAAGGCGGCGAACAAGGACACCGCGTCGCTGGCCAGTACGGTGCGCCGAGCCCGCGCCCATCCGGTCTCGACCGACATCCGCACGCTGCGGCCTTCCCGGATCTCGTCGCGGACGCGCTCGAAGAACACCACGAACGAGTCGGCGGTGATGCCGATGGAAACGATGATCCCCGCCATACCGGCGATGGTGAGCGTGAAGCCGATCGCCACCCCCAACAGCACGATGGCGGCGTAGGTGATGAGACCGGCGACGACCAGGCTCGCGAAGACCACCAGCCCGAGTGCCCGGTAATAGAACAGCGAATAGATGAGCACGAGCCCAAGGCCGATCAAGCCGGCCAGCAGACCCGCCCGGAGCTGGGTTTCGCCGAGCGTCGGCGTCACGGTCGACAGATCGCTGGTCTCGAACGAGAGCGGCAGCGCACCGTAGTTCAGCACCGTCGCCAGTGCTTGCGCCTCCGCTTGGGTGAACGAGCCGGAGATGGTGGCTTGGCCGCCCGGGATCGGTTCGTTGACCGTTGGATAGGAGACGACCTGCCCGTCCAGGACGATCGCGAAGGCGTTGTTGGGGAACGTCTGGCCGGCGAGTTTCTGCGTCGACTCGAAGAACTTGTCCGAACCCTCATCGGTGAAGTCGAGATTGACGACGAACGAGACGTCGCCCTGCGGGATGCCGGCGGTGGCGCTGCTGACATCGGTGCCGACGACGTCGGCGGGCCCGAGCAGGAAGCGGTTGGCATTGCCTTCGTCGCACGTGAACAGCGACTTCGACGGGTCATCGAGCGATCCCTCAGGCAAGGCGGCGCAGTCAAGTGCGGCTAGCTGCGCCTGCTCTTCCGCGCTCGGCGGCCCTTCGGCCGCGGGCGGCTGTGCGACAGTTGCCGGCGCGGTGGCGCTCGCAGACGGCGACGGACTCGGCGTCGGGCTCGCCGTTGGGCTCGGCGTGCCGGTGGGCTGGGCCAGCAATCCTTCGGTCAGCGCTCGACCGGGAGCGGGGCTGGCGGTCGGATCAGGGCTGGCCGGAGCCGGAGTTGCGGATGCGGTCGCGCCTGGCGTCGGTGTCGCGGACTCGCTCGGCGCAGGAGCCGGGCTGCCACCGGGGATGACGGCGCGGACCGGCCGAAACCGCAGCTCGGCCGTCTGCCCGACCAGCCGGACCAGCTCGTCCTCACCGACGCCAGGCACCTGAACGACGATGTTCGTGCTGCCCTGGGTGGTGATCTCCGCCTCGGCGACACCGCTGCCGTTGACCCGAGCCCGGACGATGTCGACGGCCTGGCGCATGCTCTCCGGCGTCGGATCGCTGCCGTCGGGAGTCGTGGCAGACAGCGTGATGCTGGTGCCACCGCGCAGGTCGAGGCCGAGCCGCGGCGTCCATTCACCGAGCAGCGCCATGGTGCCGTACATCATGACCAGGAGCAGCCCGAGCGCGCCCAGCGAACGCCACGGGCGTGGCGCGTTGGTCGATGCCACTGTCGGTCGTTCTCCTTCTCGTCACCGCGTCGTTCGGTGCACTGCTGGTGTTCGCATGGCGCCGCGGCGGTGGTCGGTCCCCGCGCTCCGAACGATCGGTGTCAGGGGGAAGTGCCCGGTCCGTCGTTGCGGTTCGTGCGGTCCGTGACCGGTTGAGACGCGATGTCGTCGGTCACCGGCTTCGCCACGCCGCCGGTGAGTCCGTCTTCGCTGCCGGGTTCGTCCGCATCGGCGGCCTCGGTCGGGTCGGGCACCACGCGCATGATGGCCCGGCGGACGTACCGGTTGGTGACCCCGGGTGAGACCTCCAGCACGACCTCGTCGTCATCGACAGCGACGATGGTCGCGATCAGGCCCGAACCGGTCATCACCTTCGTACCAGGCGCGAGAGTCGACTGGACCCGCGCGATCTCCCTGCGCTGCTTCTGCTGCGGCCGGATCAGGATGAAATAGAAGGCGGCGAACAGCAGGATCGGCAGAAGCAAAGTCTCCATCAGGTGCGGTGGGTCCTTCCAGTGCGCCGGTTCGGCAGCACGCGACGAGGCTCGACTGCCGCGCGGCAGCCGCCCGGGCAGTCTAAACCCCGGTGCCCGTGAACAGGTCAAGCTCCCCCTCGTCCGGACCTGGACCGCCGAATGGCGACCGCCGCGGCATTGCCAGATCCAGATGCCGCCATGCGTCCGGTGTGGCCACCCGGCCACGCGGCGTGCGGGCGAGCAAGCCGGCGCGCACCAGGAACGGCTCCGCAACCTCCTCGACGGTCTCACGCTCCTCGCCGAGGGCCACGGCGAGGGTGCCCAGACCGACCGGACCGCCGCCGAACCGGCGGCACAATGCGTCGAGCAGCGCCCGGTCGAGCCGGTCGAGACCGAGCTCGTCGACCTCGTACACCGTGAGGCCGGCACGTGCTACGGCTCCGGTGACCACGCCGTCGGCACGCACCTCGGCGAAGTCGCGGACCCGGCGGAGCAGCCGGTTGGCGATGCGTGGCGTTCCGCGCGACCGCTTGGCGATCTCGCGAACACCGTCTGCGCGGATAGTGACGGCGAGCAGGCGCGCCGAGCGGACCAATACCTGCTCGAGCTCGCCCGGCTCGTAGAGCTCCAGCTGCCCGGTGAAGCCGAACCGGTCGCGCAGCGGACTGGGCAGCAGGCCGGTACGGGTGGTTGCGCCGACCAGAGTGAATTGGGGTAGCTCCAGCGGTATCGCCGTGGCGCCCGGGCCCTTCCCGACGATGACGTCGACGCGGAAGTCCTCCATCGCCGTGTAGAGCATCTCCTCGGCTGGCCGCGCCATCCGGTGGATCTCGTCGAAGAACAGGACGTCACCCTCGCTGACCGAGGACAAGATGGCGGCCAGATCTCCGGCGTGCTGGACTGCCGGCCCGCTCGTGATCCGTAGCGGAGCGCCCATCTCCGCGGCGATGATCATGGCCATCGTGGTCTTGCCGAGGCCGGGCGGGCCGCAGAGCAGCACGTGATCGGCGACCCGGCTGCGGGCCCGGGCCGCCTCGAGCATGAGCGAGACCTGCTCGCGCAGGCGTTCCTGCCCGATGAACTCCGCTAGCGTGCGCGGGCGAAGTGCCGCCTCGATCACCCGTTCGTCGCCATCGGCGTCTGGCGTCACCAACCGCGCCACCGGCTCGGTACCGGCGGACTCGGCGCCCGCTCCGACATCATTTGGGCCTGCGCTCATGGCCGCGCCAACGTCCGCAGCGCCGCCTTGAGCAGAGTGGGTACGTCCGTGGCATCCACGCCGTCACCCACCAATGGCGAGACCCGTTCGATCGCCGAATCCGCTTCGCGCGCGGACCAGCCCAGGCCCAACAGTGCGGCGTGGACCTGGCCTTGCCAGCCGTCGGATCGTGCCGCCCGATCCTGTGCTGCCGTGGCGGATACCTGGCCGGTCGGCGGGCCGAGTTTGTCGGCCAGTTCGACGACAATGCGTTGTGCACCCTTCTTGCCGATCCCGGGCACGCGGGTCAATGCGACCAGATCCTCGGTGCCGACCGCCCGCCGCAGGTCGTTGGGGGCATGGACGGTCAGCATGGCCTGGGCAAGCCGCGGTCCGATGCCACTGGCCGTCTGCAGCAGCTCGAACACCTGGCGCTCGTCGTCGTCGGCAAAGCCGAAAAGGGTCAATGATTCCTCGCGGACGACCAGGGTCGCGGGCAGTTGGGCGTCATCACCGACCCGCAGTGCGGCAGCGGTCGACGGTGTGCACTGCACGGTGAACCCGATGCCGCCGACGTCGATCACGACCTCTCCCGGACGCGATGCCATCACCCGTCCGCGGACATACGCGATCACTGTCGACCTCGTGCCGCCACGGCGGCCTGCAGCCGGGCCTGTGCCGAGCCGCGCCAGACCGCACAGATGGCCAGGGCGAGAGCATCGCTGGCGTCAGCGGGATGTGGCCGTTGCGACAACCCGAGCAGCCTGGTGACCATGGCCGCGACCTGTGCCTTGTCTGCGCGCCCGTGACCGGTGACCGCTGCCTTGACCTCGCTCGGGGTATAGGTGCACACCGGAAGCTCCCGCCGAACCGCAGTCAAGATCGTGACGCCGCTCGCCTGCGCCGTTCCCATGACCGTGCGAACGTTGTGCTGGCTGAAGACACGCTCGACGGCGACGATGTCGGGTCCGTGCTCGCGCAGCCACGCGTCCACCGCCGACTCGACGACCAGCAGTCGCTCCCCCAATGGCGCTCCAGCCGGCGTGTGCACCACTTCCACCGCGACCAAACTCAGCCGCCGCCCGGGCTCGCCGTCGACCACACCCAAGCCGAATCGGGTCAGGCCGGGGTCGACTCCCAGCACTCGCATGTGTCGCCTCTCGAGTACGAACAGGTGTTCGCACTCGACGCTACCGGCGTCACCGACTCGGCGACGGCACCGACGCGCCGGGACCCTGCGTCCCCTATTCGCGATTGGCTGCAGCTCAGCCGACTGCCTCGAGTTGGATGGGTCGGCCTCGGCTTCGCTTCCGCCTATGGCACAGCTCGCTTCACTCGCCGTACCTCCGGCTGCAGCTCAGCCGACTGCCTCCAAAACCTCATCGGACACGTCGTAGTTTGCGTACACGTCCTGCACGTCGTCGCTGTCTTCCAGGGCCTCTACGAGGCGGAAGATTCGACGGGCCCCGTCCTCGTCAAGGGGCACCGTCACCGAAGGAACCCACGACGATTCGGCGGACTCGTAGTCCAGGCCCGCTTCCTGCACCGCCGTTCGTACGGCGATCAGGTCACCTGCGTCACACCGGACCTCGAAGACTTCACCCAGGTCCTCGACCTCGTCGGCACCGGCGTCGAGCACCGCCTCCAGGACGTCGTCCTCGGTGATCTGCCGACCCTCCTGGTCTCGCGGCACGACTACTACACCCTTGCGGCTGAACATGTACGACACCGAACCAGGGTCGGCCATCGAGCCGCCGTTGCGAGTCATGGCGATCCGAACGTCGGACGCGGCCCGGTTACGGTTGTCGGTCAGGCACTCGACGAGGATGGCGACACCGCCGGGACCGTATCCCTCATAGGTGACGGCCTGATAGACGGCGCCCCCGGCCTCGGCCCCGGATCCGCGCTTGACGGCTCGTTCGATGTTGTCGTTCGGCACCGACGACTTCTTGGCTTTCTGGATGGCGTCGTACAGCGTCGGATTCCCGGCCGGATCTCCGCCCCCGGTTCTCGCGGCCACCTCGACGTTCTTGATCAGCTTCGCGAACAGCTTGCCCCGTCTGGCGTCGACCACGGCCTTCTTGTGCTTGGTGGTGGCCCATTTGGAATGGCCGGACATGGGCTAGCTCTCCTTGACCTGGTCGAGAAACAGCTGGTGCACCCGCGGGTCGCCGCTGATCTCGGGATGGAACGACGTTGCCAGCAGCGCGCCCTGCCGGACGGCCACGATCCTACCGGCGGCTGGTCCGCCGGCGATTGTCGCCAGGATCTGGACGCCCGGACCGGCATCCTCGACCCAGGGAGCCCGGATGAACACCGCGTGCAGTGACTGGCCGTCGTCCAGACCCGCGAAGTCGATGTCGGCTTCGAACGACTCGACCTGGCGGCCGAAGGCGTTGCGGCGGACGGTGACATCTAAGCCGCCAAGTGTCCGCTGGTCCGGCGGCGCATCGACGATCCGGTCAGCCAACATGATCATGCCGGCACATGAGCCCAACACTGGCAGGCCGCGCTTGATCCGCTCCCGCAGCGGCTCGAAGAGATCGAACGCGCGGACCAGCTTGTCCATGGTCGTGGACTCACCGCCGGGAAGTACCAGCGCGTCGACCCGCTCCAGTTCGGTCGCGCGACGCACCCGCACCGCTTCGGCACCGCAGGCGCGGAGCACGTCGACGTGCTCGCGGACATCGCCTTGCAGGGCAAGCACCCCGATGACTGGCTTGTTCACGTCGCTGGTCCGTTCCCGTCACCAGGCTTGCCCGTACATCACCAGGCCTGCAAGCCTGGTGAAGTACGGGCAGGGGTGGTGAACGTGGTCATTCTGGCTGGGGAGTCGGCTCACCAGCCGCGGTCGGCCAGCCGATGCGGGGCGGGGATTTCGTCGACATTGATGCCGACCATCGCCTCACCCAAGCCCCGGGACACCTTCGCAATGACGTCGGGGTCGTCGTAGAAAGTCGTTGCCTTGACGATGGCCTCGGCTCGCCGAGCCGGGTCACCGGACTTGAAGATGCCGGAACCGACGAACACGCCCTCGGCGCCCAGCTGCATCATCATCGCGGCATCCGCAGGCGTCGCAATGCCACCAGCGGTGAACAGCACCACCGGCAACTTGCCGGCGGCCGCGACCTCGCGGACCAGCTCGAGCGGTGCCTGCAGCTCCTTTGCGGCCAGGTAGAGCTCGTCCTCGGGCAGCGAGCCCAGTCGGCGGATCGCGCCGCGGATCGCCCGCATGTGGGTCGTGGCGTTCGACACGTCCCCAGTCCCCGCCTCGCCCTTGGACCGGATCATGGCGGCGCCCTCGGTGATCCGGCGCAGCGCCTCGCCCAGGTTGGTCGCCCCGCACACGAACGGCACGGTGAACAGCCACTTGTCGATGTGGTTCGCATAGTCGGCCGGCGTGAGCACCTCGGACTCGTCGACGTAGTCGACGCCGAGGCTCTGCAGCACCTGAGCCTCGACGAAATGCCCGATTCGGGCCTTGGCCATGACCGGGATGGACACCGTGTTGATGATCCCGTCGATCATGTCCGGATCGCTCATCCGGGACACCCCGCCCTGAGCGCGGATGTCAGCCGGTACCCGCTCCAGGGCCATCACGGCTACGGCCCCCGCGTCCTCGGCGATCTTCGCCTGATCGGGGGTGACGACGTCCATGATCACGCCGCCCTTGAGCATCTCGGCCATGCCGCGCTTCACCCGCGCGGTTCCGGTCTGCGCAGTCGCCTGGTCGGTCACGCGGGAACCTCTTGACAGGAGCGTTGGGTGGTGACACCTGCCATGGTAGGCCCGACTCACGGGGGCTGACGATTTCGCGACGCGGCGGTCAGTGCCCGGAATCGGCTCGGCCATCCGCCGATCTCCACCGATCAGGTGATGACTGCCAGATCAGGCGGCGAGGCCGCGCGGCATCTCGTCGTCGAGCTCGACGGACTCCGGCCACGGCGCGTGCCCGGCCAGGCCCAGCCACCGCACCAGCACCTTGCGCCGAAGCCGCCGTGCGGCGCGGACGGTGTCGTTGTGGAAGCGTCGGGCATGGCCTGCGCGCCGGCAGGCCGCACCTAGCTCGTCCAACGCCTCATCCGCTCCCGTCCGCGATCTCAGCGACTTGGTGTAGCCGGGATCTGCCAGGGCCGCACCCAGAGCCTCGGTCAGCTCACTCTCGGCCTGCTCGCGGCCGGACTCCTCCACCGTTCGCGCGCGGGATGCCGCGTCAGCAACCAGGACCGAGCTGGCCGGGTCGAGGAGACCCCCGCCGGCGATATCGAGGGCGGCCCCCGACCGGCGTAGCAGCTGCGCGTCCAGAACGGCACGGGACTTGTCCACCCGCCAGTGCAGGCGGTCGAGCCGACCGGCAGTCCACGACAGGTAGAACCCGAGCAGGAGCACGATCATCATGACCAGAACGAGCCATTCCACGGGCTACCGGTCCTCCGGGACGCGGTAGCGCCCTCGCCCGTGTCCAGTTCCCGCGGCCACCGCCATCTCGTAGACCGCCAGCACCTCGTCCGCGACGGTCGACCAGTCATAGCGCCGAACGGCGATCCGGGCGCGTTCGCTCAGCTCAGCCCGCCGGCCCGGGTCGGCCAGCAGCTCGAGCGCGGCCTTCGCCAGGGCCGGAGCATCGCCGACGGGAACCAGGGCGCCCAGACGGCCCTCGTCGACAACGGTGCGGAAGGCGACGAGCTCGCTCGCCAGGACCGGCGTTCCAGCCGCCATGGCCTCGGCGAGCACGATCCCGAACGACTCGTTCCCCGTATGCGGAGCGACGTACACGTCACTCGAGGCGAACATCGCGATCTTGTCCTCATCGCTTACGCCACCGAGGAAGGTGACCGCGTCGCGGCAGTCGACCGGAATGGTGCGACGGATTTCGTCGACGTCTCCCCGCCCGGCGACGAGCAGCCGAACCCCTGGCCGCTCGCGACAGATGGTCGGCCAGGCCTCCAGCAGGACCGGCAGTCCCTTGCGCGGTTCGTCCAGGCGACCCAGGAACGACAAGGTGCCCGCGTGGCCCTGCCACTCCGGTCGTGCGACACCGGCGGCGAATTTGTCGACGTAGAGCCCGTTGGGAATCACGATCGGATCGCCACCAAGGTGCTGGACGACAACCGTTCGGGCCTCTTCGGAGACGGCGATCCGGGCCGAGATCTTTTCGATCGCGGACTGGAGGATGCCGAAGGCAGCACTCATCGCCCGCGAGCGGGGAGTTGCCTGATGAAAGGTGGCGACCACGGGCATGTCGGCCCACCACACGGCCAGCAGGCCGAGGCTCGGCGACGCGGGCTCGTGCACGTGTAGCACGTCGAACCGCCCGTCGGACAGCCAACGCCTTACCCGGGAAGCCGATAGCGGGCCGAACGTCAGCCGGGCCACCGAGCCGTTGTAGTGAATGGGCACCGCTCGGCCGGCTGACACCACGTAGGGCGGCACCGGTGTCTCGTCGTCGGCGGCAGCCAGAACCGAGACGATGTGGCCGCGGCGCTGCAACTCCTCGGCCAGGTCGCTGATGTGCACCTGTACTCCACCGGGCATGTCCCAGGAGTACGGGCAGACGACGCCGATCTTCACCAGCCGATCTCCGATGTCATGCCGATCCGGCCAGCCGCGGAATCCAGATCCGCGAGGAACAGAGGCTGCAGCATGTGCCAGTCGTGCGGATGGGCAACGATCGCCGGCCCGAACTCATCGGCGACGGCCTGGGTCATCCAGGCAACCCGAGCCGCTCCTCGCAGGTGGTCCGGCAGCGCGACTTCGTCATGAAACCTGATGACGAGCCGGTGCTCCGGTTCCATGCCCTCGTACCAGAGACTGGTGGGCACGAGCGCAGCTCCTGTACGCAGCGCCAAAGCCGCCGGACCGGCAGGCATCCGGGCCGTCTCGCCCAAGAGCTGGACGTCGATGCCGCGTCGGGACAGATCCCGGTCGGCAAGCAGCGGCACGAGTCGTGGCTCCCGCAGTCGAGCGGCCAGAGCGGTGAACGGGTCGCTCGTGCCACCGGTCAGGGGAAGAATCTCCATCCCGAGACCCTCGCGATACGCCAGGAACCGCTCGAACAGCTGCTCTGGTCGCAGCCGCTCGGCCACGGTCGAGACGGGCGCACCGGTAAGGCAGGCCCATGCCCCCCCGTGATCCCAGTTGGCCATGTGCGGCAACGCGGCGACGACGCCGCGTCCCTCGGCCAACGGTGCCCGCATGTTGTCTTCGCCCATGACCCGCACCCGTGAGACGACACGATCCTTCGTCCAGTCTGGTATCCGAAAGGCATCGCACCAATAGCGCAGATACGACCGCATGCCGTGGCGTGATGCTTCGCGGACGATGGCCTGGTCGGTACTACCGACGGCCCTGGCCAGATTGGCCTCCAGGCGACGCACACGTGGTCCGCGGCGGCGCCATGCCAGGTCTGCGAAGCTGCGGAACATGGCGTAGGCGACGCCCTCTGGCAGATGACGCATTGCTGACCAGCCGCCCGTGTATCCCCACAAGGTCAGCCGGTCGCCCAGCCTCTCGTTCACGTCTGCTCGACCGTTGCCTGGGCGTGCACGGCGCGCATGCGCTGCACGACCGTCCACAGGCTCGCCGCCGCAAGCAGCCAGAGAACAACTTCCAGCACGGCCAGCGGTAGATCGAACCAGCCCACCAAACCGGTGGTGACGAGCACGGCAACCAACCGGTCTGCGCGTTCGGCAAGCCCGACGTCGGCCGTGTACCCGAGGCCCTCGGCGCGGGCCTTGGCGTAGGAGACGATCGCCCCGAGCGCCAAGCAGGCCAGGCAGAGCGCCGTCAGCCGCAGGTTGTCACCCCTGCCGGCGAACCACAGAGCCAATCCGATGAAGATCGCAGCGTCGCCCACCCGATCCAGCACCGAATCCAGGAACGCTCCCCACGAGCCAGTCGTGGCAGAGAGCCGGGCCATGATTCCGTCGATGTTGTCGGAGAACACGAACGCCGTGATCACCAGCGTCCCGACGAGGAACTCCCCGCGCGGGTAGAACGCGAGAGCACCCACGCATACGCCCAGAGTGCCGACGATCGTCACGGCATCGGCGCTGATTCCGAGCCGGAGCAAGCCCCGCGCTATCGGAGTGAACAGCCGCGTGACAGTCGCGCGGGCGATTCGGTTGAGCATGCCGGGTACGCGCTCCGTTCAGTCGGCAGGCGGCGCCATGTTAACCGCGGCGGCAGGGGACCTCGCCAACAGCCAGGCACTGTCAGGCATCCTCTTGTGCAGTATGGATGTGTCGGCCAGGGTGGCAGCACAGGGTATGTGGTTCAGGCCGGAGTGGCACCGGCATCGCCGGCCTCCGGGCATGAAATCTGGAGGCGATTGGCATGGCGGACAAGACCCCCGGGGCGGCAGACGGCACAGTGCCGGCGGTCGACCAGGCCCGCGACGCACAGAACGTGCGCAACGTCGTGCTGGTCGGCCACACAGGTGCAGGAAAGACGACGCTGGTCGAGGCCCTGTTGGCAACGACGGGGACCATCCACCGGGCCGGCCGGGTCGAAGACGGAACCACTGTCAGCGACCACGACGAAGCCGAACTGCGCCAGCAGCGCTCGGTCAGCCTCGCCCTGGCGCCGTTGACCCATCAGGGTGTCAAGGTCAACCTGCTCGACACTCCGGGCTATGCAGATTTCGTCGGCGATCTGCGAGCCGGGCTGCGAGCGGCCGATTGCGCGCTGTTCGTCGTCTCGACCGCCGAGCCGATCGACGGCTCGACCCGCATGCTCTGGGCCGAGTGCGCTGCTGTCGAGCTGCCGCGGGCCGTCGTGCTCACCAAGCTTGACCATCCTCGCTCGGACTATGCAGACACCCTTGCCGCCTGCCAGGAGGCGTTCGGCGACAAGGTCCTTCCGCTCTATCTCCCGGTCGTCGACTCCGCCGGAGCCACCACCGGTTTGATCGGCATGCTCAGCGGGCGGTTGTTCGACTACACCGGCGGCACCCGCCAGGAGTCCGAACCGGTGCCAGACGACGCAGACCGCCTCGAGGCTGCGCGCGGCGAGCTTATCGAGGGCATCATCGAGGAGTCCGAGGACGAAGGCCTCATGGACCGCTACCTCGGTGGCGAGGAGATCGAGCAGAAGGTTCTCATCGACGACCTCGAGCAGGCGGTCGCAAAGGGTTCGTTCCATCCGGTGATACCGGTCTGCGCGGCCACCGGACTAGGGACCGCCGAGCTGCTGGAAATCGTCACTAGCGCGTTCCCCTCGCCCATCGACCATCCGATGCCCGAGGTCACCAGTATCGACGGAAAGCCCCGCAGTGGTCTCAACTCCGATCCGGCCGGGCCGCTGGTGGCCGAAATCGTGAAGACGACCACGGATGCCTACGTGGGGCGGATCAGTCTCGTCCGGGTGTTCTCCGGCACCTTGCGGCCAGACCAAACCCTGCACGTCTCTGGGCATTTCCTGGCCGATCGCGGGCACGAGGCGCACGACGAGGACGAGCGGATCGGCGCGGTGACCTCTCCGCTCGGAAAGACCCAACGTCCGGTGTCGTTCTGCGCGGCAGGCGATATCTGTGCCGTTGCCAAGCTGTCGCATGCCGCCACCGGCGACACGCTTTCCGCGAAGGACGACCCACTGCTCATGCGGCCCTGGCAGATGCCCGAGCCACTCCTGCCGGTCGCGATCGTCGCCCACGCCAAGGCCGACGAAGACAAGCTCTCTCAAGGGCTGCAACGGCTGGCGGCCGAGGATCCGACGCTGCGGCTCGAGAACAACCCCGAAACTCACCAGCTCGTTCTCTGGACGATCGGTGAGGCGCATGCCGACGTGCTGCTAGACCGCCTCCGCACCCGGTACGGCGTCGCCGTCGACCAAGTCGACCTGCGAGTGCCGCTCCGCGAGACGGTCTCCGGCTCGGCCCGAGGGCGCGGCCGGCACGTGAAGCAGTCCGGCGGTCACGGGCAGTACGCCGTCTGCGACGTCGAGCTCGAGCCGCTCCCCGAGGGCTCCGGCTTCGAGTTTGTCGACAAGGTGGTGGGCGGAGCTGTCCCGCGCCAGTTCATCCCATCGGTCGAAAAAGGTGTTCGGGCCCAGATGGAGAAGGGCACTACACCCGCGGGCTACCCGATGGTGGATATCAAGGTCACCTTGGTCGATGGCAAGGCACACAGCGTGGACTCCTCCGATATGGCCTTCCAGACCGCCGGCGGGCTGGCTCTTCGCGACGCAGCTGCCGTGGCCGGTGTCAACCTGCTCGAGCCGGTCGACGAGGTAGGTGTCTTGGTGCCCGACGACTACGTCGGCGGGGTCATGGGTGACCTGTCCAGCCGCCGTGGCCGGGTGCTCGGCACCGAGCCGGTCGGCGAAGGGCGCACCCTGGTTCGCGCGGACTTGCCGCAAACCGAGATCGTGCGGTACGCGATCGACCTGCGGGCGATGAGCCACGGCACCGGCACCTTCACCCGGACCTTCGCCCGGTACGAGCCCATGCCGCAGCACTTGGCCGCCAAGGCGATGGCCAAGGAAGCTTGACGGCATTCCTGTTGATCACGTTCACCAGGGTGGTGAACGTGATCAACGCGGCCAGTGCTCGCGGAGCAGATCGCGGGTTTCCGCGAGCAGCTGCGGCATGATCTTGGTCTGGCCGAGCACGGTGACGAAGTTGGCGTCACCGCTCCACCGCGGCACGACATGCTGATGCACGTGCTCGGACAGTGAGCCGCCGGCCACGCCGCCGAGGTTGATCCCGACGTTGAACCCGTGCGGACGAGAGGCGGCCTTGATGGCGACAACCGCGTCGCGGGTCATCGCCGACATCTCCTCGGCCTCGGTGCCGGTCAGGTCCTCCAGTTCGCCGACGTGCCGGTAGGTGACCACCATCAGATGGCCGGGGTTGTACGGATGCAGGTTGAGGACCGCGTAGACCAGTTCCCCCCGCGCCACCACCAGGCCGCTCTCGTCGTCGAGGGTTGGAATGCGACATAGCGGGCAGCCCGCGTCCTCCTCGCGGCCGGTACCGGGCTCCCCCTTGATGTAGGCCATTCGGTACGGCGCCCACAACCGCTGCAGCCGGTCGTCGTCCAGGCCGGATGGAAATGCCTCGCGGTTGGTCACACCTGGATCCGGCGGTCGACGGCGTCGACGATCTCGGCAACGGCGTCGGCGACGAGCACACCGTTCTTCTGCGAGCCGTCCCGATACCGGAACGACACCGCGTTCTTCGCGATGTCGTCGTCTCCGGCGAGCAGCATGTACGGCACCTTCTGCTTCTGGGCCGTACGGATCTTCTTCTGCATGCGGTCGTCCGAGGAATCGACTTCGACCCGAATGCCGTGCCCACGCAGCAAGGCCGCGACCTTCTCCAGGTAGGCCACGTGCTGGTCGGTGATGGGGATGCCGACGACCTGCACCGGCGCGAGCCACGGCGGGAACGCGCCGGCGTAGTGCTCGGTGAGGATGCCGAAGAAGCGCTCGATGGAACCGAACAGCGCCCGATGGATCATGTACGGCCGCTGGCGGGTCCCGTCGGCCGCCTGGTACTCGATGTCGAAGCGCGGCGGGAGCTGGAAGTCGACCTGCAGCGTGGAAAGCTGCCAACTCCTGCCGATGGCATCGGTGACGTGCACGTCGATCTTGGGCGCGTAGAAGGTGCCCTCACCCTCCCCGATCCGGTAGGGCAGCCCCGCCTTTCGCAGCGCCTGCTCCAAGGCGGCCTCCGCGGCGTCCCATTCACTGAGGTCGCCGACGTACTTGTCCGGCCGGGTCGAGAGCTCGGCAGTGAAATCGGTCAGCCCGTAGTCGCGCAGCAGTCCGATCACGAAGTCGAGTAGATCCGCAAGTTCGCCCTCGAGCTGGTCGGGTGTGCAGAAGATGTGCGCATCGTCCTGGGTGAACCCGCGGGCCCGGGTGAGGCCGTGCACGACTCCGGACTTCTCGTACCGGTAGACGGTCCCGAACTCGAACAGCCGAAGCGGTAGCTCCCGATACGAGCGACCACGCGACTTGAAGATCATCACGTGCATCGGGCAGTTCATCGGCTTGAGGTAGTAGTCCTGCCCGGCTTTGCGGAGCTTGCCCTCGCTGTCGTACTCGGCGTCCATCTGCAAGGGCGGGTACATCCCGTCGGCGTACCACTCCAGATGGCCCGAGGTCTCGAACAGGGCGGACTTGGTGAGGTGCGGGGTGTACACGAGCTCGTAGCCCGACGCCTCGTGCCGCTTCCTCGCGTACTCCTCCATGACCCGGCGGATGACACCGCCTTTCGGATGCCAGACCGCCAGACCCGAGCCGATCTCGTCCGGGAACGAGAACAGGTCCAGCTCGGCGCCGATGCGGCGGTGATCGCGCTTCTCCGCCTCGGCGACGTGGTCGAGATGCGCGGTGAGTGCGTCCTTGGTCTCCCACGCGGTTCCGTAGATCCGTTGGAGCTGCGGATTGTGCTCGCTGCCTCGCCAGTAGGCCGCGGCGACCCGGGTCAGCTTGAAGGCAGGGATGTGTCCGGTCGTCGGCACATGTGGCCCGCGGCACAGGTCCTTCCAGACGAGCTGGCCGTCACGGCGAAGGTTGTCGTAGATCGTCAGCTCAGCGCCGCCCACTTCGGCCTCGGCACCGTCGGCGGCACTGGCCGCCTGTCCCCCCTTCAAGCCGATGAGCTCCAACTTGAACGGCTCTGCTGACAGCTCCGCCCGCGCCTGCTCGTCGGTCACCGCCCGGCGGCTGAAGGACTGCCGCTCCTTGACGATCTGCTGCATCCGCTTCTCGATGCGCTTCAGGTCGTCGGGGTGGAATGGCTCCCGGACGTCGAAGTCGTAGTAGAACCCGTTATCGATCGGCGGCCCAATGCCTAGCCTGGCGGCGGGAAACAGGCTCTGGACCGCCTGTGCAAGCACATGGGCGGTGGAATGGCGCAGTATCGACCGGCCGTCCACAGAGTCGATCCGCACCGGCTCGACCTGGTCGCCCTCGGCCATTTCCCGGCTCAGGTCGACCAGCTCACCGCCGATCCGGGCGGCGATCACGTCAGGCTCGTCGGCGAACAGCGCCCCGGCGGTCGTGCCCGCGTCGATCGATCGCTCACTGCCGGCAACGACGACGCGGATGACTGTGGACACGAACAATGATCGTAGCGACGGGCTGCGCGGCGACGCGCCTGGTTTGCCGCTGCGCTGCAGTCGTCGCCATCAGGTGTGGTCGCGGAGCGCCCGGAACACGTGCACCGGGCGGGCAACGCCCTTGACCGACACCGGGCCGACGTCTTCGAACCGAACTCCGTTGGTGTTCGCGTGCGCTCGCGCTGTTTCACCCACCAGGACCTGCGCAGGCCCGGCCTGCGCCGCAAGGCGGGCGGCGACGATCACCGTGAGCCCGTAGTAGTCGCCGTCGGTGTACGTCATCGGGCCGGCGTTGACGCCGACGTGGGCCGGTGGGAGGCCGTGCTGCTCGGTCATCTCGACCAGATCGAGGGAGCCGAGCACCGCATTCGCTGGCTCGTCGAAGTGGAAGTGCACGCCGTCGCCGAGCATCTTCACGGCGAGACCGTCGTGCCGGTCGGCAACCTCCTGCATCACTTCGGCTAGGCGAAGCGCCATGTCGGTGGCGGCGACGTCCCCATGCTGATCGGTGAGCCGGGTCGAGCCGGAGAGATCCGCGAACACGCACGCCTCGGGATGGGGTGCCGGCCTGCGATGGAGGCCGGCCGCATCGAGCGCTGCCTCCATGTGAGCCAGCCGATGCTCGGTTGAGGACCGTTCGAAGTGGCGGCCATAAAGCCACGCGACGAGCTGATTGACGTAGGGGATCAGCCGCACCCCGATCTGCGTGAGGGCGGCATCGAGTGCCTCGTCGTCGGACAGGCCACGGCGCCGGAACGGCTCTTCGATCAGCTCGTGAAACGAGTGAACCTGATGCTGGGCGACTCGGCGGACACCCTCACCCCAGACCCTGGCGGCGCGAAGAACCTCGGCCTCCCCGAGACCGGCCGTGAACAGGATCGACAGCTGCGAGACAACGGCCAGGTCGTCTTCTCGGACCGGGTCATCCTGCTGCGGATGTGGCAGGCCGAAGGCCGAGAAGATCCGCTCGAGCAGCCGGAACGACACACCCAGGTCCTCGCAGAGGTCAGCGTGCGTCCGACTCGAACGCGGGGGCGGATCGGGAAACCGGTCGAGGTAGGACAGCGAGAGCGCACCCGCCGACATCGCTTCGGCCACTCTGGCCGCCGGAATGCCGGACGATTCCAGCTCTTCGACGAGCTGGGTGCGAAGCACGTCACCGCCTCCGAACGTCTCGTTCGGTCCGGACGCCCGCGCGACGATGCCCAGTTCTGCCAGCTCGCGCACGCGCTGCTCGCTCACGCCCGCTCGGCGTGCAACCTCTTCCTCCGTCAGTTCCACACGCGTAGACAACCAGAGCGATCCTTCCGTCGCCCCTGATCCCTGCCCAGGGCGTGGCCGCCCCGGCCGACGGCCGACCAATCCGGCCGAGGACCGACCACGAATTCACGTCGAGCGACCCAGGGTCCCCACCCCTGCCTGAGCCGTTCCGGCCGGCAGACCGCCGGCCGGTCACCGCCCAGCAGGGGCACGAGGAAGGGAAGCTCCACATGTCCGGACTGTCCAGGCGCAGGTTCATCGGTGGCGCGGCCGCCGGTGCTGTTGCCGTCACTGCCGTCGCCGTTCCTGGAATGGCGGCAGCCGTCCCCGCCGACGACTCCCCAGACGACGCGCCGCTCGAGATGGCCGAGCCCGTCATCGCGCGCGTCCGCAACCTGCGTACCGGCGAAATCGCCTTGTACGTGGGAACCCAAGAGATCACCCACACCGACCGGACCCTGGCCCGCCGACTGGCGCGAGCCGCGGCTCGCTGAGCCGACGACAGTCAAGGAGTCATCAGCATGTCCTCCCACCGCGAAGCACCGGAGATCTCGAAGGATCCGGTCGCCGACAGCACCGACGTTTACGCATTCGTCAGCCCGGACAAGCCGGACACGGTCACACTCATCTGCAACTACATCCCGTTGCAGGGACCGGCCGGCGGACCGAACTTCTACGAGTTCGGCGACGACGTTCTCTATGAGATCCACATCGACAACGACGGTGACGCCAAGCCCGATGTCACCTACCAGTTCCGGTTCACCACCAGCGTCCGGAACCCGCGGTCGTTCCTCTACAACACCGGGCCGATCGACACCCTCGACGATGCCGACTGGAACCGTCGCCAGACCTACTCGGTGACCAAGGTGGTCGAGGGCCGCTCGCCGAAGGTGCTCGCCGCTCGGGTTCCGAGCCCGCCGTGCAACGTCGGCAGGCGGTCGACGCCGAACTACGTCGACCTCGCCAACATGGCCATCCGTACCCTGCCGACCGGCGAGAAGGTCTTCGCCGGCCAGCGTGCGGAAGGCTTCTACGTCGACCTGGGCTCGATCTTCGACCTCGCGGCGCTGCGCCCATTCCAGAACCTGCACCTGCTGCCACTGCCCGCGGTCAAGGGCATCAACGCGACAGCTCAGCTGAACGTGCACACCATCGCCCTGCAAGTGCCGATCACCGACCTCACCAAGGACGGCCGCATGCCCACCGGTCCGGCCGACCCGCGGGCGACGATCGGGGTGTACACCTCGGCGAGCCGGCAGAAGATTCTGGTTCGTGACGACGACACGGACAAGGGCGTCGGCCCGTTCGTCCAGGTCTCGCGGCTGGGCAACCCGCTGTTCAACGAGGTCATCGTGCCGATGGGCCGCAAGGACGAGTGGAACGCATCGCGTCCGGCCGACGACAAGAACTTCGTCGGGTTCGTCCAGCGTCCCGAGCTCGCCGCCCTGCTGCCGGTGCTGTATCCGGGTGTCTTCCCGAACCTCGCGGCGCTCAACGCCGACCGGGCGGACCTGGTGGCCATCCTGCTCACCGGGATCCCGGCGGGACTCATCCCGGGCTTCCAGAACTTCACCGGGACGAAGCAGGCAGACCTGCTTCGGCTCAACGTGGCGATCCCGCCGTCGAAGTCCCCGAGCATCTTCGGTTTGCTGGGTGGGGACCTGGCCGGTTTCCCGAACGGCCGGCGGGTCTTCGACGACGTCGTGGCCATCGAGCTGCGCGCCGTCGCGGGTGCGACCTATCCGCTGGTGAACCCGTCGTTCACACCCGACGGAGCCGCGGCCATCGTCGACGACGGCGTCACGCCCGACAACCTCCGCACGCCGTACCTGAACAGGTTCCCGTACCTGGGAACACCGTTCAGCGGCTTCGACGTCCCGGCCGCGTCGTGACCACCGACGCGCTGCTCGTCGACATCGGCGGCGACTCCGGCGCGCTGGTCGTCTACACATCGGAGCAGCTCGTCGGTCACGAGATCGAGATCGCCCGGGCGGAGGACCCGTCCGGGCATCCGGTTCACAACGTCGTGCGAGCTCGTCACGTCTGCGACGAGGTGGTCTGCGCCGCGGTCTTTCCCGTCCTGCCTGCGGGAACGTACGTTCCGTACGGTGATCGGTTGCCGAGCGGGCGCGCCGCGTTCTCCGTGGTCGGCGGCCGTGTCACCGAACTCGATTGGCCGGGAAACCCATCGCGGTAGCCCTAGCCTGGGTCGGTGGCCGAAAACAGGCGGCCGCGGGTTCGACAGAGGTCTGGAACGACGCGTTTGTTCGCAACGTGCGTTCCAGGCCTCGCACCGCTGGTAGAGCAAGAAGCGGCGAGCCTCGGCATAGCAGTCACCGCGACCGGTTTCGACGGCCGCTCTGATCTCACGCTCTTCCAGACCGGCAGAGGCGATCGATCTGCGGTGCTCGGTCTTCGCACGACGGAGGACGTCTTCATTGAAGTCGGGCGGGCATCGCGAGCCGACGGCGACGACGCGCGCTCGCTGACGCGTCGGGTATGGCACCCGGAAGCCGCACAGCGCGGGCTCTCCGTTTGGGCCGCCGAAGTCAGGCCGCTCACTTCGTCGATGACGTTCCGGGTGATCGCCCGGGTCTTGCAAGAACGCTCCTTTCTCCGTACGGACCTCCGGCGTGCGCTGACCGATGTCATCGCCGCAGACAGGCCGAAATGGCGCGTCGCCGATCCTGCGCAGATCGAGTTGTGGATGGCTGAGTACCGCCCTGGCGAGTTCGTGGCCGGTCTGCGCCTCACCGACGTCCGAATGCGTCAGCACGATGGCCGGCAGGTCGAACGACCAGGAGCGCTCCGGCCAACGGTTGCGTCGGCAATGGTCATGCTCGCCGGGGAACCGTCTGGCATCCTGCTGGACCCATGCTGCGGCTCCGGCACCATCCTGGCCGAGGCGGTCGCCCACGGTTGGACGGCGATGGGTCGCGACATCGACCCGGCGGCAGTCGACATCGCCCGAATGAATGTCCCGCGGGCCACCATCGATCGAGGCGACGCGCGCACTGTGGCCTTGCCGGACGAGTCGGTCGCGGCGTGCATATCGAACCTGCCGCTTGGCCGGCAGTACGGCGTTCAGGGCTCCACTACAGCCTGGCTGGCCTCGGTTCTCGGCGAAATCGCACGTGTCACCCGGCCGGCGAGCCGGATCGTGTTGCTGGTTCCTCGACTGTCCCGAACGGTGGTGCCGAAACAGCTGCTGACAAGCGGCCGGTATCCGATGCAGCTTCTCGGCATGAAGACCACGATGTGGGTCCTTGACCGGCGATAGTGCCGTGCCGGCTGGCTGAGGCACCATGGCCGATATGAGCGGAGGAGAGGACGTGGAGGTGACCGCGCTGGCGATCAACGTGACTATCCCCGAATCACAACGGTGGACCGACAGCCGACGCGGTGAGAAGTACAGGCTGACAACGCTCAACGTCCGGCTGCTTCCCGATGGACACCTCGCCGTCAAGGCATACGGCCGCCCGACGAGCGGCGGCCGCAGCAACTATGTCCCGTTCCCCGTCCCCGACGGCCCCGAGCTGGTGAGCCTCATCGGCGACGCGGCGAAACGTGCCGGATCCTTGTGGGCTGCTCATCGAGGCCTCCGTTGAGCGCTCTCGCCGGAACGGACTAATCACTCACTGCGGCATCACCAGGTCGGCCATCACGTGCCGGGTCTGTGCTACCACGTCCGTGCCGCCGACCAGCTCGCCGTTCTGATCGACGGCGTTCTGGCCGCGACGTTCGGACTTCACTGTCGGCGGTAGATGCGGATGGATCGAGTAGCGTTCACGCTCACCGCGGTTCACGGCTCAGGATGGGGCGAGTGCGAAATGGCTGGAGCTGTTCCCGTGGGTCGACCTGCGCCCGCGTTGCGGAGGGTGCTCATTCCTCTAGCCCTCGCGCAGTTCATCTGCAGCTTCGCTGGTTCGAACATGAACGTGATGATCAACGACATCAGCGAGGACCTGGACACCACCGTCCAGGGTGTGCAGATCGCGATAACGATCTTCCTGTTGGTCATGGCGGCGTTGATGATCCCCGGCGGCAAGCTGACTGATCGCTACGGCCGAGTGCGCTTGTTCAGGCTCGGTCTGGTCGTGTACGGCGTCGGCGCCTTGCTCAGCGCCGTCGCTCCCGGCCTGGGTGTCCTCATCATCGGCAATTCGATCCTTGAAGGCGTAGGCACCGCGCTGCTGATCCCGCCTGTGTACATCCTCACCACGCTGTTGTTCACCGGGGTCACTTCGCGCGCTCGCGCGTTCGGCGTGATCAGCGCGATGGGGGGCGTCGGCGCCGCGGCAGGACCGCTGATCGGTGGCCTTATCACCACGGCGATCAGCTGGCGGGCGTCCTTCGTGTTTCAGGCGCTGGTCATCGTGGCGATCGTCTTCCTGAGCCGCCGGCTCGAGGATCCCCTGCCGGCGGATCCGACGCGGCCCTTCGACACCCGCGGAGCCGTGCTGTCGGCGGTCGGGCTTGTCCTGCTCGTCATGGGCATCTTGGCCGCGGACAACAACGCCTGGTTGATGATCGCGTTGATGGTCGGCGGCGCCCTTGTCCTGGTGTGGTTCTTCTACTCGGTGCGCGCGAAGGAGCGCGCCGGCGAAGAGCCGCTGTTGTCGACAGCTTTGTTCCGCAACCGCACGTCCAACCTGGGCCTTGTAACGCAGAACATCCAATGGCTGCTGCTGTTGGGGTCGTCGTTCACGGTCGCGGCTTACCTGCAGGTCGTGCGCGGCTACGACGCGATCCAGACGGGTGTGATCTTCACGGCGGCCACGGTCGGCATACTGGTTTCGTCGCTCGGCGCCGAACGGCTAGCGAAGCGGTACGCGCAGCGGTCCCTCGTCCTCGTGGGATTCATCATCACGATCGCCGGTATCGGAATTCTCATAGCCATGGTAAACGGCTCGCCGAGCGCCTGGGCGTTCGCGCCTGGTCTGCTGCTGGTCGGACTCGGGATCGGCACGATGCTGACCCCGTCGGTCAACATCGTGCAGTCCAGCTTCGGCGAGGAACTCCAGGGTGAGATCTCAGGTCTGTCGCGCTGTATATCGAACCTCGGCTCATCGCTCGGCACGGCGATCGCGGGCACCATCCTCGTCGCGAGTCTCACCACGGGTGGTTACGGCGCTGCGATGATCACGCTTGCCGGCATCGGCCTAGCCGGCCTAGCGGCCGCGATACTCCTCCCACGCCGCCCTGTTACGACCGCGGCCGCCTCAGTAGCGCAGCAACCCTCTGAACTCTGAACGACCCAGGTATTTCGATCGACCTCACGAACACTGCCGCAAATCACTGACACGCCGTTGGCACGTCAGGCCACCCGATCGACCCGTGACGGTAACTCGGCAAGATCCACTCGTTCCGACTTGCTACGTTGCCGCCATGACCAGGTGGGCCGTGGGGCGGGCGTGAAGGCGGTCGTCTACGACCGGTACGGGTCCCCCGATGTGCTGCAGGTCGAGGACGTCCCCATACCCTCGCCCGCCATCGGACAGGTGCGGGTGAAGGTCGCCGCGACCTCAGTCAACCTCAGCGACTGGGAATGCCTGCGCGGATCGCCCGCGTACGCACGAATCGGCGGGCTGCGTTCCCCGGCTCGCCGGACCCTCGGATCGGACATCGCCGGCCTGGTCGACAACGTCGGGGAAGGGGTAGCCCGGTTCCGACCTGGAGACGAGGTGTATGGCGACAACCTCGAGCTGATGGGTGGCTTCGCGGAGTACGCACTCGCGCCGGAATCCGCACTCGCCCACAAACCGGCCCAGCTCACGTTCGCTGAGGCGTCGACCATCCCGCAGGCGGGCGCGATCGCCTTGCAGGGCACAAATAGGGTCGTGCCGGGTCGCCGGGTGCTGATCAACGGCGCCGGCGGAGGGTCGGGATCCTTCGCGATTCAGCTCGCCAAGCGGCTCGGTGCTCACGTAACCGGTGTCGACAACGCCGCCAAGCTGGACTTCATGCGATCGGTCGGCGCCGATGACGTGATCGACTACCGCCGGGACGACTTCACCCGGACCACCCAGCCGTACGACCTGATCCTGGACCTGGTCGCGCACCGATCGGTATTCGCCTACCGGCGTGCGCTGGCACCTGGCGGCACGTATCGGTGCGTCGGTGGGTCAGTGCCCACACTGCTGCGCGTGCTCACCGTCGGCTGGCTAGTTGGGCGGCTCACCGGTCGCGCAATCGGGATTCTCCCCGTCAGGCAGGGACCGATCCACTTCGAGCCGCTGGCCGCCCTCTGCGTCACCGGGGAGGTAACGATCCACATCCACCAGACCTTCGCGCTCGACGAGGTTCCCGCCGCACTTGCTCATGTCGGTGAGGGACGCGCCCTCGGCAAAGTGGTTGTCGGTCTCTCCTAGCGCAATTCGAACGCGTCCGGACCCCACGGGCGAACTGCCCGCACAACCGCTCATCGGCAGGACGGCGGGTTTCGTCGTCGGTCATGTGCCAGACGAGATATGGCCTGACCTGGGTTTTGCGTGGGCGATACTGGGATCGAACCAGTGACCCCCTCGGTGTGAACGAGGTGCTCTCCCGCTGAGCTAATCGCCCTGCTGCGAGGCGAAACGATACCTCAGCGGTGGTGCGGCGCCCGAACAGCAAACTCACCGAACGGACACTCAGAACCAGTCCAGAGCCCGTTGAATTTGAACCGGCACACCGTAGGTCGCGAGGTACCACCAGATCCCCACCGCGGTGAGGACGACGACCAGAGCCAAGATCGCCTGGTTGCGCCGGCGGTGTCGCGGATCGAGCGCGCGGTTCGCCGCTCGCCTGGCCTGCCGCTTGGTCCACGCAAGCAGCCGCTCCGCCCACATGAATTCGGTGCTGAGGACCGCCAGGCCGACGAAGATCGCTGCCCACCCCGGGCCCGGCAGAACGAGCATGGCAAGGCCGGCGCAGATGATCGCGGTTCCGACCGTCAAGACGGTGATCTGCCAGGTGATGTGCAGCGCTCGGTAACGAGCGACCTGGTTACGCCACCGGCGATAGACACTCGGGTGGTCAGCCGTGGCCTGCTCACGGTCGGTCGTCACGACCGGGCCGTCGCCCGCCGGGTCCTCGTCGACCACCCCGTCACTCTAACCGGCGACGAGACTGAGACGTGTCCGGATCCAGGGGCTTTATCACATCTCGTACCACTGCTGCGGGCCGTCGGGGGGTGGCCGTTCGCTACTTCGTGTTTCATGACAGTAGCGTTAGGGAAGAACGCCACTGGCACGGCATCCCGTGCAGACACCACGTTCTCGTCTGACCAACGAGAGCGCGCGCGAGAAGGACTATCGAACATGGACGGCACGACGGTCTCCTACGCCCTTGCTCTGAGCTTGCTCAGCGGCGACGGGGCCGAGTTTCCGCTCGCGGCGGAACTGCGCTACAGCTCGCAGGATCCGCTCGCGGTCGAAGCGCTCTTCGACGACGGCGGCGACGAGCCGGTGCGCTGGGTGTTCGCGCGCGATCTGCTCTCGTCAGGACTTGACCACCGCTCCGGCGACGGCGATGTCGTCGTGTGGCCGACACACGACGCGGATGGAACCCGGGCCGTGCACCTGCGCCTTCGCTCTCCGCACGGGGACGCCCTACTCGAGGCATCGGCGGCCGTGATTCAGGAGTTCCTGGTGGCAACGTGGCGGCTGGTGCCGCCGGGGGCCGAGCATGAACACCTCGACGTCGACGGCGTGCTGGAAGCCCTACTCGGCGACTCGTGATGTTGTCGGTGACCAGGTGTGCGAGCTACGGTCTGCTTCACCGTGCGCCCGGCACTCCGATCGAGGTAATAGCGTGAGTTTCGCCCACGACGTCGAGCGCGCCCTGGACGTGATCGTCGACCTCGTCAATAGCGACCCGGCCAGCAACGGCGAAGAACTGCTGCCCGATCCGGATGCGCTGCGGGAGTTCGTCGTCCGGCACGACCTCAGCGACGTCCATCAAATAACCGACGAGGATCTCGCTGCCGTCCAGGCAATCCGGGCGCCGTTGCGCGAGGTCTTCCTGGCCGAGGGGGCCGAAGGCTCGGCAACGTTGCTGAACGATCTGTTCAGCACCATGACCATGTCCCCCCGCCTCACCGACCACGACCACTATGCCTGGCACATGCATTACTTCACTCCCGGCGCCGCGGTGGCCGAGCACCTCCTAATCGATGGCGCGATGGCGTTGGCAGTCGTGGTGACGACAGGCGAGCACGAGCGTCTTCAGACGTGTGCTGCGCCCGACTGCAGCCGGGTTCTCGTCGACCTCTCCCGCAACCGGTCCAAGCGCTATTGCGACAGCCGGACGTGCGGCAACCGTCTACACGTCGCGGCCTACCGGGAACGGCGTCGCGCCGCGGCGAGCTGACGGCACACGCCTACTCCCGCGAGTATTCGGTCAGGGTTCGGGATCTTCTTTACTGCGCCGAGCGAATGTCGCCGCGACCTGGCGAGTCACGGGGCCGGGGGCCGAGCCCACGGTACGGACCCAATCGTCGCCGGCCACCGTCGACACCGCCTGCACATCCCGCGTCGTTGACGTGAGGAACACCTCGTCCGCCTGCTCGAGTACGTCGACGGGCAGCTCGGCTTCGGTGCCTTCGGACCATTCGAGGACCAGTGCCCTCGTAACTCCGGCCAGACAGCCGGTCGTGAGGGCCGGGGTGACCACCCGGTCACCCAGGACGACGAACACGTTGCTGCCCGTTCCCTCGGACAACCGCCCTTGGGTATCGGCGAACAGCGCCTCGCCGGCGCCGAAGCGCTTCGCGTACGCGAGTGCGACGACGTTCTCCGCGTACGACGTCGTCTTCAGACCGGCCAGCGCTCCTCGCTCGTTTCGCGGCCAGGGGACGACAGCAACCGTGGTGGACTCCGGCCAGGGATCCATCGGCGCCAGGGCAACCACGAGCGTCGGCTTGGCGTCACCGCGGCCCGAGCCCAGCGGCGCGAGCCCGCCGGTATAGGTGATTCGCAGGCGATACCGGCCCGTCGGCACTTGCGCGACGACGCCAGCGCACGCCTTGATGACCAGCTCGAGATCCGGCTGCTGCAGACCAAGGCCCGCTGCGGACCGGGCCAGCCGATCCAAGTGCCGCCCGAGGGCGAACGGCACCGAATCGAGCACTTTCACCGTCTCGAACACGCCGTCGCCGACGGTCAGCCCATGGTCGAAGGCGCTGACGACGGCATCGGCCTCGTCGACTAGTTGGCCGTCGACCCAAGTCTTCACCGGCTCCCCTTCTCCGCCGCGGAAGCCAACCTTATGAGCCGCTCAGCCTTGAGCGCGGTCTCCTCCCACTCGCGCAGCGCGTCAGATGACCAGGTGATACCGGCTCCGGTGCCGAAGTGCAGCTGCCCGTCAGCGGCCCAGAAGGTTCTTATTCCGACGGCGAGCACGCCCTCGCCCGAATCCGCGTCAACCCAACCGACAGCCCCGCAGTACGGACCACGCGGCACTGGCTCGAGGTCCGCAATGGCCTGCACCGCGGTGGACTTCGGCGCCCCGCTGACCGAGCCGGGCGGGAAGGTCGCGTCGATGAGGTCCGCCCAGCCGCGTCCTGGTGCCAACCGACCGGTCACGGTCGAGACGAGATGCACCAGGCCGGGGTGGTCCTCGATGGTCAGCAGTCCCTCGACCGCGATGCTGCCGGTCCCGCAGACGCGGGACAGATCGTTGCGCACCAGGTCCACGATCATGATGTTCTCGGCGACGTCCTTGTCCGTGAGGTCGCCTCGGGTGCGTCCCGTGCCCTTGATCGGAGCGGACCACACCCGGTCGCCGCGGCGGCGCAGGTACAGCTCCGGCGAGGCCGTCGCGACGTGCACATCGACGTGCGGTAGCCGGATCACCCCCGCGTACGGGGCGTCGTGTCGCTCGGCCAGCAGGCTTGCCAGTGGCAGGAGATCCGGATCACCGACCAGCGGAGCCGACAGCACCCGGCACAGATTGGCTTGGTAGACGGTTCCCGCTGCGATCCGCTGGCGGATCTCCTCGACCGCGGCCAGGTAATCGCTGCAGTCGAACGAGCTCGACCAGCTTGCTGTCGGCGGACCGATCCACCCGGGAGCGCTCGGCAACGGGGCTTGGTGCCAGGTCGCGAACCGCGCGCAAGTCACAGCCCCTTCGTAGGTGATGACGATTGCCCATCTGCCGGAGCCGTCCAGCACCCGCAGGTCGTCGGACAGGTCGACCAGATCGCTCGCGAGCTGCCCACCGAAGTGCGCCAGCGGCCGGTCCGGGTCGTACGCCATCTCCACGGTGCCGCGACGCTACCCGCTACGCCGCGCCGGGTGCGAGCGCGGTCCTGGCGTGCTCCGCCATGTCGGCCCTGAACGAGTGTGCGGGCCTGTCAAGACGTTTGGATGCCGCCGAACCGATGGGCTAATCTGCTGTGCGCCACCCGCCTCCGACGGTGTGGCCGCGCGCGGACGTAGCGCAGTTGGTAGCGCATCACCTTGCCAAGGTGAGGGTCGCGGGTTCGAGTCCCGTCGTCCGCTCGGAGCGAGGCCACGCGGGCCTCACCTCGGTGGAGTGGCCGAGAGGCGAGGCAACGGCCTGCAAAGCCGTGTACACGGGTTCGAATCCCGTCTCCACCTCGGCACCACACAGCACGGGCGATTAGCTCAGTGGGAGAGCACTTCCTTGACACGGAAGGGGTCACTGGTTCAATCCCAGTATCGCCCACCACACATCACCGCAGGTCAGCCCCGGTTTCGGCCGGGGCTCTTTCGTTACCGTGTCACCCCCGTGTCACCGCGACAAGCCGGAGATGTGACGCCGTGCGAATCGCCGACCAGCGGATCGCGCTGCTCTGTACCGCAGCTACTGCTCCGGTACAGCCTCGACAACGGCTGGGAACCGGATCTGTACGCGTCGTGGTGTTAGAGGGTGGCGTATGGACGAGTCGGCCGGTCGGTGGACCAGCTGTCTTTTGCGCGGGCAAGCAGCGGGCGGCGAGGCCCGCCGTCGTTGTCCACCCAGCGCGCCATGAAGGTTGCCGCACCGGCAAGGCCAACGATCACGGCGATGAGCAGGAACATCGTCATCACTCACCTCCTGCATCGCACCTTGGTGCCTTCTGAGTTTACCCGCGCCGCCTGACGTCTGCGGCGACGAGCCGAACCGAGGTGAACTATGCGTCAGATCTTCATTCCCAGTATCGCCCACCACCAAAATCGCAGGCCACAAGCACGAAGAGCGCGGGTCGCACGGCGGCGCACCCGATCGTGCCGGCGGCAGATGTCTCTCAGCCTCCCTACGGCGGCAACAGCGGTGCGTCCGACAGCTGTACGGCATCGGGCCAGCGCTCGCCGGCGCAGGTGAAGCCACCCTCCAGCTCGATCAACGGGTTGGTCTCGAACTCATCGCCGACCGCGATCTCGCGCCCGTCGGTGACCAATACCGGTCCGGATGGGTCGACGTAGACATAGGTGGAGAAGACGAGCAGGACGCGCTCGTCGATCCACGGGCACGCCTCGTCGTCGTGCACGTCGATCCCGGCGAGCGTGGTCCTCCAGGCCACGTCCTCCATGACGCCAGAGAAGTCAAGAAATGGCACCGCGACCCGGCTCAAGACAGGTGCGGTCTCAGTTCTGGGTGACGACGTTCCGCAGCCAGCGACACCCAAGACACCAGCCGATACGACTATCGAACAGACCAACTTTCGTAGTTGTGACATCGTCATCATCCTGTCATCAATGATGCGGAGTACCTGGACGCGATCGCGCGCCAATCAACAGCCGAACGTCGTGCTCGCGCCGATGAACGGATCTTCGTGCCCTCTGATGATGCTCGAACCTGACTCACCGGAGCAGGATCCACGTCCGATGGCCGTTCTCGGTCGCTGGCAAAGCCGGAAACCGCAGCAACGGTAAGGGCTGTCGGGATGTCAGACTTGGCCAAATCCATGCCGCGCCCGCGCACCGAGCCGCGTCAGCGCCGCTGGCTGTTGGCTGCCGGCGTCGGTGTCGGCGGGTTCCTGTTCGGTCTGATCGTCGGTTTCGCTGGCGGCTACGCCGGCGGCAGAGCGATGCCCAGGCGACCGCGCCGTCCACCCGATCGCCGACGCCTCGTGCAAAACCTAGGGAGATCGCTCACGCTCGGTGAGTCGCCGAGCGAGCACCCGCATCACCGCGAGGCTGGTTTCGGGACGCTCTCGAAGGATCCCGGCGAACTGCCTCTGCCCGATGGTGAGGAGGCGGACCTCGCCCGAGGCCATCAAGGTTGCCATGCGCGGTTGGTCAGTGATGACCGCCAACTCTCCGACCACGTCCCCCTCGGACCGGCGCGCCGGCTCGCGGTCGTTCACGACCACGGCGACCTCACCGGACACGATGATGTGCATCTCGGAGCCGGGCTCACCCTCCGCGACGATGACATCGCCGTCCTGATGCACGCTTTCGTCGGCGACGGCCGCGATCCGCTTGAGGTCCTCCGGCGGAAGGCCCTCGAACATCGGCGCCTTCCGCAGGAACAGCACGCGCTCCATCACGGCCAGGGTGGGCAGTGTCCTCGCCATTGGGTTCCCTTCCACAGCCGTGCTCATCGCGAACTCTGCACATTCCCGAATCCACGGGTCAGGATGATCGAGGAGCTCCGATACCTGGTCCGCCGAATCCCGGATCGGCACCTGGCCCGACTCCCAGACGGCCACCAGCGGCCGCAGTGTTGCGGCATCCTTCGACGAGTCGATCAGCTCGACGGCAGCCGCGCGTTGCGCAGCGTCACCGGCCTCCAGGTTGCCGATCGCCTCAGAGAGCAGCGATCGATCGGAGGAGATGACGGCGACCGCCCGAATGGCATCGAGCGCATGCTGCTCAGCACTGCGAGCCAGCGCATCGTGCAACAGGAGCCGTCGTTCGTCGCCGTCGCCGGAGAGCCCCTCGGCCAGTTGGTGGTCTCGCAGAGCTTGCCGCGCCGACTCCCCCGCAAACCGGCGAACCACGTCGGCCGCACCGTCGACGGGCAAGTGCTCGAGAGCCAGCAGTGCGCCGGCTGCAGACTCCGATCGGTCAAGTGCGAGCATGACGGCCGGGACCGACGGCCGTCCGATCCCACCGAGCGCACGAGCAGCTGCCGCCCGTACCGCCGAATCGGTATCGGCAAGCAGCTTGACCAGCGGCTGCACTGCCTGTTCGGGATCTATGTCCGCGAGCGCCGCTGCAGCAGTTGCTCGCACCGGAGGAAGTGGATCGTCGAGGAGGCCCGCCACCAGTCGACCGGCTTCCGCGCTCCGGCGTTGTCGCAGCGCTCGGACGGCGGCCCGTCTCTGGTCCGGATCGTCGTCTGAGCTCATCTGCCGGAGCACGTCCGCGGCCCGGTCCGAACCGTCGCCACCCAGCAGTGCCACCGCGGCCTCGGCCCGCACCGCAGGATCGGGGTCGTCGAGCAGTGGCTCCAGCGCTTGGGCCGCCCCGTCAAGTACCCGGCTCCCGTACACCGCGGCCAGCCGGACCGATGCGTCAGGGTCGGTCAACCGATGCTCGAGGTCGGGGAGCGCCGACGGGTCGCCCAACCGGCCGAGCGCCCGAACCGACGAGGCTCGAACCCCGGCATCAGGGTCGACCAGTGCAGCCCGCAGCGGAATCACGAGCCCCCGGTTCTGCAGTGTCCCCAAGACTTCGGCGGCTACCCGGCGCACCCGGGGATCGGGGTCCGAGAGACCGGTCACTGCCACCGAGACGGCGGCCGCGTCCTCCCGGATGCCCGCAAAGGGCTCCCCTTGGTCGATCTCGAAGACGTGCGGCCGGCCGCTACGCAGCGTCTCGGCCACCGCGGCGGCGTAGGAGCGTCTCGCCCGCCACATCGTGAAAGCGGTAAGGACCGCCGCGCCGAACCCGATGACGAACAACTGTTCCGGCTGAAGTGTCGTCTGCCCCACGATCAGGATCACGCCCGCAAGTGCGGTTCCGGCCTGTGTCGGTACGCCGTTCAAGAACGCCCGCGCGTGATCACGACGCTCAGGCGGCGTCACGTTGATCATGGCTTCCCAGGCGCTGTTGGCCAGGCCCTGCATCCAGACGACCTGAAAGAACCGGACTGCAACCAGCAGGGCAAACGAGGAGTTCAGCACCAGGACTCCAAATCCCACCGCGTACGCGATTGCGTAGGCCAGCAAGATCACGGGGGTCCCGAACCTCGAGTACAGCCGGTTCGCGACGAACAGAGAGATCAGTAGGGCGACTCCGGTCGAGATTCCCGAGAAGACACCGAGGAACCCGGCCAATTCCGCGGCATCGGGAAAACGGTCCAAGGCCGCTCGCGAGAACGGCAGGTAGAGCGTGAAGAGGAGCACAGACATGAGCACGGCTCCGGCCGACATCCAGCGCAGCAGGTCAGACCGCCGGACCGTTCGATAACCCTCCCGAATGGCGCCCAGGGCCGTGACCCGGTCTCGGCCCAGTCGTCGAATCCGACCTGCGCCCGGCCCCCACCTCGCCAGTACCACTCGGGCCAAGGCAGAGGTGGCCACCAGGACACCGGCCCACAGAAGCAGGAGGTTCTCCGGCTGCAGCCAAGCGGCGAGAGGCTGCGTCACCAGGCCGCCGAGCGCCGCGCCAGCAATTCCTCCCGCTGCGAACAGCGGGAACAACCGTTTGGCTTGCCGCGTGTCCGTCACCAAGCCGGCGATTCCCCACAGGTAGGACCCCTGCACAAGAAACGCCAGCCCCGCAAAGAGCCACAGCGCCGGGTACACCCACCGGATGCCGGCCTGAGCTGTCAACCAGCCGACGACAAGCAAGGCAGCCAACGCAAGCGGCAATAGCGTGAAGAGCCTCTCCCGGGCCATCCGGCCGAGTAGCGCGGTGACACCGAGGGAAGCGACGAACAGCAACGCCCCGAGCAGCAGATAGAGGACCGGCAGTTCATCGACACCGTCCTGCGCGAAGAGCAGTGCGTCGATGCTGCTCTGACCGACTGTGAAGCCCGCCCACGTCGCGAACATGAGTCCGACGGTGAGCGCGACCATCGGTTCTTCGCCGGACCGAACCCGCAAGGCGCGGTTCAGCCGGCCCGGGCGCCTATCCATCGTCCCTGGCGTAGGCCACGGCATCGGCTCGGCTCATCGACCGGCCTTCGGCGAGTGCCCGGTCGACCGCTTCGTCACCGATCGCCTGACGAGCGATGGCGAGGACGTCGGCCGCGGTAATCTCACCGGCTGCCAGCGGCAGGGCAGCCTCGAGCCTGCGTTGGATCTCTCGGCCGGAACCGAACAGCCGGACAGCTCGTTCGTGCTGTCCTTGGGCCGACTCCAGGCCGGACAGGATCTCGAGGACCGCGCCCGTCCCCAACGAGTTGTCCGCTTCGTCGACCAGGCCGAGCGCCTCGACGATCGCCGCCCGGGCCGCCGCTGGATCACCTAGCTGCTGTTTCCCCTGCGCAAACGCGGCCAGGACGTGGACGAGGTGGAACCTGTCGTGGAGCTCGCGAAAGCTGGCGATGGCCTCCTCGAGCAGCGGGACAGCCGACTGGTGGTCACCCAGCCCGCCCAGGAACATCGCCATGTTGCCCTTTGCCTTGGCCACGCCCGCGAGGTCGCCGAGCGCCTCGAAACGGTCCATGGCATCGCGCAGCGCGTCGATGTTCCCGGGTCCGATCCGCCATTCGATGTCCGTGTCCAACGAGGGGCCGGGTACGAATGCGAGGTTGTACACCGCCTCGGCGACGCCGTGGCGATCACCAAGTGCCTGGTATATCGCGAGCGCCTTCCGGTACTGCTGATCGGTGGTTTCGTTGTCAGCCTGGTAATACGCGATGCTGCCCGCCGCAAGGTGCGCCCTGGCCAGGATCGGAGTGGCATCCGGGCCGGACGAGGAGATCAGCCGCTCCAGCCAACGCCGTCCCACCGAGAGGTAGCCCCGTTGCTGCCAGAACCGCCACATCGCAGCAGCCGCGTCTGCGCCCCTCTCCGGCTGTCCCACCTCGAGCGCCCATTGAAACGCCGCCTGCAGGTTGTCGTGCTCGTGTTCGAACCGGTTCAGCCACGGAACCTGGTCGTCCGCCGTCAGATGAGGCTCACCGGCATGCGCCAGTGCAAGGAAGTAGTCGGCGTGGCGACGCCGGGTCGCTGCCTCGTCGCCTTCAGCGGCCAGCAGCTCTCCGGCGAACTCCCGGATGGTCTCGAGCATGCCGAACCGGGGATCACCGTTCCGCGTTTCGGTCTTTCCCACCAGGCTGTTGTCGATCAAGGAGATCAATCCATCCAGCGTGTCGACGCCCAGGTCACCCTCCGGATTGCCGACCGCTTCCAGAGCTTCCAGGCTCACGCCACCCCGGAACACCGACAGCCGGGCGAACAGTCGCTGCTCGGGTTCGGCCAGCAGACCATGGCTCCAGCTGATGGTGGCCCGCAGTGTGCGCTGCCTCGGTGGCAGGTTGCGTGCGGTCGCAGCCAGTAGATCGGGCCCGGCGCGCAGCCGGGAAAGAATCGCCTGCGGCGTCAGCACCTTGATCCGGCTGGCCGCCAGTTCGATGGCCAGCGGCAAGCCGTCGAGACGGGCGCAGATGTCAGCCACGACGCGGGCGTTTGACTCGCTCAGGGCGAACTCCGGAGAAGCGGCGCGAGCCCGTTCGATGAACAGGGCGATCGCTTCGTACCGGGACAGGAGCATGAGCTCTTCCGCGTCGTCGAGATCGGGCAGCGCGAGTGGTGGGACCGGCAACTCCTGTTCACCGTAGAGGCGAAGGGGGGCCCGACTGGTAGCAAGGATCCGCAGCTTCGGCGCCGCTCCAAGCAGCCGCTCGGCGACCCAGGCGCCCGGCAACACGTGCTCGAAGTTGTCGAGCACCAAGAGAACGTCCGCTGCGGCCACACCATCGACCAGAGTGTCGATGAGCTCTCGCCCTTGCTGGTCCCTCATCCCCAACGCTTGGGTGATTGCGGACGGTATCTGCGCGTGGTCTGACAGCGGCGCAAGGTCGACGAAGAAGACCCCGTCGTCGAACCGGCGAAGGAGTTCACTCGCGACCTCCAAGGCCAGCCGCGTCTTGCCCGACCCCCCGGTCCGGTCAGCGTCACCAGCCGGTGATCACCGAGCGACTGCATAACCCGTGCGATCTCGTCGGCTCGGCCCACGAAGCTGGTGAGCTGCAGCGGCAGGTTGTTGGGCCGGACGTCGAACGACCGGATCGGCGGGAAGTCGGCCGGCAACCCGGCGATGACGAGGTCGAAGAGACGCTCCGGGTGGGTGATGTCCAGAAGGCGATGCTCCCCCAGATCGCGGAGAGTCACCCCGTCGGGCAATTCATGTTTGACGAGGGCTCGAGTGGCGTCGGAGATGAGTACCTGTCCTCCGTGCGTCACGCCGGCGATCCGGGCGGCCGCGTTGACGTCGATCCCGATGTAGTCGTCCCCGCCAAGAACCCCCTGCCCCGTGTGCAGTCCCATCCGGACCCGAAGCTCCACACCCTCGGGCCAATCGTTTCCGCTCAGCTTGCGCTGGGCAGCAACCGCACCCCGAACGGCGTCGATGGGGCTTGGAAAGGTCACGAAGAAGGAGTCGCCCTCGGTACGAACGACGTAGCCATTGTTGCCCTCGACGGCAGCTCGGATGATCTCATCGTGACGATCCTGTACGGCTCGGTATCCCTCGCCCAGGGTCCGCAGGAGCCGGGTGGATCCCTCGATGTCGGTGAACAGGAACGTGACCGTCCCGGTTGGCGGCGCAGGCATTTGTCGCGATCGTACGGCCCGGGCGCTTACCCAAGCTCTTTCGCGTATGCGACGGCTTGGGTCCGAGTCATCGACCGCCCCTCGGCGAGGGCTCGGTCGACCGCCTCGTCGCCGATGGACCTGCGCGCGTCGGCCACCGGGTCGGTCCCGACGATTGAACTGGCGGCCAGCGGATACCCTCCTTCGACCAGCCGACGGATCTCCTGGGCCGACCCGAGGAGCCGCATGGCACGTTCGAACCGTCCTCGAGCCGACTCCAAGACCGACAGCGCTTCTAGAGCCCCGCTCACCCCAGCCACGTTGTCGGCTCGGTCCAACAGACCCAATGCTTCGAGGATCGGCGCTCCAGCTTCCTCGTATTGTCCCAGCATTTGGAGCCCCTCCCCGTACGCGATCAGTGCGTCGGTCAGGTGGAACATGTCGCCGAGCTGCCGGTAGCTGGTGATTGCCTCCTCGAGCAACGGCTTGGCCGACTCGAGATCACGGTCACCCAGGCCGCCGAGGAACAACGCGATGTTGCCCTTGGCCTTGGCGACTCCAGCAGCGTCACCCAACTCTTCGAACTGGGCCAACGCGTCCCGTAGCAGCTGCAGCGAGTCCTGCGCCGCTGCCAAGTCCGGCCTTCCGCCCGCCAGGTCTCCGGCGAAGACGAAGGCCAGGTTGTAGGTCGCCTCGGCAATGCCGTGGCGATCACCGATTGCCTGGGAGATTGCCAGAGCTTCTTGGTAATGACGGTCCGCGGCCTCGTACTCCTGTTGCCAGTGCGCGATGCCGCCCGCCGCCAGGTGTGCTTTGGCGACTGCGGCCGTTCGGTGTTGACCGGCCATCAGCAGCCGTTCCAGCCAGCTCCGTCCGACCGACAGAAAACCCCGTTGCTGCCAGAACCGCCACATCGCGGCGGCTGCCTCCATGCCGCTCTCCGGTTCACCGGCGTCGATCGTCCATCCGAATGCCGCCTGGAAGTTCTCGTGGTCACGCTCGAAACGGTCCAGCCAGCGACGTTGGTCAACCGAGATGAGGTGCGACTCGCCCTCGCGGGCCAACGCCAGGAAGAACTCGGCGTAGCGGCGCTCGGTCAGTGCCAAGTCATCTTGGTCGATCAGCAGCTCCCGGGCGTACTCGCGAATCGTTTCCAGCATGGCGTACCTGGGCTCTCCGTCCGGCAGCTCGAGGTGCCGAACCAGGCTGTTGTCGATCAGCGAAGTCAATGCGTCCAGGGTGTCGACGTCCAAGATCGCCAGCGGGATTCCCGACCGCTTCCACGGCGTCGAGACCGGCGCCGCCGCGGAACACCGACAGCCGGGCAAACAGTCGTCGCTCCGGCTCGGCCAACAGACCTACACTCCAGCCGATCGTGGCCCGAAGAGTTCGCTGACGCTGCGGGATGTTGCGGGCGGTGGCAGTCAGCAGGTCCGGGCCAGCGTCCAGCCGGGACAGGATCGCTTGCGGAGTCAGCACCTTCACCCGGCTGGCCGCCAGCTCGATCGCCAACGGCAAGCCGTCGAGGCGGGCGCAGATGCCGGCTACCGCAGGTGCGCTCTCATCAGTCAACTCAAACCCGGCCCGAGCAGCGTGCGCGCGTTCGCGGAACAGCGTGACTGCCTCGTACCGTGATACGGCCTCGAGCGTCAGCGGATGCTTGGGATCGGGCAGCGCCAGCGGCGGAACATGTTGCTCCTGTTCGCCGTAGATGCGTAGCGGAGCCCGGCTGGTCGCCAGGATGCGAAGCTTCGGTGCCGCCATGAGCAGCCGGTCGGCCACCGAGGCGGCCGGCAACACGTGCTCGAAGTTGTCGAGCACCAGCAGGAGACCTTTGGCGGCCAGCCTGTCGACCAGGGTGTCGATGAGCTCTCGCCCTGGTTGCTCCCTGATTCCCAGTGCCTGAGTGATCACGGACGACACCTGGGTGTGATCCGAAACGGGGGCGAGGTCGACGAAGAAGACGCCGTCCTCGAAACGTGGCAGCACTTCGGCCGCCACCTCGATGGCCAGCCGGGTCTTGCCGGACCCGCCCGGGCCCGTCAACGTCACCAGTCGGTGGTCAGCGAGGAGCTGCACTCGCCTGCGCGATCTCGTCCGCCCGGCCCACGAAGCTGGTGAGTTGCAAGGGCAGATTGTTGGGGCGGGCATCAAGTGATCTGATCGGCGGGAATTCAGTCCGCAGCCCGTCGATCACCACATCGAACAGGTGCTCGGGGTGGACGATGTCCTTCAGCCGGTGCCGACCCAGGTCCCGCAGCGCGACCCCGTCGGGCAAGTCATACTCGACCATGGCCCGCGTTGCATCAGAGACGAGGATCTGGCCCCCGCTCGCGGCGGCGGCAATCCGAGCGGCCCGGTTGACGTCGATCCCGATGTAGTCACCCCCGCCGAGGACACCGTGTCCGGTGTGCAGTCCCATCCGCACCTGCAGAGGCTCAGCTGACGGCCAGTCGAATCCCGCCAGGTCCCGCTGGGCCGCGACCACCGCCCGGACGGCCTGAATGGGATTCTGGAAGGTGACGAAGAAGGCGTCGCCCTCGGTCCGGACCACGTGACCACCCTGAGCGGTGATGGCAGCCTGGATGATCTCGTCGTGACGCTCTTGCAAGGCTCGGTATCCATCGCCGAGCGTTTGCACAAGATCCGTGGAGCCCTCGATGTCGGTGAACACGAACGTGACGATTCCGGTGGGCGGCTCAGCCATCGCCGCGATCGTCCTCCGCGCGCAGCGTCTCCGCCAAGCCGTCTTCGAGGGACCGAACCGACCAGCCCAGCTCTTGCTTCGCCTTCGTCGGGTCGCCGAGGTAGGTCGCCAGCGACGCCCGCAGTCCTTCTGCGGAGTACGTGTTCGGGAGTCGCACGAGGCGTTCGGCGAGTCGGGCGACGGGCTCGACCATCCGCACGGTGAGGGCAGGGACGACGACCGGGCGCGGGCCGCGGCCGATGTGGGCGGCGGCCGACAGCACTTCGGCCAGCGAGTACTGCGGCCCGGCGAGCATGTAAGCCTCACCGGGGACGCCCCGCTCCATGGCCAGCAGGTGTCCGTTGGCGATGTCGTCCACGAAGGCCCAACAGAACCGCCCTCCGGACGAGACGACGACGCGTTGCCGGTGCAACGCACGCCGCAGCAGCGCCCCGGTCTGGCTGGTGTCCCCGGGGCCGTAGACGACTCCTGGCATGACGGTGATCGCGGGAGCGCCAGCCGCGGCAGCCGCGGCCACAAGCTGGTGCGCCTCCGCCTTGGTGGCGTCGTAGACCGTCACGTGCTGAGCCGAGAAGTGGTAACTCTCATCGACGGTCCGCCCCCGCGTGTCGGAGTTCACCGCAAGGGTGCTGGTGTAGACGAGGCGTGGTACCGCGGTCTCTCGTACCGTCGCCAGGACCGCGCGCGTCCCGTCGACGTTGACGCGGCGCGCCTGCGCGTCCTCGCGGGCACCCACCCGGTACCACCCGGCTACGTGAAACAGCCCGTCGGTGCCTTCAGCCACGAGTCGCAGGCTTGCCTGGTCGGCGAGATCGCCTCGCACCAGCCGCACGCCGTGGTCGGCCAGCGTGCGAGCCCGCCCTGGATCGCGGACCAACGCAGTCACACTGTGGCCGGCTTGGACCAGCAGTTCCGCCAGCCTGCCGCCGATGAAACCAGTCGCTCCGGTCAGTGCGTATCTCATCGGCTGCGCCTGTGCGGTGCCAGAGAACCGGTCTCCTCAGGTTCGGTGACGTCGGCCACTGTCGCGTCGAGTCCCCGGACGAGTTCGTCGCCGTCGACTGTCGCCGCGACGCCGGGGGCGCCGGCACCGATCGAGACCACGCGACCGCGTAGACGCTCGTCGGCGACAACCGGCCATGATCGCAGCGAACCGAAGGGGGTGATCGTGCCCCGCTCGTATCCAGTCACGTCTTTCGCAGTCGCGGCGTCGGGCATGGACAAGCGACTCACGCCCAGCAAGGCACGCAGTTTTGGCCACCCGATCGTCCGGTTGCCGGGAACGAGCACGAACAGGAAGTCGTCGTCGCCGCGGCGCACGACAATGGACTTCACGACCGCCGCCGGCTCGACCCCTCGCGCCGCCGCAGCCTCGGCGAGGCTGCGCACCGGTCCGTGACGCACGATGTCGAAAGGAATCTCCGCAGCCGCGAGCGCTTCCACTGCGCGCTGCTCGCTCACGAATCCGGAGTGTAGAGACACGGCCGGCCGGGAGTAGCCCCTGCGCACCCCGGCCAGCCGTGCGTCAGCGGCTGCATCGCAGCGGATGACCGACCCTTACCCGAGGTCACGCGATGCACACTGGGATGGTTCACGCCGATCAGCGGTGGGGTATCCGGCCGCGCGGTTTCAGCGGCGTTGTGGGCAGCGGTGGGGCCGGCAGCGGGTCACCGTCGTACCCACGGACGTGGCCGAACCGCTCGTTGCTGGTGGCCCAGTCGGTCCGGAATCTGACGATCTCCTCGTGACTACGCCCGACGAAGTTCCACCACATGACGATCTGTTCCTCGAACGGCTCGCCGCCGAGCAGGAGAAGCCGGCTCGGACCGTGCGCTCGCAACGCGAGGTCGGAGCGACCGGTGCCGAGGTAGAGCAGCGGGCCAGGAGCGAGTTCCATCCCGTCGACGTCGACGATGCCGGACAACGTCAGCACGGCGTGCTCGAACTCCGGCCGCAGTGGCAGCTGGACGTCGACTCCGTTCGCCAATACTGCCTCGGCTCCCACGATCGGGCTGTACACCTGGGCAGCCGACTCCGCGTTGCCCAACGAGCCCATGATCACAGTGATCGAGACACCCGTGTCGGTGAGTTGCGGAAGGTGGGAGTGGTGTTCGAAATGCGGATCGACGCTCCGATCATGCTCGGGCAGCGCGACCCATAGCTGCACCCCGTGCAGAAGCGGGGAGCGCTGGGGCGGCGACTCTTCCGAGTGCGAGATGCCTCGGCCCGCGGTCATCAGGCTCAGTTGTCCGGGCCGGACGAATTGGTGGCTGCCCAGGCTGTCACGGTGCAGGATGTCCCCGTCGACCAGCCAGCTCACGGTTTGTAGACCGGTGTGCGGATGCGGCGGTACCCGCATGCCCGCTGACGCAGAAACGTCCTCGGGCCCGTACTGGTCCACGAAACACCAAGCGCCGACCATTCGACGGTCGCGGTGCGGCAGCGTGCGCGTGACCACCATGCCTCTGGTGCCCAGCACGACCTCGCGGCCGTACAGCAGCTCCTGGACTGGTGCCCCGGCGACGGATGAGCGACCGCCGCAGACGGCCTCTTCAGGAGCAAGCTCGAGGTTGCTCACCCCGCGACTGTAAGACGCCCGCCCCACATCGGCGAGAGGGCGCCGAGTCCGCGGGGCTAGAGCCTGGTGACTTTTGCGTTCGGGTACGTGACCCGTCGGATCGTCGAGCCGAAGTCCACGAGCACGATGCTCTCGGACTCGACTCCGATCACCCGGCCGAGACCGTGGCGATCATGGGTGAGCCGATCATCGACGGCGAGGCTTTCTACCGGTTTCGCCTCGCGCAGGACGTTGAACGGACTCGCCGGCAGGACAGGGCGCCGGGCAGTGCGTTGAGTCATAGGGCCATACTGCTCCCCCGCCGCACTGTCGTCATCCAGTGCCCCTGGGTTTTCCCCGATTGTGCTCGGATTGGGATCAGCGCACCCACGGGCCGTTCTTGCCGGGGTTGAGCTTGTTGTGCCGACGCATGTGCATGTGCCGCTGCTTCCACACCGATATCTCCTGCGCTCGCAGCCGTGCGTCGGTTCGGCGCGCCTGGAACGCCGCCTCCCGGCCGAGCTTGCGCCAACTTTCCAGCCGTCGCTCGTCGAGCTCGCCTTCGTCGACGGCCGCCAATACCGCGCAGCCCGGCTCGGTGTCATGGGCACAATCACGGAATCGGCATCGCGCCGCCAGCTCCTCGACGTCTGGGAACGCGATCGCAACCGCGTCCTCGTCGGCGACGAGGCCGACCGAACGCAACCCCGGCGTGTCGAGCACAACTCCTCCCGTCGGCAGGACGACGAGCTCCCGGTGCGACGTGATGTGCCTGCCCTTGCCGTCGACCCGTCGGGTGCCACCGGTCGCCATGAGCGAGACACCGGCGAGGGAATTGGTGAGCGTCGACTTTCCGGCGCCGGACGGGCCGAGCAGGACGAGCGTGCGTCCAGGACCGAGATAGGCGCGGACGGCGTCGGCCCCTGGATCAGACTTCGCGTCGATCGCGAGGACATCGACCCCCGGGGCCGCTGCCATCACCTCCGTGCGCATGCCGTCCGGATCGGGCACAAGGTCGGCCTTGGTCAGAACCACGAGCGGCTGGGCGCCGCTCCCCCAGGCCAATACCAGCAACCGCTCGATGCGGCCGATCTCGGGCTCGGGGTCCAGGTGCTCGACGACGACCACGAGGTCGACGTTCGCGGCCAGGGCCTGGGCGTTCGACGTCGCGTCGGCACTGTCGCGCACGACATAGGTGCGACGGGTCAAGACCCCCTCAATGGTGGTGCGTTCGTCGGGCCAATGCCGAACCGCGGTCCAGTCGCCGACCGTCGGGGCCGCGGTGCGGTTGGTCGCCATGCTGGCCAGCACCTCACGGCCGAGGGAGGCGCGGAGTGGGCCGTCGGCGCCGAGCAGGTCGGCGCCACCGCGGTCGACCCGGCTCACGCGGGCGGGAATGTGATCGCCGTCGGTGGTGAACGGATCGAACGCGGCGGCGAAGGAGCTGTCCCAGCCGAGCTCGGTCAAGGACGAATAGTGAGACACGATCGGGACCTTCCATGTCTGGGCCCCACCGCCGCTGGTACATCCGGCGGATCAGACGTCGAGGGGCCCTCGGGCGGGCGGGAATGCGAATACGACTGACCAGGTCATCTCGGCGCACCTCCCGCTTCTCGTCCAGTCCAGACCGCCGCTTCGGCGTCGCATCTACCGTACGGGGTGGTAGTCACGTTCGCGACCGGCTTTCGCCCACGCATACGGTGTGGTTGTGGCCGCGCTGGTGGAGTCGGTGGAGCACGCCACACCGGAGCCGTCATGATCTGCCCCGCCTGCCGAGACCGTCGCCACGACGACTGCCTCGCGGTAGCCAGGGCAGCGCCGTCATGGTGCGACTGCCAGCACCAGCCGCCAGACCAACCGGTCGAGCCCGCCACCGGTTACGCCTCGCCCTGAGCGGTCAGTCACTCGGTCAACATCCCGCTTGGCTTGATTTCCTGTCGGCGGCCAGGCTGACCCACGCCTGGGGCGATCAGAACTCGATCGAGCAGCCAGGGATCTCGCTCAGGTCCACGACTTGCTCGCCGTCGACTTCGATCACGAATGATCCTTCGCAGCTACCCGGCGCCAGTGTGCCGTCGAACGTCGCTTTTGCGCTGCGGCCATCGGTCGTGGTGCCGGTGCACTCCGCGGTGCCAGTCAGATCCACGCCTTCTAAGTTCATGTCTGTCGTGCATTCGGGATCGCCGTCGAGCTCGATGCCTTCCTCGGCGAGCCGGTCACGAACGTTGGCCGCGAGTGCTCGGGCCACGGTGTCGTTGGTCGTTTGGTCGACTTGCTCGCCCACTTCGGAGCATGCGGGCATTACCAACACTGCAACCGCCAAGAGTTCGAGGAGTCTGCGCACGCCGCGGATCGTACAGCTGTCCGGGCCGAAGAGGGCAGCGGCACGACGTCCTGCAGTCGCCACGATATGAGACAGCCGTCCAGATGGTGGACGAAAGCTGCACGCCGCGAGTTGCGGCATGCCATGATCTCCCGCATGTCGTCCGCGACCAGTGTGTACCTCGTGGCCCGTCGCCACGTGGACTTCGGCCGCGTGCGCAGCATGATCTGTCAGCCGGCCTGACCGCGCCCCTGACCCGTCAGCCGGGCGCGCGGACGCGCCGGCCGGGTCGTCGGAGCTGCTGAACCCACCGTCGCCATTCGCGTGCCCCTCAGCCTGCGAGGACCTCGCACCCATGGCATCCACCACAGCTCCGGCGAAGCGCAAGCGCGGAGAAGGTCAGTGGGCGCTTGGTCATCTCGAGCCGCTGAATCCGAACGAGCGGTTCAAGAAGGATGACGACGGGCTCAACGTTCGGGCCCGAATCGAGAACACCTACAGCAAGCGCGGCTTCGCCAGCATCGACCCGGCTGACCTCCGGGGGCGATTCCGCTGGTGGGGCCTGTACACCCAGCGCCGGCCAGGGATCCCCGGCGGCCGTACCGCAGTGCTCGAGCCCCATGAGCTCGACGACGAGTTCTTCATGCTGCGGATCCGGATCGACGGCGGCCAGTTGACCACCGACCAGCTGCGAGTCATCGCCGACGTGTCCACGACGTATGCCCGCGACACCGCAGACGTGACCGACCGGCAAAACGTCCAGCTGCACTGGATCCGGGTCGAGGACGTTCCGGAGATCTGGCAGCGGTTGGAGGCCGTCGGCCTGTCGACGACCGAGGCGTGCGGCGACACCCCGCGGGTCGTTCTCGGCTCACCAGTCGCCGGAATCGCCGCGGCCGAGGTTCTCGACGCCAGCTGGGCAGTCGAGGAGATCCAGCGCCGCTACATCGGCTCGCCCGAGTTCTCCAACCTGCCGCGGAAGTTCAAGACGGCCATCAGCGGACTCCCCGACGTGGTACACGAGACGAACGACATCGCCTTCGTCGGTGTCGTCCATCCCGAGCACGGTCCCGGGTTCGACCTGTGGGTCGGGGGCGGGCTGTCGACCAACCCCAAGCTCGCGCAGCGGCTCGGTGCCTGGGTGCCGCTGGCGGACGTACCAGAGGTCTGGGCCGGTGTCGTCGGCATCTTCCGCGACTACGGGTATCGGCGACTCCGCACGAAGGCCCGGCTGAAGTTCCTGGTCGACGATTGGGGGGCCGAGCGCTTTCGTGAGGTCCTCGAGACCGACTACCTCGGCCGGCGGCTCGTCGACGGGCCACCTCCCCTGATCCCGCCGCAGCCGTATGACCACATCGGAGTGCACCGGCAGAAGGACGGCCGGTTCTACGTTGGGGTGGCGCCGCTGGTCGGCCGGGTGTCCGGCACCGTGCTGCGCAAATTGTCCGACACCGCCGAAGCACACGGCTCGACGCGGCTGCGCACCACGCCGTACCAGAAGCTGGTGATCCTCGACGTCCAGGCCGATCAGGTCGAACCGCTGGTCAACGACCTGGACGCCCTGGGCTTGTCCGCCCGGCCGAGCCCGTTCCGCCGCTACACGATGGCGTGCACTGGGCTGGAGTTCTGCAAGCTGGCAATCGTCGAGACCAAGGGACTCGCGGCAGACACCGTCGCCGAGCTGGAGACCCGGCTGGCCGACGTGGCCGATCAGCTCGACACCCCGATCACGCTCAACGTCAATGGCTGCCCCAACTCGTGCGCCCGAATCCAGGTGGCGGACATCGGCCTCAAAGGCCAGATCGTGCAGGACCAAGACGGATTTCAGGTACATCTCGGCGGTGGCGTCGGGCTCGACGCCGGCTTCGGGCGCAAGTTGCGCGGCCTGAAGGTGACCTCCGCCGAACTGCCCGACTACGTCGAGCGCGTTGTCCGTCGCTTCGTCGCCGGACGTGAAGCAGGCGAGCGATTCGCCCAGTGGATTGCCCGAGCCGCTGAGGAGGACCTGCAGTGACCGAGACTCGTGCCGCCGTCTTCTACTGCCCGTTCTGCGCGGAGGAGGACCTCCATCCGGTCGAACAGCATGGCGGTTGGGAATGCCGGTCGTGCCTTCGCGTCTTCGCCGTGAAGGTGCTCGGACTCGCTCCCAGAATCGCGTCGCTTGCCGGCCCCACACAGCCAGGGACGCAGCCATGACGCTGACGGTTGCCGCGAGCCTCGAAGAGCTGGCACTCGACGCGGCCAGAAACCTCGAGCACTCCAGCGCCGAGGAGATCGTGCGCTGGGCGTCGGACACGTTCGGCGACCGGTTCGCCATCACCGCCTCGATGTCCGACGGCGTGCTTTCGCACGTCGCGGGACGGGCTGCCCCCGGCATCACCGTGCTGTTCCTCGACACCGGCTACCACTTCGCGGAGACCATCGGGACCCGTGATGCCGTCGCCGCCACCTACCCCGTCGAGGTCGAGACCGTCACCCATCCGTTGCGGGTGCCCGAGCACGAGGCCGAGTACGGACGGTTATACGAGATCGATCCCGACCTGTGCTGCGCCATCCGCAAGATCTGGCCGCTTGACCGGGCGCTGCGTCCCTACGACGCCTGGGCGAGCGGGGTGCGCCGAGCGGAGCTCTCCTCGCGCGCCCACACGCCGGTGGTGGGCTGGGACGCAAAACGCCGCAAGGTCAAGGTCAACCCGCTCGCGACGTGGAGCGACGAGCAGGTCGCCGAATACGTCACCGAACACGGCATCCTGGTCAACCCGCTGCGGCAGATCGGCTATGCCTCCATCGGCTGCGCCCCGTGCACCCGACCGGTAACCGCGGGCGACGACTCCCGAGCGGGTCGGTGGGCCGGACAGGCGAAGTCCGAATGCGGGATCCATTGATGAGCACGTACTCACACGCCCCGATTGCGCCGACTGGAGGGATCTCCACGTCTCTCCGGCCAGGAGGCGTGGGAAAGCCTCCAGTGAGCGACCTGGGGAGGCCGGGTTGAGCGCATCGTCCTATCCGTTGGTGCTCGACGTTCTCGGGCGTCGAGTGGTGGTGGTCGGCGGCGGACCGGTTGCTGCACGGCGGGCCCTGCCGCTGGCGGAAGCAGGTGCCGACCTCGTCGTCGTGTCTCCGTTCATCTGCGAGGCGTTGACCGAGCTGGTCGCCGACGGCCACGCCCAGTGGCATCCACGGGCCTATGCCGACGGCGATCTCGATGGCGCCTGGCTCGTCCACACAGCAACCGGCGACCGGCCGACCGACGACGCGGTTGCGGCGGCTGCAGAAGTCGCCCGCGTCTGGTGCGTCCGGGCTGACGACGCCGAGCGGTCGAGTGCGTGGACGCCGGCGGTTGCCCGGGTCGGCGATGTTCTGATTGCAGTCACCGGAGGCGGAGATCCGCGGCGGGCCGTCGCAATTCGCAACGCCGTGCAGACGCAGCTGGAAACCGGATCGCTTCCTCTTCGCCGACACCGCGACGGCGCCGGCTCGGTCTCGCTCGTCGGCGGTGGGCCGGGTGATTCCGGGCTCATCACGACCCGCGGAAGGCAGCTGCTCGCCCAAGCGGACGTCGTCGTGGTCGACCGGCTTGCGCCGCGCGCGCTGCTCGACGAGCTCGACGTCGATGTCGAGATCGTCGACGTCGGGAAGACCCCCGGCAACCACCCGGTCACCCAGGACGAGATCAACCGACTGGTGGTGGAGCACGCAACGGCGGGCCGACGGGTAGTACGGCTCAAGGGCGGCGACCCGTTCGTGCTCGGCCGTGGCGGCGAGGAGGTCCTGGCGTGCCGGGCGGCCGGCATTCCGGTCGAGGTGGTACCGGGGGTCAGCAGCGCCGTCGCCGTTCCCGCGGCAGTCGGCATTCCGGTCACCCATCGCGGCCTGGCCAAACAGTTCACCGTCGTCACCGGGCACGACGGGCTGGACTGGCCGTCGCTCGCCGCGGTCGAAGGCACGCTGGTGCTGCTGATGGGGGTGAGCCGCCTGCGGGAAACCGCGGATCAACTGATTCAACACGGCCGCCATCCCGCCACGCCGACGGCCATCGTCGAGGACGGCTACGGGCCCGGGCAGCGGCTGACCGTCGGGACATTGGCGACGATCGCCGACCTCGCGGCGGAGCGGAGTATCCAGCCGCCGGCCGTCATCATCGTCGGCGACGTCGTCAGATTGGCCGCAGCTACGTAGCGGCCAGACGCTTCCGTTCTTCCTCGACGTCGAAATTCGCTGTCGGCCACGTCAAGTCCATCGCCTGCATGTGCTCGATGAGCAGCCGGATCACCGCCCAGTTGCGGTACCACTTCCGATCCGCAGGGACGATGTGCCACGGCGCTGCGTCGGTGTTGCACCGCTCGAGCGCGGTCTCGTAGGCCTGCTGGAAGTCGTCCCACAGCACCCGATCGTCGACGTCGCCCGGGTTGTACTTCCAGTATTTGGTGGAATCGTCGAGCCGAGCGAGCAGACGAGCCTTCTGCTCGTCACGCGAGATGTGCAGCATCACCTTGATCACATCACAGCCCGACGCCACGAGCTTTGCCTCGAAGTCGTTGATCGCGTCGTACCGGCTGTCGATCTTCGCAGCGGGCGCGAGCTTGCGGACCCGCGCGACCAGCACGTCCTCGTAATGACTGCGGTCGTAGACGCCGACCTCACCGGGCAGCGGCTGCGCCTGCCGCACTCGCCAGAGGAAACCCCGCCGCTTCTCCTCCGGGGTTGGCGCCTTGAACGCTTTGATCCGCAACCCTTGCGGATCCATCAGCCCGACCGCGTGCCGCATGACGCCGCCCTTGCCCGACGTGTCCATGCCCTGGACGACGAAGAGCAGCCGACGCTTTCCACCGGTGCGTCCGGTGGCGTACAGGCGCTCCTGCAGGTCGGACAACGTCGGAGCCATCGTCGCCAACTGCTGCTTGGCAGCAAGCTTGTCCCCAGTGAACCCTGGAGTCGCTCGGGTGTCGTACGTCGTCAGGTCGACCGGGCCGGCGGGAACGCGCAGGAGACCGGTCAATTCGGTCGCCGCTTCGCTACGTCCCTGCTTCTTGCCCTTCGCCTTGGCCACCGCTCCTCCTGCCGCCCGCGGGATGATCACCGCAGGCTAACGCTACGTGGCACGTTGGCCCGTCGCGCGTGGCACGTTGGCCCGTTGTCACAGCGGACGATATGCCCCCTTTGTGGAGCGGCCCAGCGTGCCACGCGCGCAAATGTGAGCCGTTCGGCCTAGGTCGCCTCGCCGGAAAGGGCGACCAACCGGCTGATCGCTCGGTAGTACTTCTTGCGGTAGCCGCCGGCGAGCAGCTCCGCCGCGAACAGCTGATCCAGCGAAACGCCACTTGCCACAACCGGGACGTCGCGGTCGTAGAGCCGGTCGGCGAGGACGACCAGGCGCAGCGCCGTCGCCTGGTCGTCGACGGTACGAACGTGCTGGAGATACACGCGAGACACACCGTCGACCAGCGGTCCGTAGCGGGACGGGTGCACAGACGCGAGATGCCGGCAGAGGTCGTCGAACTCGTCTACCGTGCCGCCGGTCGTCTCTGCCATCGCCACGAGCTGCGCGTCTCCAACTGGAACGGGCGCCGCTGGCAGGCCCCGATGCCGATAGTCCTCGCCGTCGATTCGCACGACATCGAACCGCGCCGACAGCGAGTGGATCTCGCGGAGAAAGTCCTGTGCGGCAAAACGGCCTTCACCCAGCCTGTCCGGCAGCGTGTTGCTCGTGGCGGCGAACCGGACACCCGCGTCGGCCAGCCGGCCCAACAGGGTGGCGACCAGCACGGTGTCACCTGGATCGTCGAGCTCGAACTCGTCGATGCAGATCAATCTCGATCGCGACAGCCTCTCGACGGTTTGCGCGAACCCGAGTGTTCCGGCCAGGTTGGTCAGCTCGACGAACGTGCAGAAATGCCGCTGCCGGGCCGCCAGCACCGACGCGTGCCACAACGACGCGAGCAGGTGTGTCTTGCCGACACCGAAGCCGCCGTCGAGGTACACACCTGGCCGATCCTCTGGCGGGGCAGCTCGTCGGCGCAGCCAGCCGCGCCGCCGGTCCGAGCCGTCCCCTGTTCGCTCCGCGAATGCCCGGACCGCTGCTACAGCCGCGGTCTGGGTCGGCTGTGCCGGGTCCGGCAGGTATGTCTCGAACCGGACGGCCTGGAAGCGCGGCGGCGGCACCAGCTGGGCGACGAGGGTCTCTGCCGGAACCTCGGGACGGCGGTCGACCAGGCGTCCCGGCATGCGCGCCAGGCTACGGGTCTGATGGGATTCGCCCGTGCAACGCATCTACCCGGTACCGGGCTGGCTCGACGGCGACGAGCTGGTTGCCGCCTACGAATACCCCGCCGACGTGCGCTGGGTGCGAGCCAACATGGTGACCAGCCTCGACGGCGCGGCACAGGGATCCAACGGACGGTCGGGCACGCTGTCCTCGCCCGCGGACAAGCAGGTCTTCGCCATGCTGCGGGCGTTGTCGGACGTGATCCTGGTCGGCGCCGGGACTGCCCGGAAGGAACGGTACGGCCCCGAGGAGCCCAGACCGGAGTACGAGGCACACCGCGAGTCACGTGGCCAGCGCCCAACTCCGCCCATCGCCGTCGTCAGTGGCCAGCTCGATCTTGACCCGGATGGACCGCTGTTCTCCGGCGTCGGCGAGACGACTCTGGTGATCACCACTGAGCACTCTCCGCCAGATCGACGCGCAGAGCTGGCCGAACGGGCCGAGGTCCTCGTCGTCGGTGAGTACCGGGTTGATCTTTCCCAAGCGCTCGACGTGCTGGCCGAGCGCGGCTTCAGCCGGGTGCTGTGCGAGGGTGGCCCGCTCCTGCTCGGCCAACTCGTCGCCGACGGGCTGCTCGACGACCTGTGCCTGACGTTCGCCCCGCTGCTCAGAGGCGGCTCTGCGGACCGAGCCCTCAACGGCCCGGCAGTACCCGATGTCCCGATGCAGTTGGCACACATCTTGGTCGACGACGGCAACCTCATCACGCGCTGGACCCGGAACGACCACTCTCTCTAGCCGGCTGACAAATCGGTTGCCCTCCGACGCCTCGCCTGCTGGACTCCAGGGAACCAGCGATCGACCAGGGAGACCCGATGCGGCAAGCGTTCATGTCCACCTCGCCCGGATATACCGCCCAGCTTGAGGACATGACGCTCCATGCCAATGTTGAATCTGGGAATTCTGGCGCACGTCGACGCCGGTAAGACCACCCTGACCGAGCGGCTGCTGCACGCGGCCGGTGTCATCGACGAGATCGGCAGTGTCGACGACGGCACAACCCAGACCGATTCCCTCGCATTGGAACGACAACGCGGTATCACCATCAAGTCGGCGGTCGTGTCCTTCGTCATCGATGGCGTCACCGTCAACCTGATCGACACACCCGGACACCCGGACTTCATTGCCGAGGTGGAACGGGTGTTGAGTGTGCTCGACGGCGCGGTGCTGATCGTCTCCGCGGTGGAGGGCGTGCAGGCGCAGACCCGGGTGCTGATGCGGGCACTGCAGCGACTGCGCGTTCCGACCCTGTTCTTCGTGAACAAGATCGACCGTGCCGGTGCGGGATATGGACGCGTGCTGACAAGCATCTCGGAGAAGCTGGCTCCTGCCGTCATGCCGATGGGTCTGGTCAACGACCTGGGGACTCGAGTGGCCGAGTTCGTCCCGTGGACAACCCTCGACCCTGCTGGTACCTCGCGGTTGGTGGGTCTGCTTGCTGACCACAACGACGCTCTGCTGGCCGCCTACGTCGACGGCGAGGCGGCCATCCCGGCGCACCGACTACGCGGCGAGCTGGCCGCCCAGACCAAGCAGGCACTTGTGCATCCGGTGTTCTTCGGCTCGGCCATCACCGGTGCCGGCGTGGAGTCGCTCATTTCCGGCGTCGCCGAGTTCCTGCCAGCGGCCGACGGCGATGATGCAGGACCGCCTGCTGGGACCGTCTTCAAGATCGAGCGTGGTCCGGCCGGAGAGAAGGTGGCCTACGTTCGCCTGTTCTCCGGAACCGTGCGGACGCGCGATCGACTGCGATTCGGCCCGGACAACGAGGGCAAGGTCACCGCGATCAGCGTCTTCGATCGCGGCTCCGCCGTTCGCCGTGGGTCGGTCACCGCAGGACGAATCGCCAAGCTGTGGGGTCTCGGCGAGGTCCGGATCGGCGACGCCGTCGGCGCGCCGCCGGAAACGTCGACCAGTCATCACTTTGCGCCGCCGACCCTGGAGACCGTCGTCGTTCCCACCCGACCGCCCGACAAGGGAGCGCTCCACGTTGCACTCGGTCAGCTCGCCGAACAGGACCCGCTGATCAACGTCCGGCAAGACGAGATACGTGAGGAGCACGTGGTATCGCTCTACGGCGAGGTGCAGAAGGAGGTCATCCAGGCCACTCTGGCGAATGACTTCGGGCTCGACGTCACCTTCCGTGAGACGACGCCCATCTGCATCGAGCGACCGGTCGGCACCGGCCAGGCCGTCGAAATTCTGCACGCGCCGTCGAACCCGTTTCTCGCCACGATCGGATTGCGCGTCGATCCCGCGCCGAATGGCGCTGGGATCGACTTCCGAGTGCGGGTGGACCCTCGCACCCTGCCGTTGTACATCTACAAGACGGCCAAGAGCTTCCGAGAAACCATGGCTCAGTACATCCGGCACACGCTGGAGGAAGGTCTCTGCGGCTGGCAGGTCACCGACTGCCTGGTCACGATGACGGAATGCGCCTACAGCATCGCTGACGGCCCTCCGTCGAGACGGGGACCACTCAGCAGCCCCGCCGACTTCCGGAAGCTAACGCCGCTTGTCGTCATGGGTGCACTCGAACAGGCGGGAACGGTCGTCTGCGAGCCCATTCACAGCTTCCGTCTCGAGTTCCCTGCCGACACGCTCGGCCCCATCCTTGCCGCGCTGACCCGACTCGGTGCACAGCCAGCGACACCTGTCCTGCGGGGCTCGTCGTACCTGCTCGTGGGAGAGGTCCCAGCAGCTCGAGTGCACGAGCTGACCCAGCAGTTGCCGGCACTCACCCGTGGTGAGGGCGTATTGGAGTCCGCCTTCGACCATTACCGGCCGGTCCGCGGCACGACTCCGACCCGGCCACGATCGACGCATCACCCGCTGAACCGCAAGGAGTATGTGCAGTCCGTCGGCGGGCGCCTGGTCGGACATCACGACGGCCACTGATCGGAGCATCCCCAGCGCGTCCGTACCGGCCACAATGGGGTGATGCGCCTGCCCGTGATGCCACCCGTCGCGCCGATGCTCGCCAAGTCCGTGTCGTCGATCCCGGACGTCGGGTTCGTCGAGCCCAAGTGGGACGGCTTCCGCACGATCGTCTTCCGCGACGGCGACGAGGTTGAGCTCGGCAGCCGCAACGAGCGGCCGATGACTCGATACTTCCCAGAGGTCGTTTCCGCCGTGACGGCCAACCTGCCCGAGCGCTGCGTCGTCGACGGGGAGATCGTGGTCGTCCAGGGCGACCGCCTCGACTTCGACGCGCTCCAGCAGCGAATTCACCCGGCCGCCTCCCGGGTCAACATGCTCGCCGAGCAGACGCCGGCCTCGTTCATCGCCTTCGACCTGCTGGCGATCGACGACGAGTCGCTGATGGAGACACCCTTCGGCGAGCGGCGGCGTCGGCTCGAGGCGGCGTTGGCCGACGCACGAGAACCGGTCTACGTCACACCGGCGACCACCGATATGGCCACGGCACATCGATGGTTCGAGGTGTTCGAAGGAGCCGGCCTGGACGGTGTCGTGGCCAAGCCCGTCGATGCGCCGTACACACCGGACAAACGGACGATGTTCAAGATCAAGCATGAACGGACAGCGGACTGTGTAGTCGCCGGCTTCCGGTGGCACAAGAGCGGGCCAGTCATCGGCTCACTCCTGTTGGGCCTCTACAACGACAGCGGCGCGCTGCAGCATGTCGGAGTGTCGGCCTCGTTCCCGATGCAAAGGCGGGCCGAGCTGGTGGAGGAGCTCGCTCCATACCGGATGGACGACCCGGCGGGACACCCATGGGAAGCGTGGGCCGAGGCGGAGGCCCATGCCGGCGGGCGCCTGCCGGGTGCGGTGTCGCGGTGGAACGCGAAGAAGGATCTGTCCTGGTTGCCGGTTCGGCCCGAGCTGGTCGTCGAAGTGGCTTACGACCACATGGAAGGTGACCGGTTCCGGCACACCGCGCAATTCCGCCGCTGGCGGCCGGACCGCAAGCCGTCGTCCTGCACCTACGATCAACTCGAGCAACCCGTGCAGTTCGACCTCGCCGAGGTACTGACTGCCGGGCGGGTATAGGTCGGGCCAACAACGGAGGTGCTCCGTGTACGACGTCGTCGTCCTGGTCGAGCAGCCCGTCACCGAATGGGACGCTCGGCAGATCACCGCCTTGCACTACGACTCACCCGAGCCGGTCCACTACCACGTCCTGTTGCCGGTCGAGGACGCGGCGTCGCGGGTCGAGGCGACTGTCGGCTCGCTCGCGACCAGCGACATGATGGGCGCGGCGACGATGTATCTCGACCCAGCCGACTTGGAGGAGATAGACCACGAGGTGAGGCAAGCCGGCGAGCGGGCCCTCGAGGAGTCGGTCGAGGCGTTTCGGCAGACCGGAGCGGACGCCGACGGCGAACTCACCGCAGACAATCCACTCGATCGCCTCAACGCCGTCGTACGAACACGGGACACCGCCGAGGTGGTCGTCCTCACCCGGCCACACCTGGTAGCCGAGATGCTCCATCTCGATTGGACGACCCGGGCCCGCCGCAAACTCTCCGTGCCGATCCTGCACCTGGTCGCCCAGGAGGAGCCGGACTGGGAGTCCGAGGTCGAGGACGAGCAGGCAGCCGAAGCCGAGGCTCGTGCGGCAGACCACGACGGTCAACAGGAGAAATAGCTCGTCCGCTCAAGCCGTGTCGGTCGGATCGGCGACCTGCCCGATGAGTCCGACGCCTCTTTCGGTGCAACACCTGGATCTGCGGTGCCGCACGCTGCGACCAGGCCCGCGATCACCGCACCCGCAAGAAGTCTCCGAGCTTTGCCGACGTACCGCGTGCCCATGTCCACCACCCCGCTCGATGGGTTCGACGGGATGGCGGCAGGATCCGGTCCGCCGGACGACAAGAAACGCAGCTAGTCGAGGTCGGGTAGGCCCATCCCGACCGGAGGTGCGATGCCCTCGGTATCCGGCCGCGACTTGCTGGGCTGCACTCGCTTCGGCTCGCCTGGCATCTTCGGGTAGTTGGGCGGATACGGCAGGTCACCGAGTCCACCCGCCTCGTCACGCTCCGCCATGTCCAGCAACGGCTCGAGCGAGTGGTGGGCGTCGTCGATTCCCGTATGCGGGTCGCCGTGCTCGGCAAAACGGGCGGCAACCGTTCGCACCGTGAAGTCGTCGGGCGAGACGTCGGGCAACTCGTCCCACGTCACCGGCGTCGAAACCGTGGCAATGGGGGTGCGCCGAACGGACCACGCCGACGCGATGGTCCGGTCCCGGGCGTTCTGGTTGTAGTCGATGAAGACGGCCTCCCCGCGCTGCTCTTTCCACCAGGCGGTCGTCACCTGCGTCGGCGCGCGCCGCTCGACCTCACGGGCTAGGGCGATGGCGGCTCGGCGCACTTCGACGAATCTCCACCGCGGCTCGATCCGCAGGTACACGTGGACACCACGCCCGCCGCTGGTCTTGGGAAAGCCGACGTAGCCGAGGTCCGCGAGCAACGGCTGGACGACGTCGAGCGCGACCCGGCGGGCCTCGTCGAAGCCGGTTCCGGGCTGCGGGTCGAGGTCGATCCGGAGTTCGTCGGGGTGGTCGACGTCGCTGGCCCGGGCATGCCACGGGTGGAACGTCACCGTGCCCAGGTTGGCGGCCCAGGCGACATCCGCGGCGGAGGTCACGCAGAGCGCGTCGGCGGACCGTCCCGACGGAAACGTGATCTGAGCCGTCTGTATCCAGTCCGGTGCGTACTTCGGGAACCGTTTCTGGTAGACCTGCTCGCCGTCGATGCCGTCGGGAAAACGCTCCATGTACGTCGGGCGGTTGGACAGCGCGCGCAGGATCCCAGGGCCCACCCCGACGTAGTGCTCGACGAGTTCCCGCTTGGTGACCCCGACGGCCGGGAAGTAGATCTTGTCGGGATTCGTGACGCGCACGTCCCGGCCGTCGACCTCGATCTCAATAGCTGGCGTCGCCACGGCCGCCACGCTATCCGGTCACACCAATCGCTCAGGGATTGAACAGCGGCCCGGTGATCGTGAACGGCAGATCCTCGACCGTCCAGGCCAGATAGAGCAGGATCAGCGACGCACCGGTCAGGGCCATGTCCTTCTGGAACTGGACCATCTCGTTCATCCGTGCCATCGGCTCCTTGTCCCGCCAGAACCCGTGCATCAGGGTCGCGGCGAGCAACGTGAACAGGGCAAGCAGGATCGCGCCGACATCGGTCCAGATGCCGAGCAGGACCAGCAGGCCCCCGACAAGAATCTGCAGACCGCTCAGCAGCACCATCGGCCGGCCCGGCCGGACACCGCGGCTCTCCGCATAACCGGCCATCCCACCTTTGTCGGTCAGGTGGGCCACCGAACTGCCCAGGAACAATGCCGCAAAGATGATCCGGCCGATCAAGTACAGGACGTCCATCAGACCTCCTCGAGACCGCCCGACGCATCTCGCCGGACGGTTGACGGGGCAAAGATAGGGTGATCTTGGCCGGACGTCGATAGCCATCTCGTTGCGCGGTCCGGATACCGTCGGGGAATGGCCTACGACATCCAGAAGACCGAGGACGAGTGGCGCACCGAACTCTCTCCGGCGGAATACCACGTGCTGCGCGAGGCGGGCACCGAACGGCCGGGCAGCAGCCCGCTCGAGGACACCGACGACCGTCCGTACTCGTACCAGTGCCGGGCGTGCGGCGCCGAGCTGTTTCGCACCGAGACGAAGTTCGACTCGCACTGCGGATGGCCGTCCTTTTACGCGCCGCTGGCCGAGGACCGGGTGGAGTACCTCGAGGACCGTTCGATGCTTTCAGTCCGCACCGAGGTCCGTTGTGCCCGCTGCGGTTCGCACCTCGGGCACGTGTTCTCCGGCGAGGGCTACGGGACACCGACCGACCTGCGGTATTGCATCAACGGCGTTGCCCTGCGACGGATCGAGCAGCCAGAGACGACCGAAGAGCCAGCGACGACGACCTGACGGATGAAGCTGCACACCGCGCGCTTCGAGCAGCTCGATACCGCGACGCTCTACCGGCTGCTGCGCCTGCGCGTAGACGTCTTCGTCGTCGAGCAGCACTGCGCATATCCCGAGCTGGACGGCCGCGACGTCGAACTCGACGCTATGCACGTCTGGCTGACCGCCGGCGACGATGAGGCTCCGGTCGGCTACCTACGAATTCTGACCGAGCCCGACGGGCCTGCGCGGATTGGTCGGGTCGCCGTGGCTCCCGCAGCCCGCGGCGCCGGAATCGCGCGGCGATTGATGACGGCCGCCTTGACCCACGTCGGGGACAGAGCATGCGTCCTGGACGCCCAAGCAAACCTGGTCGGGTTCTACCGCGGCCTTGGATTCGAAGTCACAGGTCCGGAATATCCTCGAGGACGGCATCCCGCACGTGCCGATGTCGCGAGCCGGCAGGACAACAGGGCGTCAGCGGCGACGGTAGACGTCGGAACGGCGCCGAACGTCAGCCACTTCGACGACGATGGTCTCCTTGTCGATCGTATAGATGATGCGGTAATCGCCGCGGCGAGCGGAGTAGAGGCCGGCGAGATCGCCGATCAACGCCCAGCCGACGCGATGCGGATTGGCCCTCAGGTGTCCGTCACAGAATGCGACCCATGGGCATATGCCCTGAGCGGTGTCGCAGTAACGGCGTCTGTTACGGCAACGTCGCGACGATCTCCTCGATCGGTTTGCGGCGGCCTGTGTAGAACGGCACCTCCTCGCGTACGTGCCGCCGAGCGGCCGAGGCCCGCAAGTGCCGCATCAGGTCGACGATGCGATGCAGTTCGTCGGCTTCGAACGCCAGCAGCCATTCGTAGTCACCCAGAGCGAACGAGGCGACCGTGTTGGCGCGCACATCGGGGTAGTCGCGGGCCATCATCCCGTGCTCGGCCAGCATCGCCCGCCGTTCCTCGTCGGGCAGCAGGTACCACTCGTAGGAGCGCACGAACGGATAGACGCAGACATAGGTCCGGGGCTCTTCCTGAGCCAGGAAGGCCGGGACGTGGCTCTTGTTGAACTCCGCCGGCCTATGCAACGCGGCCTGTGACCACACCGGCGCAAGTCTGCGGCCGAGCGCGGTTCGGCGGAACCGGTGGTACGCCTCTTGCAGGTCGTCAGCAGCTGGCGCGTGCCACCACACCATCAGGTCGGCATCGGCCCGCAGCCCGCCGATGTCATACGTGCCGCGCACGACGACGTCCTTCCCGGCCAGCTCACCGAACAGGTCGGTCACTTCGGCGGCAAACGGCCCCCTGTCGGCGTCGCCGAGCGGTTCGTCCAGCCGGAACACCGACCACATCGTGTACCGCATGAGCTGGTTGAGGTCTCGCGCTTTGGGCTGGGCCGACTCGCTCATGCTTCCGATCCTGGCACGAGACCGAGGCCGGACAAGACCTGGTCCGCGGCCCGCCGCGCGCTCGCGACGCACGCCGCCACCCCGACGCCGTCGTATGCGGCGCCGCACACGGCAAGGCCGGGTAGCGCCTCGATCGCGGCCTGCGCTCGCGCCATCCGGTCGAGGTGCCCGACGGTGTATTGAGGCAGCGCGCCACCCCATCGAGCGACCCGCCAGTCGACGGGTGCGCCCTTCAAACCGACGGCCTGAGCAAGCTCGGCTAGCACGGTGCTCACCAATTCGCGGTCGTCGCGCTGGAGATCTCGTTGTTCACGGTGCCGCCCGATCGACGCCCGCAGAACCACTAGGTCGTCAGCGGCCTCCGCCAGCCAGCCCCACTTGACCGACGAGAACGTCACCGCCTTGGTCACGTGCCCGTCGATCGGAGGGACGAGATACCCCGACCGGCTCGGCGGCTCCGGAAAGGCGTTTGCGGGTATCGCGAGCGTGACGATGGCGACGCTCGCGTACTCCACCGCCGCCAGTTCCGCCGCGGCCAGTGGCGCAATGTCGCGCAGCATCCGCGCCGCGGGCGTCGCGGGTACGGCGACGATCACGGCGTCGGCGTCGATCAAGTCCGGTGCCGCCACGGGGCCGATCTCGATGCGCCAGCCCACCGCCCCCGCTTCCGAGCCCGCGCCCGTGGCGGGGGATGCGCCCGTCCCAAGGCTCCCGTGTCGAGGGACGCCGGCTGGGGTGTGGTCGGGCGTTGAGGCCGACGAAGTCGGCCGACGGGCCGAGCCGGCGTCCCTCGACACGGGAGCTACCGCGGAGAGCCCGCGGACGGTGGTCCCGGTCCGGATCTCTGCGCCCGAGGCTGCCGCGACGGCCGCCGGCAGCCGACCGACGCCGCCGCGGATTCCCGCGAACACCGGAACGGCCGATCCGGCTGCTGCTTCCCGCACCGATGCTGCAGCTCGCAGCAGAGAGCCCGCGCGGGACAGGGCCGCGGCCAGGTCGGGCATGGTGGCGCGAAGCGACAGCTCAGCTGCCCAGCCGGCGTAGACGCCACCCAGGAACGGTTCGACCAGCCGCTGCGTCACCGCGGCACCCATGCGATCGGAGACGAGGGTCCCGACAGCGACGTCGTCGACCAGAGGCAAACCGGGAACAGCCGGCTCAGCGGCGACCCGCGCGATGTCTGCGGGATCGAGCACGTTGGCAAGGTCGGCCGGCACCGAGGGCACACCGAGCACCGTCGTCGTCGGAAGCGGGACAAGTGCATCGCGATTCCACAGCCCGGCATCAACGGTGACCGGGTGTTCAAGGTCATCGCTGAGCCCGACCGTCCGCGCCAATTCGATCGCCTCCGGTCGCCGATAGAGCAGGGATTCGGCTCCTTCGTCGATCGGCAGGCCGGCCACCTCGGCGAGCCGGAGGTGCCCACCGATGACCGGGCTCTTCTCCACGACGGTGACACGCACAGCGTCGTCCCCGGCTCGGGAAACCAGGTACGCAGCGGTGAGCCCGCTGATACCGCCACCGATCACTACGACGTGGCGTCGACGCAGGCCGTCACTCATCTGGACACTCTGTCAGCACTCCAAACCGTGTCTGGATCGTGACTCAGACCTGCGCGCGGACGGGGCGGTGCGGCCGCCGTGGGAGTGCCGGCGTGGTGGGGCATCCGCCGCAGGCGCCGGGTCGCTCCCGTCGCGCCCGACGCTCAGTCGGCCGCGTGAACCGTCTCCACGACTCGGGCCAGGACATCCGGGTCGGTCGAGGGCAGCACACCGTGGCCGAGGTTGAACACGTGGCCTCGTGCGGCCCGTCCCTCGTCTATCACCCGGCGGACCTCGCGTTCGACCACGGGCCAGCCCGCACCGAGAACGGCCGGATCCAGGTTCCCTTGCAACGCCTTTCCGGGTACCCGTCGAGTCGCCTCGTCCAGCGGCACCCGCCAGTCGACCCCGACGACCTCCGCTCCGGCAGCACCCATCAGCGAAAGCAGCTCACCCGTGCCGACGCCGAAATGGATCCGTGGTGTGCCCAGGTCCGCGACGGCTGCCAGCACCGCGGCGCTGTGCGGCAGCGCGAACGTCCGGTAGTCGGCTTCGGACAGGGCACCTGCCCACGAGTCGAATAGTTGTACCGCCCTGGCCCCGGCGACGACTTGCACCCGCAGGAACTCTGCGGAAATCACAGCGATCCTCGCCAGCAGGTCGTGCCAGAGATCGGGGTCAGCATGCATGAGCGCCTTGGTCCGCTCGTGGGTGCGCGACGGACCGCCTTCCACTAGATAAGAGGCCAACGTGAAGGGCGCGCCGGCAAAGCCGATGAGCGGTGTCGTGCCCAGTTCGTCCACCAGAGCGGCGACGGCGTCGCTGATGAAGGTGACGTCGGAGGGCTCGAGCGCCCGGAGTACGTCGAGATCACCGCGCGTGCGGATGGGCTGCTCCAGTACCGGCCCGACTCCGGGCTCGATCTCGACGCCGACCCCCACCGCTCGAAGCGGCACCACGATGTCGGAGAACAGGATCGCAGCGTCGACCCCGTAGCGGCGCACCGGCTGGAGAGTCAGTTCGACGATCGTCTCTGCCCGACTGCATGCCTCCAGCATCGGCACGTTGTCGCGGACCTTTCGGTATTCGGGCAATGATCGCCCGGCCTGCCGCATGAACCACACCGGTGGACGATCGAGGACCTCCCCCCGACAGGCGCGAAGCAGCGGTGGAGCGTCGGTCACAGATCGATCTTCGCACGGGCGTGCCTTCCTCCAGGGCGTGGACGCCCCGCCGTAGGCTGCCGGGGTGGCACGGAGCAACGGGCCGGACCGGACGGAGCCCGACATTCCCGCCGCCTTTCTGCAGGCGGTTGAAACCCTGCGCTCGGCGCGGCTGCGCGCCGAGGTGGCGGTCGACCTGACGCCGCCGCCCAAGCGCCTCGCGCCGCACGCGTTCGCGCTCACCGCCGAAGTCGCGGACGACGCGGCGTCCGGTCGTCTAGTGCTCCTCCACGACCCGCTGGGCCAGGAAGCGTGGCATGGCCAATTCCGGCTGGTGACCTACATCCGGGCAGCGGTGGAAACCGAGATGGCGACCGATCCATTCGTTCTCGGGGTCGGCTGGGCCTGGCTGACGGAGGCACTCGCCTTGCGCGCAGCGCCCTATACGGCGGCTAGCGGGACGGTGACGCGGGTGGCCTCGGAGTCGTTCGGCGCGATGGCCGGAGAACCGCCGACGGCAGAGATCGAAATCCGCGCATCGTGGACGCCGCTGGATCCCGACCTGTCACTACATGCCCTGGCTTGGGGCGACGTGCTGACCCTCGCCGCGGGCCTGACTCCGTTACCAGCCGGCGTCGTGGCGATCCCGTCGCCACGAGGCGGCCCGGAGCGGTGAGCGAGCCGCCTGTTCCCCTGGTCGAACCACGCGATGGCCTGCCGACGGTCATCGCCGACAACCCAGCTCTCGCCACGACCGTCGCAGCGTTCGCGGCGGCCCAGGGGCCGGTCGCTGTCGATGCCGAACGCGCGTCCGGCTACCGCTACACGCACCGGGCCTATCTGGTTCAACTGCGCCGAGCCGGTGCGGGCACAGCGCTGATCGACCCACTGGCCTGCCCCGACCTGTCCAGCCTGGGCGCTGCCATCCGTGACGCCGAGTGGGTGCTGCATGCGGCCAGCCAAGATCTGCCCTGTCTCGCCGACCTCGGAATGCGACCGACCCGGCTGTTCGACACCGAGCTGGCGGGACGGTTACTCGGTTATCCGCGGGTCGGACTTGCTCCGTTGGTGGAGACCGTCCTCGGGTACGCCCTCGAGAAGGGCCACGCCGCCGCGGACTGGTCGACGCGTCCGCTACCCGAACCGTGGCTCCGGTACGCCGCTTTGGATGTCGAGCTGCTGATCGAGCTGCGGGACGTACTGCACGAGCAACTGAAGACGGCCGGGAAGTTGGAGTGGGCCGACCAGGAGTTCTCCGCGCTGGCGGTGTTCAGTCTGCCCCAGGCGCGGAGCGAGCCGTGGCGCCGTACGTCCGGGCTTCATCGAGTACGAGATCGGCGACGTCTTGCAGCGGTGCGTGAGCTCTGGCTCGAGCGCGACCGGCTGGCAAATCGGCGAGACCTGGCGCCGGGACGGGTGCTTCCCGACGCCGCGATCGTCGCGGCGGCGCTCTCGATGCCGGCGAGCCCGACCGAGCTTGCCACGTTGCCGGTGTTCCGCGGGCGGGCTCAACGCCGCGAGGCGGAGCGGTGGGCCCGCGCGATCGACCGGGCGCGGCGCACTCCCGACCGCGACCTCCCCGTCCTCACCGTTCGGTACGACGGCCCCCCACCGGCCAGGGCATGGCCGTCGCGGGACCCTGCGGCGGCCGCGCGGCTGGCTGCCGCCCGGGCCGCAGTCGGGACCGTGGCGGAGACACATGGGCTTCCGGTCGAGAACCTGCTGACCCCGGAGACATTGCGACGCGCAGCGTGGTCGCCGCCCGACCCCCCGACACCGGAGGCAGTCGCCGACGTATTTCGGGAGCGCGGCGCACGGGATTGGCAGGTCCGGCTGACCGCCGGCCCGGTCAGCGAGGCGTTCGCCGGCATCTCGCCGACCTGAGGCCTATTCAGACGCGGAGCCCGAGCCGGAGCCCGAACCAGAGCCAGAGCCGGAACCGGAAGGGGAGGTGGTCTCGGTGTCTGTCGTTCCTGTGCCGTCGTCGGCGCAGCCCGCCAGACCGAGCACGAGGACGGCGGTGGCGGCGGCGATCCGGAAGGTCACCGGGTTCGAAGTCCGTGTCATGGGACGAGGATCCTTTCAGTTGATCGACTTTCTGCGGGTTCGGGCCGGCGCCGCACCGAACGCGCGCCGAGCCCGAGCAGGACGAGCAGAATGAGCACCCAGGCACTGTGGAGCAACCAGAATTCGAGGCCGGCGGCCCGGTAGTCGGGGAAGAATGGCCGGAGAACCTGATAGAGCGGGTCGTCGACGCCCTCGAACGACACGACCCAGGTGATCCGGCCGGCCCAGCCGCCCACGAGCAGAGCGGCGTAATGTGCCACGCCCACCAGGCCGAGAGCGGCAGCGACCGGTTGCAGCCGCGGCACGATCCGTCCCACCCACCACAGGACCACCACAGCTGCAAGCGGCAGCACCACGACGACCTGGCGGCCAGGCCACCAGAACCCGTGCATCGTCAATGCCGGCCAGGTAGCGACCGCCCAGCCGACCAGGAGCGGGGCGATGACGGCCGCGCCGAGGAACCCCGGCCTGGCCCTCCCCCGCATCGCGATCAATGCACCCACCGCCGGCACGGCGAGCAACCACGCCGGTTGCCAGGCGACCAACCCATAGGCCCGGTCGCTCAGCAGTGCGACCAACCGCAGCGAGCGGCCGACATAGTCCGGCTCGACACCGACCACCGAGAATTCGCCGGTCTGCACGAAGTGGTCACCGGTCGCATACACCGTCCAGCCGCCCCACAGCAGCCGATGGGCCGCGAGGTACCCGGCACCCGACAACGCCAGGCCCCCGGCGAGCCAGGCCGCTGCGCGATGTCGTTGCTCTCGCACGAGTCGCACGAGGACGACAAGGGCCAGCGCGGCGGCAACCGGGAGGTATTTCGCTCCCAGCCACGGCAGGGTGCTCACAGCGACGGCCAGCGCGATGAGGGCCTTCCAGCGCAGCGATCCGGTGGCAAGCGCGACGCCGACTGAGCAAGGCGAGCGCGGCCGGGATCTCTGGGTAGACCTGCTGCCCGTAAACGGCCAGCGGTGCTGACGCGCCCGCCAGCGCGGCGCCTACGCCGGCAACCGTGACCGGCACCTGGAACCGCCGAACGGCGACCCACACCAGCAATGCCGCGAGACAGCCCGCGAGAAGGCAGAGCGCGACCTTGGCACCGACCCAATCGAAGAGCCCGATCGGCGCGGCGAGGATCAGCGGGAGCAGCAGATCGTGCGGGCTCAGCTGCCGGCCGTCGGCAAGCTCGCGGGTCTGCACCGGAAGTTCGGCGTCGAAGAAGTCGCGATACCGCTGGTTGGCGAGCTCGTCGCTGATGTCGAGATCGCCGTCCTCCCACAGCGACATCGCGGTCAGGAGGTACTGGGGTTCGTCCACGGCGGCGTGCCCGCCGTCGGTGGCCCGCACACCGATGCCGAGCAGCGCAGCGACAGCAGTCACTACCGCTGCGGCCGTCATCGCGATCCGCAGCCTGGTCACGCGACGTGCTCCAACCGGGGCGTGCCGACAATCCGAGCCACAGCGTCGCGCAGGTCCGTATGCAGTCGCAGTCCAGTCAGCTCACCGAGTCGGCTCGGATCAGCCCACGTGTCGGAGACCTCGTCGGCGGTCGCCGGCACGACCTCGATGACCGGATCGACGCCGACGGCAGCCGCCACGGCGTCGATCGCGTGGCTTAGCATGCGCGGCTGACCGGTGCCGACGTTGACGATGCCGGACATGCCGAGCAGGGCCGTCAAGGCACGCGCCACGTCCCGGACGTCGGTGAAGTCCCGGGTCCGGCTCACCCCACCCAGCACCCGCAGTGGGTGGCCGGCGCGGGCTGCGTCGACCCAGCGAGACAGCGCCATGTCCGGGCGTTGTCCTTCACCGACAGCCGTGAACGGCCGGGCGACGACGATCGGCCCACCAGTGTCGAGGCGACGGGCACAGACGTGCTCGGCGCTGACCTTGCTCTCCGCGTAGCCACCCATCGGCTGAACGGGATCGTCTTCACAGCTGGCCCGGCCGAACCGTGCACCGCCGTAGACCGACGACGACGACACGACGACCAGAGGAACCGCCGCCGGAGTATCCGCAAGAACGGCCCTCGTGGCGTCGACGTTGTCCCGGCGACGGTGATGCTCGATGTCAGCACGACGGTCCCGGACGCCGGGACAGCCGGCCAGGTGGATGACGGCGTCCGCGGCATGGAGCGCGGCGAGGACCTGCGGATCCCGGTCGTTGAGGTCGGCCCGGATGCCGCGGACCCGCGCTCGTCGGCCCACGGGCAGCCGGTCGATGGCAACGACGCGCTCTCCCTCGCGCAGCAGCCGCGCCACGACGGCGTCGCCGACGAAACCGGCGGCACCGGTGACCACGACTGCCATCGACGACGTCCTTTCCTTGTTCACAAGTGAGGTAAGGCTTACCAAACGATAGGAGAGGCTAGCCTTACCCGTCATGAGACGGAAGGACCATCCCGCCGTTCGCGCCGCCGGGCTCGTTCTCGGCGCCGCTGTGCTGGTGGGGTCCGCGGTCTATCTGGTGGACATGGTCGAAGCGAATGCCCTCGGCCAGGTCGTTCGCGCAGTTCTCTCGGATCCGCTGGGACTCACGATCGCGCTGGTGGGGTATGGCGCCGCGTTCGCGCTGCGGGCCTGGGCCTGGCAGCTCACCCTGCCCGGATTGCCCTGGCGGCATGCATGGTCCGCGCTGCACGTCGCGCTGCTGGGCAACCACGTCTTGCCGTTGCGCCTTGGCGAGCCGATGCGGGTCACCAGCGTGCTACGGCGCACCGCTCTGCCGGTCGGACCGGTGACGGCCTCGGCGGTCACCCTCAGAGCCGCCGACGTTCTCGCTGTCCTCGTGCTGGCCGCGACGTCCGCGCCAGCCGTGCTGGCCGAGGCAGGTCTGTGGGCGCCGGTGGCATTGGGACTGGTGCTCGTTGGCGCGGCAGTTGGCATCAGCTGGCTGCGGCGCCTGCGCGCAGCCGGATCAGCGGTGCGACTTCCCGGCGGCCGCGCCCTGGCGGCCACCGGCGTGGCGTGGGTGCTCGAGGCCGCAGTGGTGTGGGAGATCGCAAGGGTCGCCGGTTTCCCGCTGACCGCGTGGGAGGCAGTCGCCGTGACGGCAGTCACCATCGCTGCGCAGACCATCGCCGTGACGCCAGGCGGACTCGGCAGCTACGAGGCTGCGGCCACCGCGGCCATGGTCGCCGTTGGCGTTCCGGCTGGTCCCGCCTTCGCCGTCGCGTTGACCACCCACGCCGTCAAGACCGGCTATGCATTCGTCGCCGGCGGCCAGGCAATGGCCTGGCCGGCGCCCACCTACTGGGGGCGATTCCGGCTGTCGCGTACCTTGCCGGCCCGACCAGCTCCCCGGCCGGTCGCCGCCGAGGCACCGGTCGTCGCGGTGATCCCCGTACACAACGAGGAAGCGACAGTCGCCGACGTCGTCCGCGGACTCCCAACGACCGTGGGCGGCCGGCGCGTCATCTCGCTGATCGTCGACGACGGCTCCACCGACCAGTCGGCAGAACACGCCCGGCACGCCGGCGCAGTCGTCGTCACACAACCGCAGAACCGAGGCCTTGGCTCAGCCGTGCGCCGCGGGCTGGCCGAAGCCAGCGCCCTCTCCCCCGCTGCCGTCGTCTACCTCGACGCCGACCTCGAGTACGACCCCAGGGAACTCCCGCTGCTTGCCGCACCTGTGCTGACCGGTTCCGCCGACTACGTCGTCGGGTCGCGGTTCGCCGGCCAGATCCGCCGGATGCTGCCCCATCGGCGTGTGGGCAATCTCGTGCTCACCTGGTGGGTGCGGTGGATGACCCGGCAGCCGATCACCGACGGCCAGAGCGGCTATCGGGCATTTTCCCGGCGAGCCGCCGCCGAGGCCGAAATCATCCACGACTACAACTACGCCCAGGTGCTGACCCTGGACCTGCTCGGCAAAGGCTTCCGGTACCAGGAAGTACCGATCAGCTACGCCTTCCGGTCCACCGGCACATCGTTCGTGCGGCTGGGTCGTTACCTGCGCCGGATCGTTCCCGCGGTGCACCGCGAGCTGAACGCGTCAGTCCTCGACGACGTGGCGGTCGAAACGCTGCCGGGCGGCAGTCCAGGCGTAGCGGTCGAACCGGCCGTCGTCGCGTAAGGCGTCCACCGCGTCGTAGGCCATGACGAGCGCGTGGTGGGTGTTGTCGTGTGCGAACAGTCCTTGCCGGCCGAACGTCACTACCCGGCGAAGCATCCGGGCCCAGTTGTCCACACCGGCAAGGTCATCCTCGAAGCCGAGGCGGTACACCGGATACACCTGACCGAGGCGGCGGCTTTCGACATGCACGCGGTCGACCGGCGGCAAACCGGTGCGGGCGAGCGCCTCGTCCACGACATCGCCGAGCGATTCGTCGTCGAATCCCCACACCTCGTCGGTCATGGCGCACGGGATTTCAGCACACAACACGGAGCGGTCGACGGGGTCGTCCGCGCTCTTGCGATAGTTGGCGGGCTCGGAGATCCGGGTGATCGGCGTCTCCCGGCTGGGGATGTAGTGGGCATCGAATGGCGTCCAGCGACCGCCGCGATGAACGACATACACCAACAACATGGCACGAAACCGCAGCCGGGTCGCCGACTCGATGTCCGCCAAGGACGGTGCCGGCCGGGCGATCCGGGCGAGCACCGGCAGCGGAAGTGTCGAGAAGGCGTAGCCGGCCGAGATCGTGTCGCCATCCTGGGTCCCGACCACAACCTCGTTCTCGAAAACCCGAACGCTGTCGACCTCCGCCTCGAGCCGGATCTCGGCGCCTGCCGTAGCGGCTGCATCGGCGAGCGCCTCGACGATTTGGCCGAAGCCTCGCCGCGGGTAATGGAAGAACTTCCCCGACCCGTCCCCGCGATTCACGCCGACGATGCGGGCCGCGATCTTCCACGCAGTGTCAGCGGATACCCGCCGGCGCGCCTGGACGCCGCTGATCCTGTTGCCGGGCAGTCCCCACAACTTCTCCGCGTATGGCGCATATACAGAGTTGTAGAGGGTCGGCCCGAGACCCGCTTTCAGGATCCCGGCGTAGGTGTCGTTCTTCGCCCGCCGAAAGGGCGCCGTCATCGACTCTTGGGCGACTTTGGCGACCATCGACGGCGGAAGCTGCCGAGCGAGCTCGCCGGCTTGCAACGGGAATCCGATCCACCGTCCCTCGATCCGCAACCGTCCGTTGCGAGGGCGAGTCTGCAAGTCCGCGCCCAGCAGGCTCCGTAAGTCGGCGATCAGCCGCGGGGGCGTCGACGGATGCAGGCGGTGTGAGCCGTGATCGACGCGCAGTCCTGCGACGTCGAAGGAGCCGGCCAGCCCGCCCACCCGATCCGCGCGTTCCAGCAGGGTGACCTTCAGCCCTCGTCGGGCAGCGCGCCAGGCGGCGGCGAGCCCGGCCGGCCCGGCGCCGAGGACGACGAGATCCTGGGAGCCGTTCATGGGTGTTCGTCGACCCTATCGTCGCGTCGCACGTCTCGGGTCTAGATGACGATCTTCACCGCGTGTCGCCCGGTGCGGTCCCGGCTGGTGTCCCTCTAGCCTGGCCCGGTGGCTGCATCGAGCCGGATGGTGCACGACGTTCGCGCCGCGCTCGCCGCTGTCGCGGATCCAGCCAAGGCAGCGCCGATGCAGGCGTACATGAAGTCCACGATGCCGAATCTCGGCGTGCAGAAGCCCGCACGCGTTGCCGCCCTGCGCAGTGTCCTGCGCGACCACCCGCTCCCGGATCGCCGCACCTGGGAGGACACCGTGCGGCTGCTGTGGGACGAAGCGACCTATCGCGAGGAGCGGTATGCGGCAACCGATCTCGCCCGGCATCGGACGTATGGCGAGTGGGCCACCCACCCGGGCTCACTCGAGCTCTTCGATCACTTGATCGTCTCCGGAGCCTGGTGGGACCACGTCGACGAGATCAGCATCCGGCTGGTCGGCCCGCTGCTGCGGGCGCATCCGGAGCAGGTCGCCGCAGCAGTACGGAGGTGGTCGCGGGACCCGGACCGGTGGCGGCGTCGGGCCGCTGTCATCTGTCAGATCGGCTCACGCGACGCAACCGACACAGCCCTGCTGGCGGAGTGCATCCTCGCCACTGTCGATGATCCCGACTTCTTCCTGCGCAAGGGCATCGGCTGGGCACTGCGGGAGCACGCAAAGACCGATCCAGGCTGGGTTCGGCGGTTCACCACGTCGTACCGGAGCCGACTTTCTCCGCTGTCGCTGCGCGAAGCAACCCGCACTCTCGCACCCTCCTGAGCCGTCAGTGCGTCTGGTTCACCTGAGTTCCCAACCCCGCGGGAAGTAGGCCCGTAGGCTCCAGCTGAAGGGGGAGAGATGAGGAAGTGGGTGACGGGCGGGTGCACTCTGGCGCTGCTCGGCTGTGTCGGCGGCAGCGTTGCCAACGGTGCGTCTGAAGGTTCGTGGGGCACTCGGGCGGATGCGCTGATCGTGCGAGCAATGGCAGCCGACGCCGCCGCAGGGAAGACGAGTAAAAACCCGCTGGACATCGGCCTGCTTGCCGCTGCCATCGGCCACAGACAGGGTTTCGACACGGCCAACGCAGACCATTACCTGGATCGGCTGTTGGCCGTGCAGCTCCCGAACGGAGGCTTCGGACTGCCGTATCCCTTCGACTCCTGGGGTGACGGCCGAGTCACCCCTGTCGGGGCAGCGCACACGATCTCGATGTACCAGGCTGGGCTGGCGCTGCTGCCTGCCTACGAGGCTGGCGTGCCCGGAGTCGAGGTGGCACTGGATCGGATGATCACGAAGTTCTCGTCGATGCCATTCGTGGCTGTCAAGCCGGGTAAGTGCATGTCCTACTCGGATCATCGTTACGACTACACGTACGGCTACTGCGCCAACAATGTCAACGCAGCTGCCGCGGACCTGCTGTTCCGCGCGCACCAAGCCGGGTTCGGCGTCGATCCCTCGTGGTCTGTTGCCGCGTTCACCCAGTACGAGGTGGCAGCCGCCAACCGAACCTGGCGCAACTGGACGTACTCGAACGGGTCGTCGCGGGCTCAGGACCCGGCGCACATGGCAGTGACGATCAAGGCGCTGATCAGCGTGGCTCCCGGCCTTGCTGACAACTTCGTCAAATACAACCTGCAGGTCACCGGCAGCGATTGGCGTTGGCCTTACGCCCACGCCTGGCTGACTCCAGCCAACTGTGCTCTGGGTGAGCAGTGGAAGGACTCGTTCGACGCCTGGACACATACCCTCAGCAATACCTCGGACTTCGAGCTCCTATCCGAAGCGGCCTATGCGGCGTCTGAAGCCGCCACGGCGTGCGACTGAACGGCAGCGGAAGCGTTCTGGCGCAGTGCAGCAACGCGTAGCCTGACTGTGGTTACCGACGAGTAGCATCGGTCGCGAACCAAGGAGGGTGCTGTGCCGCGTACCAGCCGCGAGCTCCGTGACGTCGTCTTCGTCGACGGTGTGCGCACCCCGTTCGGCAAGGCCGGACCGAAGGGCATGTACTACGAAACCCGCGCCGACGACCTGGTCGTCAAGTGCATCCGGGAACTGCTTCGCCGCAACCCGGCCCTGCCACCGGATCGGGTCGACGAGGTTGCCGTCGCCGCCACGACCCAGATCGGCGACCAAGGTCTGACGATCGGCCGAACGGCCGCCCTACTCGCCGGCCTGCCGAGATCCGTCCCCGGTTACGCCATCGACCGGATGTGCGCCGGCGCCATGACGGCAGTGACGACGACGGCAGCGGGCATCGCGTTCGGTGCGTACGACATCGTCATCGCGGCGGGGGTCGAGCACATGGGGCACCATCCGATGGGCGAAGGCGTCGACCCGAACCCCCGTTTCCTTGCGGAAAAGCTCGTCGACCCGTCCGCGCTCGTCATGGGCCAGACAGCGGAGAATCTGCACGACCGATTTCCCCACCTCACCAAGGAGCGAGCCGACGCGTTCGCCGCGGCAAGTCAAGCCAGGCTGGCGAAGGCCTACGCCGAGGGCAAGGTGCAGCCGGACCTGGTACCCGTTGCCACCCGCAGCGCTGAACACGGATGGGGACTCGCTACCGCGGACGAGCCGCCGCGTCCGGGCACGACCGTCGAGGACCTCGCCGGGCTGAAGACGCCGTTCCGACCGCACGGCCGGGTCACCGCGGGCAACTCGGCGGGCCTGAACGACGGCGCGACCGCCTGTCTGCTCGCCGGAGCCGACAGCGCGGCGGAGCTGGGTCTGGCGTCGCGCATGCGGCTCGTCTCGTACTCCTTTGCCGGAGTGGAGCCCGAGTTCATGGGCGTCGGGCCGGTTCCGGCCACGAACAAGGCGCTGGCCCAGGCCGGTCTGTCGATGGACGAGGTCGGCCTGATCGAGATCAACGAGGCGTTCGCCGTCCAGGTCCTCGCATTTCTCGATCACTACGGCATCGCCGACGACGACCCGCGAGTCAACCCGTTCGGCGGTGCCATCGCGCTGGGGCACCCACTGGCCTCGTCCGGGGTGCGACTGATGAACCAACTCGCCCGTGCCTTCGTGGACCACCCCGAGGTCCGGTACGGCATCACCACGATGTGCGTCGGGATCGGAATGGGCGGCACGGTCGTCTGGGAGAACCCACGGCACGAGCGGTACGGCAGCGAGGCGGCAGCCTGATGACGACCGCCGATTTTCCGGCTGAGGTCGTCACCAGAGCCCTGGTCCGGTTCGTCGAGCTTCCACTCGGCGCCGGGAAGGCAGCGCTGATCACACTCGACAACGGACACGACCACACCAAACCGAACACTCTGGGACCTGCCAGCGTGCACGAGCTCGATCGCGCCATCACCGCGTCCTACGCCGAGCCAGACGTCGCCGCCGTATGCATCACGGGCAAGCCGTTCATCCTCGCCGCCGGCGCTGACCTCAAGGGCGTGGCCCTGGTGACCGACCGGCGGCAGGCGGTCGAGGCAGCCCGGCTCGGGCACCGCGTGTTCGGTCGGCTCGGCGGCGGCCCGGTTCCGACGTTCGCGTTCATCAACGGCCTGACCCTCGGCGGCGGATTGGAGGTGGCCCTGCACTGCGCCTACCGGACGGTGCACGCCGCTGCCGGTGGAATTGCGTTCCCCGAGACGTTTCTCGGCCTGGTTCCGGGGTGGGGCGGCGCGTGGCTACTGCCCAACCTGATCGGTGCTGACCGGGCCGTGACCGTGATCGTCGAGAATGCGTTGAACCAGAACCGGATGCTTTCCGGGCCACAGGCCGCCGAGCTCGGCATTGCCGACGCGATGTTCGAGGGGCAGGACTTTCTCGAGCAGTCGTTGCGCTGGGCGGCACAGGTCGTCCGCGGCGACGTCGTCGTGGAACGCCGCGTCGACCGCGACGAGCAGGCATGGGAGGCGGCGGTCGCACGCGGAAGGGAAATCGCCGACGAAAAGGCCCACGGAGCAGCTCCCGCGCCATATCGCGCGCTCGAGCTCATCTCGGCCGCGCGAACGACCGGTCGCAACGAAGGATTCGCCGCTGAGGACGAGGTCCTCGGCGAGCTGATCATGAGCGACGAGTTCCGGTCCAGCGTCTACGCCTTCGATCTCGTCCAGCGACGCGCCAAGCGGCCGGTGGGCGCGCCGGACAGGAAGCTCGCCCGGACGGTGACGAAGGTGGGCATCGCCGGCGCGGGCCTGATGGCGAGCCAGCTCGGACTGCTGTTCGTGCGCCGGCTCGAGGTTCCGGTGGTGCTCACCGACCTGGATCAGGAGCGGGTCGACAAGGGTGTCGGCTCCATCCATCGGGAGATCGAGAAGTTGAGATCGAGGGGCCGCTTGTCGCCAGAACAGGCGACCAGGCTGACGGCGCTCGTCACCGGGAGCACGGACATCGGAACCTTCGCCGACGCCGATTTCGTCCTCGAGGCCGTGTACGAGGAGATGAAGGTCAAGCAACAGCTATTCGCCGACCTCGAGGCGGTGGTCACGCCGGAATGCGTGCTCGCCACCAATACCTCGGCGCTGTCGGTCACCGAGATGGCGGCAAACCTCACCTACCCGGACCGGGTCGTGGGTTTCCACTTCTTCAACCCGGTCGCTGTCCTGCCGCTCGTGGAGGTCGTCCGGGCGGAGCGTACGGATGACGCCACGCTCGCCACCGCCTTCGCAGTCGGCCGTTCGCTGAACAAGTCATGCGTCCTGGTCAAAGACGCGCCGGCGTTCGTCGTCAACCGGGTTCTGACCCGGTTCATCGGTGAGGTCACTCGGGCCGTCGACGCGGGCACACCGGTCCAGGTGGCCGACCGGGCGACCGAGCCGCTGGGTCTGCCGATGTCGCCATTCCTGATTCTTCAGTTGGTCGGTCCTGGCGTCGGCCTGCATGTGGCCGAAACCATGCACGAAGCGTTTCCCGATCGATTCGCCGTGTCAGAGAACCTTCGGCGGCTGGTCGAATCCGGCCGGTCTCACTTCCTGACGTGGGACGAACAGGGCCGGTCGGATCTGGACGACCAGGCGAAGGCGTTGTTCCAGCAGGGCGATGTCGCGCGCTCAGCGGAGGAGGTTCGGGAGGCCGTGATGACGGCGCTCGCCCAGGAAATTCGGCTCATGCTGGACGACGAGGTCGTCGCCGAGCCGCAGGACGTGGACCTGTGCCTGCTCCTCGGCGCTGGCTGGCCGTTCCACCTCGGCGGTATCACGCCGTACCTGGACCGCACCGGTATCTCCGAGCGCGCGACCGGCCGGCGGTTCTTGCCGCCGGGCATGGCCAGCGTGCTGAGGGTCTGACGGGTCGCGCCGCGCGCGTTGTGGATCGGGGGTGGCGGACCCACGCCAGAGCCGACGTCGATCTACCCGGGCAACTCCCGTTTCTCGGTGGCGACGGCCGGCACGCCGGCCGCCTCACCAAGGACCCGGCGGTAGGTCATCACGGCGGCGGTGATCGCCCCTGTCACCGGGATTGCCAGGAACAGCCCGACCAAGCCGAACGCCGACGCCGCGGCGGTGGTCAGCAGCAGCATGATCAGCGGATGGAAGCTCAGTGCCCGCGACAGCAGCAACGGGGAGAGGACGTTGCCCTCCAACTGCTGGACCGCGAGCACGATCGCGAGCGTCCACAGGGCCGTCACCCATCCACCGGTGAACAGCGCGACTAGGACTGCGATCGCTCCGGCGATGGTGGCACCGACCAGCGGGATGTAGGCGAACACGAACGTCAGCGCACCGATTGGAACCGCGAGCGGCACGTCCAGGATCGTCAGGCCGACGCCGATCAGGAAACCGTCGACGATTCCGGTAACGGTCGAGGCGTAAAACCAGTTGCCCGCGGCTTTCATGGACGCCTGGAACGCTGCGGTCGCCGGGCGGCGGCGATCGACGGTCAAGGTGGAAGCGAACTGGGCCCACAACCGATCCCCGCTGGACAGCGCGAAGATCGCGAAGAACGTGGCGATCAGCAGCACCGTCAGGACGTTGCCCACGACCGACAAGCCGGTGGCGACGCCTGCGCCGAGGTTGCCGACATAGTCGCCGACCGACGACTGGAGTTCGTCGAGCACGTCCTGGACGGCCTCGGTGTCCACGCCGAAGGGGCCGCTGCGGATCCAGCCGAGGATGTCCGTGAACGCGCCGCTGACGGCATCGGCTAGTCGCGGGCTGCTCTGTACCACCTCGGAGACGACGAAGACGAGTAGCCCTACGAACAGGGCGAGGAAGCCGACCACGCACAGGATGGCGGCGATCGCCTGCGGGACTCGCCGGGCGCGAAGCCACTTCACCGCCGGCCAGAGCAGAGACACCTCGGCGAATCCCAGCACCACGGCCATCGAGATGAACCGCACCTGTAGCGCCAGCCAAATCGCCGCCGATATCGCCAGGCCGAGGACGAGCAACCGGCCGGCGATGGCGGCCTGACGGTCCAGCCAGGCCGGCACGCGCCCGTCGTGGGCCGACCGCGTCGACATCGTCACAGGGCGAACCTAGCCGTCGTCAGTCCGGAGTCCTCCGCCCCACGCGGACGATCAACGTGGTTCGTCGGGCAGCGTGGCCAGGTCCTCGTGCGACGGAGCATCGATGGCGGCGATCAGCCCGGCTATCTCGCGTGCGAGGTCCTGGCCGGTCAGCCCCACCTCGGCAAGTAGCGCCGGACGCTTGGCGTGCGACAGGAACCGCTGCGGGAGCCCGAACCCGCGGACGGGAACCTGAAGACCGGCGTCGCGGAGTTCCTGGGCGATGGCGGCGCCCACTGCCCCGACCCGGCCGTTGTCCTCGACGGTGACGACCAGCCGGTGGCGGCGGGCCAGGGTGACAAGCGCCGGGTCGACCGGCTTGACCCAGCGAGGGTCGACGACCGTGACGCCCACGCCATGGGCGGCCAGCCGGTCGGCCATGTCGACACCGACCGCCGCCATGGCTCCGACCGAGATCACCAGGACGTCGCTCGGGCCGGACCGGGCCAGCACATCGCAGCTGCCCGCATGATCGACGACGGGAAGATCGGGCCCGATGACACCCTTGGGGAACCGGACGACCGTCGGAGCATCCGCGACGTCGAGAGCTTCGTCGAGGAGCTTGACCAGCGTCGCGCCGTCGCGGGGGGCGGCGATGCGCAGCCCCGGCACGACCTGCAGAATCGACAGGTCCCACATGCCGTTGTGCGACGGGCCGTCGTCGCCAGTGACACCTGCCCGGTCGAGCACGAACGTCACTCCGCACTCGTGCAGGGCGACATCCATCAGCAACTGATCGAACGCTCGATTGAGGAAGGTCGCGTACACCGCGACCACCGGGTGCAGCCCGGCCATCGCCAGGCCCGCGGCGGAGGTCACCGCGTGCTGCTCGGCGATGCCGACGTCGAAGCACCGGTCAGGAAACTCGCGCGCGAACGCGTCCAGACCGGTTGGGCCGAGCATTGCCGCGGTGATCGCCACGACCCCGGGCCGCTCCCGGCCCGCTCCGACCAGCGCGTCGCTGAACACTTCGGTCCACGTGCGGCCCGGCCGAGTTGCCGCCGTCCCTGTGACGGGGTCGAACGGAGCCGGTGGGCTGTGCATCTGGTCGGCGACGTCCCGCACCGCATGCTCGTAGCCGAACCCCTTTTGGGTGACACAGTGAACGATCACGGGGGCACGGAAGCGTTTGGCCCGAGCGAGTGCTTGCTCAACGGCCTCCCGGTCGTGCCCGTCGACCGGTCCGATGTACTTCAGCCCCAGATCCTCGAACAGCCCTTGCGGCGCCAGCACGTCCTTGAGGCCCTTCTTGATCCCGTGCAGCGCCTCGAACAGCGGTGGTCCGACCAGCGGTGTGTGGGTCAGCGACCTTCTGATGACATCGAGCACCTGCTCGTACCGCGGGTTCGTCCGCAGTCCCGCCAGGTGGTCGGCGACGCCGCCCACGGTGGGTGAATAGGAACGGCCGTTGTCGTTGACGACGATGACGACCGGACGCGCGGGTCGCTCGCCGGGGAGTCCTTTGGGGCCGCCGGCGATGTTGTTCAACGCCTCCCAAGCCATCCCGCCGGTCAGGGCGCCGTCTCCGACGACGGCGACGACCGTCCGGCCGCGTTCTCCACGGACGGCGAACCCCTTGGCGAGGCCGTCGGCATACGACAGCGCGGTGGAGGCGTGCGAGTTCTCGACCCAGTCGTGCTCACTTTCCGATCGGCTGGGGTACCCGGAGAGCCCACCCTGCTGCCGCAGCGTGGCGAACCGGTCGCGGCGGCCGGTGAGCAGTTTGTGCACGTAGGCCTGGTGCCCGGTGTCGAACAGGATCGGGTCGCGCGGTGAGTCGAACACGCGGTGTAGGGCGATCGTCAGTTCGACCATGCCCAGGTTCGGGCCGAGGTGACCACCGGTGCGGGAGCACGTCAGCACCAGAACGTCGCGGATTTCTGCGGCGAGCGCCGTCAGTTCGTCGTCGCCGAGGCGACGCAGGTCACGGGGTCCCCGGACGTTCTCGAGAACACCCACCGGCGCGCCCTCCTCGATCGACAGATGAGCCGGAGTGTAGTTGCCCAGCCAGCTGCTCGCGTGGCCGCGTGCCTACCTGGACCGACTCGGCTGCAGTGGCACAGTAGGGGCGATGAGCAACGGGAGAGGAGACGACGTGGTGGCGGATCTTGCTTCCCAAACGGACATCGCCGGTCCCCCGGCGGACACCCGCCGGGTCCGCCGAACCCTTGGCGCCCTGATCGGGGCTGTCGGCGCGCTGGGCGTGGCTGCCAGCGCCTACCTCGACTGGTTCGCGGGGCGAATGCCCACCGAGATCCCGCTGCAGCGGCTCTTCGACACCGAGGTGAGTGGGGCGGCCGGCTCGTATTGGACCTCCATGGCGGCCCCGCTGGCTCTGGCCGGGGTCATCGGGGTGATCGGTGGACTAGTCCGATCACGACTGGTGATCACCCTCGCCGGGATCGTCGGGCTCGCGACATTGGTGCTCTGGATCCTGCTGCAGGCGATCGACCTGTCTCCGCAAGATCTGCGCGCGAGCGATTACGAGGTGGGCCTGTGGGTTTGCGTGGCGAGCCTGGCCGTGCTCGCCGGCGGTGTCCTGCTCATGGGCAGCCCCGATCGTCGTGCCGAGTCATCGCCCACGGAAGAGCCGGCGGTCACCGACCAGGTTTCGCCCCCCGGCCTGCTCTGAGCCCGCTGCCGGGATCAGAGCAGGCTGCGCAGGACGTACTGCATGATCCCGCCGTGCCGGTAGTAGTCGGCCTCGCCGGGGGTGTCGATGCGCAGCACTGCGTCGAACTCGATGTCGTCGGCCTGCACGCGCACGCTGGCCGGCGTCTGCCCGTCGTTTAGCGCGGTGACGCCGGTGATCTCGAAGGTCTCCTCCCCCGTGAGCCCGAGCGAATCGGCGTTCTGACCTGACGGGTACTGCAGTGGGAGGACGCCCATGCCGATCAGGTTCGACCGGTGGATTCGTTCGTACGACTCGGCGATGACCGCTCGGACGCCGAGCAAGGCGGTTCCCTTGGCCGCCCAGTCGCGCGACGAGCCGGAGCCGTACTCCTTGCCGGCGAGCACGACCAGCGGGATGCCAGCGGCGGCGTACGACGTCGAGGCCTCGTAGATCGTGGTGACGGGAGCGTCCTCCCTACTGAAGTCGCGAGTGAACCCGCCCTCGGAGCCCGGTGCGATCTGGTTGCGCAGCCGGATGTTGGCGAACGTGCCGCGGATCATCACCTCGTGGTTTCCGCGTCGCGATCCGTAGGAGTTGAAGTCACGACGCGCAACTCCGTGCTCGGCGAGGTATTCACCGGCCGGTGAGTCCGCCTTGATCGCGCCCGCCGGGCTGATGTGGTCGGTCGTCACCGAGTCTCCCAGCCTGGCGAGCACCCGCGCGCCGGCGATGTCGGTCACCGGTTCCGGTGTCACCGGCATGCTGTCGAAATAGGGCGGCTTCCGCACATAGGTCGAGTCGGGATCCCACTCGAACACGTCGCCCGAGGGCGTCGGGAGCGACTGCCACTGCTCGTCGCCGGCAAACACGTCGGCGTAGTCGCGGGTGAACATCTCACTGGCGATCGCGCTCTCCACCACCTGTTCGATCTCGGCCGGACTGGGCCAGAGGTCGTGCAGGAAGACCGGCCGCCCCTCCGGATCCATGTCGATCGGCTCGGTCGTGATATCGAGGTCCATCGTGCCGGCCAGCGCATAGGCGACCACCAGCGGCGGGGAGGCGAGGTAGTTCATCTTCACGTCCGGGTTGATCCGGCCCTCGAAGTTGCGGTTGCCGGACAGCACCGCGACGACGGCAAGATCCTTCTCGGCGACGGCTGCCGAGATCGCTTCGGGCAGCGGCCCGGAGTTACCGATGCAGGTGGTGCAGCCGTAGCCCACCAGGTGGAAGCCGAGCTTCTCCAGGTACGGCGTCAAGCCGGCCCGCTCGTAGTAGTCCATGACGACCTTCGAGCCGGGCGCCAGCGTGGTCTTCACCCACGGTTTGCGGGCCAGGCCACGGTCGACAGCCTTCTTCGCCAGCAGCGCCGCGCCCACCATGACGCTGGGGTTCGACGTGTTGGTGCACGAGGTGATCGCCGCGATGACCACCGCACCGTGGTCGATCTCGGCCTCGGTGCCGTCGTCCAGCCGCACCCGTGTGGGGATCGACGCGCGGCCTTGTGCTCCTTCGGCGGCGCTCTCGATCGGCGGGTGCGAGTCCTCGCCGCCGTTGCCGGGGTGCACTGCGACCGGGTCGCTCGCTGGGAAGGTGTCCTCGACCGCGTGGTCGAGCTCGGTGTCCGGTCGGTCGTCGTGGTGCTCGACGTAGTCACGCAGCGCGGTTCGGAAGGCCGCTCTCGCGTCGGTGAGGGATACCCGGTCCTGGGGCCGCTTGGGTCCGGCGATCGACGGCACGACCGTCGACAAGTCCAGCTCCAGGCGCTCGGAGTACGTCGGCTCGGCCTGCGGGTCGTGCCAGAGGCCCTGTTCCTTGGCGTAGGTCTCCACCAGCGCGACCTGCCCGGCCGGTCGTCCGGTCAGCCTGAGGTAGCGAATGGTTTCCTCGTCCAGCGGGAACGCTGCGATGGTCGACCCGTACTCGGGGCTCATGTTGCCGATCGTGGCGCGGTTGGCGAGCGGGACGGCAGAGACTCCGGGCCCGTAGAACTCGACGAACTTGCCGACGACGCCGTGGTGGCGCAGCTGTTCGGTGATGGTGAGCACGAGGTCGGTGGCGGTCGCCCCGTCGGGAAGCTCACCGGACAGCTTGAACCCGACGACCCGCGGGATCAGCATGCTCACCGGCTGGCCGAGCATGGCCGCCTCGGCCTCGATGCCGCCGACACCCCAGCCCACGACGCCCAGCCCGTTGACCATGGTGGTGTGGCTGTCGGTGCCGACGCAGGTGTCGGGATAGGCCGCGCCGTCGCGGACCATCACCACGCGCGCGAGGTGCTCGATGTTGACCTGGTGGACGATGCCGGTGCCGGGCGGGACGACCTTGAAGTCCTGGAAGGCGCCCTGACCCCAGCGCAGGAACTGATACCGCTCCCGGTTTCGCTCGTACTCGAGCTCGACGTTGCGGGCGAACGAGTCCGGTGCGCCGAACACGTCGGCGATCACGGAGTGGTCGATGACCAGCTCAGCCGGGTTCAGTGGGTTGATCCGGCCGGGATCACCGCCGAGCGCCGTCATCGCCTCGCGCATGGTCGCGAGGTCCACGACCGCCGGCACACCGGTGAAGTCCTGCATGATGACTCGCGCCGGGGTGAACTGGATCTCCACGCTGGGCTCGGCGTTCTCATCCCAGCCGAGCAGGCTCCGCACGTCGTCGGCGGTGATGTTCGCGCCGTCCTCGGTCCGCAGCAGGTTTTCCAGCAAGATCTTCAGACTGTACGGAAGCCGCGCCGCGTCTCCCGCGGCATCCAGGCGGTAGATCTCGTACGAGGCGTCGCCGACTTTCAACTGTCCCTTGGCGCCGAAGCTGTCCAGGCTCGTGGCCATCGTGTCCACCGTCCTCTCGTCCGCCCTGCCCAGATCCTTGCCCAGATCGCCGCCGTCGTCACTCGGTGACGGACTCGGTCCACCACCAGGCGAAGACGTACATCACCAGGCCGGCAAGCCTGGTGATGTACCCATAGGGGTGGTGAACGTGGTCATTTCACACCTGGGGCAGCACTGTGTCGGCGATCAGCTCGAGGTGGTCGAGGTCGTCGAGGTCGAGCAGCTGCAGGTAGACGGTGGATGCGCCGAGCTCGGCGTATTCACCGATCCGATCGACCAGCTCGCCCGGCGTCCCGCCCAGCCCGCTCTCCCGAAGCTCGGCCGCGTCTCGGCCGATTGCGTCCGCGCGCCGGGAGACTTCGGCGTGATCGCGTCCGCAGCAGACCGTCTGCGCCACCGAATAGCGCATCGATGCCGCCGGCCGCCCCGCGTCGGCACAGGCTGCCTGCACTCCGTGGAAGGCGGCCGAGATCTTCTCCGCCGGTGCGAAAGCCACGTTGTACTCGTCGGCGTATCGCGCCGCCAGTGCCGCTGAGCGAGCCCGTCCACTCCCGCCCATGATCACCGGTGGTCGTGGCTGCTGGACCGGCTTCGGCAGGCCCGGGGAGTCCACGATCGTGTAGTGCTTCCCGGAGTAGTTGAAGCGCTGACCGGGTGTCGTCTCCCACAAGCCGGTCACGATTGCCAACTGCTCCTCGAGCATGTCGAAGCGCTCCCGCGTGGGCGGGAACGGGATCGCGTAGGCGGCGTGCTCCTCCGTGTACCAACCGGCGCCCAGGCCGAGCTCGACCCGCCCGCCGCTCATCACGTCGACCTGAGCAACCGAGATCGCCAACGGGCCGGGCCACCGGAACGTGACCGGGCTCACCAGCGTGCCGAGCCGGATCCGGTCGGTCTGTTCGGCCAACGCGCCGAGCGTCACCCACGAGTCGGTCGGTCCGGGCATGCCGGCACGACCGTCCGGACCGATCCCGAGGTAGTGGTCCGAGCGGAAGAAAGCGTCGAATCCCAACGCCTCCGCCGCCTGGGCGACCCGCAGCTGCTGCTGGTAGCTGGCACCTAGATGCGGCTCGGTGAAGATCCTCAGCTTCATGCCGCCCCGAATGTCAACCCTGCCTCGAACGGCGCCGGGCCACGACGACCTCGCCGCGCCGAACCGCGCCAGGTGCCGCGCCGTTGTCGTCCTGCTTCGACGCTGCGTCGGCCGACTCCAGCTGCCATGGCACGCTCGTGACCATGACACCCGGCGTGAACAGCAGCCGGCCCTTGAGCCGCAACGCGCTCTGGTTGTGCAGCAGCTGCTCCCACCAGCGGCCCACGATGTACTCCGGTATGTACACGGTGACGACGTCGCGCGGGCTGGCTCGTCGAATGTTCTTGACGTAGTCGACGATCGGCCGGGTGATCTCCCGATACGGCGAGTCGAGCACCTTCAGCGGGACCGGGAGGTTGCGCCGATCCCATTCGTCGGTGAGCGCCCTGGTCTCGCCGAGGTCGACGTTCACCGTCACCGCTTCGAGCACGTCGGGCCGGCCGACCCGCGCATAGGCCAACGCCCGCAAGGTCGGCTTGTGGATCGTCGACACGAGCACGATGGCGTGCACGCGCGAGGGCAGCAGCGCCGCATCGGGATGCTCGTCCCCGCCTACTGCCAGCTCGGCGCTGACTTGGTCGTAATGACGACGGATTCCTCGCATGAGCAGGAACAGCACCGGCATGGCGACGAAGACGATCCACGCGCCGTGAGTGAACTTGGTGATGGTCACGATGATCAGGACCGTTCCGGTCAGGACCGCTCCGATCGTGTTGATCACTCTGGACCGCAGGACGCGACGCTTCTGCTCGACCGACAGTGGACCCCGGAGCACGGCGTTCCAGTGCCTCACCATGCCGGTCTGACCGAGCGTGAACGCCGTGAACACGCCAACGATGTACAGCTGGATCAGCCGTGTGACGGAAGCGTCGAAGGCGAAGATCAGCAATCCGGCGAAGACCGACAGCAGCACGATGCCGTTGCTGAAGACCAGCCGGTCACCGCGGGTGTGCAGCTGCCGTGGCGCGTAGCGGTGCTGGGCAAGGATCGAACCCAGCAGCGGGAACCCGTTGAAGGCCGTGTTCGCCGCCAGGACGAGGATGAGTGCCGCCGCCGCCTGGATGTAGAAGAAGGGCAGTGTCCCGTCACCGAAGACTGCGGCCGCCACCTGGGCGACCACCGTGGGCTGCGGAGTGGCTTCGCAGTCGAAGCCGACCAGGTCGCACGGGTTCTCCGTGTAGCGGACGTCGGAGATCAATGCCAGCGCGGTGATGCCGCTGAACATCAGGATGGACAGCCCGCCCATCAGGGCCAGGGTCGTCGCCGCGTTCTTGCTCTTCGGCTTCCGGAACGCCGGAACGCCGTTCGCGATCGCCTCCACCCCGGTGAGGGCGGTACATCCGGATGCGAACGCGCGCAGCACCAGGAAGACGACCGCGATGCCACCGAGCCCGCTCATCTCGGCTTCGACGCCGTACTGTGCACTTTCCGCGATCGGCGGGTTGCCGAGAACGGTTCTGCCGAGCCCCCAGAGGATCATCGACACGACGCCCGCGACAAAAAGATAGGTGGGCACGGCGAACGCGCGCCCGCTCTCCTTGATCCCGCGCAGGTTCAAAGCCGCCACGACTATCACCACGACCAGCGCGATGCCCACCCGCCGGTCGCTCAGCGCGGGCACCGCCGAGATGAGGTTGTCCACACCGGCCGAGACGGACACCGCGACGGTCAGTACGTAGTCGACGAGCAACGCGCTGGCAACGACGAGGCCGGCGTTGGAACCGAGGTTGGTTGCAGCGACTTCGTAGTCGCCGCCGCCGGTTGGGTAGGCGTGTACCAGCTGGCGGTACGAGAGCACCACCACGACGAGCAGCACCACGACGGCGAGGGCGACCCACGGCGCCAAGTACAGGTAGGACAGACCCGCCAGGGTCAGGATGACCAGGATCTCCTGGGTGGCGTACGTGACCGACGAGAGGGGGTCGCTGGCGAAGACCGGCAGTGCCACCCGTTTGGGCAGCAGGGTGTGGTCCAGCCGGCTGCTGGCCAGCTTGCGCCCGATCAGCAGCCGGCGGGCAATGTCGCTCACGCTTGCCACGATCGAAAATGCTATGGCCAGCTTGCGTTGGTCGTCCGTGTAACGTCGTCGGGAGGCCGCCGGCTCGGCGGCCTCCGGTGCGCACGACTCGTGGAAGGACCACTGTGCACGTCGTCATCATGGGCTGCGGACGGGTCGGCTCGTCGCTCGCACAGATCCTGGAGTCCAGGGGGCACACGGTGGCCGTGATCGACCAGAACTCCGATGCCTTCCGACGCCTTCCGGCAGGTTTCGAAGGACGGACGGTAGCCGGGATCGGCTTCGATCGCGATGTTCTTCGCGAGGCCGGGATCGAACAGGCCGAGGCGTTCGCAGCGGTCAGCAGCGGTGACAACTCCAACATCCTCGCCGCCCGCGTGGCGCGGGAGACCTTCGGCGTCGAAAGCGTGGTGGCCCGTATCTACGACCCGGGTCGGGCGGCGGTGTATCAGCGACTGGGAATTCCGACGGTGGCCACGGTGCGGTGGACTGCCGACCAGATGCTGCGTCGGCTACTCCCGGAGGGCGCCGAGACGGAGTGGGTCGATCCAACCGGCACGATCCGGCTGGCCGAGGTGCACGTCACCAGCGAGTGGGTCGGACGCCCGGTGTCAGCGCTCGAGGCCGCGGCCGGAGCCCGGGTGGCCTTCCTGTCTCGGTTCGGCGAGGGAATCGTGCCGGAGGAGGACACCGTCGTCCAGGAGGGTGACCTCGTACATGTGATCATGCGGATGGACGAGACCGAACGGATCGCCGAGATCTTCCAAACCGCTCCGGGGGTCGAGGTCTGATGCGTGTGGCGATCGCCGGAGCCGGGAACGTCGGACGTTCCATCGCAGCCGAACTGCTGCACAACGACCACGAAGTGCTGCTCATCGACAGGGAGCCCAAGGCCATTCGAGCCGCCTCGGTTCCAGATGCCGAGTGGCTGCTCGCCGACGCGTGCGAGCTGTCCCGGTTGGAGGAGGCGGGCCTCGAGCGCTGCAACGTGGTGATCGCCGCCACGGGTGACGACAAGGCCAACCTCGTCGTGTCGCTGCTGGCCAAGACCGAGTTCGGGGTCCCTCGCGTCGTCGCTCGGGTCAATCACCCGCAGAACGAGTGGCTGTTCAACGAGTCCTGGGGGGTGGACGTCTCGGTATCGACGCCCCGGATCATGAGTGCCCTGGTAGAGGAGGCGGTCAGCGTCGGGGACTTGGTCCGGCTGTTCACCTTCCGGCAAAACGAGGCGAATCTGGTGGAACTCACCCTCCCAGACGACTCCCCCATCGTCGGCACCGCCATCGCCGACGTCGCCTGGCCGGTCGACACGACTCTCGTCTCGGTGATCCGCGGCAAGCATGTCCACGCGCCCCTGCCCGACCTCCCCCTCGAGGCACACGACGAGCTACTGTTCGTCGCCTCGTCTGATCGGGAGCAGCAGCTCGAAGACCTGCTATCGCCGCACGCCGCACCCAGCCGCTGACCCGTACCCGTCGGGCAGATGAGAGCGCGGATCAGCCCGTCCGCGGTCGAGTCAACTGACCAGGGAAGCCCCGCAGATCGAGCGCTCTGCCGTACCTGCTCAGCGCGCTCCGTCGCCGGCGAGCTGCTCGGCGTGCGCACGATATGCGGGCCGAACGATCAGCCACGATACGTACGCGACGAGCAGGAACAGCGGCCAGCTCATCACCAGCCGCGCCCCGGCCAGCCAGCCCAGCTGTTCATCGCCGGCCAGGTACAGCGGAACCTGAACGACGAGACGCAGCGCGAACATGCCCACCCACAACGCGCTCGCCCGGGCGTAGGCCCGCGCGAGGTCCGGGTCGTTCCGCCAGGACATGCCCTGCCCGGAGACCAAGCCGACGAATACCCCGAGCAGCGGCCAGCGCACCAGGATGGAAACCAGAAAGGCCAGCCCATATCCGAGGTTGACCAGCAGGCCCGGCAGGAAGACGTCTTCAGCCCGACCGGTTCGTGCGGCGAGGAATGCGGCAATGCCGACACCCAGGAAGCCGGCCAGGACGTTCTGCAAGGGGTCGCGACGTAGCAGGCGGATGACCGCCAGCACGACGCCAGCGGCGACGGCGATCCACAGCGACAGCATCAAGTCCCGGCCGAACGCCGTGTAAACCACTGTGAACAGTGCCAGCGGCAGGCCGGCATCGAGGAATGCGCCTGGGCCGAGCGCTGTTCGGACCTGGAACCGTTCGTCCGAGGCGATCGCGTCGAAGAGACTCGGCCGCGGTTTGGTCACGCCGTGCCCGCGGGCAGCAGGACGTAGTCGGGGTTGTACATCACCCGGCGGCCGTCGACCGTTGTCACCCGTCCAGCTGCGACCAGCCCTCGGCCGCAGTCGACCCCGGCGATACGCCGACGGCCCAGCCAGATCAAGGTGAGCAGGTCCGAACCGTCGTAGAGCTCTGCCTCGAGCGCCGGGACACCCGCCCGCGGCTGCAGTGTGACAGTGTGCAGGACGCCCCGGACCCGCGCCCGTTCGCGATCGCCCACCTGAGCCAGCGACACGCAACCGGAGACCTGGGCGTCCTTGCGCAGCGCCGCCGCGTCTATCTCGCTCTCCGAGGATGCCCAGCGGGTCAGCGCGCGCCACACGCCGCTCGGGCCAGCACGTCCATCGCTCACGTCCAACCAGCCTACTCGTCCTGAGCCGGTGGTTCGGGCTCTGTCCGCTGCGGTGCTCGCAGGGTGATCACATCGCCCGGCGCCATCGGCCGGTCACCGCGCACGACGACGGTCTGGCGGACCACACCGACGAGTCGCGCAAAGATCTTCGCGTCGGTGATCGCGGCGCCGAGGAACGTCGCCCGGAGCATCCACCGTGGCCCGTCGATGCCGACCACTCGCGACGCCTGCACCGCCTTCTTGCCCTCCGACGACGTCACCGGGACGACCATGCGGATCTCGGTGCCGAACGGTCCGGGGGCCTCCTGCGCGGTCCCTCCGCGGTTGGCGGCGTCGGCCGCGATCTGACTGCGGGTCTGGTCCCACAGCCCGGAGGTGCGAGGCGCCGCCACCGCGATCATCGCGACCGCGGCCTCTGCGTCGACGATCATGACGCCGGTGCCCGTTCCGGATCGTTCGTCGACCTGGAGTTGAACGCGCATGCCGTCCCCCGGGCGCACCAACATCCCGCCCAGATCGACCCGGCTGACGTCCGAGCCCGCCAGATCCATCTCGGTACTGTCGAACGGCCCGTCCGGGCGCGATGTCTTCCCCGGCTGCTCGATCGGCTCCGGTTCCGCTTCGACGGTTGGTACCTCGAGGCTGCTGTCGTCCTCACCGCGCTGGCGGCGGCGTCGAAACACCATCACGGTCTCCCCTCACGGCCAGTCGTCGTGAGGCCCGTCGACCCGTACCCGCCCGCGCCGCGATCCGACTCAGGCAGTTGGACGACCTCGCGAAACCGCACCCGCTCCACCCGCTGGACGACCAGCTGGGCGATCCGATCCCCCCGGTGGAAGACCACCGTCTCACGCAGGTCATGGTTGACCAGGACGACGGTGATCTCGCCACGGTAGCCGGCGTCGACTGTTCCTGGGGTGTTGACGATGCTGACGCCGAGTCGATGTGCGAGCCCGGATCGGGGATGAACGAAAGCCGCATAACCGTCGGGCAGGGCCACGGCGATTCCCGTCCCCACCATGACCCGTTCGCCGGGTCCGAGTGTCACGTCGACGGTCGTCACCAGGTCCGCGCCGGCGTCGCCCGGGTGTGCGTAGGTTGGCAGGGGGACGGTGTCGTCCAGCCGGGTGATCAGGACATCGACCAGACCAACGACGGGCCTGTCGACTTCCCGGTCCACGAATCGTGACCCTACCCGCGGTCCGGCGAGGCGATGGTGGGACCCTGCGCGGGTGAGTGGGTACCGCGAGCGGCTGTGGGTACCCGCTACCTGGTGGCTGCTTCCGATGGTGACCGCCGGGTCCGTTTGGCTCGCGATCCAGCACGTGTACGGCCCGCGGGTGTCGGTGCCGGTAGCGGTCGGTGTACTGCTCGCCTCCGTCGCTGGGCTGGTCGCGTACGGGCGAGTAGTGGTGGCTGTCGGCCCAGCCGGCTTCGTCGCCGGCCGGGCCCGACTGCCGCTGTGGGCGGTTGGCGGTATCACAGCACTGGACCCTGCTGCCGCCCGAACGGCCCGAGGACCCGAGGCAGATCCGCGGGCGTTTTTCCTCATCCGGGGGTACATCCGCCCGATGGTCCGCGTCGTGGTCGACGACCCGGCTGACCCGGTGCCGTACTGGCTGGTGTCCACCCGCCATCCGGACACGCTGGTTGCGGCGCTGTCCGCCGCTCGCGACACGGTTCGTTAGCGATCAGGCGGCGCAGTCGCGGCAGACCAGCACGCCCTTGTTCTCCCGTGCCAGCTGGCTGCGGTGGTGAACCAGGAAGCATTGGGAACAGGTGAACTCGTCGGCCTGCCGAGGCAGCACCCGGACGGCCAGTTCCTCGTTGGACAGGTCGGCACCGGGCAGTTCCAATGACTCGGCAAGCTCTGCCTCATCGACGTCGACCATGCCCGAGATGGTGTCCATCCGGCGATTCTTGAGCTCCTCGATCGAGTCCTCGGACAGCTCGTCGTCGGTCTTTCGAGGGGCGTCGTAGTCGGTTGCCATAACGTCAGCCCCCTTCGTGGGCGGGTTGTCTATTTGATGGTCGTACTCGGACCCTCGCTCGTTCCTCGCTCGGGTTCCTCGTCACTCCACCTCCTCAGTCCGGTAGGACCGTGACCCTGGTAACGCATGGGGGGCGCTGGTTGTGCCCGAACTGCGGCGCGAATTCTGCCTCACCGAGGCGTCGAACGGGGCTACGCCCCGCCGGGCCGGTTGAAGATCCTCCCGACTGTCCGGGCAGGTACCGTTCTGGGGTCGAGCTGCCGTCCGGACGCATCGACACAGGAGGCGTGGTGCTCGAGCTGGACCGGTTGTCCAAGCGATACGGCCAAGTGGTCGCCCTCGACAACCTCTCCCTCACTGTCCGGCCCGGTCAAATGTACGGCTTCGTGGGCACAAATGGCGCCGGAAAGACGACTGCCATGCGCATCGTGCTCGGCGTGCTGGACGCCGACGCTGGAGAAGTGCGCTGGCAAGGCCAGCGGCTGGGGCCCGAGGCCCGCCGCGGGTTCGGCTACATGCCCGAGGAGCGAGGGCTCTACCCGAAGATGTATCTGCTCGAGCAGCTCGTGTTCCTGGCTCAGCTGCGCGGCACCCCCGCGGCGGCGGCGGCGCGATCCGCCCGTGCGCTGCTGGACCGGTTCGGCCTGGCCGAGCGCGCCGGGGACCGGGTCGAGCAGCTGTCCCTGGGCAATCAGCAACGCGTCCAGCTCGCGGCCGCGCTGGTGCACGACCCGACCGTGCTGGTGCTGGACGAGCCGTTCAGCGGCCTGGACCCGGTCGGCGTCGACTCCATGGCCACCATCCTGCGCGAGCGGGTCGACGCCGGCGCCGCGCTGGTCTTCTCCAGCCACCAGCTCGACCTCGTCGAGCGGCTGTGCGATGCCGTCGGGATCATCCGGGCCGGCCGCCTCGTCGCCGACGGCACGGTCGCGGAGTTGCGCGGCGTCACCGGTTCACGCCGATTCCAGGTTCTCGTCGAGGCCGCTCCTGGGTGGCCCGACCAGCTCGCGGCGTCGGTTCGCGGAGCCACCGTTCTCGACCACGGCCGCGACAGCGGGCCGGCCCTGTTCGAGCTGCCGGCCGGTGCCGACGATCAGCTTCTCCTCGCCGCCGCACAGCGGCTCGGTCCGGTCCACCAGTTCACTACCGCAGAACCCACCTTGGTCGAGTTGTTCCGCGAAGTCGTCTCCGAAGAGCGTCCGTCCGACGATGCGGAGGCCGCCGCCTGATGTCGCGAGCGCTGTCGTTCCGCGAGGCCGCCCTCCTGGTCGCTCGCCGGGAGTTCATGCAACGGGCCCGGGACCGGTCGTTCTTTGTCTCGACCGCGATCACCATCGGCATCATCGTGCTGGTGATCGTGTTCCCGAGGGCGCTCAACTTCGGCGCCGACGAGTACACAGTCGCCTTTGTCGGACCGAATGGTCCCGCGATTCAAGCCGTCGCCGAAGACCAGGCCGAGCTCAGCGATCTCGACCTCGCCCCCGTGGACGTAGCGGACACCGATCAGGCCGAGCAGATGATCCTCGACGGCGACCTCGACGCCTATCTCGACGCGGATTCGGTCGTCGTCGAACGAGAGCTCGCGCCCTCGTTGCGGGCGGTGCTGGAGAACGCGCACAGCTCCGTCGCCGGCACCCAGGCCCTCACCGATGCCGGGCTGGATCCAGAACAGGTCGCATCCGCACTGGACACGGCGGAGCTGCAGACCGTCACCCTCGACCCGGCGGCTGACGAGAGAAACACCCGAGGAACGATCGCGTTCATCGGCGCGCTGGTCCTCTACGGTCAGCTGTTGGGGTACGGGTTCTGGGTTGCGCTCGGCGTGGTCGAAGAAAAGTCCAGCCGGGTGGTCGAGGTCCTCCTGTCCGCGATTCCCGCGCGAACACTGCTCGCCGGCAAGGTTCTCGGCATCGGGGTCCTCGGGCTGGCCCAACTGTTCGTGATCGCCGCGGTGTCGGTGGCCGCCGCTGCTCTCATGGGCTCGATAGCCTTCGAGGCGTCGATGTTGCAACCGATCATGCTCGTCCTTGGCTGGTTCGTGCTCGGCTACATCGCCTACGCCTGCCTGTCCGCAGCCGCCGCGGCGCGGGTGTCCCGTCAGGAGGAGCTACAGAACGCGACCACGCCGTTGACGATGCTCGCAATGGTCTCCTTCTTCGCCAGTTTCTACGTGTTCTTCAACGCCAGCGGAACCGGGCCGCTGGTCGTCTCGTTGATACCGCCGGTGAGCGCCCTGGCGATGCCGATCCGGATGGCCCGGGGCGACGCCGCCCTGTGGGATATCGGCCTCGCCGTCGTGCTGATGCTCGCGCTGATCGCCGCCCTGATCGCCGTCGCCGGCCGCGTCTACGAGGGTGCGGTGCTGCGGATGGGGGCCAAAGTGCCGCTCGCCGAGGCGTGGCGGTCCGGCCGGCGCGTCCGCTCCTGAGTTGCGCTGGGTTGCCGCGGCTGGGTCGTCGCGGCTGGGTCGTCGCGCTGGGTCGTCGCGGCGGGGAGATGCCGGCTCCGCCCGCGGCCGACTTCGTCGGCCGTTTACGCCCACCACACCTGAGCCGGCATCTCCCCGCCGCTCCTCCGCTTTCCTTCAGCGAGCTGGCACGCAAGCCCCCGCCGCTCCTCAGCTGCCGCTGCGAGCCGGCACCCCCGTCCCCGCCGCTCCTCGCCTCCTTGTCAGGCGTCGCGGTCGGCGCCGAGTGGCTCCAGCAGGTCGTGCAGGGCGGGGAAGAGTGCCGGTCCGGCGGCGATCACCAGGTCCGGGCCAGCCGCGCGTCCGCTGATCCCGGCGACGACGGCGCCGGCCTCTTCGGCGATCAGCCTCCCGGCGGCCAGGTCCCATGGCGCGAGGCCGCGCTCGTAGAACCCGTCGACGAGTCCACTGGCTACGGCGCAGAGGTCGAGTGACGCGGAACCGGCCCGGCGGATGTCTCGGACCCTCGGCAGGACGTGCCGCAGCACTTCGGCCTGCCGCGCGCGGCGACGCGCGTCGTAGCCGAATCCCGTGGCGATCAACGCGTTGTCCAGCCGGTCGCAGCCCGACTCGCGGATCGGCCGGCCGTCCAGGGCGGCTCCCTCTCCGCGAACGGCCGTCCACGTCTGCGCCCTGGACGGGTTGTGCACGACGCCGACGACCGACGCACCGTCGACCTGAGCCGCAATCGACACCGCGTACTCCGGCAGGCCGTAGAGGTAGTTGACGGTTCCATCGATCGGGTCGACCACCCACACGACCTCCGAGCGCCCGGTGACTGATCCACCCTCCTCGCCCAGCAGCCCGTCGTCGGGGCGCGCGCCCAACAACCGATCACGGATCAGCGCCTCGGCGGCCGTGTCGGACTCGGTGACCACGTCGGTGGGAGACGACTTGGTCGCGGCCACAGCCATCCGCTCCACGGCGGCGCGCCGATCCCGGACGAGTCGCCCGGCATCGTGCGCCACGCTGACCGCCAGGCCGAGGAGCGCCTGCGGATTCGCGGTCACGCCGACATCCCGCACAAGGCCGGCCTGGGCCCTCGCGGATTCGGGCAGCAATTCGCTGGGCACACGTCGTGCGATGGTCCAGGTGAGCCGATGCTCGCCCGGCCCACCGGTTCCCCGCGCTCGATCGCCGCCCGCTCTAGGAGAATGTCGATGACGGCGGCGACGAAGGCCGGATGGGTTCCTGCCGTTGCGGCGCGAGCAGCGGGTAGATCCAGCTCGCGCGCCGTGCCGAGCGCCTCGGTGTCCAGGTCGAACGCGACTTCCATGTGGTCTGACACAAAGCCGATCGGGGCGAGAACGACCCCATCGACCTCTGGCGCGAGTGCCTTGAGGTGGTCGTTCACATCGGGTTCGAGCCACGGCTCTCGGGGAGCGCCGCTTCGGGAGCAATATGCCAGGTCGAATCCATGCCGCACTCCGGTCCGCCGCTCGATGTCGGCGGCCACGGCGGCCGCGACGGCTCGGTGCTGCGCCACGTACGCAGCCACCGCCCGGACCAGAGCTCTCTGCCATGGCGACCGGGATCGAATGGGTGACGAACACCAGCCGGGCGGTTTCGGCGACACCGCGCGGCAGGTCGCCGAGCGCGCCCGCCACGCTGTCGGCGTTGGCCCGGACGAAACCCGGGTGGTCGAAGCAGTGGCGGAGCCGATCCAATGTCGGTGCCGCCGGCCCGACCGCGGCCACGGCGGCAGCGAGGTCCTCCCGGTACTGCCGGCAGCCCGAGTACGAGGAGTAGGCGCTCGTCAGGAAGACCACGGCGCGGCGGATGCCGTCGTCGCGCATCCTGGCCAGCTCTTCGGCCAGATACGGGTGCCAGTTGCGGTTTCCCCAGTAGACGGGCAACGAGAGGCCTGCCTGCTCGAGCTCGTGCTGCAGCGCGGCGACCAGGGCGCGATTCTGGTCGTTGATCGGGCTGCGCCCGCCCCGGGCGAGGTAGTGGCCGGCGACCTCAACGAGCCGCTCGCGGGAGATGCCTCGACCACGGGTGACGTTCTCGAGGAAGGGCAGGACGTCGGCTGGCCGGTCCGGTCCGCCGAAGGACACCACCAGAAGCGCTTGGTAGGGATCGACGGAGCGTCCGGGAATGCTCACCCGCCGATCCTGTCATCACAGCGTGCGAGGCTGACGACGTGCTCGGGCCATACGTCGAGGTGTTGCGCCCGAGCGGTGCCTTTGCCTTCTCGGCCAGCGGGTTGGTTGCCCGGCTGCCGATGTCGATGCTGGGTATCAGCATCGTCCTCGCGGTATCGGCCGAAAGCGGCTCGTACGGGCGGGCGGGCGTGGTCGCGGCTGCAGCCCTTCTCGCTCAGGCGGCGGCCGCACCGTTCCAGGCGCGGCTCGCCGACCAGTTCGGCCAGGGTCGGATGCTGCGTCCGGTTCTGGCGTTGCATGGTCTGAGCCTCGGGCTGTTCATCGTGCTGCTCGGCAGCGCGCCACTGGCTGGGCTTCTGGTCACCGCCGGTCTGGCTGGAGCGACGCTGCCCAGCTTCGGCGCCATGGTCCGGGCCAGATGGGCGCGCCTCTACAGTGGCTCGCCGCTGCTGCACACGGCCTATGCGCTGGAGTCCGTCCTCGACGAGGTGGTGTTCGTCTTCGGGCCGGTGATCGCCACGATCCTGGCCACGAGCGTGCATCCCGCTTCCGGTGTGGCCTGCACGTTGCTGCTGACGGTGGGCGGCGGCTTGTTGTTCGCCGCCCAGCGGAGCACCGAGCCCCCGCCGCAGCCACGGACCCGCCACGTCGCGGTCGATCGACTCCCGGTGGCGTCGTTGGCCTGGATCGTGCTGACGTTCGCGTTGATGGGCGGCATCTTCGGCAGCGTCGAGGTCGTGACCGTGGCCTTCACCGAAGCAGCCGGTGTGATCGAGGCCTCCGGTCCGCTGCTTGCCATCTACGCGTTCGGCAGTCTGGTGTCTGGTCTGGTGGTCGGCGCGGCCCGGGTGCGATCCGGTCCGCGTCGACGCTTCGTCGTCGGCCAAGCCCTGATGGCAGTGACGCTGTTGCCGTTGCCGATCGTCGGGCCGGTCGTCGTGCTGGCCGCCGTCCTGTTCGCCGCCGGGCTGGCCATTTCCCCGACCCTCATCGCCGGCTTCTCACTGGTCGAAGCGGTAGTTCCGCCAAGCCGACTCACCGAGGGCTTCGCCTGGATCTCGACCGCGCTCAACGTCGGCGTGTCCGCCGGCGCTGCCGTGTCCGGCCGAATCGTCGACGGGTACGGCGCCTCATCCGCATACCTCGTCGCGATCGCCTTCGGCGTCTCCGCAGCTGTGGCGTGTCTGACCGGTGCCTTCATCGACCGACGTCGACCTGATCGGGCGCGCGAGAGTGCGCCGTCGTGACCGGCCGCCCGACCCAATGGACCAACTGGGCACAGACCACCTCATGCCGCCCGGCACGCATCGCCGTGCCGGCGGACCCCGCCGAGGTCACCGCCGTGCTGTCGGCGGCGCGCCGCGACGGTCTGCGGGTCAAGCCGCTAGGAGCAGGGCACAGCTTCAGTCCGATAGCAGCCACCGACGGCGTGCATGTCCGCCTTGATCACCTCACCGGTGTCCTCGGGACGGAGGTCGATGCCGCCAGCGGTAATGGCACGGTGACGGTCGCGGCCGGCACACCACTGCGGGTCTTGAACGCCGACCTGGCGCGGCGCGGGCTCGGTCTGGCCAACATGGGCGACATCGACTCTCAGACGGTCTCCGGAGCCGTCGCCACCGGTACGCACGGTTCCGGCCGGGCGTCCGCGGGCCTGTCCGCGCTGGTTGTCGCTCTCGAGATCGCACTTCCCGACGGTTCGCTCGTGCACTGCTGTGCAGACGACGAGCCGGACCTGTTCCAGGCCAGCCGGCTCGGGCTCGGCGCACTCGGCATCGTGACGTCGGTGACCTTCCGCGTGGAGCGTGCCTTCCGGTTGCATGCCGTCGAGGAGCCCGGACAGCTGGACGACCTGCTCGAGCGTTTCGACGAGTACGCCGCGAATGAGCACGTGGACGTGCACTGGTTGCCGTTCACCGATGCCGTGCTGATCAAGCGCTACAGCCGGACCGACGAGCCGCTCCGGCCGCTGTCCACGTCGCGGGCATGGTGGACCGATGTCATCGAGAACTACGGAGTCGGACTAGTCCAGCGGTTCACCAGAGCGGCCCCCCGCTACACGCCCTTCGTGAACACCGTCGCGGCACGGCTGATCTCGACTCGTGAATACATCGACGCCGCCCCGGCGGTCTTCACCAGCGTTCGCCGGGTGCGCTTCCACGAAATGGAATACGCGGTGCCTCGGCGGGTCGCCGTCGCCGCGATCCGCGAGTTCCGCCGACTGACCATGCTGGGCCCTTGGCGGATCGCGTTCCCGGTGCAGGTGCGCTTCGCACCGCCGGACGACGTCTGGTTGTCGACCGCCTACGACCGCGAGACGGTGTACATCGCCTGCCATGCCTACCCGCGGACCGACTATCGAGGCTGGTTCGCCGCCGCGGAGGAGCTGTTCGCCTCTTACGGCGGCCGGCCCCATTGGGGCAAGCTGCACACCCGCGGCGCGGCGTACCTGGACCAAGCCTGTCCCCGCCTGGCTGATTTCCGACGGGTCAAAGCCCGAGTCGATCCCACCGGGTTGATGGGCAACGAGTATCTCGACCGGATACTCGGCGATTGACGTTTGGCGAAGGATTCCCGCCTCGCCCGGCATGGCGGCTTGGTCGCGGCGCCGCCGCAGGTCACGATGGGCGCAGCCGTGCACGGGAGGTTCGAGGATGCGGGAGCTGCGACTGGTCGCGGTGAGTGATGACGGTACCCGCCTCATCCTCCGCCCCGATGGCGACGACGCCCCGATGGCTCTTCTCGTCGACGAACGGCTACACGCCGCGATGCGTGGCGACCGCGCACGCCTGGGGCAATTGGAGATCCAGATGGACAGCCAGGTGCGGCCCCGAGACATCCAGGCACGCATTCGCGGCGGTGAGAGTGTCGAATCGGTGGCCGCCGCAGCAGCCGTGCCGTTGGATCGCGTCCTGCGTTACGCCGGTCCGGTGCTCGCCGAGCGCGAGTATGTCGCCGGGCGGGCCCGCCGGGCGACTGTTCGGCGCGCCGGCGGCGACGGTCCGACGCCGACCCTCGAGGACGCCGTGGCCCGTTGGGTCGCCGGAATCGACGTCGATCCTGACCTGGTGCAGTGGGATGCCTGGCGACGCGATGACGGGCGGTGGCAGGTCAGCGCTACCTGGCCGGACGGTGCCGACAACGAGGCAGCACGATTCGCCTTCGATCCGGCCGGCCGCTCAGTGGCTCCCGACGACGAGCAGGCTCGGGCCGTCGCCGGCGAACGGCCGCCGGCGCCTGTCAGTCAGCCTGGACCGACCCGACTGTCGGTTGTCGCCGGCGCCAGAGCCGATGAGCTCCCTGATTCCGACCCGTTCGACGATGTCGAGGATCACCCCGATCTGCCCGCGCAGGTGGTGATCGTGACCGACCGGCCGGTTGAACTGGAGCTGACCGATCTGGAGCTCGCAGAGATCGACTCACGCAGTGCGGACCCAGCCGACGAGGAACCGACCGGGCCGATTCCCGTCACGGGCCGGCGGCAACGCCGCAGCGGCGAGCGCCGGCGACCGAACGGATCGGGTCGACTCGACGACACGACCAGCGATCGGTTGCGGCTCACCGACATCGCCAGCCGCGTCGAGATCGACGATCAACGCGACGGTGTTTCACCCGCGCAGCGCCCACGCCAGGACCCGCGAGAGGCCGCGTTCTTCGCCCCGTCGACTCCGAGCCCGGCCCACGATCCGCGAGCAGCAGAGCCAGCCGCGAGTTCCGGCCGGGTCAGCTCGTCGCGGTCTCGCCGGCCTACTGTGCCCAGTTGGGACGAGATCATGTTCGGTCGTCGGCGTAAGCCAGACTGACCCATGCCGCGGTCCGGCCCGGAGGTATCACCAGGCGGGTTGGCTGCTCTGTAGGAGTGGATGTACCAGCATCCCGCGGTCAGGGAGCCCCCGCCGTGTCGTGATCGGACGGACGGCGTGGGGGTCAAGGTGACGTATCGACGACCCGTCGTGGCCGCATCCGAGCGTGGCGCGGGCCAGATCTCCGACCGTGAGCGGGCCTTTCGCAGGGACCGCGTCGTCCGGATCTCGGCGGCCAAGTGGCGGCGGCGGGGGCGTCGAACCCTCGTGCGGCCGGTGTAGAGGGGCCGGGCCGGTGAGATCAATGACTACGGGGGGTGACGGGTGCGGGTTCGGCACACGCTGGCGCCGGGAACGCCACATTCTCGGGGGCCCGCATCCGTCACCGACGACTTCCCGGGCGTGGCCCATCGCGACCAGTAGGGTCGTCCCGTGGCCGCCGACCCGACGACGACCGACCTGGTCCGGGACGCTGCCGGTGGGGACCAGGGTGCGTGGAACCAGCTTGTCGATCGCTATTCACGATTGGTCTGGGCGGTCGCGCGCGGGCACCGTCTCGCCCACGCGGACTCCGCGGACGTCTTCCAGACCACCTGGCTGCGGTTGGTCGAGCATCTCGGTCGATTGCGCGATCCAGAACAGTTGGCCGGGTGGCTTTCGACCACGGCCCGGCACGAGAGCCTTCGCGTTCTCCGGCTCAGCCGTCGCGAGCGTCCCAACGACGACATCACGGGTGGCACCGAGGCCAACGGCACCGGTGACCCCGGTCCCGAGACAGCGCTGCTTGCCAATGAGGAACGTGCCTCTGTCGCCGCCGCCTACGCCCGGCTGTCCGAGCGCTGCCAGGCCCTCCTTCGCTTGGTCGTCGCCGAACCTGGGTTGTCCTACGCGGACGTGGCACGTGCCCTCGGCATCCCGGTCGGCAGCATCGGCCCGACTCGGGGGCGATGCTTGGACCAACTGCGCCGCCTGCTCGATGAGCAGACCGCGCCTACCTGAGGGAGGAGTGTGACAATGTCCGACCTCGAGCCTGCCGACCGCGAACTCATCGCGCAGCTGCGCGGGATGTTCGACGAGACCGACCCGGTCCCAGAGTTCCTTCTCGACGCCGCGCGAGCCACCTTCAGCTGGCGGACGATCGACGCCGAGCTCGCCGAGCTCACGAACGACTCGCTGCTCGAAGGCGCTGCCGTGCGCGCCGCCAGAGTGCCCCGCCTGCTCACCTTCACCTCCGACGTCGCCACCCTGGTCGTCGAAGTCGCCGAACACGTACGCGGTGCGGGGATCGGGCGCCGGCTGCTTGGTCAGATCCTGAGTCCTCGTCCCGCCGAGATCGACATCCGGCACGCCGCCGGAACCTTGTCGGTCACCGCGGACGAGTTCGGCCGGTTTCGGGCCGAGGCCGTCCCGCCGGGACCGATCAGCCTGGCCTGCCGTTTCGGCGGTGCATTACAACCGCAGCTCGTCACCAGCTGGGTGACCATCTGACCCGACGCCCCAGGATCGCAGAGAGAACTCCGTGTTCTGGGCGGTGTCATCTTCCGCGTTCATGTCAACTGCTGATCAGCAGTGGCACGAGCATCTCGTCGCCGGTGAGCGCACCGTGCAGCCCGACCAGCGTCGCCTCGAGCGGAAAGACGCTGCGCATTTCGACCGCGCAGTCGCCCCCCACGGACGCGACGACGTCGCCGATTCGGTCCAAGACTCGTCCTTCCACAGCGCCGAACCATTGTGCCGCGATCGCCTCCTCCCGGGAGAGCACCGTGGCCTGATCGCCCAGCACCGCCGCCCAGGCAGCCTCGACGTCGGCGGCAGCTCCCGGCTCGGCGTATACGTGCCGGAACCTTGCCTCGCCGCCGACCAGGGAGACACCTGCACGGAGCGCGGGCAGGTCGTCGATGTCGACGCGGGCAGCAGAGTCGACATCGACCATGCCGTGGTCGGCGGTCACGACCAGCGTGGTGCCGGCGGGCAGCGCTTCGGCCAGCTCTTCGGCGAACCGGTCGACCATCACCAGCTGATGCCGCCAAGCAGCCGACCCGCAGCCGGCGTGGTGACCGGTCAGGTCCAGGTCGCCGTCGTAGACATAGACGAGTGAGGGCTCAGCCTGGGCGGCGAGCGCTGCCGCGGCGACGCGCTCTCCCACACTGTCGGCTCCGCTGAAACCAGGGCTGCGCAAGCCCGCAACGGTCAGGCCGGACTTGCGGAACCGGCGCTGGCCGACCACGGTTACTGCTACGCCGGCCCGGCCAGCACGCTCGAACACGGTGGGATGCGGTTGATAGGCAACCGGGTCGACCGAGGGGTCCCACTTGAGGGCATTCAGCAATGTCATCCGACCCGGAATCCGGGTCGTGTACCCGAGCACTCCGTGTCGTCCTGGCGGAAGCCCGGTGCCGAAGCTGGTGAGGCTCGTCGCCGTCGTCGTCGGACTACCGGCGGTGATCTGACGCCCAGGGAGCGAGGTAAGGAACGACGCCTGTGCCGGGTGAGCGCGCAGCAGGTTCCACCCCAGGCCGTCGACCAGCAGCACGCAGTAGCGCCGGCCTCGCGGCAGCCCGAGGGTGTCGTGCTCACCCGGAACACCCAATGCCGCGAGAGCCGACGGCAACACATCGGCCAGGGACGCCTCGCCGTATCTGGGCAGGACCAGTCCATCCGACGGCGAAGCCGCCGTCGTCACTGCACGCGCACCGGTACCCGCGGAACGCGGACCGTCGCCGCCGACAGGGTGCGGGCGAAGTCGAGCAGGTCCTCGACGAGCCGGCCACCGTCGGCGGCCTCACTGATCCGCAGGGAGAAGTCGTCAGCGGTCAGCGACCCGGTGTACCCGTGGTCGGCCTCGCACTCGGGATCCCCACAACTTGCTGGCTCGAGGTCGACCCGGCTCATCGCCCCCCAGCCGACGGTCATCACCACCTCGCGGACGGGGTCGCCTCTGTTGTACGAGGCCGGTGAGGTGACCGTCCGGCTCGTCACCACGGACAAGATGCGATCGAGCGGCACTGCTTCAGTCGACGTCGTTGCGTACGGCAGAGGGTGCGATTCGTCGGAGGGATACTCATCGGTGTGTCCGACGATGAGGCGGGTCGAGGTGAGCACCAACACGCTGCAATGGCGCCGGATCTCCTCGCGATCGAAATGTGGCTCGTGATGGACGATGAATGCCCTTGGGTCTTCGCCGCCCAACGCGGTTCCTAGCGCATCCAGGACCAGCGCCGGGTAGTAGCCCGCCTGCTGGATGGCCCGCCGAAGCTCTTCGTAGATGCCGGTGACTGGCATGTCACCCATCCTTGCACGGCTGCTACCTCCGACCGTGCCGCGCCAGATCAGGACAGCCGCCGCGCGTACCAGTCCGACCGGGCAGTAGTGGGCGCCACTCGGGCTGACGCGTTGACAACCGCCAGTCCGCGCTCGGCCACCAGCACCGGGTCGAGGACGAGCTCGGTGACTTCCGGCAGCTCGTCGGTGAGCTTGGAGACGCGATGCAGGAGGTCGGCTACGGCGTCGAGGTCGGCCACGACGCCACCGTGGTACCCGAGAAGCAGCGGCGCGGACTTGGGCTCGCGGATCATCTCGACCGCATCCACGTCGGTGAGCGGTGGGATTCGATACGACCGGTCACCCAGCAGCTCGGTCGTGACACCCGATACGCCGAAGGAGACAACCGGCCCGAACAACGGGTCCTCCACAGCTCGAACGGCTATCGGAACACCGGTCGTGGCCATCGGCTGGACGACGAATGCAGCCTCGGCCGGGTGCGCGACAGTCCGCTCCATGGTTGTCCAGGCGTCGCGCATTTCCGCGGGGTTGTCGATGTGGCGCCACACATCGGCAAGGTCGGGCCGGTGCCGTAGATACGGCGCCGTGGCCTTCAAGACGACGTCCCAGCCCAGCCGTTCGCCGGCCTCGACGGCATCGTCGACAGTCTTCGCCGGCACCATCTCCAGCAGCGTGATGCCGTAGCTCGCCAACAACCGGCGCAGTCGCGGCATTGTCAACACCGCGCCTGCGGGTTCGTCGGCAACGGCGTCGGCGATGACCTGCCGGGCGGCATCGGCGTCACAACCGGCGACCTCCGGGACGAGGCCATGCGGCCGGTTGCGCCACAACGCATACGAAGTGGCATGGGCAAGCGCCGCGGCGGCCTCCTCCGGCGACGGGTAGGAGGGAACCGAGCCACGGGCCGGAGCACCGCTGGCGTCGAGAACCCGGAGTGCCTCGGGCACTCCCCCGCTGCCCAGAAACGTCGTGACAATGGGCTTCGAGCAACTCGCGGCGACGGCCGCCAGCACGCGTGCGACGACCACGGCGCGGCTGGACACGATCGTCGGGGCGAATACCACGATCACCGAGTCCACTGCCGGGTCATCGGTCAGCCCGGCCAAAGCGCGCTCGAAATCGGTCGCGGACGCGGCCGGGCCGAGGTCGACCGGGTCACCCGTGACTTCTAGGCCGGCGCTGGTGGCCGCGTCGGCCGCCAGCAGGCCCAGGGAGTCGGAGTTGCCGACGACCGCCACCCGTCGGCCCATTGGCAGTGGCTGGAAGGCGAGTACCTGAGCGACGTCGAACATCTCCGCAAGGGTGTCCACCTGGATGACACCGGACTGCCGGAACATCGCGTCGATCGAAGCCGCGGGCGCCTCCGTCAGCCGCACGGTATGACCGACCGGGATGCCCTGAGTCGACCGGCCGCTCTTGACCGTGACCACCGGCTTCGCCGTCGCCACCCGCCGTGCCAACCGGGCAAACTTGCGTGGGTTTCCCAGCGACTCCAGGTAGAGCAGCACGACCTCCGTCGCCGGATCATCCTGCCAATACTGGAGCAGGTCGTTCCCGGAGACGTCCGCACGATTGCCGGCGGACACGAACGTGGACAGGCCCAACCCACGAGTCGCGACCGACTCCAGGATGGCCACCCCGAGGGCGCCCGACTGGGAGAAGAAGCCCACTCGGCCGGCGATGGGCACGACCGTCGCCATGGAAGCGTTGAGGGAGAACTCCGGGTCGTTGTTCACAATGCCGAGGCAGTTGGGGCCGACAACCCGCATCCCGTTGGAACGCGCGATCCGCACCAACTCCGACTGCCGGCGCCGCCCGTCTGGTCCCGTCTCGGCAAACCCGGCGGATACCACGACGAGTCCGCGGACACCCTTGGCCGCGCAGTCGCGGACCACATCCAAGACCGCGTCCGCAGGCACTGCGATGACCGCCAGGTCGACAAGTCCCGGGACGTCGCGGACGGTTGGGTAAGCGGGAACGCCGGACACTGCGCTGGCACTCGGGTTGACCGCATAGACCCGACCGGTAAACCCGCCTTGGACCAGGTTGCGGACGAGCACCTGACCGACCTTGTCGCGCGACCTGCTGGCACCGATGACTGCCACTGATCCGGGCTCGAGCAGCCGCCGGATGGACCGAGCCTCAGCCCGCTGCTCCCGCGCGACCATGACCTCGACCGAATCATCGGTCGGCCGAATCTCGAACTCGACGTGCACGATTCCGTCATCGATCCGGCTGCTCAGGGTGTACCCGGCCTCGGCGAACACCGTGATCATCCGGTGGTTCTGCGGCAGCACCTCAGCCACGAACCGCCGTACCCCGCGCTCGCGAGCCGCCTGGGCGAGATGCTCCAGCAGCACACTGCCGACCCCGCGACCCTGGTGCGCGTCCTCGACCAGAAACGCGACCTCGGCCTGGCTGGCATCTATCCGGTCGTACCGCGCGACCGCGATCATGTCCTGCCCGGTGAGCAGGATCAGTGCTACCCGATCGTCATGGTCGACCCGCGTGAACCGCCGGACATCGGCTTCGGAGAGGGCCGGATAGGGCGCGAAGAAACGGAAGTATTTCGACTCGTCGCTGACGCGTCCGTAGAACGCCACCAACCTGTCCGCATCGTCGGGCACGATCGGCCGCAGGTGCGCGGTGGCTCCGTCGGAGAGGACGACGTCGGCTTCCCAGCGTGCCGGGTACGCCGGAGCCGAAGCCGCCTGCACGGCAGCGACAGTAGCGCCCGGGCGGTCGGGTCAGCGGCCGTTCGCGACGGCGGTGAGGCGGCACGCATCCGCCCACGCCGACTCATCGACAACCGCGCCGGTCGGCGAGCCATGGCCGGTAGCGTGTCCGGTCCAGGTGGCACAGATGTCGATCGAATCGACGAGCATCGTGCGCAGCATCGCGTCCGGGTCCGGAATGAGCGCGTGTGCTGCACCGTCGACAGCACAGCGAACGGCATGCGGAGCCGCATGCCGCCGGAACGCAGCAAGTCGCGGCCGGACGTTGCTGGTGAAGCGGGCTGCCCACTGCGCGGCCTGCGGGACTGCGTCCAGGGCGATACGGCTTTCGGTGGAGAGGCTGTCGGCGGGGCGCCCATCGAGCTCGGCGAGGACGCGTTCGCAGACCAACACCGACACTGCCATCACCCGCTGACGTTCGGCGGCCGCGACCGGTAGCGCGATGGTCGAGCAGCGCAGCGAGATGAGAGCGTCGATGTGTGGGTCTCCGCCGGTGAGCCCGATCACCGATGGGATCAGCTCGGCGAGCCGAGGACGTCCGTCGTCGGTGGTGTGGTCGTTGACGAGACGGGCAACGGAGGCCAGCAGTGAGTGCGTGCACGCGGGGTGGTCACTCCAGCGCTCACCGGCGAGGTACGAGGCCAACTCCATGAAGCACGCGCCCTTGCGGGGGTTGCGGTGCTTGCCGCGTGACAGCAAGGGCAGCATCTCCGGCGATTGCGGCGGGAAGTTCGACATGGCATGTCCCCCAGGACGGCCGGACCTGACACGGACCAGTCTGCGCCCATACCGCCGTCGCCGCCACCGTCCGGCCCGATCGGCGTCCCCGCGCGGGTCGTTCCGGTGGCCCGGAACCCACCGGGACACAATGGCTGACATGGCCCGCCGAACCCCGAACCCGCCGCCTCCCGAGGACGTCGAGGAGCGAATTCACGACGTCGACGTGACCGAGGAAATGCGCGGGAGCTTCCTCGAGTACGCGTACTCCGTCATCTACTCGCGGGCGATTCCGGACGCTCGCGACGGCCTGAAGCCGGTTCAGCGCCGAATCCTGTTCCAGATGAGCGAGATGGGCCTGCGCCCTGACCGGGCGCACGTCAAATGCGGCCGGGTCGTCGGTGACGTCATGGGCCGGCTCCACCCGCACGGCGACGGCGCCATCTACGACGCCCTGGTCCGGATGGCTCAGCCGTGGGTCATGCGGGTTCCACTGGTCGACGGGCATGGGAACTTTGGATCTCTGGACGACGGTCCGGCGGCCTACCGATACACCGAATGCCGACTGGCTGAGCCGGCGATGCTGCTCACCGGATCGCTCGACGAAGACGTCGTCGACATGGTCCCCAACTACGACGGCCAGTTCGAGCAGCCGGAGGTGCTGCCAGCAGCCTTTCCGAACCTGTTGGTCAATGGAGCGAGCGGGATTGCCGTGGGAATGGCGACCAACATGCCGCCGCACAACCTCGGCGAGGTCGTCGAGGCAGCGCGTCACCTGCTCGCCCATCCGGACGCCACGCTGGACGATCTGATGCGGTTCGTGCCAGGGCCGGACCTGCCGACCGGTGGGCGAATCATCGGTCTGGACGGAATCCGGGACGCCTACGAGTCCGGGCGTGGCTCGTTCCGGATTCGTGCCGCTGCCCGGATCGAGAACATCACCCCACGCCGGAAGGGCATCGTCATCACCGAACTGCCCTACAACGTCGGGCCCGAGCGGGTGCGCGAGCGAATCGCCGATCTCGTGCGCAGTAGAAAGCTCCAAGGCGTGACCGACGTCGAGGACTACACCGACCGGAACACAGGGCTTCGCCTCGTGGTCGAGCTCAAGGGCGGTTTCGTCGCGGAAGCCGTCCTCGACCAGCTGTACCGGCTCACCCCGCTGGAGGACTCGTTCTCGATCAACAACGTCGCCTTGGTCGACGGTCAGCCGCAGACGATGGGCCTCAAGCGGCTGCTGGAGGTCTTCGTCGCCCACCGCGTGGACGTCGTCCGCCGGCGGTCGGAATACCGGCGGAACAAGGCCGCGGAGCGATTGCACCTCGTCGACGGCCTGTTGGTGGCACTGCTCGACATCGACGAGGTCATCCAGGTGATTCGCTCCTCGGCTGACGCGAACGAGGCACGGGCAAGACTGATGGCCGTCTTCGACCTCTCCGACGTCCAGGCCCGGTACATCCTGGACACCCCGCTGCGCCGTTTGACCCGCTACGACCGGCTCGAGTTGGAACGCGAACAGGAGTCGCTGCGGACAACGATCACGGAGCTGACCGCGATCCTGGACGACCCATCGGTCCTGCGTCAGTTGGTCGCCGACGAGCTCGCCGAGGTCGCTGCCACGCACGCCACTCCGCGGCGGACCGTGCTGCTGGAAAGCGTGGGTCAGCCCTTGGTTGCCGCATCGGCCGACCTCGAGGTGGCCGACGAGCCCTGTCATGTGCTCCTGTCGTCGACGGGGCTACTGGCCCGCACGACCACGGCAGAGCCGCTGTCGACCGCACGCAAACGGGCAAAGCACGACGTCGTGGTGTCCTCGGTTCTGGCAACGGCTCGAGGACATGTCGGCCTCGTCACCAGCCGCGGCCGGATGATCCGGCTGCCGGTGCTGGACCTACCGGCGCTGCCACCGACGGCACAGGCACCGACGCTGGCCGGCGGGGCTCCGCTCAAGGAGTTCGTCGAGCTGGCTCGCGACGAGCAGGTCTTGTGCCTGGCGACACTCGACGCAGACTCGCCCGGCCTGGCGCTCGGCACCGAGCGGGGTGTGGTGAAGCGGTTGACTCCGGATCACCCGTCGAACAAGGACAGCTGGGAGGTCATCCGACTCGACGACAGCGACAGAGTCGTGGGTGCTGTCGAACTGACGGCCGACGAGATAGATCTGATTTTCGTGACCTCCGACGCGCAGTTGTTGCGATTTCCGGCCGGCTCGGTCCGGCCGCAGGGGCGCCCCGGCGGTGGAATCGCCGGAGTACGGCTCGGAGCTGGACATCGCGTCGTGTTCTTCGGGGCAGTCGACCCGTCGCGCGAGTCGGTCGTCGTCACGGTCGCCGGCTCGTCGGGCTCCCTGCCCGGTACGCAGCCAGGCAGCGTCAAGGTGACTCCCGTTGCGGAGTACCCCACCAAGGGGCGGGCCACCGGCGGCGTCCGGTGTCATCGGTTCCTTCGCGGCGAGGATGTCCTGCTGCTGGCCTGGGCCGGCGCCGCTCCGGCGGCGGCAGCGGCGGCCAGCGGCGTTCCCGTCGCACTGCCTGAGCCGAGCGGCCGGCGCGACGGCTCGGGCGTGCCGGCGCCACAGGTCATTGCCGCGGTCAGTGGACCGGCCTGACGGCCCCGTCACGCGGCCGACGGTTGGTACGGCGGCAGCTTCAGCTCAATCCGGATGGCCTGTTGCACGGTCGCGATGTCCGGCCGGGCGTCGACCGTGACCACGAACTCCTTGCGCCGGAACAGGTCCAGCACCGGGTCGGTCTTCTCGTGATAGTCCTTCAGCCGGGTCGCGAGCGCTTCCTCGGTGTCGTCTTCGCGACGGACCAACTCGCCGCCGCAGACGTCGCAGCGGCCCTCCACCTCGGGACGGTGCGCCATCAGGTTGTAGTCCAGGCGGCAGTTGGAGCAGAGCCGGCGGGCCAGCACGCGCCGACGAACTTCGTCGTCGGGCAGGTCCAGGTGGATCACCGCATCGATGTCGTACCTTTCGAGGAAGAACATCGCCTGCGGTCGGTTCCGGGGGAAGCCGTCGACGATGAACCCGTAGTTCCAGTCGTGCTGGTCGAGCCGCTCGTGGACGACCCGCTCCACGAGATCGTCACCGACCAGTTCGCCGGCCGCCATGATCCGGCGCACCTGCGCGCCCAGCTTGGTGTGGTTCTGCACATGCCAGCGAAAGATGTCGCCGACGCTGATCTGGGTCATGTCGAGATCGCGGGCCAGTACGGCCGCCTGGGTGCCCTTTCCGCTCCCCTGCGCTCCCATCAGGACGTACTTGCGCATGATCGAACAGTGACACATCTGAGCCACGACGACCACCGATAGTGCGCGTTCAGAACGCCACAGGATCGCGAATGATCGGACAGGTCATGCAGTGGCCGCCCCCTCGACCGCGGCCGAGCTCCGCACCGACGATGGTGATCACCTCGACGCCTGCCTTGCGCAGCAGCGTGTTGGTGTGGGTGTTGCGGTCATAGGTGAAGACGACACCGGGCTCGAGGGCGACGGCGTTGTTGCCGCTGTCCCACTGCTGCCGCTCGGATGCATAGACGTCGCCGCCGGTACCGAGGACACGCAGTTCGGACAGCCCGAGCGATTCGGCCACTACGTCGACGAAGGGCTTGGACCCTTCGTCAGTGACCTCGACGCCAGGGGACGTGTCGCTCGGCCGCAACGAGAAGGCATGGATGCCGTCGACGATGTTCGGGTAGACGGTCACGATGTCGCGATCGGCGAATGTGAACACGGTGTCGAGGTGCATCGCGGCACGCAGCTTGGGCATTCCGGCCACGACGACCCGGTCGGCTGCGCCGTTGTCGAACAACGCCGCCGCGACCTGGGTGATGGCCTGTCGCGAAGTGCGTTCGCTCATGCCCATCAGCACGACACCGTTGCCGACGGGCATGATGTCGCCGCCCTCGAACGTCGCCAGCCCCCATTGCTGCTCCGGGTCGCCCCACCACACCGTGGACCCGGCGAAGTCGGGATGGAATTCGTAGATCGCCTTGTAGAGCAGCGTCTCGTCGTGGCGGGCGGGCCAGTACAAAGGATTGAACGTCATCCCGCCGTACAGCCAGCAGGTTGTATCCCGGGTGTAGAGAGTGTTGGGCAACGGTGGCATCAAGTACTCGCGCACTCCGGTCGACTCGCGGGCCAGCGCGACATATTCAGGGCGGAAGTCCTCGGGGAGGTCGGAGGTGGCGAGGCCGCCGATCAGGTATTCGGCGAGCTGCCGGTCGTCGAGTGATTCGAGGAAAGTGCGGGTGTCGTCGACCAGCCCGATGCCGACCTCGTTAGGGACGATCTTTCGGTCGAGCAGCCAAGACTTCGCTTCCGAGATCGCCATGGTCTGGGCAAGCAGATCGTGCAGCTCGACGACGTCGACTCCATGGGTGCGCAGCTTGTTGACGAAGTCAGCGTGATCGCGCTGGGCGTTCTCGACCCACATCACGTCGTCGAACAACAGCTCGTCGGCGTTGGTCGGAGTCAACCGCCGATGGGCCAGCCCGGGCGCGCACACGAGGACCTTGCGGAGGCGACCGACCTCGGAATGCACCCCGTAGGTCGCCGACGGGGAATCGGTGGTTTCTGTCACGTCATGCCCTTCCTAGATGGTGATCCAGCCCGCAGCTATCGCGATGATGCCGAGAACCGCGCCGAGAACCGAGATGGCAAGGATGACAAGTTCGCGCGGTGAGAACAGCTGCCTGCCCTGCTCTCGGCGGGACATGACAAACAGAATGCTGGCCGGCGCGTAGATGATGAACGACACCAGGATGAACTTCGGTCCGGCGGCGAACAGCAAGAATGCTGTGTAGACAATGGCGATTGTCGCCACGATCAAATCGCGATTCCACCCCTCGGGTCGCTCCGCGTAGGTCTCGCGGCTCAACACCAGCTTGAGCGCGAATCCGGCCGCGAGCAGGAACGGGATCAGGGTCAAGGCGCTGGTCAGGTCGAGCGCGAAGTTGAAGGCGTCGGCGGAGAACACCGTCACGACAAGCATGACCTGGATCAGGATGGTCGTCATCAGCAGCGCAGCGGTCGGCACGTCGGCAGCATTCTTGCGCCGGAGGAACCGGGGCATGTCGTCGTCAGCGGCCGCGACGAAGAGCACCTCGGCCGCCATCAAGGTCCAGGCCAGATATGCACCGAGGACGGACACGATCAGGCCGACGCTGACAAACACCTGACCCCAGGGCCCGACCGCTGCCTCCAGGACACCGGCCATCGACGGCTGACGCAGCTGAGCGATCTCGCTGTACGGCAGGATGCCGTAGGAAACGATCGTCACCGAGGCGAACACGGCGAACACGCTGAGGAACCCGAGTACTGTCGCCCGGCCGACGTCCTCGCGCCGTTTTGCATGCCGGGAATAGACGCTGGCACCTTCGACGCCGAGGAACACGAAGACGGTGACCAACATCGTGCCCCTGACCTGCTCGAACAGCGATCCGTAATCGTCGCCGCGGAGGTTGTCGGCAAAAACCTGCGGGTCGAGAGCGAACAAGGTGAGGAGGATGAAGACCAGGATCGGAACGACCTTGGCGATGGTGACGATCCGGTTGATGGTTGCCGCTTCCTGCACACCACGCCGGATGAGGAAGTAGTACACCCAGATCCCGACAGTCGACAGTGCGACAGCGAGATGCGATCAGTGCACCGATCACTCCCGTTTCCTGGGCAAAGCGTCGCGGCAGCGAGAACACACCGGCGCCGACCATCGAGCCGACGACCATTGCGGTCATCGTGACGAGGGCGAGCTTCTGTGCCTGTGCGGCTGGCGACGTGGTGTCGGTGTCGGCCATCGTTCCCCCACTCGATCGGAATGGCGGCATCCCGATCATGCCGGAACCTGAGCCATTGGGTCGCCGCTCCGTCGTCGGTTCCGGTACAGGTTCGAGCCGGCCTGCCACGAGCCGGACATCTCACAGCCGACGCGCGGGCACGGCGTCGTTCCTGCGGGCATGGCCGAGATCAACACCGAGCAGGCCATAGAGTTGCCCGCCGTGACGGGACGAGACCTGCGTGCGACAAGGGCTTCCGTCCGTCACGAAACCGAAGCCGACCCGACTCCAACGATGTGCTCGCTGCTGAGCAGGTCGCTCAACGAGCCGCTTGCCGGAACGGCGCCAGTTGCAAAGTCCTGGATCGTGCTCGAGCAGCCCGGCCCGTGGGGGCGCAAGGCGCTCACACAGTCCCACCTGGACCATGTGCTGGGTGCTGCGCTGGAGGCCGCCGCCGCGGACCACGGCGTGCGGGTTGCACTGATTCGCCGGCCCGGTCCGCATCCAGATGACCATCGTGGTGGAGCCCGGCGAGTCTGGATCGCATCGACCCAGCCGAACGGCGCCTGGCTGCTCGGTGGCCGGGTCACCGACGTCGGAGTACTCGAGTACCTGCCATGGGACGGCCTGGCGGCTGGCGACTACGACGTGGTCCGGGAAGCCGTTCCGAGCCTCCAGCGGGACACCGAAACTCTGCTGCTCGTGTGCACCAATGGCCGGCGCGACGTGTGCTGTGCCTCGTTCGGTCGTCCAGTGGTGACCGCCGCGCACGAGCGGCTGCCTGGGCGGGTCTGGGAGACGACCCATCTCGGCGGGCACCGGTTCGCCCCCACCTGCGCTGTCCTCCCCCACGGCATCGTGCACGGTCGAATGGATGCCGATGCCGCGTCGCACGTGCTAGCCGAAGCTCGCGACGGTCGGTTGGTCTTGGCTGGATACCGCGGGCGGAGCACATTCGATGGACCAGGCCAGGTCGCCGAAGTCGCGGTGCGAGAAGCAACCGGCCTGCTCGGGTTGAACGAACTGGACATCGACACAGTCGAGCCAGGCCAGGACCGGTCATGGCGGGTTGGGGTAGTCCACGTCGACGGACGACGGTGGAGAGTCGATGTGACGGCCCGCGACCTGCAGCCAGTTCGGCGCGAGTCGTGCAAGGGGCCGGATGTGCACCCGGTTTCGTATCTGGCCGGCGCCGTCCAGCCTGGGTGAGATCTCGACTCGTCGGGTTGGCGGCGCGCGGTGCAGAGATCCGCAAGACTGCCCGGCATGACCTACACCCCTGCTGCGGACCGCTATGAGTTGTTGCCCTACCGGCGGGTTGGCCAGAGCGGGCTGAAGCTTCCCGCCGTGTCGCTAGGGCTCTGGCACAACTTCGGCAACGAAACGGCACTGGAGACCCAGCGGGCGATCGCGCACCGCGCGTTCGACCTGGGGATCACGCACTTCGACCTGGCCAACAACTACGGTCCGCCCTACGGCTCGGCTGAGATCAACTTCGGCCGGATCATGGCCGAGGATCTCGCTCCGCACCGAGACGAGCTGATCATCTCTACCAAGGCCGGCTACGACATGTGGCCAGGCCCGTATGGCGAATGGGGCTCCCGAAAGTACCTGTTGGCAAGCCTCGACCAGTCCTTGGCCCGGATGGGTCTGGACTACGTCGACATCTTCTACAGCCATCGGTTCGACCCCGAAACGCCGCTCGAGGAGACGATGGGCGCGCTGGACCACGCCGTCCGATCGGGCCGGGCTCTCTACGCCGGCATCTCGTCGTACTCGGCGGAGCAGACAGCGGAGGCGGCCGCGATCCTGCGCCGCCTCGGCACGCCGCTGCTGATTCACCAGCCGTCGTACTCGCTGCTCAACCGCTGGGTCGAACAGGGTCAGCCGAGCCTGCTGGAGACGCTGTCCGCGGAAGGCATCGGTTGCATCGCCTTCTCACCCCTCGCCCAAGGCATGCTCACCGACCGCTACCTCGACGGCATCCCCTCCGATTCGCGGGCGGCCCGGGGAACCTCGTTGTCCCCCGACCTGCTCACCGAGGACACCATGCGCCACATCCGGGCGCTGCACGAGCTCGGGGCCAGGCGCGGCCAGAGTCTGGCTCAGCTGGCCATCGCCTGGGTGCTACGCCACGAGCGGGTGACCTCTGCCCTCGTCGGCGCCAGCAGCGTCGAGCAGCTCGAGGCCAACGTCGCGGCCGTGCACAATCTCGAGTTCACCGACGACGAACTGGCCGCGATCGACGACGACGCTGTCGAGGCCGGAATCAACATCTGGGCCCAGTCCAGCGCGAGCTGAACCACCGGACACAGGGAGGCGAGATCCGGCCGGCATTGGGTATCGTCATGCCGCTATGCCCACGGACGGCATCACCTCGGCCCGCACGCAATCGACCTTCCGGCTGCAGTACGCGGTCTCGGCTGACATCCAGGCACCGCCAGAAAAGATCTGGACGATCTTGACGCGGGTCGACCGGATGACGGAGTGGAACTCCACCTTGACCAGCATCGAGGGAGATGTCGAGCTGGGCGGCACGGTGCGAATGCAGGTCCCCGAGGCGCCGGGCAGAACCTTCACGGTCAAGGTCACCCGGCTGGTTCCCAATGCGGAAATGGTGTGGCGTGAGGGCAATCCGGCGATGTTTCTGGGCGTTCGAACCTATTCGCTGACGCCGAACCAGGATCGAACCACCACCCGATTCCAGATGACGGAAGTCTTCTCCGGGATCATGCTGCCGTTGATCGCCCGAAAGCTGCCGGACTTCGGGCCGATCTTCGAACGGTATGCGGCCGACCTGAAGGCCGAATCGGAGAAGTAACTCCGGCGCTCAGCGGCTCGGCAATCGGTGTCAGTACAGGTCAGGCGTCGATGCGGGCGCGGTCGAGCTCGGCGGCACCGGCGACGATGAAGTCTTTACGCGGGCCCACGTCATTGCCCATCAACAGCTCGAAGACGGCGTCGGCTGATTCGGCGTCATCTGCGGTGATCCGTCGCAACCGGCGGTGCCGGGGGTCCATGGTGGTCTCAGCGAGCTGGTGAGGATCCATCTCCCCCAGCCCCTTGTACCGCTGCGGTGGCTGCTTGAAGCGAACGCCCTTACGGTCGAGCTCACGCACGGTCCGGGCCAGCTCGGCGTCGGTGTAGGTGTAGATGTACCTGTCCTGCCCCTTGCGGGCGTTGGTCAGCTCGATCCGGTGCAGTGGCGGCACGGCGGCGTAGAGCCGGCCGGCCTCCACCAGTGGTCGCATGTACCGGAAGAACAGCGTGATCAGCAGCGTGCGGATGTGGGCACCGTCGACATCGGCGTCGACCATGAGAATGATCTTGCCGTAGCGCGCCTGGACGAGATCGAACGATCGCCCGCTGCCGGCTCCGACGACTTGCAGGATCGCGGCGCACTCGGCGTTGTGCAGCATGTCGCCCACCGAGGCCTTCTGCACGTTGAGGATCTTGCCCCTGATCGGCAACAGGGCCTGGTACTCCGCATCGCGAGCGGCCTTACCGGTTCCCAGGGCCGAGTCACCCTCGACGATGAACAACTCGGAGCGGTCCAGCGCCCCGGAGCGGCAGTCGACCAGTTTGGTGGGCAGGGCGCTGGTCTCCAGAGCGTTCTTGCGGCGCGCGGTCTCCTTGTGCAGCCGGGCGGCGACCCGCGCCTTGGCGGCGGCAACGACTTTCTCCAGCACAGCAGCGGCTTGGGCCCGGTCGGCGCGCTTGCTGCTGGTGAGAGTCGCCGTGAGCCGGCGCTCGACAACGCGAGCGACGATGCCCCTGACCGCGCTGGTGCCGAGCACCTCCTTGGTCTGGCCCTCGAACTGCGGCTCGGCGAGTCGGACCGTCACGAGCGCGGTCAGGCCCTCCATAACATCGTCCTTTTCGATCTTGTCGTCGCCGGCCTTGAGCCGCCGAGAGTTCGCCCGAACCTGGTCGCGCAGCGATTTGAGCAATCCCTGCTCGAACCCAGCTACGTGAGTACCGCCCTTCGGCGTGGCGATCACGTTGACGAACGAGCGCAGCTCGGTGTCGTAGCCGACCCCCCAACGCAGCGCGACGTCGACCTCGCACTGCCGCTCGACAGTACGCGTGGACATGTGTCCGGCGTCGTCGAGGACCGGGACGGTCTCGGTGAACGTCTCCGCGCCGTGCAGCCGGATCACGTCGCTCACGGCGGCGTCCGAGGCGAGAAACTCCGCGAACTCGACGATGCCGCCGGCATGGCGGAACCGGTGTTCTTCCGGCTCGGCGCCTCGCTGATCGCGAAGCAGCAGCTCCAGCCCAGGAACCAGGTAGGAGGTCTGCCGGGCTCGGGTGAGGAGTTCGTCGAAGGAGAAGACGGCGTCGGGAAGGAAGATCTGGCGGTCGGGCCAGAACCGGATTCTGGTGCCACTGACGTTCTTGCGGCGCCGGCCGGTGACGCGAAGCTCGGAGCCGTCGGTAAAGGCGGTGAATTCGGCGCCGGGCCCGTCGCCGGCGAACATTCCTGGTTCACCGCGGCGGAAGGACATCGCATACGTCTTGCCGTCGCGGTCGACCTCGACGTCGACGCGCGCGGACAACGCGTTGACGACGCTGGCGCCGACGCCGTGTAAGCCGCCGGATGCGGCGTAGGACCCGCCGCCGAACTTCCCGCCCGCATGCAGCTTGGTGAATACGACCTCGACCCCGGACAGTCCCGTCCGATCGTGGATGTCGACGGGGATTCCGCGCCCGTTGTCACGGACCTCCACCGAGCCGTCGGCTTCGAGACGAACCTCGATAATCGTGCACTGTCCGGCCAGAGCCTCGTCGACGCCGTTGTCGATGATCTCCCAGAGGCAGTGCATCAGCCCCCGTGAGTCGGTGGACCCCACATACATGCCGGGCCGCTTGCGGACCGCCTCGAGCCCTTCCAGCACGGACAGGTGCCGGGCTGTGTATCCCCCTGCTGCGCGCTTTCCCGACGAGGCGCGCAGCGGCAGCTCGGCCGGGTGTGCGGGCACGTGTCCTCCTGTTCGCGCGGTGGCGTTGCCAGAGTAGTTGGCGGTCCTGACGACCAAGCCGGGACGCGCCGCTCGTCGAATCCCTGGCGACCAGAGCTTCGCTCATAGCGAATCTGGTCCTGTGGATTGAGCCGGAAGGGCCGAAGCCTGTTTTCATGGTGGAACAGACGTCGGACCTTCCGCCGAGAGGAGCACCGTGACTACAGCCGTCCTCAGCCCCCTTCGGGCCGCCGACCGCTGCGACCGCTGCGGCGCTCAGGCTTACATTCGCGCCGTTCTCGCAAACGGCAGCGAATTACTGTTCTGCGGCCATCACGGCCGCCGCCACGAACCGAAACTACGTCCGCTCACCGTGGAGTGGCACGACGAGACCGGCCAACTGGCCGCGACACCGGCCAGCGCGTCCCACGCCGAGCCCTGAGTCCGGACCGGACCTGCCCGAGCCGGCACCAACGGGCATTGAGGACGATCGAGGCCCGGCGCAGATTACTGGCACGATTCCCCTGTGGAACCCATCGGTAATGCTCTGATCGGCGTGGCGATCGTCGTCGGTTTGGTCGGGATCGTGGTCTTCGTCGTCCCCGGCCTGTTGATCGTGTGGGCCGCTGTCCTGGTGTGGGCGTTGTTCGAGCAGACTCTGCTGGCCTGGGGGGTGCTGGCCGTGGCGACCGTCGTCGCGCTGGCTGGAACCGTCGTGAAGTACCTGCTGCCGGGTCAACGCATGCGGGACGCCGGCGTGCCTGGCAGAAGCATCGTCCTGGGCGCGGTGCTCGGATTCGTCGGGTTCTTCCTGATCCCCGTGGTGGGCCTGTTCATCGGTTTCATCCTGGGCATTTTCCTGGCCGAGCGCATCCGGCTGGGCGGGCATGGCGGGGCTTGGCCATCCACGGTTCATGCGCTCAAGGCCGTCGGTTTGTCGATTCTGATCGAACTGCTCGCCGGTCTGCTCATTGCCGCTTCATGGGGGTTGGCGGTCACGGCGAGCTGACGCCGCAAGGCCATGATCGCGGAAGGAAGTACACGTTCTGGCGGTGGAATCATCCACGATCATCGCAACGACGCCATGATCGCGTCGGCGAACCGCTCGGCCGCGCCGTCGGCATGAGCGAGAAAGAGCGACGGCTCGGTGAGTTCAAGCTCCAGCAGTACGGGAGCACCGTCCGAGCCGGGAATCAGATCGACTCGGGCATAGAGCAGCCGGCCGGCCCCGCCCGGAACGGCAGCCAGCACGCGCTCAGCCACCGTCCGCTCGAGCCCGGATGACTCCCGCGGTGTGATCTCTTCCGGCCGAAAGAGGCCGTGGGCACCCTGGTCTTTCTCGGTGAGCATGGGCCCCTTCCGGACGGCGTGGGAGTAGGTGCCGCCGAGAAAGAGCAGCGCGGTCTCCCCCTCGGTGTCTACAGCGGACAGGTAGGGCTGGATCATGACGTCGCGTCCGGCGGCGTGCAGCCGGGCGATGTGCATGCCGGCACGCCGGCGCTGGTCGATGTCGTCGACCCGGAAGCGCTCGGTCTCGAGACTGCCCGCGCCAACACTCGGCTTGATCACGTACTCACCGGACTCCGGCGGCGTCCAGTCTTCACCAGGTGCCAGCCAGGTCGTCGGCACGACCGGGAGACCGGCGGCCGCGAGTTGCAGCTAGATACCGCTTGTCGGTGTTCCACTCGACGACGTCGGCCGGGTTCGCCAGCGCATCCACGGCACGCGCCCAGGCCACGAACTGCTGGCGGCGTCGCGGGTAGTCCCACGTCGACCTCAGGACGACGAGGTCGAACGCGGCCCAATCAGCGTCATCCGCATCCCAGACCACGGGCTCAGCCCGTACGCCGAGGGCGGCAAGCGGCCCGATGACGAGCCGGTCGTCGGGATCCAGATCGGCAACTTCGGCGCAGGTAGCGAGGGCAACGCGCATGATCAAAACCAGTTTACTGTCGCTTCAGCGACACCACATGGGCTGTGATGGCGCACTCAGTCGAGGTAGTCGCGCAGGACCTGGGAGCGCGACGGGTGGCGCAGCTTGCTCATCGTCTTCGACTCGATCTGCCGGATGCGCTCACGGGTCACGCCGTAGACCTTGCCGATCTCGTCCAGGGTCTTCGGCTGGCCGTCGGTGAGGCCGAACCGCATGGACACCACGCCTGCCTCACGCTCGGACAGCGTGTCCAGCACAGCGTGCAGCTGCTCCTGCAACAGGGTGAATGACACCGCCTCAGCCGGCACGATCGCTTCCGAGTCCTCGATCAGGTCGCCGAACTCACTGTCGCCGTCCTCACCGAGCGGGGTGTGCAGCGAGATCGGCTCCCGTCCGTACTTCTGGACCTCTACGACCTTCTCGGGGGTCATGTCGAGCTCCTTGGCGAGCTCCTCCGGGGTCGGCTCCCGGCCGAGGTCTTGCAGCATCTGGCGCTGGACCCGGGCGAGCTTGTTGATCACCTCGACCATGTGCACCGGGATCCGGATGGTCCTGGCCTGATCGGCCATCGCCCGGGTGATCGCCTGCCTGATCCACCATGTCGCGTACGTGGAGAACTTGTAGCCCTTGGTGTAGTCGAACTTCTCGACTGCCCGGATCAGGCCGAGATTGCCTTCTTGGATGAGGTCGAGGAACAGCATTCCGCGGCCGGTGTAGCGCTTGGCGAGTGACACCACGAGCCGGAGGTTCGCCTCCAGCAGGTGATTCTTTGCTCGCCGCCCGTCCTGGGCGATCCAGTGCAGCTCGTTGCGCAGCTTCGGCGGGAGCGCGTTCACGTCGCGCGCAAGTCTCTCCTCGGCGAAGAGCCCGGCCTCGATGCGCTTGGCGAGCTCCACCTCTTGCTCCGCATTGAGCAGGGGAACCTTGCCGATCTGCTTCAGGTAGTCCTTGACCGGGTCGGCCGTCGCACCGGCCACCGAGACCTGCTGTTCCGGCTCGTCGGCGTCGTCGGCGTCGGAGTAGATGAACCCTTCGGCTTCCTCTTTCGCCGCCACCTCCTCGGGCACGGCAACCTTTGCCAAGTCGGCCGGATTGGGCTCGACGTCTTCGAGGCTGGCGAGGTCTGCCTCGGTGAACTCGATGGCCACGTCAGCGGGTGGTTCGGCAGCGGTCCTGGCGGGCGGCGCGGCTTCGGCTTCCTTGGCCGGAGCGGCGGAAACCTCCGTCGGTTCTGGAGTCGCCGGTTCCTTCGCTGGTGTCTTCTTCGTCGATGTCTTCTTCGCCGGTTCCTGCTTGGCCGGCGCTTTTTTGGCCGACGCCTTCTTGGCGGGCGCCTTCTTGGCCGGCGCCTCCTTGGCCACCGGCTTGGTAGCGGGCTTCGTCACCGGCTTGGCAGTGCGCTTGGGGATGGCCTTCACCGCCGGCTTCACTGCCTTGGCCGGCTTCTTCCGCGACGAGACCGCGACAACCTTGCCGTCCGCGGCGATATCGGCCCGGTTCACGCTCTTCTTTGCCGAGGCCTTGCGGGGCCGGTTCAGCGGCTCGGTCGCGGAGTCGACGACAGCGGCAGTGGCCGAGGAGCGCCGGACAGCCGCGGCGGCAGTCACTCGCTGACGGTTACCGCCTGCTTTCGTGTCCACCCCGACCGACTTCTGGTTCTGCGCCATCGGCAGCTCGTGGGTCCGGGCTTGCGCTGGGCGCGACGAACTCGACGACACAAACGACCTCTCGATGGCGGGCGATCAGGGGTATGAGCGTATGACGACACGCAACACAACATTCTGACACGGCTCATGCTTCCCGTGCATCGCGGCTCAGCTTCCCGTCCACCGTAACCCGAGAACGGTCCAGTCGTCGGCGCCGGCCGGGTTCACCATCGTCGAGACCACCGCGTAGATCTGCCACCGATCTGTGGTGATGGCGGCATTTTCACCCCTTCTGTGCCTGCTTGGCCTCGCGCTTGTAATGCCGAACCTCGGCCAACGATTCCGCGTCGACCACGTCCGCTATCGACCGCCGCGAGCCCTCCTCGCCGTAGGTACCGGCCGCCTCACGCCAGCCGTCTGGCCGAACGTCCAGCTGCTTGCCGAGGAGAGCGACGAAGATCCGAGCCTTCTGGTCGCCGTAGCCGGGAAGTTCAGCCAGCCGCCGGCGCAGCTCTTCCCCAGAACGTGCCTCTGTCCATACCCGGGACACGTCCCCGCCGTACCGGTCGACGACGAAGGTGGCCAGCTTCTGTACCCGGGCGCCCATCGACCGCGGGTATCGGTGCACGGCGGGTGGGCCGGTCATCAGAGCCACGAACTCATCCGGGTCGAAACGGGCGACCGCCGCCGGATTCAGGTCGTGCAAACCCATCCGCACGGCGATCGTCGACGGTCCGGTGAATGCCCATTCCATCGGAATCTGCTGGTCCAGCAGCATCCCGACGACGAGTGCGAACGGGTCTCGCGCCAGCAGCTCGTTGGCCCGCTCGTCTTGCGCGAGCCGCAATGTCGGCTCCGTGCTCACGGCTCCTCGGCCTTGACGGCGAGCACCGGACAGGGTGCGTCGAGCAGGATCCGTTGAGCATTACTGCCCAAGATCAACTTCCCTACCGGCGTCCGGCGGCGGAGGCCGATCACGATGAAGTCGGCGGACGTCTCCTCAGCGATGGCAATCAAATCCTCGGCGACGTCCTGGCCGCGAACGAGCTGGCGGACCTCGGCCTCGACTCCGGCGTCGGCCAACTCCTTGCGAACCGCTTCGAGTTCGGCTTCGGACTGCACAGCTTCCTCGGAGTCGAAGTCGCGTCCGCCGCGCGCCGAGTTGACGACAATCAACCGAACTCCGCGAAGCTGAGCTTCCTGCGCGGCTCGCCGAAGCGCAGCACGGCCCTCTGCCTGGGGAATGTATCCGACGACGATCGCGGCCATCGCTGGCGCTCCTCTCGACCGGCCACTGCAACGTTGCGGTTTGCGGCACGGTACTCCTTTGGTCGGCCGCGCCCTATGGTCGTGGGACGATCACGCGGTGCCCGACGTCGCGTTCGTCCTCGGCGGAGGTGGATTGCTCGGGGCGTCCGAGGTCGGCATGTTGCGCGCTCTGGCCGAGGCCGAGGTGCGCCCTGACCTGGTGGTCGGCACGAGCGTCGGTGCCATCAACGGAGCCGTCTTCTCCTCGGCACCGGGACGACACGTCGTCGATCGACTGGAATCCATGTGGAGTTCGTTGTCCAGGGACGAAATCTTCGGTGGCTCCGCACTACGCAAGGTCTCGACCCTGGCCCGGACCCGCACCCACACGCACAGCAGCGAACCATTGCGGGACCTGCTGGCGAGCATGTTGGGAGAAGACCGGCTCATCGAAGATCTCGCCATTCCCTTCCAGTGCGTCGCCGCGAGCATCGAGCGGGCCGCGGAGCACTGGTTCGAACGCGGCCGGGTCGTCGAAGCCGTGCTCGCCAGCAGCGCCGTACCCGGTCTGCTTCCCCCGGTCGAAATCGATGGCGAGCACTTCTTCGACGGCGGCTTGGTCCACTCGATCCCAATCGGCCGCGCGGTGGCTCTCGGGGCTCGCACGGTGTATGTCCTCCATGTCGGCCGCATCGAACGTCCGCTCCAGCCGCCCAGCCGGCCGTGGGAGGTTGCGATGGTGGCGTTCGAGATCGCCCGACGGCACCGGTTCGCCGCCGACATGGCGGCGGTGCCGGACAATGTCACCGTGCACGTCCTGCCGACCGGCGACCCGGAACCACCGAAGTACGCGGACCTGTCGACGCTGAGGTATCGGGACACTTCACGCGTCGCCGAACGCATCCAGCTGGCACAGCAGTCGGCGGCCGCCTACCTGGCCGGTCGATAAACATGCTGCCCCCCCGTTGGCTGCGGCGAATACTCATCGCGCCGGCGCTGTTCATCCTTATCGCCGTTGTCCTGCTGAGCGCGCCGCTGTGGCTATTGGGCGCGGCCGCAATCTCACCGTGGCTACCTGGACGCTGGCGGCCGCTGCGGTTCCTCTGGTTCATCGCGCTCTACGCGATCCTGGAACTCGCCGTCCTGCTCGCCCTGTTCGGCCTCTGGATCGCGTCCGGACCCGGACTCGAGATCCATTCGCCGCGGTCTCAACGGGCGCACTACGAGTTGATGCGATGGTTCCTCCGCGTTCTCGAGTGGGAGGCCAAACGCGTGCTGGGCGTGCGGTTCGCGGTCGAGGGCCCTCCACCGTCGGAGTACCGCGACCGGCCGCTGGTCGTCATGGCCCGGCACGCCGGCCCGGGCGACTCGTTCCTCGTCGTCCACGCCCTGATGAACTGGTACGACCGCGAGCCGCGGATCGTCCTGAAGAACACGCTCCAGTGGGATCCAGCCATCGACGTCCTGCTCAACCGCCTGCCCAACCGCTTCATCGCGCCGAATCCGGGGGCTACGGGAAACGAAACCGAGCGCCACATCGCCGAGTTGGCCACCGGACTCGACCACGACGACTCGTTGGTGATCTTCCCTGAGGGAGGCAACTTCACCACGGGCCGGCGGCAGCGTGCCATTGCCAGGCTGCGCCGGGGCGGCCACCGGAAGGCCGCCTCCCGGGCCGAACGGATGGTCAACGTCCTGCCGCCCCGGCCTGGGGGTGTCACGGCCGCCTTGCGTGCCGCCTCCGACGCCGACGCCGTATTCGTCGCACATACCGGGCTCGAGCACTTCGTCACCGTGGGAGATCTCTGGCGCGGGCTGCCAATGGATACCGAGATCAAGATGCATTGGTGGCAGGTGCCCGCCGCTGAAGTACCCCGCGACGACGACGGCATCATCGAGTGGTTGTTCGACTGGTGGGAGATCGTCGACGAGTGGATCGGAGTGCACAAGCCGGTCCCGTAGTCCCAGTCGCGGGTTCCGGCCCTGCAACCATGGCCCAGTGGGCGCGAGGGTGCGAACGGAGCCCAGCGTGCTCCACCTCGACCTCGACGCCTTCTATGCCGCCGTAGAGCAGAGGGACAAGCCTTCACTACGCGGCCGGCCGGTCGTGGTGGGAGGCCTGGGTCCGCGGGGTGTCGTGTCCACGGCGTCGTATGAAGCCCGTAGGTACGGTGTGCGGTCGGCGATGTCGATGGCCGAGGCGCGGCGACGTTGTCCGCACGCGGCGTTCCTTGCGGGCCGATTCGGGGCGTATCACGAGACGAGTGAGATCGTTCTGGCCGCCTTGCGGGACCTGTCCCCGCTGGTCGAGCCGCTGTCCCTGGACGAGGCGTTCGTCGACCTTGCCGCTGGGCCGCCTCGCGACCTGTCCAGCGCAGGCGTCCGGGTCATCGCCGACGGTCTCCGCCGGGACATCGTCGAGGTCACCCGCCTGACAGCCAGCGTCGGCGCCGCTACGTCGAAGCTATTGGCCAAGATCGCATCCGAACAGGCGAAACCCGACGGCGTGCTGATCGTCGAGCCCGGCACCGAACTCGACGTCCTCCGCCCGCTGCCGGTCCGCGCGCTGTGGGGAGTCGGACCGGCGACTGCATCCCGGTTGACCCGGCTGGGTGTGCGGACCGTCGGCGACCTGGACCGGATCACGCAGAGCGAACTGGTCGATTTGTTGGGCGAGGCGCACGGTCAGTCCCTCTACCGGCTGGCCAGAGCCGACGACCCCCGTCCGGTTTCCGCCGAACGCGAGTCCAAGTCCGTCAGCGTGGAGGACACCTTCGACCGCGATATTGCCGATCCAGCTCTGCTGGCAGCGCTGGTCGGGAGGTTGTCCACCAGGGTCGCAGCACGGCTCGGACGGGCCGGCCTTTCCGGACGGACGATCACGCTCAAGGTCCGGCTGTACGACTTCGCAACGCTGTCCAGGTCGGTGACCCTGCCCGCGCCGACCGACGATGCGACCGTCATCGAGCGGCTGGCCGCACGCTTGCTTCGCGAGGTCGACACGACCGGCGGCATTCGACTACTGGGGGTCGGCGTGTCTGGATTGGCCGACTGGGTGCAGCGGGACCTGTTCGCCGATCCGGACCCGGTGCCTTCACCAGAGCAGCCAGACGCTGCGGAGCAGGTCGACCTGGCCCGTCAGTGGGTGGCGGGGATGGATGTGGTGCACCGCCAGCACGGCCCCGGGTGGGTCTGGGGCAGTGGACGCGGGCGGGTCACCGTCCGCTTCGAAACAGCTGACACCGGTCCCGGCCCGGTTCGGACCTTCGCCGACGACGACCCCGATCTGACACCCCGCACGTGATCGCGCCGGCAGGAGCCAGCTCCGCCCGCGGCCGACTACGTCGGCCGTTCACGCCCACCACACCCGAGCCGACCCCTGCCGGCGCGATCCCGCTGGGCCTGACTCTCTCAGGCTGGTCTCAGCCGGCGCGGGCACACTGAGCACCATGCGTGTCCTCGTGGTCGACGACGACCCGGCAGTGCGCGAGTCGCTCCGCAGATCACTGGCGTTCAACGGCTATCAGGTCGAGCTGGCCGAAGACGGCGAGCACGCATTGCGCATGGTCGCGGCCACACATCCCGATGCGGTGGTCCTGGACGTGATGATGCCGCGATTGGACGGGCTGGCGGCCTGCCGGGCCCTGCGCGCCGCCGGTGACGACGTGCCGGTCCTCATGCTCACTGCGCGCGACGAGGTGAGCGATCGGGTCGCTGGACTCGACGCTGGTGCCGACGACTACCTGCCGAAGCCGTTTGCTCTCGAGGAGCTGCTCGCCCGACTGCGGGCGCTGTTGCGTCGAATCGGACCGGCGGAATCCCGTTCGGTTCTGCGCCTTGCTGACCTGTCGCTCGACCCGGTCAGCCGCGATGTGACGCGCGGCGAACGCTCGTTGCGGCTCACCCGGACCGAGTTCTCGCTGCTCGAGCTGCTGTTGCGACATCCCCGCCAGGTGCTGCCCCGCGAACGCATCCTCGAGGAGGTGTGGGGCTACGACTTCCCGACCACCGCCAACTCGTTGGAGGTCTACGTCGGCTACCTGCGGCGCAAGACCGAAGCCGAGGATGAGCCGCGGCTGATCCACACCGTCCGTGGCGTCGGCTATGTCGCCCGTGAGACCCCACCGTGACTAGTGTGCGGACCCGCCTCGCGAGGCAGCCGCTGCGGAGCAGGGTCGGTGTGCTCGCTGCGCTCGGCGTCGGGCTGGCTGTGCTGCTCACGGCCACCGCCGCGTACATCACGGTACGCATGCAATTGACGCGCAGCGTCGACGACAGCCTGTTGGACCGGGCCCGGCAGGCAGTGGCGACGCAGCTCGGTGACCCGACGGAGCTGGGACGGGTGCCGTCGGAACCGATCGTCCTCGCCGACGTGCGGTTCTCTCTCGTCCGTGCCGACGGCGCGGCGTTCGTTGCCCGCGGCGACGACGCCGACCCGTCGTGGGGGGAACCGGAGATCGCCGTCGCACAAGGCAGGCAGACCCAGAGCGTCCGAACCGTCACGACGAACGGAGACTCGTACCGCGTCGTGGCCGTGCCGGCCGGTCCGGGACATGCCCTCGTGCTCGGCCAATCGACGTCGACGGTCGACCGGGTCTTGCGCACCCTGGGGCTGGTTTCGCTTGGGGCCGGTGCGGTGGGCATCGCGCTGGCCGCCTGGGCGGGAGCATCGATCGCACGCACGAGCCTTCGACCAGTTGAGCGTCTGACCGCCGCAGCCGAACGCGTGGCGGCAACGGGCCGGCTCGACCCAATTGAAGTCGAGGGCAACGACGAGATTGCCCGGCTGGCCCACGCATTCAACGCGATGCTCACCGCACTCGACGAAGCCCAGCTCCAGCAGCGCCGGCTGGTCGCCGACGCGGGCCACGAGCTGCGTACGCCGCTGACCAGCCTGCGCACCAACATCGACCTGCTGGCTCAGAGCGACCGCGAGGGTGGGCTCGATCCCGCCGAGCGGGCGGGGCTGCTGGCCGACGTGCAGGCCCAGCTGGAAGAGCTCACCACTCTGGTGACCGACTTGATGGAGCTCTCCCGGGAAGATCCGCCGGCCGATACCCGCGAGGCGTTCGACCTGGCCGACATTGTCCGCGACGCCATGACCAGAGTCCGCCGGCGAGCACCGGAGGTCATGCTGTCGGCGGACCTCCAGCCGTGGCCGGTCGAAGGTGACCCGCAGCTCCTCGGCCGAGCGGTCACCAATCTGCTCGACAACGCGGCCACCTGGAGCCCGCCGGGCGGCACCGTCAGCGTGACGTTGCGGGACGGCACAATCGAGGTTTGTGACGAAGGGCCCGGTATCGCAGCCGCTGACCTGCCGCATGTGTTCGAACGGTTCTACCGCTCCGTGGAGGCCCGCGGCCGACCCGGCTCCGGCCTGGGCCTCGCCATCGTGCAGGCGGCCGCCGACCGGCACGGCGGAACAGTGCACGCAGACGGTTCACCAGGCGGCGGAGCCCGGCTGACCATGACCATTCCCGGCGCCGCCGTCGAGGTGCCCCGTGAGCCGGCGACCGGTTCTTCGTCGGCTCTTGCCTGACTCTCAGCGTCTTCTCAGCCGGACTAGGCAAGCTGTCGCCATGGACGAGACGAGAACCTCCACTACGGAACACACTGGCTGGTCAACCCCGGGTCCATTCGGGCAACCGACCAAGCAGCCCGAGCCGCCCGACCCGTGGGCGCCGCGCGTCGACGACACCCGGCCGGTGTATCCGCCCACTGCTGCGACCAAGCCGCGACGGGGCACAGCGTTTCTGGTCGCGCTCGCCCTCGGGGCCGGTCTGCTCGGCGGGGTAGCAGGTGCGGGTGTCGTCACCGTGCTGGACGACGACCAACCGGCCACCCAGAGCACGGGAACCCAGGGCAGCCTGGACAGCTCCGGATCGGAGTCGAACCAGTCGGTCTCGTCGTTCTCCAGCGTCGAGGATGTCGCCGCCGAAGTGCTGCCCAGCGTCGTGTCGATCTCAGTGCAGAGCCAGGCCGGCACTGGCACAGGCACCGGGGTCGTCATCTCATCCGACGGTCAGATCCTCACCAACAACCACGTCGTCGAGAGCGGCGGCAACCTCACCGTCACCTTCCACGACGGCACGTCAGCAAACGCCGAGGTTGTCGGCACCGATCCGGTGACCGACCTCGCCGTGATCCAGGCCCGAGACGTCAGTGGACTCACGGCCGCTGAACTCGGCAGCTCCGGCGACTTGGAAGTGGGTCAGCAGGTCGTGGCAATCGGCTCCCCGTTCGGGCTGGAGGGCACCGTCACGACCGGCATCGTGTCCGCGGTCGGCCGACCGGTGTCCGCTGGACAGACCCAGGACAGCCGCGCGGTGATCGATGCCATCCAGACCGACGCTCCCATCAACCCCGGCAACTCCGGGGGGCCGCTGGTGAACATGTCCGGCCAGGTCGTGGGCATCAACAGCGCGATCTACACGCCCAGCGCCGGCTCGGTCGGCCTCGGCTTCGCCATCCCGATCGACCAGGCAAAGCCCATCGCGGAAGAGCTCATCGACACCGGACAGGCCACGCACGCGCGAATCGGGATCAGCGTCGGCCCAGCCGACGGCGAGACCCGAGGTGCGCTGATCGCGTCGGTCGAATCCGGCAGCGGCGCCGACGAGGCGGGCCTGGCCGAGGGCGACGTCATCACCAAGATCGACGACCGGCAGGTCACCGACGGCGAGTCCGTCATCGCCGCCGCCAGGTCCTTCCGGCCGGGCGACACCGTGACGATCACCTTCGTCCGCGACGGCGAGACTCAGACCGCCGAGATCACCCTCGGCAGCGACGCCGACGCCGGCTGACCACCTTCGGAATGACCACGTTCACCACCCATACCCGTACACCACCACCCTTGCAAGCCTGGTGATGTACGAGCAGGCCTGGTGAACGTGGTCATTCCGGAATCGCGAGTAACACCCAAGCTGGACGTGATTCGGGCGATTGTGTCGTCAGCGTCGGGCAGACTCGGCAGTTGTGCTGCTCGATGATCTGGCCCAAACCTCGGCTGCCGTGGCCCAGACGCCGGGCCGGCTGGCCAAGACCAGGTTGCTGGCCGACTGCCTCCGCCGGGCTGGTCCCGACGACGTGCCGATCGTCGTGGCGTTCCTGTCCGGGGAACTGCGGCAGCGGCGGACCGGCCTGGGATACGCCGCACTGCGCGACCTGCCTCCCCCGGCCGCGCAGCCGTCGTTGTCTGTCCGCGAGGTCGACGCCGAGTTCGAACGGATCTCCGCCGAGAGCGGTACGGGCTCTACGACGGCCCGCCGCGACCGGCTCCGGGCGCTGATGGCGCGGGCGACCTCCACGGAGCAGCGACTGCTGGCCGGTCTGGTCAGCGGCGAGTTGCGCCAGGGAGCCCTCGACGGCGTGCTCACCGAAGCCGTCGCCACGGCCGCCGAGGTGCCGGCGGCCGACGTCCGCCGCGCCGTAACCGTCGCCGGCACGCTGCGGCCGGTGGCCGAAGCGGTGCTCGTGCAGGGAAGCGGCGGGCTTGGTCGGTTCCAACTCGTCGTCGGAGTCCCGGTCCGCCCGATGCTGGCACAGTCCGCGCCCACACTGACCGACGCGTTGGCGCGCACCGGGCCTGCCGCGATCGAATGGAAGCTCGACGGTATCCGTGTTCAAGCCCACCGCGATGGGTCAGTCGTCTCGATCTTCACCCGGACCCTCGATGACGTGACCGAGCGAATGCCGGAGCTGGTCCAGATCGTGAGCGCCCTGCCGATGCGCTCCGCCGTGCTCGACGGCGAGGCGATCGCGCTGGCCGACAACGGTCGTCCGCTGCCCTTTCAGCAGACGGCCGCTCGAGTCGGCCGGCGGATCGACGTCGCCAGCGCTCGAGCGGAAATGCCGCTGTCGGCATTCCTGTTCGACTGCCTCCAGCTCGACGGCGAGGATCTCGTCGGCGCTCCCGGTGAACGCCGGTGGGAAGCGCTGGCGCAGATCGTGCCCGCCAACCAACGCGTCCCCAGGCTCGTCACCGACGATGTCGAGGCGGCCCAGGCATTCTTCGACACCGCCCTCGAACGCGGTCACGAGGGCGTGGTCGTGAAGTCGTTGTCCGCGCCCTACGAGGCCGGTCGGCGAGGCGCCGGCTGGGTCAAGGTCAAACCTCGGCACACCCTCGATCTGGTCGTGCTCGCAGTCGAGTGGGGTCACGGCCGGCGGCAGGGCACCCTGTCCAACCTGCACCTCGGCGCCCGCGATCCAGCCGGCCGGTATGGCCCGCCGGACGGCTACGTCATGCTCGGCAAGACCTTCAAGGGACTCACCGACGCGATGCTGGCATGGCAGACCACCACGCTGCTCGGCCTTGCCGAGGGCTCAACCGAGAGCTGGGTCATCGCAGTGCGGCCAGAGCTGGTGGTCGAGGTCGCCTTCGACGGGGTTCAACAGTCCCCCCGCTATCCGGCCGGTCTGGCGCTGCGGTTTGCCAGGATTCTTCGGCACCGACCGGACAAATCGGCCGCCGAGGCGGACACGATCGACTCGGTGCGTGTTATCCACGACCCGCAGGTGGGCTAGGCCTCACGGGCGCCGAGCTTTGACCAGCCGCTGCACGCCGTCGGCCAGCACCTCGACGCCGGTATGGTCCGACGATCTGAGCAACAGCCCGGCCGCCTCCCACAAGGCACCCTGCACCGCTTCCCGACTCTGGCCGTCGGTCTCTGGGTCGTGGCCGACGGCCAGCTCCTCCAGCAGGGTGGACGCTTCGACCAACCTGGTCCAGTGCGGCGGTGCGTACCGTCCGGTGACTGTTCGGACGTATGGCGATTCGGCCAGCACAGCGGCGCGCCGGCGGGCCTGCTGGCGATTGGCGACGGCCCCGCCTGCCACACCGCCGAGAATTGCGCCGAACCCGGCGGCGACGAGAACCACCAGCCATCCGGCTCCGGCCAAGGCCGCCACGACGGCGGTGAGAATCAAGCCACCGACGGCACCGAGCGTCGCGGCCCGCACTTGGTGTTCGCCGACCCCAACCCCGGCGACGCGGGTCACCACCGGGCGTTCTGTCAGCGCTTCGACGACAGCGTCCCGAACCGCAGCGTCGACGACATCCGGTCGAAGCACTGCGAAGGTCTCGGCCACGGCCTGCCCGCTCGACGCCGCGTAGTCCGGACGGCCCGACGTCCACCGCAACGCACCCCAGGGTCTGGCCTCGACCACGTTGGGCAGCCAGGTACCGCGACCGCCGGGGAGGCTCTTCAGCACCCGTTGCTGTTCTTGCCAGGCGAGGTCCCATTGCCGCTCTGACATTGCGGTCAGTGGATGAGGTCGAGTCATCCCTGTTGTCTCTCCATCGACTCAGGCGCCAGCGCAGCGCGCGGGCTTCGACCAGACTGGCAGCTACTTCTCGGTAATGACGTGGCTTTCGACAACCCTCGGCTGCGTTTCTTCCCAGACGACGAACCGCTCAGTGGCATCGAGCGCGGAACCGGCCAGCCAGGTGGCGACAACGACGTCGTCGACCAGTCCGACGGCAAGCAGCAAGCCCTCGGGTATCAGGTCGACCGGCGATAGCAGGTAGAACACCGCCATACCCATCAGCGCCAGCCGTCCCCTACCCAGGCCGTCCCATCGGCCGGACATTACGGCGCCGACCAGCCTGGGGAACGCATTGATCCGAGTGGCCAGGCTTGGTGCTCCGGGACGGCTCTGGCCGCGGATGAAATGCCAGAACGCGACGAACGCAGCCGTGCGTCGGACTCGGCTCATCACCGGCCTCCTCACTGCTGATCCCCTCGAATGACTCTATAGCCTCCAGGAGGTGCCCTTAACCCTGCTCACGCCCCGATGGATCGCGCTGCACGTCGCGATGGTCGCTGTCGTGGCCGGATGCCTGGCGCTGGGGTGGTGGCAATTCGGGGTGTACCGCGACAGCGAGGCTCGTCAGGATCAACGCGACCTCGCCCCCGTCGAACTGGCTGAATTGACCTCCGTCGGCCAAGACCTCGGCGCTGCCGCCGAGCGAGCCGTGACCGCACTGGGCACCTATGTCCCCGACGCCAGCCTGACTGTGCCGGCCCGGGTGCACGAGGGTGTGCTCGGGTCGTACACGGTCGGCGTCCTGCGCACCCCGCAGGGTTACTTGCCGGTGCTCCGTGGCTGGCTGGCGGATGCCGCGGATCCGGGCAGCGTCGTGCCCTCGGGCCAGGTTCGGGTGACGGGGCATGTGCTTCCACCAGAGACCAGCAGGGATGCGACCGACCCCGACGCCGACCTTCCAGCCGGGCAGATCGGCTTCGTCGCGCCGGAGCAGGTTGCTGAGGAGACCACCATCGACCCGAGCGACTTGTTCCGCGGTTATCTCGTGCTCAGCTCCGAAGAACCCCCACCCGAGACCGCGCCCGAACGGCTGGAACTCGCTGTCGTGGAACCGATCCGGCACGTCAGTCCGCTGCAGAATCTGTCGTACTGGGCTCTGTGGTGGGTCTTCGCCGGCGCCGCCGCGGTGTTCTGGTTCTCCACGGCTCGGGCGGCGGCCCGTGGACGGGATCGCGTCAGCCAGGGCTGACGAGCTCGGGGTGCTCGGTGCGGACTTTGTCGACCACCTTGCGCTCCGCCACGAAGGACGCGAAAGGAATGGTCCCAGCGAGGACAACCGGCACAGCCCACCGCCAACTCCACCGCAGCGCGATGGCCAGGTACGCACTGACCAAGAAGTAGAACAGGTAGATCCAGCCATGCACGATGGCGATGAACTCGAAGCCCTCGACGTGGAAGACGTACTTCAGCACGATCTCGACCGTGAAGACCAGCAGGACGACGCCGGTCGTATACGCCAGAACCCGGTAGAGGGTGACCGTGCGGGGGCTCACCAGGCCGAGGTTATCGGCCGGCGGTGGTCAGTTTCCGCCGGCCGGGCGGTCGTCCGGGGACCCATCGTCGTCCAGGTCGGCCAGGAAGCGCTCGACTTGGGCGCCGATCTCATCCGCACTCGGCATGGCGGCTTGGTCTGCAAGCAAGCTGCCACGGTCGGTGCCGCCGACGAAGGCGTCGAACTGGGTCTCCAGCGCGCGCACGACCCGGCCGACCTCCTCGGATTGGTCGACCTGCTCCTGCACGAGCTTGCGGGTCACCCCAGCCGCCTCGGAAAGCGCATCGGCCGGCAGCGCCAGCCCGGTCGCGGCGGCAATGGATCGGAGCAGGACGAGCGATGCGTCTGGATAGTCGGCCTCGGCGAGATAGTGCGGCACGTGCGCGACGAAGCCCATGGCGTCGTGCCCCGCCTCACCCAGACGGAGCTCGAGCAGCGAGGACATGCTCGACGGGAGCCGGATCTCGCCGCGCCACGGGTTGACGATAGTCACCAGCTCCCGCCGGGTGGCGTGTGCGGTGACCCCGAGTGGACGGGTGTGCGGCACCGCCATCGGGATGCCGTGAACTCCGATCGTCAACCTCACCCCGAGCCGTTCGACGAGGCCGATGACGGCTGCCGCGAAACGCTCCCATTGGACGTCCGGCTCCGGGCCGGTCAATAGCAGGAATGCCGTGCCGTCGACGTCGTGGGCGAGCCGTAGCGCGAGTTCGGGCGCCGCATATCGCTCGAAGTGGTCTTCCACGAACAACAGCTCGGGACGCCGGGCCCGGTAGTCCACGAGCAGGTCGGCGTCGAAGCGGGCAACGGTGCTGTGCTCGAGTGTGGTCAGCAGGTTGTCGACCAGCCCCTTGCCAGCAGCGCCGGCATCCATGAAGCCGTCCAGCGAGTACAGGAGCACAGGGCTATCCAGCCCCGGCAGGTTTCCGACGAGCTCGTACAAGCCCTTCGGGTCGAGCATGGCGGCACTCCAGGTGTCGAGAGCAGTCTCGTTGTGATGACAACGCTCGATTACCCCTTCAGCATCCCCGCCCGGCGACTATCCCGCCAGTCGCGCGACGGCACCGGACAGCGGCTCCTGGTGCGGCAGGCCGAGGAGTGCGCAGACTAGGGCCAGGAAGGTCTCGGCGTCGCGCAAGAGGTCATCGGCCTCCCGAGCGGTGACCGCGTGTGGTAGGCCCGCCTCGGCGGCGGCCCGCTTGGCCGCGCCGGCGGCGAAGCACCCGGCCCACTCGGAAAGTTCTGGCGCCAGGTTGGCGAGGACGGCCCAGACACTGCGCGGGCCGCGGCTTCGCGCTCGTCGCGACCCGCCGGTGCCGTTGGCGTCGGAGCGGGCCCGCGCCGCCAGCACGGCAGCCCCAGCCCGCAAAGCCGCCAGGTGAGCAGCGGCATAACGCTGCGGTGCCGTCGTCGACGACGCAGATTCGGCCAGGCAACCGCGGGATTGGTCGAGCAGGTCGAGTACCGCATGCCCGGTCCGGCTGGGGCGCAGCCGGTAGACTGGCGTCGAAGTCACCACGAACTCCTCACTGATCGGCCGTGATCTCCTCACCGTGACGGCCGCCTGGGCGCGGGGGTCGAGGGCCGAGCCACAGGCTGGCCGCCACGAGATCGAACATATGTTCGATCCGTCGCCCACAGTACACCGCCTGACCGACAGTGCGTCAACACCAAGTCTTAGGCTGTGCGTGCGGCTTGACTTCACGTGCCCGCTGCCGCAGCAGCCATCGGAGGGTCAGCCATGGAGTCGATCGCCTACGCCATCTCTGGCGGGTGGGCGTCGGGCATCAGCGCGTATGGCACCGTTCTGATCATCGGCCTGGTCGGTCGGCTGGGACTCGCCGACACCCCCGAGGCCCTGCAGCGCACGGACGTACTGATCCTGGTCGGAATTCTCACCGCGATCGAATTCGTGGCCGACAAGGTGGCCTACGTCGACAGTCTCTGGGACTCGGTGCATACGGTCGTCCGGCCCGTCATCGCCGGTGTGCTCGGTCTACTCATTGCCGGCGACGCGTCGACCCTGGAACAGGCGTTGACGGCAACCCTCGCCGGAGGGCTCGCTTTGCTGTCGCATGCCGCCAAGGCGGGGCTGCGGCTGGCCGTGAACACTTCGCCGGAGCCGGCGTCCAATGTCGGCGTCAGTGCTGCCGAAGACCTCTCCATCGCCGGGGTGTTGCTACTCGCCACCGAGTACCCCTGGCTCGCTGCGGGGATCGCGTTGCTGCTGTTGGCGATCACGCTGGGGCTGGCGATCTGGTTGCTGAAGCGAATCCGTCGCGGCTGGCATCGGCTACGGGACCGGTACTTCGCCGACGTCAGTACCTGACCCAGGCAACGATCTGACGGTGGCTAGGCTCCGCCGTCGTGGCTCGGGTCGTCGTCGTCGGGGCCGGTGTCGCGGGGCTGGCCTCGGCCGTGCGCCTCGCCGATCTCGGCCATGACGTCACAGTTCTGGAGCAGGCGTCGACCGTCGGCGGCGCTTTGGGGACATACGCTCGCGACGGCTACCGGTTCGACACGGGTGAACCCACCCTGACCCTCCCTGCGGTCTTTCGTGATCTGTTTCGTCTGACCGGCCGTCCACTCGAGCGCGAGCTCGAATTGGTGCCGGTCGAGCCGAGCCGACGCTTTCGTTTCGCGGACGGGCTGGAGGTCGACCTGGCCAACGCCAGCCGGGCCGGGACCATCGCCGGCCTCGACGCTGCCCTTGGCGCCGATGCCGGACGGCAATGGGCGGCCTTGCTGCGACACGGTGAGCAGATCTGGCGGGCGGTCCGCGGGTCGGTGCTCGACCGGCCTCTCACCGTCCGGAACGCCGCAGCTTTCGCGGCCAGAGTCGCCCGACTCCGCTCTATCGGCGCCGGGCGTTCGCTGCGGACCTGGACGGAGCGGGTCCTGCCGGACCCACGGCTGCGGGCGCTCGTGGAGACCCAGGTCACCTGGACAGGATCCGATCCGCGGCACGCACCGGCCGTGCTCGCCGTCCTGCCCTACCTCGAGCACACCTTCGGCACGTGGTACGTCGCCGGCGGAATGCATCGGCTCGCCGAGGCCCTCGCCGAGCGCGCCACCGGGCGCGGTGCCGTCGTCCGCACCGCCTGTCCAGTCGGTCAGGTGCTCGTGACCGACGGCAGCGTCAGCGGAGTGCGGCTGGCGGACGGCGAGACGGTGTCAGCCGAGGTCGTCGTCGCCGCGACACATCCAGAGCATCTCTACGGCGAACTCATCGACGTCCCGGCTCGCAGCGAACGGCGGAGGTTGGCACACACCGCGCCGCCACCGTCGATCTTCACGCTGCTGCTGGCGCTGCGTGACCGTACGCCGAACCTGGCTCACCACACCGTGCTCGTCCCCGAGGACAGGGAGGCAGAGCTCGACTGGCTGTGGGCGGCCCGGCCGGGATCCTCACCGCAGCCGACCCTGCACGTCTCTGTCCCGGATGACGCATCCACGCGGCCGGCTCACGGCGAGGGATGGACCGTACACGCGCGCGTTCCGCGGCACGGCCGAAATACACCCGGCGCCATCGACTGGGCCGTTGACGGCTTCGCGGCCTCGTACGCCGACCGGCTTCTCGACGTGTTGGCGCAGTGCGGGCACGACGTTCGGGAACGAGTGCTCTGGCGCGTCATCCGCACACCGGCCGACCGGGAGCGCGAGACCCGCGTCCCTGGCGGCGCAGTCGGCGGGCTCATGCTCACCGGGTTGCGCTCGACCTGGCGGCGGCCGGGCAATCGTTCATCGATCAGGGGGCTCTACCTCGCGGGTGCGGCGACCCACCCGGGCCCAGGTATGCCCTTCGTAGGCCGATCGGCGACCATCACGGCCGACTTGATCGGCCGAGCCACCTGATTCCTGCTGTGCGGCAAGACCTCAGGCCCACGACCAGCGGACGACGACGGCGGCCGACACCTGTTGCTGCCCGCCTTCGACGTTGAACTCAGCCATCGGCATCGCGGCCATGCGGGCCCGCGGCAGCGGAATCGGCCCGCCGCCGGCGGTGTCGTCTACCGACACGACAGCACCGAGTTCCCGGCCGGCCAGCTCGGCAAACTGTCGGGCCTTGGCCAGGGCGTCGGCGAAAGCTGCCTCCCGGGCCGCCGAGAGCAGGCCGGACGGGTCGGAGTGCTCGAAGAACAGGCCGGACAGCCGAGCTGTCTCGCCGGCCTCGTCGAACGCGTTCTGCACGATCGACCCGGCTGAGCCGACGTCGCGCACCGTGGCCGACAGACCGAGGCGGGCAACGAAACGCTGTGGACCCTCGCCTCGTGGGCCGTGGTCGACCTGTACCGACGTGTCCGTAGTACGCAGATCGGTGGTCGGCACACCGGCGTCGAGCAGCGTCGAACGGATCCTGGCCAGGCCTACCGTCGCGTCGTTGAGCGCCTCTCGCACGGTGTCGGCGATCGCTTCGGCGGCCAGGTCGATCCGGACGATGTCCGGTGGGGCTGCGGCTGTACCGGCACCGCCGACGACGACGCCGGCAAGGTCTCTGCTGTCCGTCACGCGGCGACTATGCCCGATCGGACACCGCGACGGCCACCGGTCGGTCGGGACCAGCCTGCGGGTCGCGGTCGAGCTCACGACCGTGCAGACCGAGGGCTCGGTAGATCTCCCGCGTGGCCGTCGAGCGATTCAAGGTGATGAAGTGGAGCCCAGGGACGCCTTCTTCGAGCAGGCGTATGCACATCTCGGTGGCGACCTCCACCCCGATGGCGCGCACGGACTCCGGATCGTCTTCCACGGCGTGCAGGCGCTCGGCCAGATCGGCGGGAAAGTCCGCACCGGACAGAACTGCGAACTTCTCGATCTGGCGCACGTTCGTGACTGGCATGATCCCGGGCAGGATCGGCGCCTCACCGCCAGCCGTGACTACTCGATCACGCAGCCGGAGGTAGTCGTCGACATGAAAGAACATCTGGGTGACGGCGAAGTCGGCACCGGCTCGAAACTTGTCGACCAGGAATCTCACGTCGGTGTCAAGATCGGGAGAGCGTGGGTGCTTCTCTGGAAATGCCGCGACGCCCACGCAGAAATCCCCCACGGAGCGGATCATCCGGACCAGCTCGTGGGCGTACTCGAAGCCTTCCGGGTGGCGAACCCAGTCGGCCTGCGGGTTGCCGGGCGGATCGCCACGTAGCGCCAGGATGTTGCGGATTCCCGCACCGGCATACTGCCCGATCACCCGCCGCAGCTCGGCGACCGAGTGGTTGACAGCCGTCAGGTGACCGACCGCAGTCAGCGTGGTATCCGTCGCGATGCGTTCGGTGACCCGCACGGTGGTGTCGCGGGTCGAGCCACCGGCACCGTAGGTCACCGAGACGAAGGTCGGCCCCAACGACTCCAGCTCGCGGATGGCGCGCCAGAACAACACCTCGCCCTGCTCGGTCTTCGGCGGGAAGAACTCGAACGAGTACGAGCGCCCTCCCGCCGAGAGCAGCTCCCGGATGGTGCTCGCACCACCGGGCATCAACGACGGGAGGCCACGGGTCACCTGTCCAGGCTAGAGGGACGCGCATGCGGGAGCCGTCGGGTCTCGAATTCCGGCCCGTTCGCCGCGCGTAGGGTCTTTGCTCGTGCAGGCCACTGTGAGCGACGCGGTTCGCCCGCTTCGGCCCCGCGTGGAGCGGGTTCTCGACGAGCACCTCCGCCGGCAGCGCACGGTGCTCGGGGCGCAGAGTCCCGAACTGCTGCCTCTGATCGACGCCGCAACAGAACTGCTGGCCGGCGGCAAACGGCTCCGAGCGGCATTCTGTTACTGGGGCTGGCGTGGCGCCGGCGCTGCCGACGAGGAGGCGATCATCCATGCCGCGTCATGCCTGGAGTTCTTCCACGCCGCTGCATTGATCCACGATGACCTGATCGACGGTTCCGATACCCGCCGCGGGAAGCCGTCGGTACACCGGCGGTTCGCCGGGGTCCACGAACAGAACCGCTGGCACGGTGATCCGTCCCGGTTCGGCAACGCCGCCGCGGTGTTGCTGGGTGACCTGTGCCTGGGCTGGAGCGACGAGCTGCTGAATACCTGCGGTCTGTCCGAAGCCGCGCTGCGGCGGGGCCGGCCGGTGTTCGAACGGATGCGGACCGAGCTCATCGGCGGGCAGTTCCTCGACGTGCTGGAGCAGGCTTCCGGCGCGCTCGACCCGGCCGGGCAAGCTGAGCGGGCTCGAAGAGTGATCCAGCACAAGAGCGCCCGGTACTCAGTGGAGCGACCGTTGCTGCTGGGTGCCGGTCTTGCGGGTGCCTCCCGACAGCTGTTGGCGTCGTACTCCGCCTATGGGCTCCCGCTCGGTGAGGCGTTCCAGCTCCGCGACGACGTGCTCGGCGTCTTCGGTGACCCCGAGCGAACAGGTAAGCCGGCCGGAGACGACCTACGAGAGGGAAAACGGACGCTTCTGGTGGCCTTTGCTCTCGAGGGCGCATCGCCGAGGCACGTCGAGGCCGTGGAGACCTTGCTCGGCGACCCATTGCTGGACGAAGCCGGTGTCGAGGTCTTGCGCGGGATCATCGTCGATACCGGTGCTCTCGAACGGGTGGAGCTCCTCGTCGAGGATCTGGTCGCTTCGGCGACGGCGGCCCTGGCCGATGCGCCGGTCGTCGGCGAAGCTCGCGACGCGCTGGCTGAGCTGATCATCGCCGCCACGGTTCGGGTGCACTGACCTCGTCCCACCACCAGGCGAACTCGTGCATCACCAGGCTTGCATGCCTGGTGATGTACGGGCACGGGTGGTGAACGTGGTCATTCCGGTGCGGGAACCGGGGGCGGGGAGATGGCCTCCGTACACTCCCATCGTGGACCTGCACGTCTCCGCGCCCCTGGTTGGCCGTCTTCTCGACGGTCGCTACCAGGTGGAGGCAATCGTCGCGCGCGGCGGCATGGCCACGGTTTACCGGGCCGTGGACACCAGACTGGACCGAGTCGTGGCGCTCAAGGTCATGCATCCCGACCTTGCCGCCGACGACGAGTTCGTCGTCCGGTTCATCGCCGAGGCACGTTCAGCCGCCCGGCTCTCTCATCCCGCCATCGTGGCCGTGTTCGACCAGGGCGACGACGACGGCACGGTCTATCTCGCCATGGAGTACGTCGAGGGGCGCACCCTCCGGCAACTGCTGCGCGAGCAGGGTCGGCTGTCCCCCGAGCACTCGCTGGACGTCATCGACCCGGTGCTGGCGGCGCTGGATGCCGCCCACAGCGCCGGCATCGTGCACCGGGACATGAAGCCCGAGAACGTCCTGGTCGGTCACGACGGCCGGGTCAAGGTCGCCGACTTCGGCTTGGCCCGAGCGCTGACCGATGCCTCGAACGCCACGCGCGGGCTGCTGCTCGGGACGGTCAACTACATCTCGCCGGAACAGGCTCTGGGAGAGTCGGCCACCCCACGGTCCGACGTCTACTCGACCGGCATCATGCTCTACGAGCTGCTGACCGGGCGGCCTCCGCACACGGGCGCAACCGACTTCGTCGTCGTCCGGAGTCACATCGAGGTCGACGTCCCGCCGCCATCGCTGGTCGAGCCCGCAGTTTCCGCGCGGCTCGACACGCTGGTGCGCCGGGCTACGGCACGCGAACCACTCCATCGGTTCGCTGACGCCGGCGAGTTCCTGGCCGAAGTCCGCCGTGTCCACGCGGGCGGCGATTCTGGCCTGGACACGATGCTGGCCGGACTCGAGCCCCGGGAGGCCGCTGGTGTTTCACTCGCCGAGGCGATGACGTCGATCGTGCACCCTTCGGAGGCGACGGCAGGGGGAACCAGCCTGGTCCCGGGGTCGAACGGCCACGTGGTCGGACCGGTGCGTCGCCAGCCGCAGGACCTGGAATCAGCTCCTCGGACCGAGCGCCGCCGAGCCGGGCCGCATCGCCGCTGGCGAGGGCCGATTCTGCTGGCCACGGTGTTGTTGCTTGCGGCTGGACTCGCCATCGGTGCCTGGTGGTACGGCGCCGGTCGCTATACCTCGACTCCCTCACTGATCGATCTCACGGTCGAGGAGGCTCGAACAGCCGCGGAGCGAGAAGGACTGACGGTCGTCGAGGCTGAGCCGCGCTTCTCCGAGGTGATCGCCCCCGGCAACGTCGTGGACACCGTTCCCGGCCCGGGAGAGCGAATCCTGCACGAAGGCACGATCGAGCTCTTCGTCTCGAAGGGGCCGGAGCGATACGTGATACCCGACCTCGGGGGGCTGACCCGCACCGAGGCTGAGGAGGCATTGGTGGCGGCCGGAATTCCCGTCGGCGAGATCGAGGAGATCTATCACGACGAGATCCCTGCAGACATCGTGGTCTCCCAAAGTGCCCCGCCCGGTGACGAGCTGCGTCGGGACATGACGGTGTCATTCGAGGTCAGTAAAGGGCCGGAGCCGATCGAGATCGAGGACTTCACCGGTCGGCCGTTCGCAGAAGCCGAGAAAGCTCTCACCGACGCAGGCTTCGCCGTCGTCGCCGAGGAAGTATCCGACTCCGAGCTCGCGCCCGGAACGGTCATCTCGCAGGACCCAGCGAGCGGAACTGGCCACCGCGGCGACGAGATCCGGCTGCAGGTCGCCGCCAGCGGGCAGTTGAAGATCCCGGTGCCCAATGTCGTCGGGATGGATGTCGGCGCAGCTCGCTTCCTGCTGGGTGCGCTCGGATTCGACGTCGAGGTCAACGGCCCGGCACTGGGTCGTGAGGTCAAGGCTCAGAATCCGCGAGCCGGCGAGCTCCGCGAACTCGGCAGCACGGTCAGGCTCCAGCGCGGCCGTTAAGCGGCCTCGACGGCAGGATCGCGCCGGCTTCTCTCGGTTTCGACGCAGTTGGGTGACCTGTTCGTAACAAAGCGTCTTGGTGGTCGGACTGGTCGACCGATCAGCTGACCCACCGCCCTAGGGTCGAAGCTCATCGTCAGTGAGGTGGTTCCCGTGGTGGTGGTCATGCAACCGGGTGCCTCCGACGCTGACGTCGACGCCGTTGCCGGCCGCGTGCGTTCAGCCGGCGGCGAGGCGTTCGTGAGTCGGGGAGTCAGCCGCACGATCATCGGGCTGGTGGGCGACGTGGATGGGTTTCGGGCGATGAACCTGCGCGCCATGGCCGGCGTCGCTGACGTCATCCGGGTTTCCTCGCCGTACAAACTGGTGAGCCTGCACAACGAACCGGGCCGGACCACCGTCGTCGTCGGCGGGCCGGAGCTGGGCGTGCCGATCGGTCCCGACACGTTCACACTCATTGCCGGGCCGTGTGCGGTCGAGTCGGCGCAGCAGACGCGCGAGGCCGCCGAGATGGCGAAGGCGGCGGGGGCGACCCTGCTACGTGGCGGCGCCTTCAAGCCGCGCACATCTCCTTATGCCTTCCAGGGCTTGGGTGAGCAGGGCCTGCGCATCTTGGCCGAGGTCAGGGAGACGACCGGCCTGCCGATCGTCACCGAGGTCCTCGACGCCCACGACGTTCCACTGGTCGCCTCGTACGCCGACATGCTCCAGCTGGGAACGCGCAACATGCACAACTATGCGTTGCTGCAAGCGGTCGGGCGCGCGCAGCTTCCGGTCCTGCTCAAGCGGGGCATGCAGGCGACCATCGAAGAATGGCTGATGGCAGCCGAGTACATCGCCCAACGCGGCAACCTGGACATCGTGCTGTGCGAACGCGGCATCCGCACGTTCGAGACCTCGACCCGCAACACGCTGGACATCTCGGCCGTGCCCGTCGTCCAACAGCTCTCGCACCTGCCGGTCATCGTGGACCCATCTCATTCCGGCGGACGACGCGACCTGGTTCTCCCCCTGGCACGCGCGGCGATGGCGGCCGGCGCCGACGGCATCATCGTCGACGTTCATCCCTCGCCGGAGGAAGCACTCGTCGACGGGCCGCAAGCCTTGGTCGGCGATGACCTGCGTCAGCTGGCCTCGGCCGTCCGCCGCTTGCCGCCGCTGCTCGGCCGACGTCCAGCGGAACGGCGCAGCACAATGCGGTCGTCAGTCGTCACCTGACGCGGGCTGCCAGGTCACCGCGCGACGGCGGACGCATCCGGCTCAGCGACAGTGTCGACGCGCATGTCGCGGCGTTCGGCCAGATATTCGCGGATCGAGTACGCCATGGCGGCGGCCCACACCAGCATGATGACGACATAGGCGACGACACGCGCGCCGTCCGAGGCGTCTACCGAGTCGCTGCGTAAAATCGTCCTGACGTTGGTCAACACGATCATGCCGCCAACGGCCGATCCCAGCACCCGACCGGGTACCCGGCGGACCAGCCAGGCGGCGAACGGAGCGGCGAGCACGCCACCCAGCAGGAGTACGGCCACCCAGGAGAAGTCGAGGTTCTGCGCGCCGAGCCCGATCAGGAAGCCGATGCTGGCGGTCACGGCCACGATGAACTCGCTGGTGTCGATCGAGCCGATGACCTTGCGGGGCTCCATCCGCCCACTCGCGAGTAGTGCCGGTGTGCCGACCGGTCCCCAGCCCCCGCCGCCGGTTGCGTCCACGAATCCGGCGAACAGACCCAGCGGGCCGAGAAAGCGTCTGCGCAGAGGCTTACCCAGATGCTCCTTCGACAGCCCGCGGAACGTGAACCTGATCAGGATGTACAGACCCAGGGTGAGCAGGATCGCCGACATCACGGGAGCAGCGGTCTCCGTCGACAGCCAGGACAGGAACGTAGCGCCGCCGAAGGCCCCGACCGCTCCGGGAAGTGCGATGCGCCGGACGACCTTCCAGTCCACGTTGTCGAACCGCCAGTGCGAAATCCCTGAGACAAGCGTGGTGCCGATCTCCGCCAAGTGCACGGTGGCCGATGCCGCCGCAGGGTTGGCGCCGATGGCCAGCAGCAGTGTCGTGGAGGTCACTCCGTATGCCATGCCCAAGCTGCCGTCGACGAACTGGGCCGCCAAACCGACCAGTCCGATCAGAACCAGACCAGTCATCGGCCGCTCCCCCGCTCATTCCGGGTAAGTTGGTAGGAATAGTGAGCTAGGAGAGAGGGCGCCGTCAAGGCCGGCTATGCGACGAGCAGTCTGGCCAGCGTCTCTGCAGCCTTGCGGCAGTCGTCTGCTGTCACGTCCAGGTGGGTGATCAGCCGGATCGTCTGTGGACCGACGACCGCCGCCAGCACGCCCTCGGCACGGGCGGCCTCGACGAGTTCGCTGGCGCTGAGCCTGGCCGCGGTCATGTCCAGCAAGACGATGTTCGTCTCCACCGTGTCGGGATCGACCACCCCGGCTTCGGCCAGCAGCCCGGCGATCGTCCTGGCATTCGCATGGTCGTCGGCGAGCCGGTCGACATGGCGGTCGAGCGCGTAGTTGCCGGCCGCCGCGAGCACGCCCGCCTGCCGCCAGCCTGCTCCCATCCGCTTGCGCCACTGCCGAGCCTGGCCGATCGCCTCACGCGGGCCGACGAGGACTGAGCCGATCGGCGCGCCAAGCCCCTTCGACAGGCAGACGGACACGGTGTCGAACAGCTCCCCGTAGACCGGCAGCGCTGTTCCGGTTGCGACGTGGGCATTCCACAGCCGTGCTCCGTCGAGGTGGAGCCGGACTCCGGTCCCGTCGACGAGGTCACGCAGCGCCCGGAGATCTGCCAGCGGCTGCACGGCGCCGCCGGCGAAGTTGTGCGTGTTCTCGACGGCGACGGCAGCTGTCGAGACGAGATACGGCCCGGCGTCGGGAGCGAGCATCGACCCCACCGCGTCGAGGTCGACGTGCCCGTTCGGATCGGACCAGGTTCGCGTGGTCACCCCGTGCCAGGCCGCGTGCCCGCCCAGCTCCGCCCGCACGACGTGCGCCCGGGCTTCGCACAGCACCTCCTGGCCCGGCCCCACCCAGGCCCGGATCCCGAGCATGTTCGCAAGCGACCCGGTCACGGTGAACAGTCCCGCCTCGTGACCCAGCATCGAGGCGACCCGTTCCTCCAGCACTCGGACCGTCGGGTCCTCGGCGTAGACGTCGTCACCGGTCTCCGCCGAGGCCATCGCCGCGAGCATCCCCGCTGTCGGCCGGGTGACCGTGTCGCTACGCAGGTCGATCAACACGGCACCGACTGCAGATACTCAGCGAGCACAGCTTCGTTCACGCCAGCGTCACCCGGAGCGCTCCTCGAGCAGCTCGGCGACGAGGAAGGCGAGCTCCAGTGATTGGGTGCGGTTCAATCGGGGGTCGCAGAAGGTCTCGTAGCGGTCGGCGAGACCGTCTTCCTGAATCGGGTCTCCGCCGCCCACGCATTCGGTGACGTCGTCCCCGGTGAGCTCCACGTGGAGTCCCCCCGGCACGGTGCCGAGGGAACGATGGACCTCGAAGAAGCCCCGGACCTCTTCGACGACGTCGTCGAACCGGCGAGTCTTGTGCCCGCTCGGCGCCTCGTAGGTGTTGCCGTGCATCGGATCGCAGATCCACGACACGGCCAGTCCGCTCGCGGTCGCCTTCTCGACCAACGGCGGCAGCTCGTCGCGGACCCGGCGAGCGCCCATCCGGCTGACGAAGGACAGCCGGCCCGGCTCGTGGTCAGGGTCGAGCCGCTCGGCCAGGGCCAGCACGTCCTCGGGCGACGCGGTCGGGCCGAGCTTCACCGCGACCGGGTTGCGGACTCGCGCCGCGAACTCCACGTGTGCGCCACCGAGATCACGGGTCCGCTCCCCCACCCAGAGGAGATGCCCGGACACCGCGTAGGGCAGCCCGTTGCGCGAGTCGATCCGGGTCAAAGCCGTCTCGTAGTCGAGCAACAGTGCCTCATGGCTAGCGAACAGCTCGACCGTGTGCAGTTGCTCCGGATCCGCGCCGATCGCGCGCATGAACGACAGTGCCTTTTCGATCTCGCCAGCCATGCGCTCATATCGCTGCCCGGCCGGAGACGTCCGGACGAAGTCGGTGTTCCAGGCGTGTACCTCGCGCAGATCGGCGTACCCACCGCCGATGAACGCGCGGGTGAGGTTCAGAGTCGCCGCCGCAGCATGGTAGGCGCGCACCATCCGGGCCGGATCCGGGAGCCGGGCGTCATGGGTGAACTCGAACCCGTTGACCATGTCGCCGCGATACGCCGGCAGCGTGATCTCGCCGCGGGTCTCGGTCGGCCGGGACCGCGGTTTGGCGTACTGCCCGGCGATGCGGCCCACCTTCACGACGGGAACGCTCGCCGCGTACGTCAGCACGACGGCCATCTGCAGCAACGTCTTGAGCTTGTTCCGGACGTTGTTGGCCGTGACCCCATCGAAGGCCTCGGCGCAGTCTCCGCCCTGCAGCAGGAACGCTTCCCCTCGGGACACGGCGGCGAGCCGATCCCGCAGCTGATCACACTCGCCGGCGAAGACGAGTGGTGGAAGCAGGCGGAGCTGGCGAACCGCGGCATCGACAGCCTCGGAGTCAGCCCAATTCGGCTGTTGGGCTGCCGGAAACCGGCTCCGTACGGTGGCGAGCTCGCCGAACAGCGCCTCGTCGGTGGTATCGGTCACCGGGCAAGACTAGGCCGGTCGGCAGGGGCTGCCTGGGTAGGGTGACTGCGATTCGACCCGACCGACGAAGGGGTCATGGCGATGGCAGTGCGAAAGGTCGCGATGCTCACGGCTGGCGGAATCGCGCCGTGCCTGTCGGCAGCCATCGGCGGACTGATCGAGCGGTACACCGAGATCGATCCCGAGGTCGAGCTCATCGCTTATCCCGACGGCTATGCGGGTTTGCTCGCCGGCCAGTCGATCCAGGTCACCCCGGAGGTCCGTGCGGGCGCTCACCTCTTGCGCCGTTTCGGCGGGAGCCCCATCGGCAACAGCAGGGTCAAGCTCACCAACGTCGACGACCTGGTCAAGCGCGGACTGGTCGGAAGCGGCCAGGACCCGCTGGCCGTTGCGGCCGACCAGCTCACCCACGATGGCGTCGATGTCCTGCACACGATCGGCGGCGACGACACCAACACCACGGCCGCGGAACTGGCGGCTTACTTGGAGCGCCACGGCTACCACCTGACGGTCGTCGGGCTGCCGAAGACCATCGACAACGACGTGGTGCCCATCAAGCAGAGCCTCGGCGCCTGGACGGCGGCCGAGCAGGGCGCTCTGTTCGCGCGCAACATCGTCGCCGAGCATTCGTCGAATCCCCGGATGCTCATCGTGCACGAGGTCATGGGCCGCAACTGCGGCTGGCTGACGGCAGCCACGGCGCAGGTCTACCGGGAATGGCTTGCCGGCCAGGCCTGGAACCCGCAGATCGGCCTGGACCGGCACCGCTGGGACGTCCATGGGGTGTATGTCCCTGAGGTCGATCTTGACATCGAGGCCGAGGCGAGTCGGCTGCGAGCGACCATGGACGAGATCGGGTGCGTCAACCTGTTCATCTCCGAGGGTGCCGGCGTGGAGTCGATCGTCGCGGAGATGGAGGCAACGGGCGAACAGGTCGAGCGCGACCCGTTCGGACACGTCCAACTCGACAAGGTCAACCCTGGAGCGTGGTTCGGCAAGCAATTCGCCGAACAGCTCGGCGCGGAGAAGGTGATGATCCAGAAGAGCGGATACTTCAGCCGCTCGGCTGCCCCCAACGCACAGGACCTCGAGCTGATCAGGCTGTGTGTCGAGCATGCGGTCGACTGCGCACTGCGCGGCGAGGGTGGGGTGGTCGGGCATGACGAAGACCACGGCGACGAGCTGCGCGCGATCGAGTTCGACCGGATCAAGGGCGGCAAGCGTTTCGACCCCACGGTCGACTGGTTCAGCGAGCTCCTCGCCGATATCGGCCAGCCCGGCGGCTGACTCGTTCTCAGATCACGATCGTGAAGATCGTCGTGCTCGGTTAGTCCGCGGTCGCCGGCGGCGTGATCTTCACGACGATCTTCACAACTGGTCCAGAATCCGCTCAGCGGGTCAGGTGGGCTCGCGGTGGTTCTTGTGCTGCTTCTTCGCGGCCGCGATCTCGGCCTTGGCGCGTTGGGCATCGATGTCCACGTATTCCTGGCCGGACAGTTCCATGAGCGCGTAGACGATCTCGTCGGTGACCGATCGTAGGACGTAGCGATCCTCCTCCATGCCCTCGTAGCGACCGAAGTCCAGTGCTTCGCCGAAGCGGACACCGGGACGCATGACCCTCGGAATCAGCCGGCCGGGCGGCTGCATCTTGTCGGTGTCGATCATGGCGACGGGGACGACTGGGACCTTCGCTTCCAGCGCTAGTCGGGCAACACCGGTCTTGCCTCGGTAGAGCCGCCCATCCGGTGACCGGGTGCCCTCCGGATATATCCCGAGTAGTTCGCCACGCTGCAAGACCTTGAGGCCGGCTCGCAGTGCCGCCTCGCTGGCCCGGCCACCGGACCGATCGACCGGCACCTGCCCGACGCCCCGAAAGAACACCCGTGTCAACCAGCCTTTCAGGCCATTGCCGGTGAAGTAGTCGCTCTTGGCGAGGAAGGTCACCCGCCTGGGCACGACGAGCGGCATGAACAGCGAGTCGGAGAAGGACAGATGGTTGCTCGCGACGATCGCCGGCCCGTGCGCCGGGACGTGCTCGAGGCCCTCCGCCCACGGCCGGTACACCAGCCGCAGCAACGGGCCGAGAATGACCCGCTTGAGGAACCAGTAGAACACGGCCGAACATTACTGGACCCCGGCTGGCGATCCCCGGGCTCGCACCAGCCGTGCGACGATGCCGTTGACCGACCAACACCAACGAGGAGCCGGCAGTGCCGATTGTCCCGGGAGCCGAGCCGTACCACCACGACGGCGGGCCGACCGGCGCGCTTCTCTGTCACGGCCTGACCGCGTCGCCCGCCTCGCTTCGACCGTGGGCTGAATACCTGGCGGCCGCCGGGTTGACAGTTGATGTGCCGCTCCTGCCCGGGCACGGCACGACCTGGCAGGAGCTCAACACTCTCCGCTGGCCGGACTGGTTTGCCGCAGTCGAGCGGGCCCTGCTCACCCTGGCCGACCGCTGTGACCAGGTACTCGTGGGCGGGCTGTCGATGGGGGGATGCCTGGCGCTGCGCCTCGCCGAAGTCCACGCCGACGTCGTCGGCGGCCTGGTCCTGGTGAACCCGGCAATAGCCAGCGGTGACAAGCGGCTTCTTGCGCTTCCGGCATTGCACCGCGTAGTGGCATCGTTCCCGGCGCTGTCTGGCGACATCGCCAAGCCTAGCCAGGACGAGATCGCCTATGACCGAACCCCGTTGCGCGCCCTGTACTCGCTGACTCAGCTGTGGCGACTGGTCGTGGCGGACCTTCCACGCGTGCGTCAACCGCTGTTGATCTACCGCAGTGACCAGGACCACATCGTCGACTCGACGAGCCTCGGGCTCATCCGCTCGGGGGTGACGTCGACCGAGGTCACTGTCGTCGCTCTGCGCGACAGTTTTCACGTAGCAACCCTCGATCATGACGCCGAGCACATCTTCGCCGGCTCTCTCGAGTTGGCGCGCCGGCTCGTGCCCGCCACGCAGGACAGCGGTTAGCCATGTCCCATGACGACGAACAGGTCTGGGCCGATCTGGTCGAGTCCTTCCATGCCTCGCCGGATGAGGACCCACGATGGCCGGCGCCCGAGGACGCCGGGGTCGGCAGCGAGGATTCCGCGCTCACCAGGACGTCCGGCGGTGAGCCAACCCGACCACCAGCCGACACCGAAGATCACTTCGTGCCACCACCTCCGCCGCCGTTACCCCGCGGTGACGGGGTATCCCGGCTGGCCTGGGCAGGTGTTCTGGGAACTCCCGTCTTTCTCGTCGTCGCGGTCGCGCTGGGCTGGCAGCTGCCGTCCTGGGCGACGACGCTGGCCGTGATTGCCCTGGTCGCCGGCTTCGTCACACTCGTGACGCGCTTGCGTGGCCACGATCCCGATGACCCCGACGACGGCGCCGTCGTCTGAACCTCGTTCTATTGCTCCGCCGCGACGGGCTCCATCTCCAGATCGACGACGACCGGCCGGTGGTCACTCGCGGCGCGCACATCCGTACCGTCGACGACGGCATATGAGGCCACTCGCGCGGGTCCGCGAACGAACACACCGTCGATTCGCCTGCGCGGATCTCGGGTGGAGAAGGTCGGGGTGTCGTCGGCGGCGCCGGCATCGGTGAACTCGTCGGTGATGCCACGCCACGCCGGCCTATCCGAGCGCTCGTTGATGTCGCCGGCTAGCACCGTCACGCGGCAGTCGAACCGGTCGACCAGACCGACCAGCTCGGCCCGGTGCCGAAGCCGCTCAGCTTCATCGAGCCCGAGGTGCACACTGGCCACCACTGCGGCGGCTCCGCCGAGCTGCACGGCAGCAGCGACAGCTCCCCGCTGATGCAGCCCGGGAGTTCGGCTCAAGCGGTACTCGAGCGCGCTACGGACGTCGACCCGCAACGAGGCAAGCATCATCGAGCCTCCGGTCGTCCCGCCGCCGCCGACGTAGAGCAGACCGGTATCGCGGGCCAGTGCCGCACACCGCGCGCGCCAGCGCAGCTGCCGGGGTGCTTCCTGCACACACACCACATCCGCGGCGAGTTCGCGAATCACCCGGACTACGGCGTCCCTGTCGTCGCGGAGCGACCTGACGTTGTAGCTGACCACCCGCAGACTCACCACGGCGAACCAGCCTAGATACCGTGCGACCCATGGATAGGACGACGTTGGGATCGACCGGTCCCACGGTCTCCGCCCAGGGGCTCGGCTGCATGGGCATGAGCCACGGCTACGGCCCTGGGGACGAGACCGAGTCGCTCGCCGTACTTCGGCGCGCTCTGGAGATCGGGGTCGACTTCTGGGACACCGCCGACTACTACGCTGCCGGCGCGAACGAGGTGCTGCTCGCGAGGATGCTCGCTGAGCATCGCGATCAGGTCGTGCTGGCAACGAAGTTTGGCCTCGTCCCGGCCGCGGCTCCTTCCGGGCCACCTGCGGTCCGGGGCGACGCCCGCTACGTCCGGCAAGCGTGCGATGCAAGTCTGCGCAGGCTCGGCACCGACGTCATCGACCTCTATTACCAGCACCGGGTCGATATCACAGTGCCCATCGAGGACACCGTCGGCGCCATGGCCGGACTGGTCGCCGCGGGCAAGGTGCGCCACCTCGGTCTATGCGAGGTCACTGCGAGCGAGCTGAGGCGGGCCGTCGGGGTGCACCCGATTGCCGCAGTGCAGTCGGAATGGTCGCTGTGGAGCCGCGACGTCGAGGCGTCTGTGGTCCCCGCCTGTCGGGAACTCGGAGTGGGCTTCGTGCCGTACTCCCCGCTGGGACGAGGATTTCTCACCGGCACTCTCGGTGACATCGACGCGCTGCCCGCAGAGGACATCCGGCGATCCCAGCCGAGGCTTGCGGCGTCGGCAATCGCGGCCAATCTGGCGCTCGTCGAGCAGGTCCGACTGGTGGCCGCCGACCTCGGTGTGACACCTGCGCAGGTGTCACTCGCTTGGGTCCATCAGCGGCAACCGACCCGGGGACTGCCGGTGGTTCCGATCCCGGGGACGAAACGGATCCGCTGGCTGGAGGAGAATGTCGCCGCGCGGCACCTGGCGCTGCCGCCGGCCGCGCTGGACCGGCTCGAGGGCCTGGCCGCACTGGCCGTCGGCGACCGGCATCCGCAGATCGGCATGACGTCCGCCGGCGGGCGGGCCTAGCGGCGAGCGAGGTCGGCAGCGCCGATGATGCCCGCGTCGTTGCCGAGCGTGGCGATTCTGATCTCGGCATCGGGTCGGTGACCGCGGCCGGTGAGGTTGCGACGAAACGCCGCGACCGTCGGTGCCAGGAGGAGCTCACCGGCCTCGGACACCCCACCGCCGATGACGAAGACGGCCGGATCCAGAATGGCGGCGAACGAGGCGAGTGCTTCACCCAGCGATCGACCGAGGTCGGTGATCAGCTCCTGGGACGGCTCATCGCCCTCCTGGGCGGCCCGGGTCACCATCGGGCCAGTGATCAGCTCCGGGTCGCCGTCGGCCATTTCGAGTAGCCGCTCCGCGAAGACCGAGTCTGAATCCGCCAGTGCCCTCGCCTCGCGAACCAGGGCCCGCCCGCTCGCGTACTGCTCGACGCAGCCCCGGTTGCCGCATCCGCACAGATGCCCGTCCGGGACCATGCGGACATGGCCGAGCTCGGCGCCCACGCCATGAGCACCCCGATACAGCCGGCCATCGACGACGACACCACCACCGATGCCGGTGCCGACCGTGACGCAGACCATGTCGTTGACGTCCTCGGCCGCGCCGAACTGGAACTCTCCCCAGGCCGCGGCGTTGGCGTCGTTCTCGACGACGACCTGCAGGCCGGTCGCCGAGGACACCTGGTCACGAACCGGCACGTCTCGCCAGGCGAGGTTCGGTGCGAACAGCACTGTCGACCGCCCGGCATCGACGAACCCCGCCGAACCGATGCCAACACCCTCGATATCGCTGCCTGCCCGGAGCTCTTCGGCGACTGCGACGATGTCACGGACAATCGCGGCCGGGTCCGTTGACGGCGTGTCGCGGCGGGTGCGCTCGACGATGACTCCGGCTTCGTCGACCAACCCTCCCGCGATCTTGGTGCCGCCGACGTCGACCCCGATCGTGTAGCCCACCTCAGCCCTCCACGCGCTTCTTGAGCTCCTTCAGCGCGGTGTCGATGATCACCTTCTCGGCCTTCCGCTTCATCATGCCGAGCATCGGAATCGCCACGTCGACGGTCAGCTGATAGATGACGTCGGTCTGCCCGTCCGGGCCCTCCGTCAGCGTGTACGACCCGTCCAACGCGCGGAGCAGGCCACCGTTGACCAGGGTCCAGCGCACCTGCTCGTCGTCGTCCCACTCGTAAGCCAGTGTGTAGGTGTCTTTGATCGCCCCGGCGTCGAGGACGAAACGCGCCTCGGCCGGCCTGTCGTCGTCCTCGTACACAGTGAGTATCTCGACTTCGCGAACCGAGGCGGTCCACTCCGGGTATGCCTCGAGGTCAGCGATCACCGCCATCACCTCTGCGGCTGAAGCCGCGATGCTGATGCTCGATGTGGTCTGCTCGGCCATCAGTGGTTCCCGTCGTCGGTGGCGAGGCGGAGACTACCTGTCAGGTCGCCGTCCTGATCCCGGTGCACCAATCGACTGACTTACGGCGGCAGCGGCGCGCTGTGGTCCAGCAGGTCACCAAGCGTGGATACCGACGCTTCCCAGCTCCACTCCCGCTCGACCCAAGCCCGACCCTTTTCCCCCATCAGCCGCACCTTGTCCCAATCGGCGAGCAGGTCGGCGGCATGGGCAGCAATGCCGACCGGGTCGACCGGATCGACGACATAGCCGGTCTCGCCGTGAATGACCGTCTCCGGCGCGCCGCCACTGTCTCCGACCAGAACGGGGTGTCCGCAAGCCTGAGCCTCGAGGAAGACGATTCCCAGGGCCTCGGGCTCGAGGCCGCCCTTACGGGTCCTGCACGGCATCGCGAACACGTCACCGACGTCGAACCACGCCGGTGCCTCGGACCAGGCAACCGCGCCAGCGAACACGACCGACGCACCCACCCCCTTCTCTCGTACCAGGCGTTCCAGCCGGGGCCGGGTCGGGCCGTCTCCGACCAGGAGAAGCAGAGCGTCGGGGATCGCGTGCAGCAGCCAGGGCATGGCCTTGATCAGCGCATCCTGCCCCTTGCGGTCGACGAACCTCGACACCGACACCAGCACCGGACGGCCCGGCTCGATCCGCAGCCGCTCCCGGATGGCCGCCCCGCCGACGCCAGGGCGGAACACTGCGGTATCGACGCCCGGGGCGAGCCGCACCATCCGCTCCGCCACGTCCCGGGAGAGCACGGACGCGACGCGCCTGCGGCAGAACTCCGAGACATAAGTCAAGACGTCGCACCCGTCCCCGATCCGACGCAATGCCTGCCGGGCCGCCGGAACTCTGGCCCACCAGGTCTCGTGGCCGTGAGTCAGCCCGACGACACGCTTGGCGCCGGCTGACCGCAAGCCCTCGGCCAGCAACCCGAGCGGAGCGGCGGCGCCGAAGAGCACCGAGTCGCACCCTTCGGCCCGCAGGACGGCGGCTACCCGCCGCGACACCATAGGTGTGGGTAGCAGCATCGACGACTTGTCGCGCACCACCGGGAATGGCAGGAGTTCGTCGAACTCCTCGTCGCCCGGCATCGAAGCCGTGTACACCACGACCTGGTCGGCCGGCAGCCGATCAGCCAGGGCGTACACGAACGACTCGATTCCTCCCTGCCGGGTAGGGAAGTCGTTGGTGACGACCAGGGTGCGGCTCATCGGCCCGAGCCTGCCACAGGCGCAAGGTCGACCGGTTCCGGCGCGTCATGAAGTTGCGCCCAGGTCCGGGCGACCGCAATCCGCTGAGGCGTGGTCGGGTGGCTTGCGAATATCCCGAAGAGGATTGCGGGTGGATCCAGGTCTGCCTTCGACGCGAGCGCGAGGGCCCGCTGCATTTCGGCGAAGGTCTGTGGATCCCGAGTCAGGTCCAGGGCATGGATGTCGGCCCGGGTCTCCACGCGGCGGCTCACCACGGCCTGAACGGGTGCCGTCGCCAAGCCCACGACGGCGACGATTGCGAGGATGAGCGCAAGAACCCGCGGATCGTGCGGACCGTCGGCTCCAGCCCGGCCGAGCAGCCAGGGCCAAGCGAGCAGCCCGCCCAGCGCGCACAGACCCGCGGCTGCAGCCAGTGCCGCGAGCAACGTGCCGTCGCGGACGTCCTGCTCCACGGCGTGGCCGAGCTCGTGGGCGACGACGTTGCGCACCTGGTCCGGTGGAGACTGCGCGACCAGAGTGTCGTAGACCACGATCCGTCGCGTCGCGCCGAGCCCTGAGACATACGCGTTCAACGTGGTCGTCCGACGCGAGGCGTCCGCCTCGAGTACGTCGTCGATCGAGACGCCGTCCTGTTCTGCCATCGCCATTAGAGACGTTCGCAGTTCACCGTCAGGCAGCGCGGTGAACTTGTTGAAGACCGGCTCGATGACCAGCGGGTACACGAAGGCGAGCGCAACCACGAGGGCGGCTGCGCCTGCGGCACCGATTGCCCACCACCAGCGCGGGAAGGCCCGAGCCAGCGCGACGAGAACCACCAGCGAGAACAATGTGCCGGCGACCTGTAGGCCGAAGGATTTGGCGATGTCGGCAGCCCAACCTGCCCATGATCGCGTCGACAAACCGCCTGCTCGCCGGACGGATTCCGCCCAGGCCGAGAAGGCGATCGTCGACAGCCGGACGACGAGGAGAACGGCAAGTCCCCCCAGTAGCACCTGCCAAATCCAGCCGCCACCTGCCGGCCGGGCGGCCGCTGTCACGATGCGAGCGCCCAGCGTCGTCATTCCCAGCACGATGGTCACGCCCAAGCCGACGGCGAGTCCGATGTAGGAGGGCGGGCGGATTCTGCTCTGGTAGTCGTCGGCCGCCGACTGTTCAGCGGCGTTGAAGTCCCGGCCGAGATCGGCTTCGACCGCGCTGACAGCACCGAGCGGATCCCACGGAGTTGTCACCACAACCGCGACGGCGAACGCAGCCAGCAGGACCCCTGTGACGACCCAGGGCAGAGCACCGGCAACTCCCGGACCACCTGCCCCGTCAGCGGGCAGCAAGGGAGGTCAGCTCCGCCCGCCATGCTCGGGTCAAGGAGGCCTCGTCGGTGCCGAGAATCAGGCTCAAGGCAGCGTCGATCCCGGCTGAATTCTCAGCACCGACCGCTCGGTACACAGCGACGACGTCGGCAGCGCCGTACTCGGAGACCAGCAGACGCACTGCCAGGTGGGCGCCCTCGTACGCCATGGCCGCCCGGCTCGGGTCGTCGAATGCGTCGTCGTCAGGTAGTCCAGGCGGAGCGCCCTCTTCCCGCACCTGCCGAATGGCGCCGGCGACCGCACGGCCGACGTCAGCCCCTGCCTCGCGATACCCCGCATAGTCGGCCAAGCCCTCGGATAGCCAGCGGGGGACCGCTGCGATGCCGACAGTGGCGACGTGGAAGGCCTCGTGTCCGAACACAGCGGTGCGTGTCGCGGGGTCCAGCTGGGCAAGGACCTCTGCGTCTGCCAATACCCGCACCGGACCGGCTGCCGTCCCCGGCCGACTCAACACGCTCGTCACGGCTGCCAAGCCGGCTCTCACATTCGTTGGGTCCATGCGACCGGCCTGCTCCCAGTTCTCGGGAATCACCAAGACCACCCGTGGCGGCGGTTGGCTCAACAATCTGCCGACCGATGCTGCCGCATGCTCCAGCTCGGCGGCATAGATGTCCAGCCGGTCGCCGGGGCCGGCGCCCACCACGAGGGCGTTCGGTCCAGAAACCGCCTCCGCACCGGCGATCTCCCACGGCGGCATCGGAGTCGTGGTGGAGCCGGCTACCAGCAGGTTCGCCGTCAGGTCCAGTACGGCGTCGACCACCGCGTCGGTCCGCTCGCCCGCAAGCCGGTATCGAACCTGGACCGCGGCCCGCCAGGAGCGATCCGACGCCCGCTCCAGTTTGGTCAGCTGCTCCGACCAGGCGTCGACGTTCAGCCGCTCCAGCGACTCGAACAGAGCCAGTTGCGCGTCTGCGGGTTCGGCGACCGTCGAGCGCCATGCAACGGCATCGGCCGTGCGCACCGCCTGTTCGCGCCGGGCGAGGATCTGCTCGATCTGGGGTTGGACCTCGGCATCCGGCGCGGCGGAGCCGGCGATCGGAACCGACCCGACCAGGACACCCAACGCAGCCGCCGCAAGGCCTAACACGGCGACCCGGCGGCTCATCCACCGATCGTAGGGCGGCGGGCGTACCGGTCAGCCAGGTCGGGTGGCTCCGGAGAACGGCATGTAGGAGATCGGATCGACACTCACGACGTCACCTGGATGGGTGGCATGGACCACCTGCCCGTTCCCCAGTGCGATGCCGACGTGGCTGATCGGACTGTAGAAGAACACCAGGTCTCCGGGCTTCAGCTGGCTGAGCGAGACCCGGGTCCCCACTCCGATCTGGGCTGAGGACGACCTCGGCAGCGAAACCCCCGCCTGCGCCCATGCCTTCATGGTCAGCCCGGAGCAGTCCCAGGCGTTCGGGCCCTCGGCACCGTAGCTGTAGGGCTCGCCGAGCTGAGCCAGCGCGAAGTCGACGACGATCTGGCCTTTGCCGGAAGCGGGGACGTCGGGGAACGTCTCGCTACCGCCGCCTCGACTGGCTCGTTCCGCCGCGGCGGCACGTTCACGGGCGATGCGTTCGGCCTCGAGCTGGGCTCGTTCCTCGGCTTCCAAGCTGTCGAGCAGCTTCTGGGCGTCGGCAAGGTACTTGTCGAGGGTGGCCTGCTGATGCACAAGATCGGCTTCGACGGCATGCAGGCGGCTGAGCTCCTCGTCGGCGAGCAGCCGGCTCTGTTCGAGCCGCTGTTGCTCGGCAGCGACGGCATCGAGCTGCTCCGAACGCTGGTGGGTGTATGCGTCGATCGCCGACGCCTTGGCCAGGAACTCCGCTGGGTCGTCGGCCACGAGGGCATTCACCGTCGGGTCGATGCCGCCCGCTCGGTACGTGGCGGCCGCGAAACCGCCCATCTCGGCGACGAGGTCGTCGACTTTTGCCTGCTGGCTTTCGACTGCTGCCTCCGCCTTGGCCAGGCTGCGCTTGACCTCCGCGAGCTCATCGGTGGCCGCGTGGTAGCGCTCGGTGGTCTGTTCGGCCTTGTGATTGAGCTCGTCGACGAGGGTGCGGACCTCGGCGAGAGTAGGAGTGGGATCGGCAACTCCGACGGGCGCCAGCACAACGCCGCCGAGACCGACCATGGCGGCGGTGGCGACAACGATGAGGGCGTGCCGAGGACTGCTGTGGCGGCCACGCAGGGGCACGCGTTTACCTTTCTTCCGCACCGCCTACCGGGTGAGCTGACGGGTTCGGGTGGGGAAGTCACCCTACGGACACGCCATGGCGGGTCCGATTCACCCCAGGAACGTGGGTCCCCGGCTACGGCCTCACTCCGCAGGTACGCAGACCGAGACCGAATTCGGCGGGGCACCTGCTCGTCGGCCCTTCGGCCGGCAGGGGGAAGCAGGCACCGCGTCGCAGGCTAGCCAGCCGAACGGACGTCGGGCAAGTTCAGCGGAGGTGTTTCACCAGGTTCCTCGTCCGTTTCGGCTCTCATCACGAGTCGCAGCGGCGGAACCAGGCCCGCTTCGGCCAGCACGTCGATGGCTTGTTGTTCGGCGCCGTCGAGTTCCGCGGCGTGTCGAGGCTCGCCGAGCAGCACCGAGACGACACAGTCCGAGCAGGCCAGGCCGCGAACCTCGCAGCGGTCACAGTCGATGAGCATCAGCAGCCCTTCACGTGGTGTGTTCGTCGTCACCGAGTTGGACGCTACGGGCAGGCACTGACAACTCGCGCCGTCAGCCCAACAGGGGCATCAAGACCTCGGAGTCGACCGCTCGGGCCCCGCTGCTGCGGACACCGTCCGCAACCTCCCGGTCGGAAGACACCACGATCACTGCACGCCCGGGTGGCTCCGCGGCGACCAACCGCCGAATCAGCTCGTCGGCGCTTTGACCGTGCAGGCTGAACCGGACTCGGACGCCCTGTGCGGGGGTCACCGGCGGGGGCACCGAGACGTCGGCGCCGTCGAATACGCAGGTCACCTCTGCTCCGGTCCGAGCGCTCAGCGCAGCTAGGCGTTGAACCAAGCGCGTGCGTTGCGCCTCGAGCGGCATTGATGCCCACGCGCCCTTGGTGACGTTGTATCCGTCGACGACGAGGTGACAGCGTGGCAACGCCAGCAGGTCGTCGAGCGAAGCACTGTCGTCAGGACGCGACTGCACGGCCGCAGCTGTCGGCGCCGCCGCGTCGACGGTGTCCGCCGGTCTGATGCCCGATACCGGCAAGGCGAGTTCACGGCGCAGGCCGGCCGCGGCGTCCGCCAACGTGTCCAGCAGCAGACCTAGCCGCGCGGTCTCGAGGGAGCGCCCTTCTCGACCGGCCCGCCGGGTGCTGCTCAAGGCCTCTTCGACGTCCGCCAGCCGCCCCCGCAGCCGCCGGGCCTCGGCCTCGGTGGACGCCCTGGCCGACTCCGCTAGCTCGACCAATCGGGCTGCTTCGGCTGCCCGGGTTTGGCCGATCTCCGCGGCGCGGGCTGCCTCATCTCCCGCCTGGTTCGCCCGTCGGCGTAGGGCCGCGTTTTCGGCCTTGAGGCGGTCGATCTCCGCCTTGGACCGGTCCCGGTCTTCGCGGGCTTCGGCGCGAGCAGCAGTGAGCTGTTCGCGCAGCCGCGCCGTCGTGACGTCGGTTCGAGCGGCTTCCTCCTCTGCTCCGACTCGACGGATCTCCGCCGCGGCGGCCGCCACGACCTCGTCCCAACCGTCGGCGTGGAGCAGGTATGCGACCACCGCGACATCGACTGGATCGGCGGCCGGCGGCGGCGGTCCGGCAGTCAGCGCCTCGACCAGACCCGGGTGCGCCGTCCGTGCGGCGTCGAGCGCCCGCCTCCGGAAGCCGGGATCGGCCTCCACGGCCGCTGCGATGGCCGAGCCCCCCAGCCGAGCCCGCTTGGCCGCCGTGAACCGCGCGACCTGCCGAAGCGATGCCGGAACCAGCTCCGGTTCCAAGCCGCCGAGGACGTCGGCGGCCAACGACACGACCCGCTGCCGAACCGGTTGAGGTAGGGAGCTCACGTGCCCTCGACAGCTGGCCCGGGAGCCTGGTCCAGGCGCTGGACGACCTCGATCGAGTCGGTGGCGGCGCACCAGCGGCACCGGACCTGCTCGACTTTCTCGTCCAGAACGTCGGTCTCCTCGACCCGTGGCGACCCGGCGAGGTCGAAGTGGACGAACTCACGGACCCGCATGGATCGGACGACGTCGAACCGGGTGAGGTTGCCGCACTGCGCACACCGCCACCGGGTCGTCGACGACAGCGCCGGTACGACCACGGTCATCTCCTGTTGACGGTTCGGCTCGGCCTCGCTCGAGAGTAACGGCGGCTGATGGCCGACCGGGCGGCGCGTCGTCGACTGGCTTGTCGGTCGGCGTGCCTAGCGTCATCGGCATGGGCACGCCGGTAGTCGCCGTCCAGGGCACGCTGGACGAGCTCGGCACCCCGCTCATCGCGACGACATTCGTCGTCGTCGACCTCGAGACGACCGGCGGATCGCCCGAGGCGAACGCGATCACCGAGGTAGGGGCAGTCAAAGTCTGCGCCGGCGAGGTTCTCGGCGAATTCCAGACTCTGGTCCGTCCGGCCATGTCGATCCCGCCGTTCGTCGCCGTTCTCACCGGTATCACCGACGCGATGGTCGCCTCCGCCCCACCGGTCGACTCGGTGCTGCCGGCGTTCCTCGAGTTCTCCCGCGGCAGCGTCCTGGTGGCTCACAACGCACCGTTCGACGTCGGCTTTCTCAAAGCCGCCTGTGACTCCACCGGCCGGGCCTGGCCGACTCTGCAGGTGCTCGACACCGCTCGGCTGGCCCGCCGGGTGCTTGCTCGCGACGAGGCCCACGACTGCCGGCTGGCGACCCTCGCTCGGCTGTTCCGGGCCTCGACCATGCCCACCCACCGGGCGCTGGATGACGCCAGGGCGACCGTCGACGTCCTGCATGGCCTGCTCGAACGGCTGGGCAACGTCGGCGTCCATACCGTGGAGGAGTTGGCCACCTGGCAGAGCACCGTCACTCCAGCCCAGCGGCGCAAGCGATTCCTCGCCGAGAGCCTGCCGCATGCCCCTGGCGTGTACGTGTTTCTCGACGGCCGGGGCGCGACGTTGTACGTCGGCAAGAGCAAGGACATGCGGACCAGGGTCCGTACCTACTTCACTGCGTCGGAGACTCGTCGGCGCATGACCGAGATGGTGGCCATCGCGGAAACGGTCACCGGCATCACCTGCGCGACTCCACTCGAAGCCGAGGTCCGGGAGCTGCGGCTCATCGCCGAGCGCAAGCCGCGCTACAACCGCCGATCCCGCTTTCCCGAACGGGTCACCTGGCTCAAGCTGACGGTCGAGCCGTTCCCGCGGCTGTCGCTGGTTCGAGAGGTGAAGGCCGACCAGGGCACCTATCTGGGCCCGTTCGGGTCACGGCGCCTGGCCGAGGCGGCCATGACGGCCGTGCACGAGGCCGTACCGATCCGGCAGTGCACCGACCACCTCTCGCCAACCCGGCCGAAGCATGCCTGTGCGCTCGCGGAGATGGGCCGGTGTGGGGCGCCCTGCGAAGGCCGGGAGTCCGTCGTCGAATACGGTCGCCACGTCGAGGCCGTGCGGGTGGCGTTCACCGCCGATTCCCGCCAGATCGTCAACCGGCTCACGGCCAGGATCGAGCGCCTCGCCGTTCACCACCGTTACGAGGAGGCGGCGGTCCACCGGGACCGGATGGCGGTCTTCGTCCGCACGGCCGCGCGGTCTCAACGCATCGCCGCCCTCGCGGCGGTCCCACATCTGGTCGCGGCCCGTCGGCTCGAAACTGGCGGTTGGGAGCTGCATGTCGCTCGGTTCGGCCGGCTCGCGGGTGCGGCGACTACACCGCCGGGCGAACATCCTGGGCCGGCCCTCGCAGCGCTGGTGGCCACCGCCGAGACCGTAATCGCCGCTCCTCCCCCGTTGCCGGCGGCGACGGTCGAAGAGGCCGAGTGCGTCCTGCGCTGGCTGGAAACCCCCGGCACCCGGCTGGTCGAGGTCGATGGCATCTGGGCACTGCCGGCCGGGGGCGCGGGCAGTCTCGCCGACCTGGCAGGTGTAGCCGAGGCCGCCGACCGCGCCGCCCACCCGTTCGACGACCGGCGCGGCTTGCGACCGGCACGCTGACCTACCTGCGGACGCACCCGGGCTGGACGATCAGATGCGCAAATCGATCGAGGAAACGGCCGCCTCCTCAGCTGATCCTTTCTGATCTTGACGGTGGCACCTGGCTCTATGCTGTGGCCCTATGCCCGGCCCGGGGACGTTCGCTGCGCGGCGAGTGTGGACTACGGCACGGGTGTGGCATACGGCGACCGCGCTGATCACGGCGTTCGCCCTATTGGCACAGCTCGTCGTCGCCATCACCGGCGAGAGCGACACCGCGGTGGCCCGGGTCGTCCGGTACGTCAGTTACTTCACCATCCAGAGCAACATCCTGGTCTGTGTCACTACCGCACTGCTCGCGGCCCATCCGGACCGCGACGGCCCAACCTTCCGGGTCTTCCGCCTCATCGCCGTGATCTGCATCACCGTTACCGGAATCGTCCACTTCATCGTGCTCCGGCCGCTTCCCGAGATCCAGAATCTGACCGGCTGGGCGCAGTTCTGCGACATAGCCCTGCACATCGTGGTGCCCATCCTCGCGTTCACCGGTTGGCTGGTGTTCGGCCCACGGCCCCGCGTGACCGGTCGCATTGTGTGGCTGGCTGTGATCTTCCCGATCGCGTGGCTCGTCTACACGCTGGTCCGCGGTGCATTCGTGGACTGGTACCCCTATCCGTTCGTCGACGTCGCCAAGCTGGGATACGGGTCCGTACTGGCCAACTGTCTTGCCGTCGCGGCTCTCTTCCTGGCCTGCGGTGGCCTCGCGCTGGTCGCCGACCGCCGGCTGCCGCCGACACCAGCCACGGAATAATCCTCAGGTGGTCATCCCGATCCATGACCGGAACCCGACCCACAGAACCCCGTATGTCACTCGCGTCCTCATCGCGCTCAATGCCGCTGCGTTCCTGATCAGCCCGCTGGTCCTCGGTGGCATCGGCGACTCCGCGGCCGAGGCAGCGTGCTCTGTGCAGGAGTTCTTCGACCGCTGGGCCGCCATTCCCCGTGAGCTGATGAGCGGCGAGCAGCTGCCGCTCGTCGTCGGCCCCGCAGTCATCGACGCCACCGGTGCACCGGCCTGCCAGTTGGTCGAGCCGCCCTACGAGAAGCTGCCGATCCTCTCGGCCGTCACGGCGATGTTCCTGCACGGGGGGTGGGCGCATCTGCTCGGCAACATGCTGTTCCTGTTCGTCTTCGGCAACAACGTCGAAGACCGGCTCGGCCATGTGCGGTACCTGTTGTTCTTCCTCGTGTGCGGGATCGCTGCCACCTACGCCTTCGCCCTCACCGACGTCGACGCCCGCACGACGCTCGTCGGCGCCTCGGGAGCCATCGCCGGCGTGCTCGGCGCGTACCTCGCGTGGTATCCGCGGGCTCGAGTGATCAGCCTGGTGCCGTTCTTACTGTTCATCCCGCTGCCGCTGCCGGCGTGGGTGGTACTGGGTTCGTGGTTCGTGATCCAGGCGTTCTACAGCCTCGGCACCGGGGTCGCGGGGGGCGACGTCGCATATGTGTCGCACGTGGCCGGATTCGCCGTCGGTTTCCTGTTCGGTCTCGCGCTCGGCCGGGGAAAGGAGCCACCTCGGCCGGTCAGTCCGTACGACGTTGTGCCGTACCGCCCCTTGTAGTCTCAGCCGCGACTCAACCCCATCCGGCTGGGAGGCCCAGTGATCACCGCGATCGTGTTCGTGCAGGCCGACGTCGCGCGAATCCCCGAGGTCGCCGAGGAAATCGCCAGTCTGGACTCGGTCAGCGAGGTCTATTCGGTCACCGGTGAGATCGACCTGGTGGCGATGGTCCGGGTGCGCGAGCACCAGGACGTGGCCGACGTCGTCGCTGACCGGCTCAACAAGGTGCCAGGCGTCCTTCGGACCGAGACCCACATCGCGTTTCGCACGTTCTCCAAGCACGACCTCGAGGCAGCTTTCGCACTCGGCGCTGAGGACGCGGATTGATCGTCCCCTACCTCGCTAGCCGACGAACGCCTCGCGCAGCCGCTGCTCCTGCTCCTCGCTGAGGTCGGTCGCAATCAGTTCGGGATTCATGCCCACGAACTCCAGCTTGACCCGACCCATCGCGGCGTGGTCAGACAGGAGAAACAGTGCAGATGTACCCGGGGTGACCTTGTCCTGAACGGATCGGATGAAGTCGTGGTCGATGCCGGTGTCCGCAAAGTGGCCCGCCAAAGCACCAACGCCGGCGCCAACCGCCACCCCGAGCAGCGGAACGAAGAACAACAAGCCGAACAGGAATCCCCACAATGCTCCCCAGCCGGCGCGTTCACCGGTGAGGTCGGTCAGGTGCCGGGTTTGAGGCTTCTTCTGATCGCTCGGCCAGCTGACCGTGGCCGCGTCCTGGATGCCGATGTCGCCCTCCCGCGACATCCGAAGCAGAATTGCCTCCGCCTGCTCCGCACCACCCGGACTGTCGAAGCGCCACACCGTGAGAGCAGCCATGGGGGAACTCCGTTCTCGAGGCGTTGATCGGGATGCGGTGGCCTCACCGTACCGCCGCGCATCGGTCCGCTGAACTAGTCGGATTCCAACTCGAACAGTGCAGCCCGGGCGCGAGCTTGTGCCATGGCGTCGATAACTTCGCGTCGAAGTCGGAGTCGCCATCAGCAATCTCGACCATGACGTGCTCGTCAAGCACATCGCCGACGTCTGCCCGCACCTTGCGGACGACGACCCGGGTCACGTTGTCCACCGAATAATGCGTGGCGACCCACCGGGCAGGGCTCTCAGCCGCGGTGACTTTGGGCACGCCACTGCCGCACGTTAGGTCCTCGCGGACCAGATGTTCGTTAACGATGCTTGATCGGCCCGTTGGTGGACATCTGGGCCGCGAGGTGGGTCTGCCAGGGCACCTCCGGGTACGTGGCGAACGTCCCGGCGAACATGCCGGCCGCCCAGTCAGCGGGAGCAGGCGACGACCCAGCGGGTCAGAACGTCAGCAGCAGCACCGGTGTCCACGGCGTCAGCGGCGCGGTCGGTGGCCAGCCGCAGGTCGTCCACGAGAGACTCTCCCACGCCGTCATAGGCGACCAGCGCCGCCGCGGCGTTGAGCAGGACCGCATCACGCACCGGTCCCTTCTCCCCATCGAGGAAGCGTCGTGTGACGTCGGCATTGCGGCTTGCGTCACCGCCGCGCAACGACTCTGCCGACGCTGTGGGAACACCAAGGTCTGCCGGGTCGAGCCGCTCCTCCTGAACCTGACCGTCGCGGACCATCCACACCCGGGAGGTCGTCGTCGTCGTCAGCTCGTCCAGGCCGTCGTCACCGCGAAATACCAGAGCGGACACCCCGCGGCCGGCGAGGACGCCGGCCAGGACTCCGGCCATCCGGGCATCAGCCACCCCCACCGCCTGTGCAGACGGCTTCGCGGGGTTGGCGAGCGGCCCGAGGAAGTTGAACGTGGTCGGGATACCGAGCTCGCGGCGCGGGACAGCGGCATGCCGAAGCGCGGGATGAAACACCGGCGCGAAGCAGAAGGTGATCCCGACCTCGGCGACGATTTCCGCTACCCGGCCTGCCGGCAGGTCCAGCCGGATGCCCAGCTCCTCCAACAGGTCCGCAGAGCCGCACGCTGAGGACGCCGCCCGGTTCCCGTGCTTGACCACCCGTGCGCCGGCACCTGCCGCGACGAGTGCGGCCATGGTGGAGATGTTCACCGTGTGCGCGCGGTCCCCGCCTGTTCCGACGACGTCGACGGCCGGGGCGGGAACACTGATCGGCGTCGCGCGTTCGTACATCGCCCGGACCAGACCGTCAACCTCGTCGACGGTCTCGCCCTTCGAGCGCAGCGCCACGACGAACCCGGCAATCTGAGCCGGCGTGGCGGAACCATCCATGATCTCGCTCATGGCCCACGCGGTTGCGTCCGCAGGCAGATCGTGCCGATCGAGGAGCGCGGACAGAACCGTAGGCCAGGTCTGCGCCGTGGTCACGACATCGCGGGCAGCGCGCCCATCCGCTCGCGCATGAGCCGGGCCACGGCCGTCGCGACGGCCACGGGATCGAGCGGGTGGGCTACGGCCGCCTCGGCGCGCGACCAGGTCGCGAGCCACGCGTCCTGGGGTCGACCGATCAGCACCAGAATGGGCGGGCACTTGTAGATCTCGTCTTTGAGCTGCCGAGCCAGGCCCAGCCCGCCGGTGGGCACGGCCTCACCGTCCAACACGACGACATCCGCCAGCCTGGCGTCGAGCGCCTTGATCACCGCTGGTGCGGTCGCGCACTCGTGGAACTCGACCTTGGGAAGGTCGGGGGCCGGCCGCCGGCCAACGGCCGCCTTGACCCTGTCCCGGGTGGTGCGGTCGTCGCTGTAGACCAGAACCGTCATTGTCGGCTCGGACGTGCTCATCTGGTGTCCTCCGCGAGGGCCGGCACAGTGTGCGTCAGGCTCTGCCCGGATGGTACCGGCTTCAGTAGTGGCAGGGCCCACGGGCGAGCCGTCGCCGAACCACCTCGGACCGAGCAACACGCCGCCGAAACTTCAATGCCGGGTCGGGGTGTGCTCGTCCGCGCCGCTCGACATAATGGCGACCGTGGCCACGACCGTCGTAACCAGCGCCGCCGTCCCGGCGCCGGAGCGCCCTAACCTGGTCTCGGTTGGCACGATCGTCTGGCTGTCCAGCGAGCTGATGTTCTTCGCGGCGTTGTTCGCCGTCTATTTCACCCTCCGGTCGGCCGCGCCGGACCTGTGGGAGGAGCAGTCCGAGCTGCTCAACATCCCATACTCCACCGTGAACACGATCATCCTGGTGCTCTCGTCGGTGACCTGCCAGATGGGGGTGCTGCGGGCCGAACGCGGCCAGGTCGGGCGCACCGGCAGCGCACTCAACGTGCGGTCGTGGGGCCTGCGCGAGTGGTTCGTTCTGACCTTCGTCATGGGCGCTGTCTTCATCGCCGGTCAGGTGTACGAGTACGCCAACCTGGTCCAGGAGGAGGGGCTGACGCTGTCCAGCGACCCCTACGGCTCGATCTTCTACCTGGCCACCGGATTCCACGGTCTGCACGTCACTGGCGGTCTCATCGCCTTCCTTCTGGTGCTGGGCCGGACGTTCATGGCGCGCCGCTTCACCCATGAACAGGCCACCAGCGCGATCGTCGTCTCCTACTACTGGCACTTCGTCGACGTCGTCTGGATCGCGCTTTTCCTGACCATCTACGTGATCAAGTGACGAGGAGCGACGTGTCCGCGATCTCCGCCCGCCGCCGGCACCGCCTCGCCCCCGTCGTCGTCCTCCTGCTCGCGCTGTTCGTGCTGGGCGCCATCTACGCGGCATTCGCGCCCGAGAGCAGGGCTCAGGTCCAGACCTCGACCTCGGCCGAAGTCGAAGAGGGCAAGAAATTGTTCGCGATCGGTTGCGCCTCCTGCCACGGCCTGGGTGGAGAAGGTCAAGTTCGCGACGACGGCACCGTGATCGGCCCATCGTTGATCGGCGTCGGTGCCGCCGCAGTCGACTTCCAGGTGAGCACCGGTCGGATGCCGATGGCCGCTCCGGGCGCCCAGGCTCCGGAGAAGAAAGTCGCGTACACCGAGGAGGAGATTGCCCAACTCGCCGCCTTCGTCGCGTCGCTGGCTCCTGGGCCCGAGGTTCCCGACGACGACGTCCTCGACATCTCCGCGGGCGATGTCGGCCGCGGCGGTGAGTTGTTCCGGATCAACTGTTCGGCCTGCCACAACACGACCGGTCAAGGCGGGGCGCTGTCATACGGCAAGTACGCGCCCAGCATCACCGGCCTGGAGCCCAAGATCATCTACGAAGCCATGATCACCGGTCCGCAGTCCATGCCGGTGTTCAACGACGACACGCTCTCCCCGGAGGAGAAGCGGGACATCATGGCGTTCCTGGACTCGGTGGGCGAGGAGGAGAACCCCGGCGGCTTGGGTATTGGGCGCGGCGGGCCGGTGCCCGAAGGACTGTGGGGGTGGCTCGTCGGCATCGGCGGACTCATCGGTGCGGCCGTCTGGATCGGGACGAAGGCATCATGAGCAAGGCATCATGAGCAAGGCGCCATTGAGCAAGGCATCATTGAGCAAGGCGGCGTGAGCACCGAGGAAAGGGCACAGATGTCCGAGCACACGGGGCACGTTCCCGGGGGTGAGCGTGCAGGTGCCGACGTCGAGTTCGCCGGCGACGACATCGAGCGGCCCGAGCCGACCGGTCACCCCGTTCCGGACACCGTGGCCGAGCCCATCCCCGACCCCGGCGTCGAACCTCCCATCGAGCGGCTTGCTGACGTCAACCCCAAACTCGAACGGCGGGCCGAGCGTCAGGTCGCCGGCATGTTCGGGCTGTCCGCGCTGCTGGTCATCGGCTTCGTCATCGCCTTCGTGTTCGTGCCCATCGAGGGCACCGACGACGTCGTCGCATCCGTTCGCACCTCGAACCTCGCCCTCGGCTTGACTCTTGGACTGGCACTGTTCCTGATCGGTGCGGGAGCCATCCACTGGGCCAAGAAGCTGATGCCGGACCAGGAGGTAGTGCACGAGCGGCACGAGTTGCGCAGCACCGACGAGGTCAGGGCCGCGACGCTGGCCGAATTCGAGCAGGGCGCCGAAGACAGTGGGTTCGGCCGCCGCAAGCTGATCCGCAACTCGCTGATCGGCACGATGCTCCTCCTCCCGCTGCCCGCGGTGGTGCTCCTGCGCGACCTCGGTCCGCTACCTGGCAACGCGAAGAACCAGACGCTGTGGGGCCCGGACGTACGGGTCATGACCGACGGGCCCGAGCCCAGACCCCTACGGCCATCGGACTTCGAGCTCGGTTCCCTCGTCAACGCCATGCCGGAAACCTTCGAAGAACTGCCCGAAGAAGGGCCCGACCGCCTCAACCAGCGGGCGAAATCGCCGGTCATCGTGGTGCGGATGCTGCCCGACGAAATCGACGCCGCACCGGGCCGGGAGAACTGGAACGTCGGCGGCATCCTCGCGTACTCGAAGATCTGCACCCACGTCGGCTGCCCGATCAACCTCTATGAGCAAACGACGCACAACCTGCTCTGCCCGTGCCACCAGTCCATGTTCGCTCTAGCCGACAATGGCAAGGTCATCTTCGGCCCGGCGGCGCGCAGCCTGCCGCAGTTACCCCTCGCCGTCGACGACGAGGGATACTTGGTCTCACAGAGCGACTTCACCGAGCCGGTGGGCCCGAGCTACTGGGAGCGGGGATGAGTGTCGTCGTCAACGGTGCGGGCAAGGTGGTCGACTTCGTCGACCAGCGCGTCACCACCAACAACTGGCTCAGGCGCAACCTGCGCAAGGTCTTTCCCGACCACTGGTCGTTCCTGCTCGGCGAGATCGCGCTGTACAGCTTCATCGTCCTGCTCCTGTCGGGCACCTTCCTGACCCTGTGGTTCAAGCCGTCGATGGTGGAGGTCGTCTACGAGGGTGCCTACGTGCCGCTCAACGGCGTGCAGATGTCGGAGGCGTTCTCGTCCACGCTGGACTTGTCCTTCGAGGTCCGCGGCGGCCTGCTGATGCGCCAGATCCACCACTGGGCGGCGTTGTTGTTCCTGGCCGCGATATCGGTGCACATGTTGCGCATCTTCTTCACCGGCGCGTTCCGCAAGCCCCGCGAGATCAACTGGGTGATCGGCGTCCTGATGCTGGTGTTCAGTTTCATCGCGGGCTTCACCGGCTACTCGCTGCCCGACGACCTGCTCTCCGGCACCGGCATGAGGATCATCGAAGGCGGCATGCTGGCCACGCCCGTGGTCGGAACCTACCTGTCGTTCTTCCTCTTCGGCGGTGAGTACCCCGGCGAGGACGCGATCGCCCGGCTCTACCCGATCCACATCCTGCTCGTCCCCGGGCTCATCCTCGCGCTGGTGACGGTGCACCTGATACTGCTCTGGTACCAGAAGCACACGCAGTGGGGCGGGCCTGGCCGGACCGAGAGCAACGTCGTCGGCTTTCCGCTTCTGCCGATCTACGTGGCGAAGGCCGGTGGGTTCTTCTTCATCGTCTTCGGCGTGATCGTGCTGATGTCGGCGGCCATCCAGATCAACCCAGTGTGGCTCTGGGGACCGTACAACCCGGCCCTGGTCAGCGCCGGTACTCAACCGGACTGGTACGTCGGCTTTCTCGACGGCGCGCTGCGGATAATGCCCAACTGGGAGACGACGCTGTTCGGGTTCACCCTGAGTTGGAACGTGCTGATCCCGTCGGCGATCGTGCCGACGCTCATCCTGATCCCGTTGCTTCTCTACCCCTGGCTGGAGCAGTGGGTCAGCGGCGACTGGCGCGAACACCACATCCTGGACCGCCCGCGCAACCAGCCTGTCCGCACCGGCCTCGGCGTGGCGTTTGTCACGTTCTACATCCTGCTGTGGATCGCCGGTGGCAACGACTTCTTCGCGACGATCTTCGAGATACCGGTCAACTGGATCACCTGGTTCATGCGGTTCGCGGTGATCCTGCTGCCGCCGATCATGTTCTGGGTGACGAAGCGGATGTGCCTGGGGCTGCAACGCCGCGACCGGGACAAGGTCATGCACGGCCGTGAATCTGGAGTGATCATGGTCAGCCCGGACGGGGAGTTCTCCGAACTGCACGCCCCTATCTCCCACGAGGCTGCCTACTCGCTCACCGCGCACCGGCGTCAGGTCCCCGTCCAGCTCGAGCCCGAGACCGATGAGAACGGGATTCCCGCACCCCGTCGGCGGATCGAGAAGGTGCGATCGCGGATCTCGTCGTTCTATTTCGGGGACGTGGTGCAAAAGCCGACGGCACATGAGCTCGAGCTGGCACATCATGACGGCCACGGCGACGGCCACGGCGATGGCCACGTGGCGCTCGAAGCATCCGGCGACCAGCCCGCCGCAGAGCCCAGTGAGGTCACCGGCCGGGATCACTGACTCCGGGGTGCGTCCGCGGATGGCCGCTGTCAGCCTCAATCGGTTGCTGCACGTTCCAGCCCGGCCACACACTCGGCAACGAGTTTTGGATGCCCCTCGGCGCGGCCGTATGCAGCCAGGACTGCGCACAAGTTGAGCGCCAGGACACGGGCGCGTAGCAGCTGATGAGGGTCGAGCTCGCCGTAGACCGCCAGGAAGTCGGCACGTTGCCCGGGCTCGAGGAAGCTCCATAGGAGGCTGAGGTCCGTCGCCGGATCGGAGCGGCACAGGTCGACCCAGTCGATGACGCCGCTCAATCGGCCGTTGGCAACAAGCAGTTGGCGGACATGCACGTCGCCGTGGCAGACAACGACATGCCGAGCTGAAGGGAGCTGCTCAGCCTCGTCGAGCAGTGCCGCGACGGATACGTGCGGTTTCCAGAGCTCGAGGTCCTCGGCCTGCGCGATGGCTAGGCGGGTCATCGGCACGCGTCTGGTCATGTCGGCGCGGGCATTTCCGTCGACTGGAAGCTCGGCGCCCAAGCCGAGGATCTCTTCGTCGTGAAGGCGGCGTAGGAAGCCCGCCAGCTCGAGAGCCACCGTCAGGCGTGCCGAGCCACTGAGCGGCATCTCCCACGGTTCCACCCCGGGGATGAACCGTGCGCCGAAGAACGGCCACGGAAACTCCTCGCTGGGCTCACCGACAAAACGAGGTTCCGGTATCGGTACCGGCAGCAGCGGCGCGAGACGAGGCAGCCACACGAGCTCTCGCTCGATCCCAGGGACGACGATCGCGCGCCGAGGGAAGCCAAAGGCCCACGTCTCGTTGACGAGCCAAACTGTCCGGTCCCAGCCAGTGGCAAGCAGCCGCACGGAAGATAACTCGAGCTCTCGGAACTGCCCCAGTAACCGCCGGGCGAGTGCTTCGTCGACCACGATCTCCGCCGCCCAAGGCTGCATTCGCTCAGTCTGCCGCCAGGGCCGACCGAGGAATGAACTCAGGCATGCGGCTCGTGGACTCGAACCGCCGATCCCTCCTTACGATGAGACGGGCATTCAGCCGTCGGAAGGGGTTCGGCCAGTGTCGCGACGGGGCTGGGTCTTGTTCATCGCGATGGGTGTCATCTGGGGCGTCCCGTACTTGCTGATCAAGGTCGCAGTCGCGGAGTTCTCTCCTGCCGCTCTGGTGCTGGCCCGCACCCTGCTCGCGGCCGCGCTACTGGTGCCGATCGCGGCCATGAACGGCCATCTTCGCCCGCTCTTGCCGTTCTGGCGTCCGCTACTGATCTACACGGTGATCGAGATCTGCATCCCGTGGCTGCTGCTCAGCTATGCCGAACTGCGGCTGTCCAGCTCGCTGACCGGCCTGCTGGTCGCCGCCGTGCCGTTGGTCGGCGCAGTCCTGGTGTGGGGCACCGGGCAGGAGCGAATCGAGGGCCGGCGGGTGGCTGGCCTGCTCATCGGCTTCGCCGGGGTCGCGGCTTTGGTGGGCTTCGACGTCGGCGCAGGCGACCTCTGGTCGGTAGCAGCCATCATGGTCGTCGCGTTCTGCTACGCGCTGGGTCCGTTGATCTTGTCCCGCTATCTGTCCGGCCTGCCTGGTTTAGGGGTCGTCGCAGCCTCGCTCGCGATCACGGCGGTGATCTACCTACCGTTCGGCTGGAGCCAATGGCCCAGTGGCCCGGTGTCTGTACAGGCGTGGCTGTCAGTGGTTGCCCTGGCGGTCGTGTGCACAGCGATCGCCTTCGTCGTCTTCTTCCAGTTGATCGCCGAAGTCGGCCCCGCTCGGGCGGTCGTGATCACCTACGTGAACCCTGCCGTCGCCCTCGTGCTGGGGGCCATCGTCCTGGACGAGGCCATCACCGTCGCCATCCTGGTCGGCTTCGCTCTCATCCTGGTCGGGTCCGTCCTCGCCACGGCTCGCAACCGCGAGGTTCCCGCCCCCACCCGCCAGCGCGCACGCGACGTCGACTCGACCTGCCTGTCCAACCCACTTCCGGAACCCTAGGCTCACGACTGTGCCAGCGCGGGTACTCGGCCTCGTGGGAGCCGTCCTGGCTGTGTCGGTGTTCGCCGCCTGCGAGGCGAACTCGTCGAACGAACCGACCGGCGCGAGCAACCCCGAGCCCACGACACTCGACGAATCCAGCAGCCCGAGCGAACCCGTGCCGACGACGACGCCCGGGGATCCGCGGTGCTCCGACACCACCGTTGCGGCCGTTGACGATGAAGCCACAGTGACCTTTGGACCGATCAACGGAGTCTCCGCGACGACCACGGTCGGCGGCGAGCCGTTAGTGGTGGTGGGCACCGTCTATGCCCATGACTGCTCGCCGTTGGCAGGCGCCACTCTGACCATGTATCAGACAGATGCCAACGGTGAATATGGCCCGGGGCATGGTACCGGCAACATGCTGTGCTGCTACCTGGGCGGCAGTGTCCAGACCGACGCCCGGGGCCACTTCCAGGTCCACACGGTGCGGCCAGCCCATTACCGAGGTGAGGCAAACCCACCGCCGGCGCATATTCACCTCGAAGTGAGCCATCCGGACGCGCCGAGATTGAACTCCGAGATCGTCTTCGCCGACGACGAGCTGCTACCGGCGAACGCGCAGAGCCAGGGATTGATCGTGACGACACCGACGGGTGACGCAGACGGCTGGCGCGCCGTCGCCGAGATCGTCATGGGCGAATCCGGAGCGTCCGCATAACCCACGCGGTGGTCAGTGCGCGAACTCGCCCCGGTAGTACTCGAAGACCAGGCCGATCACGGCCATGGCCCCGAGCGCAACGCCGATGATGAACAGCCACCAGGCAAACACCAGCCCGAGGAAGATGACCGCTCCGGCGCCGGCGCAGGCCAATGGCCACCAGGAATGCGGGCTGAAGAACCCGTACTCCCCCGCCATCTCCTCGATCTCGCCGTCGAGGCGATCCTCCGGCCGGGGGTGGACCTTCCGGGAGGTGTAGAGCAAGTAGAACGAGACGAGCGCACCGAGCCCGAAGGAGAGGACCAATGCCGTCGTGCCGGTCGGGTCTTCGGAGAGATACCAATAGATCGGTGTCACGATCAGGAAGAAAACCGTGACGACCGTGAAGATCATCCCTTCGACCTTCACGACGGACGCTCCTGAGTGTCGGCCGCGCCGAACGCTTCTTGCATCGCACCCGCGTCCGCGGGCTTCTTCTCCTGAATTGCCGCGATCTCGGGGTACTTGAGGTCGAAGGCGGGTCGTTCACTGCGGATTCGGGGCAGTGAGGTGAAGTTGTGCCGCGGCGGCGGGCAGGACGTCGCCCACTCCAGTGAGGCGCCCCACCCCCACGGGTCGTCGACGGCGACCTTCGGGGCATGGCGGGTCTTCCAGACGTTCCACAGGAACGGCAGAGTCGAGGCGCCGAGCAGGAAGGCTCCGACCGTGGAGACCTGGTTGAGGAAGGTGAAGCCGTCTTCGGGCAGGTAGCTGGAGTACCGCCGGGGCATGCCCTCCACGCCGAGCCAGTGCTGGACCAGGAAGGTGGTGTGGAATCCGATGAACAGCATCCAGAAGTGGATCTTGCCCAGCCGCTCGTCGAGCATCCGACCGGTCATCTTGGGCCACCAGAAGTAGAAGCCGGCGAACATCGCGAACACCACCGTGCCGAACACCACGTAGTGGAAATGCGCAACCACGAAGTACGAATCGGAGACCTGGAAGTCCAGCGGCGGCGAGGCCAGGATGATCCCGGTCAGCCCGCCGAACAGGAACGTGATGAGGAACCCAACCGCCCACAACATCGGGGTCTCGAACGTGATCGAACCGCGCCACATCGTGCCGATCCAGTTGAAGAACTTCACCCCGGTCGGCACCGCGATCAGCATCGTCATGAATGCGAAGAACGGCAGGTTGACCGCGCCGGTGACGAACATGTGGTGCGCCCAGACCGCCATCGACAGTGCACCGATGGCGATGGTCGCACCGACCAGGCTCTTGTACCCGAAGATCGGCTTGCGGCTGAAGACCGGCAGGACCTCGGTGATGATGCCGAAGAACGGCAGCGCGATGATATAGACCTCAGGGTGCCCGAAGAACCAGAACAGGTGCTGGAAGAGAACCGCACCACCGCTGGCCGGGTCGAAGATATGAGTTCCGAACTTGCGATCGGCGAACACCCCGAACAGAACCGCGGCAAGCAGCGGGAACGCCAGCAGCACCAGGATGCTGGTGACCAGAATGTTCCAGGTGAAGACCGGCATCCGGAACATCGTCATGCCCGGGGCCCGCATGCAGATGATGGTCGTGGTGAAGTTGACTGCACCCAGGATCGTGCCGAAGCCGGCCAGCGCGAGGCCCATCACCCACAGATCGCCGCCGACCTGCGGGGTATAGACGTCGTTGTTCAAGGGCCCGTACGCAGTCCAGCCGAAGTCCGCCGCCCCACCCGGGGTGATGAACCCGGAGAACGCGATCAGCCCACCGAAGAGGAACAAGTAGTAGCTGAACATGTTCAGCCGCGGGAAGGCGACGTCCGGCGAGCCGATCTGCAGCGGCATGACCACATTGGCGAAGCCGATGAACAACGGCGTCGCGAACAGCAACAGCATGATCGTGCCGTGCATGGTGAACAGCTGGTTGTAGAACCCGTCGGTGACCAGGCCCGACTGAGGCGTGAACAGCTGCGCCCGAATCAACAGCGCCATCAAGCCGGCCACGAGAAAGAACGCGAACGACGTCATCAAGTACAGGTAACCGATGACCTTGTGGTCAGTGGAGGTGATCCACCGGATGATGATGCTGCCGCGCTTGGTCGGCCGCACGACCGGCTCGGGGACAACGGTGGCGGTTCGCTCGGCGTAGGTGGTCACTGGTCGCTCCCGGTCTGGCCGAGCGGCTCGGTCGAGAACGCTCCCCGCAACGGAGCATCGATCTCGCCGGTCTGGCCGAGGTCGCGAAGGGCCTCGAGGTGCTCTTCGTACTCATTCTGCGAGACGACCTCGACGTTGAACAGCATTCGCGAATGGTAAGCGCCGCAGAGCTCTGCGCATTTGCCGGCAAACCGACCCTCATGGTTCGGCGTCACCTGGAAAACATTGGTCCGGCCAGGGATGACGTCCATCTTCATGTAGAACGACGGCACCCAGAACGAGTGGATGACATCGGGTGACTGAAGCTCGAACCGGACAGTCTGGTCGACTGGCAGGTAGAGCGTCGTGGGATCGGTGGTCGTACCGGTGTCGTACACGTCGTCGTCGAGGTAGTTGAACGTCCAAGCCCACTGCTGGCCGACGACGCCAATGGTGACATCGGGCTCCTCGCTGACGTCGAGGATCGCGTCCTGCTTGTTCACGGTGAAGTAGAACAGAGCACCGATCACGATGAGCGGCGCCAGCGTGTAGAGGAACTCGATCGGCAGGTTGTATCGCGTCTGCGGCGGCACGCCGACATCGCGGCGGCGGTAGGCGAACGCGGCCCACAGGATCAGGCCCCACACCAGCACACCGACCAGTAGGGCGGCTATCCACGCACCGATCCACAGGTCGCCGACCAGCGGCGTCTCTTCGGTCGCTGGCTCGGGCAGGCCACCGCGACCCCACTGGTCCACCAGCTCGGCCGCGCAGCCGGACAACGCGAGCCCGGTAGCCGCCAGGACGAGCATGGTCGCCGCCCTGCGCACGGCCGACCGATCGCTGTGGTGCTGACCCACGAAGCGCCCTTCCACCCGGCTCCCCGCGCCTGCGCCGGCACGTCGGCCGAGACGCGGAGGGCAAGCTTGTCCCGCGGATGTCACCCTAGCGGCTGAGACGGACCGGCAGGTGTAATGGTCGCACTCGGACCCTCGCTCGTTCCTCGCTCGGGCACCTCGTCGCTCCAGCGGGCGAGGATGGCGATTACCGTGCGTGGCGTAGACGGATACCTCGACGCTGCGTCCACCGAGCCGCTGCACCCCGCAGCGCGCGACGTGCTGCTCGCCGCACTCGACGACGGGTGGGCCGATCCGGCCCGCCTCTACGGCAGCGCTCGCCGGGCCCGGGTGCTGCTCGACAACGCTCGTGAGGTCGTCGCGGCGCTGGTCGGCGCCCGGACCGACGAGGTGTCTTTCACAACCTCCGGTACCCAGGCCGTGCACCTCGCTGTGCTGGGAACCGCGCTCGCGCGCCAGCGGGTCGGAAAGCGATTGGTGGTGTCTGCTGTCGAGCACTCGAGCGTCCTGTTCGCGGCCGAAGCACATCAGAAGGCCGGCGGCGATGTCACCCACGTTCCGGTCGACCGAACCGGTCGCGTCGATGCCGAGGTGTTTTCGGCCGCGCTGTCGAACGACACCGCACTGGCCTGCCTTCAGGCGGCTAACCACGAGGTGGGAACCCTCCAGCCGGTGGCCGAGGTCGCCGCCTCGTGCGCTGACCACGGAGTGCCGCTCCTGGTCGATGCCGCCCAGGTCGTCGGTCGAATGCCGGTCCCCGGGGGTTGGGCGTTGTTGGCAGCCAGCGCACACAAGTGGGGTGGTCCGGCAGGAGTAGGTGTACTGGCGATCCGGCGTGGCACCCGCTGGCGACTGCCCACGCCGCAGGACGAGCGGGGGTCCGGGCGGGTGCCGGGATTCGAGGACGTCCCAGGGGCGCTAGCCGCGGCGGCGGCTCTGCAAGGCCGAAGCGATGAGGCAGAGACGCTCGCGAGAACGCACCATGACTTGATCGAACGGATCAGGGCCCAGGTGCCGGTGCTCGTACCGGACGTCGAGGTCGTCGGGCACTCGACCGAGCGTTTGCCGCATCTGGTCACGTTCTCCTGTCTGTATGTCGACGGGGAGGCCTTGCTGACGGAGCTGGACCGAGAGGGGTTCGCCGTGTCCAGTGGGTCTTCCTGCACGGCCAGCACGCTGCGCCCGAGTCATGTGCTAGCAGCAATGGGCGTCCTCACCCACGGCAACGTCCGCGTTTCGCTGACCCGGACCACATCACTGGCCGAGGTCGACCGTTTTCTCGCGGTGCTGCCGGGCGTCGTGGAACGAGTGCGCGCCACGGCCGGAGTGGATCGGTTGTGAGCGAGCAGAGTGGTCGGCGTAGCGCAGCGGAGCCGTCCGCGGAGCGAGCGAACCGCCGATCACGACCATCGGAATCGCGTGGATCGACGGTGACCCCGGATCTGTTGCTCGACTGCCGCGGGATGCGCTGTCCGCTGCCGGTCATCGAGCTGGCCCGGCGGATCGGGGAGGTCGATGTCGGCCGCGTCGTCGCCGTCGTGGCCGACGATCCGGCGGCCGCAACTGACATCCCGGCCTGGTGTCGCCTTCGCGCGCACGACTACGTCGGCCTCGGCGACCCGGTCGACGGGATCCCGTCCTTCCTGGTCCGTCGTCGCTGACCGCCGTCCGGCCAGAACCACCCGGACGGGGTGGTTGTGGTTGGCTTCGCGCAGCGAACTGTGGAATTCGAGCCGCTCCGCGGGTGCGGGCGTAGCTGAAGAAGGGCATGACCGATGGCCAGCCAGCAGGATCAATCCCGTACCGTCCTGCCGATCCCAGATCGGCAGTACTCGGGCCTGATCACTTACGACGCGGACATGGACGACGTTCCCGAGACAGACCGCTGACGCCACGGTCAGCGGGCCCACGGCCGCGGGCTGACGCGAAATACCAGTCTGTGCCAGTTGAACACGCCAGCTTCCTCGGTCGGCTCCTCGCTCCGATCGTTGCGTTGGCTGGCTGTGTCACCCCATGGTGGAGACGGCACGTGCCGGGTTGACGGCGACCTCCGGCGCATACTCGGCAGGCCGCCGGTGCCGGCGTCGGCGCACCCATTTGTCGACCTCGACCACAACGGGAATCACAAGTGCCAGGCCGATGCAGGCCAGCCACTCCAGTCCGCTGAGCGGCTCGGTAAGCAGGCCGCGCTGCAGGAAGCCGAGCTCGGTGGCCAGCACGACCAGGGCGACCGGAATTGCTAGCCACTTCACAGCGGACAGGATCGGCGGCACCAACCCACTGGTGGGGTCCCGGCGCATGACCAGCCCGCTGAGGATCGTGCCGAGCCCGAGGACGACGAAGCTCATGGTCATCGAAGCGCTGGGTTCGTCGGTGCTCAAGGTGTCCGGCCCGAACACGAGCGGCACGAGCGCGGCAAGGAAGAGGGTCGCACCGTAGAGCACCCACCGAGTGATCGCGGCGGGGTTGGTGATGGGGACCTTCGGGTCCCGTGGCGGCCGTGTCATCACATCCGGGTCACCGGGATCCACCATGATGACGATCACTGGGAAGATCGAGATGAAGAAGTTGAGGAACAACACCATGAGCGGGGTCATCGCGACCCCGTCGTTGATGTCGAACACGGTTGCCGTGACGAACAGCAGCACCAGCGAGAGCAGCTGGGTCATCTGGTACCGGATATAAGAAACGATCTTGCTGTAGATGGTCCGGCCCAGCTCGACGGCATGTACGAGAGTGCCGAAGTTGTCGTCGGTCAAGATCATCCGCGCTGCCTGCTTGGAGACCTCGCTGCCGCTGCCCATCGCCACGCCGATGTCCGCCTGCTTGAGCGCCGCAGCGTCATTGACAGCGTCTCCGGTCATCGCAACGATCATGCCCTCGCCCTGCATGACCTGAGCGAGCCGGAGCTTGTCCTCCGGCGACACGCGGCCGAAGACGTGCAGCTCTGGCAGGCGCGCGCGCAACTCGTCGTCTGACATGGCCTGCAACTCGGTGCCGCTCACGGCTCCGGCCCCGAGGCCGAGCGTCTCGCCGATCGCGTGGGCGGTGACCGCGTGGTCGCCGGTGATCATGCGGACGTCGATGCCCGCGCCAAGTGCCGTCTGCACCGCGCCCTTCGCCTCCGTGCGCAACGGGTCGATGATGCCGACCATGCCCACAAAGCTGAGGTCCTGGGTGAACGTCATCGGGTCCTGCGCAATCGCGCGTTCATCGCCGTCGTCGAGCACCCGCGCGGCGAAGGCGAGGACACGAAGGCCCTTCTCGCCCATCTGCCGGTTCGCGGCCTCGATGCCGGGGCGCTCCTGCTCGATGGGGACTTGGGTGCCGCTCAGCGGCCCGCCGGCCTGAGCACACCGAGCCAGCACCACGTCCGGTCCTCCCTTGACGAGCTCGATGAGGTAGTCAGCCCCGTCAACCTGGACGCGGTGGAAGGTCGCCATGAACTTGTACTCGGAGTCGAAGGGAACCTCAGCGAGACGTGGGTAGGCGCGCCTGGTTTCGTCCGCATCGACACCGAGCTTGGCGGCCAGAACCACCAGGGCGGCCTCGGTCGGGTCACCGACCACCGCTCCGTCGTCGCTGACCGTGGCGTCGCTGTCCAGGACCAGGCCGTAGGCCAGCCGGGTGAAGTCTGGCACCGGACGACCGGCGACCGACCGGATGGCGCCTGACTTGCGGTAGCCCTCGCCGTCCACGGTGAACCACGAGCCACCGACGTAGATGGTGGACACCATCATCTGGTTCATGGTGAGTGTGCCGGTCTTGTCGGTGTTGATCGCGCTGGTGGCGCCCAGGGTCTCGACGTCGGTGAGGTTCTTGACGACCGCCTTGGCCTCAGCGAGCTGCTTCGCGCCGTAGGAGAGCATCGCCTGGACGAACGTCGGAAGCCCGGTCGGGATTGCCGAGATCGCCATCGCCGTGCCGAGTAGCAGCACGTCCTCGATGGGCAGATCACGGATCAACCCGACAACGACGATGAATGCGACCGCAGTCCAGGCGATGATCCCGAGCACGCGGGTCAGCGAGTCGAGCTCCTTCTGTAGCGGGGACCGGGTTCGTTTGACCGAGGTGAGCATCGTCGCGATCTGACCCATCTGGGTCTGCATCCCGGTAGCGGTGACCACCATGGTTCCGGTTCCACGGGTGACCGACGTGTTCTGGAAGAGCATGTTGGATCGGTCGCCGACTGCCACCTCCGGGCCGGGAAGCACCGCGGCGTCCTTGCTGACGGGTGCGCTCTCGCCGGTGAGTGCTGCCTCCTGTGTTTCGAGCGTGGCCGACGTGACGATCCGGCCGTCGGCAGGGACGATCTCGCCGGCCTCGACCTGCACCACGTCGCCGGGCACCACGTCAACGGCAGCGACCAGCGTCACGTTGCCGCCACGCAGTACGCGGCTCTGGGGAACTTGCAGCTTCGCGAGGGCGTCGACACTGGCTCGGGCCTTGAGCTCCTGGCGAGTGCCGAGCGCGACGTTCAGTAACACCAGGACCGCCACCAGCAATGCGGTGGACACCTGACCGATGAGCAGGCTGACCACGGTGACTGCGACCAGCATGATGTTCATCGGATCGCGCAACTGTGTCAGCGCAACCGCGACCGCCGAAGGCGGCTTCTCGGCCGTGATCTGGTTCGGCCCGTGGCTTGCCAGGCGTGCTGCCGCTTCCTGTGCGGAGAGTCCCGACGTCACGTCGGCATGCAGGTCGTGGACGACCTCCGCCGTGGGTTGCAGGTACGGTGGCGTGGCCTCGACGGCGGCCGCCGCTGGCTTCTCGCTGATGCTCATCGAGTCTCTCTCCTGTTACCCCGGGTGCCAGCGTTCTGGGACATCAGCCTGGCCTCGTCGACGCCGACCCGGGTGCTCGACGCGCCGACGAAGATCGCCGGAAGGTGGGGACGAGCAACGATATTTGGCCCGGTCCTTGTCGATGACCGCCTCCCGTCAACGAGGTCCGGTGCCCATTCACGGTACCTCGTTGGTGTTCCTCCGCCAGCGCAGATGACAACACAGCCGAGCGGAAAACGGGTCGATCAGGAAGCACTCAACGGGTCGGGAATCCCTTACCTTCTACACGTCGCGCCTTTCGACCACGGAGACAGCTGATGAACACGAAGGTCCCGGAGGTACGAGGCGATGATCGCCGGCAGCGGATCATCGCCTCGCTACGCGTCGACCCCGGGAGCGCGGCAGACCTGGCCGGGCGCGACACGCGCTGGACGGGTGGGGGCGAGTTCGATCGCCTCTCCGCCACCGAGCTGGACGCCGCCGCCAGGGCGGTCCTCGCCGCTGGCGTCGAACAGCTGGCCGACGCGCAGGAGCTGCTGTGGGCGAGCGACTCGTACGCCTTGCTGGTGGTCTTCCAGGCGATGGATGCCGCGGGCAAGGACTCGACCATCAAGCACGTGATGTCCGGCGTGAACCCACAGGGCGTGCAGGTCGTCTCGTTCAAGAAACCGTCCAGTGACGAGCTCGACCACACCTTCCTATGGCGAATCGGGAAGGCGGTACCCGAGCGGGGTCGCATCGGGATCTTCAACCGATCGCACTACGAGGAGGTGGTGGCCCTTCGGGTCCATCCGGAATGGCTCGACCACCAAAGACTTCCGCAGGGTGACCGCGGGCCAAGCTTCTGGGCGGATCGTCATGACGACCTCAACTCCTTCGAACAGCATCTCGACCGCAACGGCACGAAGGTCGTGAAGTTCTTCCTGCACGTCTCCAAGGCGGAGCAGAAACGGCGGTTCATGGCCCGTTTGGACAACCACGGCCACCTCCACACCGTGGGCGCCGTGGTACGTGATCCCCGCCGATCACAAACACGTTATGCAGGCAATGGCGGCCGCCATCATCGTCGACACCATCCAAGCGCTCGACCTGCGATGGCCGACTGTCTCAGCCGAAGAGAGAGCCGCCAACGTCGCGTCGCGGCGCGAGTTGGAAGCCGAGTCAGACACGATAGATAGGAGACAGGTATGAGCAAATATGCAGTCCTTCGGACCTGGGCCGGCGTCCTCAAGATCATCGGCATCGTCGGCGTGATCCTCGCCACTTTCGGCGTGATCTCCTGGGCCATCGAGGTCGACGGCTTCTGGGCCACGATGGGTGTCATCTTCATTGGCGCTCCGATCGCGCTCTTGCTGGCCGCCTGGCCGATCGCCCTCGGTGAGGCCATGGGCGCCATCGCCGACATCGGCGATTCGGTAGCCGTCCCAGGCAGCTAGCGCTCTTCGCATGACCGACGGAGAGAGCACCGAGAGCACCGGTTTGCCCCAAGAGGCGACGGGCGATCGACGGCTCGCCATCTTGCTGGCAATGGCGATGTTCGTGTTGGTCGTCGATACATCGCTGATGAACGTGTCGATCTCAGCGGTGGTCCGTGATCTCGACACGACCGTCAGCGGCGTTCAGTCGGCGATCGCGCTCGAGGCGCTGGTATCCGCCGCGTTCATCCTGATCGGCAGCAAGGTCGGCGATCTCATCGGGCGCAAGCGGGCATATGTGCTGGGCCTGCTCGGCTACGCTGTCGGCGCCCTGGCTATGGCCTTTGCCCAAGGCCTGACCGCCATCATCATCTTCTGGGCAATCGTCGGTGGGCTCGGCGCGTCGCTCCTGCTCCCCGCCATGCAATCTCTCATCCACGGCAACTTCGAAGGAGCGGCTCAGAAGAAGGCCTACGCTCTCGTCGGGGCAGCGGCCGCGATTGCCGCTGCAGTCGGACCGCTGCTCGGCGGGTTCATCACCACCTATTTGTCGTGGCGAATCGCGTTCCTGCTCGAGGTCGTCATCATCGCGATCGTCTTGTCCGGCATCCGACTCGTCCGCGACGCGCCCTATACAGGCCCCCGACGCGTTGACCCAGTCGGCGCGCTGCTCTCTGTCCTGGGCATGGGCGGCATCGTGTTGGGCATTCTGGTGTGGCAGGAGGGCGGCGAATCCGTTGCCGCGCTGCTCGCGATCGGTGCCATCGCGATGGCGGGACTCGTCTACTGGCTGGTCCGGCGCAAGCGGCAGGAGAAGCCGACGCTGCTCGACCCAGATCTGTTCAAATCCAAGATCTTCAAATTCGGGATCTCTGAGCAGATGCTCCAGCAGATCGCACTGGGCGGCACCATGATCGCGCTGCCGATCTACCTGCAGATGGTGCTCGAATACAACGCGATGCAGGCGGGCCTGTCCCTCGCCCCGCTTTCGCTCAGCATGTTCGGAATGGCGATACTCGCTGGGAAGCGGGCAGGGCAGCGGCGCCCGAGCAGCATCATCCGATGGGGATTCCTGCTCCTCGCGACCGGAATGGTGGTCCTGATCCTGATCGTCCCCCGCGCGGACTCCGGCTGGTATCTGGTGGCTCCATTGATCATTGCCGGAACGGGGTTGGGCCTGTTGGTGTCCCAACTCAACAACTACACGCTGGCCCCGATCTCGGATGAGCGGGTCAGCGAGGCCGCCGGCGTCAACTCGGCGGCGGGGTCATTCGGGCTGTCGTTCGGATTGGCTTTCGCCGGAGCCATCATGCTGGCAACACTGTCCATCACATTCACCAACATGGCGCAAGCGAGCACCGTGCTCGCCCCAGCCGAGCAGCAGCGCGTCGCACAGGCGCTGGAGGACGACGCGGAGGTGATGAGCAACACACAGCTCGAGGAGTTGCTCGTCGGACAACCCGAGGAGGTTCAAGACGAGATCATCCGCATCAACACCGACGCACGACCCCTTGCCCTTCAAGTAGCGCTGCTCATTCCTCTTCTCGCCGGTCTCGTCGGACTCTTCAACTCATTCCGAATGATGCGCCTACCAGACCCCACGCCATCGGGCTCCGTCGAAGGGATGGCATTGGGCTGATCTCAAACCCGAACACAGCGGCCGTTGGTCCCTAGGAGCGGCGGCGGAAAATGCCGAACGGGACCAGCAGGTACACGGCGACGCCCAGGTAACCGATCACTGCGGCCGTCGGGAGGAACAACCCCAGGACCAACATCACGACGTAGCCGGCGAACCCGGGCGTGAGATGCTGGGTTAGAGAAGCTATCTCCTCGTCACTGACGTCCTGCCGGACGTGCCCCTCACTCACGACGTATCGCCACATCAGGAACAGCAGCACTGCGATGAGCAGTAGGTTCAACCCGTAGATCGTCGCGGCGACTCGCTCGGCGTCCCGTTCGCCGAAGTACTCCGCAACCAAACGGGTGGGGAATGGCAGCAACGAGACCAACAGCAGAAGCAGCAAGTTCATCCGCACCACCATGGCGTCGGCATACTCCATGTAGTCCGTGATCGCGTTGTGCTCCAACCACGCCACGCCGATGGTCGCGAAACTGATCACGTAGGCGAGATACGACGGCCACTGTCCCAGCACTTCGGCCAGGAGATCGTCCTCGGAACCCGCGGGCACGGTGATGTCCAGCACCAGGAGCGTGATCGCGATCGCGAACACGCCGTCGCTGAAGGCCTCCAGACGACCGGTGCTGAGCCGGCGTCGAGGCTGTGAGGTCGACGACCCGCTGTCAGCCATGTTTCACCCTCCGCCTCTGCCTGCGCGCTACGGGCGCGGTGTGACCAGGTGCGGCGCGACGTCGGCGACGGCTTCCTCGCCGTAGGCCTTCTCCAGCCGCCGCAACACGTCAGCCCGGCTGAGCTCGTACTCCTGGGTTCCGACGGTTTCGAGCACGTATGTCGCCAGCAGGGCACCGACCTGGGCTGACCGGGCGAGCGGCAGTCCCCATGCCACCGACGCGATGAAGCCTGCGCGGAAGGCGTCGCCCACCCCGGTGGGATCGACCGGCGTCGGCTCACCCGCGGCCGGCACTTGGATCTCGGGCTGGCCCACCCGCTCGATCCGCACGCCGTACTTGCCCAGGGTGGTGACGCGGACATCGACGCGTGCCAATACCTCATCAGCGCTCCACCCGGTTTTCTTCTCCAGCAGGGCCGCCTCGTACTCGTTGCTGAACAGGAACGCCGCGCCGTCGACCAGCAGCCGGATGGCCGGCCCGTCCATCCAGGCCAGCTGCTGGGACGGGTCGGCGACGAACGGGTAACCGCGAATGCGGCATTCGTCGGTGTGCCGCAGCATCGCTTCCGGGTCGTTGGGGCTGATCACGACCAGGTTCAAGCCGCCGACCCGGTCCGCGATCGGCTTGAGCTCGATGTCGCGGGCTTCGCTCATCGCCCCGGCGTAGAACGTCGCGATCTGGGCGTGATCGTCATCGGTGGTGCAGACGAATCGGGCCGTGTGTCGGACCTGTGAGCAATGAACGCTTTGACAGTCGATCCGGTGGCGTTCCAACCAGGACCGGTATTCGGCGAAGTCCTCGCCGACGGCACCCACCAGCACCGGCGACAGGCCCAGATTGGCCATCCCGAAGCAGATGTTGGCTCCGATGCCGCCCCGGCGCACCTGCAGGTCATCGGCGAGGAACGACAGCGAGATCTTGTCGAGCTGATCCACCACCATCGAGTCGGCAAACCGTCCGGTGAAGGTCATCAGGTGATCGGTTGCGATCGACCCGGTGACGGCGATGTTCACGGCGGTGAGTCTAGGTGGTGGCGCCTGGGGGAGCCTGTGTTGGGCGATGGCGTCTACGCCCGTCGGCCGACTTCGTCGGCCTCAACGCCCGGCCACACCCCAGACGCCATCGCCCAACACAGGCTTGGCGTTCTCTCTACTCGCCCTCGCCGTCGGCGGGTCGGTTTAGTGGAAGGAGTCGCCGCAGGCGCAGGAGCCGGTCGCGTTGGGGTTGTCGATGGTGAAGCCCTGCTTCTCGATGGTGTCGACGAAGTCGATAGTCGCACCGCCGAGGTAAGGCGAGCTCATCCGGTCGACGACGACGTGCACGCCACCGAAGTCCGTGACTTGGTCGCCGTCTAGGGAACGCTCGTCGAAGAACAGCTGGTAGCGCAGGCCCGAGCAGCCGCCGGGCTGCACAGCGACGCGCAATGCCAAGTCGTCGCGACCCTCCTGCTCCAGCAGGTTCTTGACCTTGGTGGCGGCGCCCTCGGTGAGGACCACGGCCTGCGTGGTCTCTTCCTGAACCGTCATATCGATCTGCTCCTGGAGTCTCGGGACCGGTCTTCCACTCGAACACCCGGACGGTGCCGGGCATTCCGTGCCGCTCCATCGTCGCACATGCTCAGCGTCGACTCCACGTCCGCGCCACGCGCGCCGACACTGTCGCGAGGCTCTCGGCCGGATCGTTCATCGCCGCCTCCGCTCCCATGATCTCCACCAGCGAATATGCCGATTCGATGCCGTTGGCCCGCAATTCTCGGCTCCCCACCTGCACCGCGCCCGCAATCGCCACACACGGCCGCATGCTCTCGCCGGCGATAGCGGCGACGCCGGCAACGACCGTGCCTGACATGGACTGCCAGTCGAGCTTCCCTCCACCGGTCAGCACCAGGTCCACGCCCCGGACTGCCGACCGCAGGCCGACCGCGTCGGCGACCAGAGAGAAGGCTGGCTCACGCCGCGCACCGACCAGCATCAGACCGTAACCGAGCCCGCCCGCCGCACCCGCACCGCTCGCGTCGGCCGGTTCGCGCCCGGCGAGATGCGCAAATCTGGTCAGTGCGCCGTCGACGTCGACCAGCCGGTCGGGAGCTATCCCTATCCGGGGGCCGAAGACGTTGGTCGAACCCCGCAGGCCGAGCAGCGGGTTATCGACGTCGGTCGCTGCGATCAGTTCGACACCGCCGAGCTGTGCCTGCGCCGAGCTCAGATCGACGGCACCTAGCGCGGCCAGCCCGGACACACCAGCGGTGAGGGCGCCGGCAGGTTCGCTGGTGGCCCCCAGCGCCGCGAGTAGGCCGGCGCCGCCGTCGTTGGTGCCGGTTCCCCCGAGACCCACGACGATTCTGCGGGCATCCGCCGCAATCGCCTCCACGACCAACTGGCCGACGCCAAAGGTGGATGCCTCTTCGACGGCCCCCCGCACTGGCCCGGTCCCGGCGTTCGGCAACAGAGACAGGCCGCACGCCTGCGCGGCCTCGATGTATGCCGTCCCGTCCGCCACCAGGAGCGTGGCCGGCACGGGGGTGCCCAGTGGTCCACGCACGATCACGGCCAGGATTTCGCCGCCGATGGCGTAGTGCAGCACATCGATGAAGCCCGGTCCGCCGTCGGCCATCGGCACGATCGTGATCTCGTCCGACGTGGTACGTCGCCAACCCTCGGCGATGGCGTCGGCAGCCTCGGCTGCAGTCAGCGTGCCGGTGAACTGGTCAGGAGCTACCAGCACCCGCATGCGGCAGAGTCTGCCCCATGCGAATTCGGCCGCTGCGTGCCGAGGACGCCGCCGAGGCGGCCGGCCTCTGCCATGCCAACCCCGCCGTCGTCGCTCACCTGCTCGAGCACGACCCGTTGGGGTGCTGGGTGGCCGACGATGGGACTGTCGCCGGCGTGGTTCTGTCGACCAGGCGCGACCTGCTGTGGTGTCTGGCTGCCGTGGCCGTCAACTCGTCAGCGGCTGCCGTCGGGCCGAACCTGCTCCAGGCCGCGCTTGTCTACAGCCAAGGCTGCCTTCGCGGGATGGGGGTACTCACCGACGACCCGTCGATCGCCCGATGGGTGCGGATGGCCGGCTTCACACTGCACCCCACAATGCGGCTGACCGGCCAGGTCGACCGGTCTGCCCTGCCGATCGTCGACGGTGTGCGTGCGGCTACGGAGGTCGACCGGTCGTTCGTCGAATCGGTGGATCGGCGCGTGCGTGGTGCGGCCCGCGGCCCGGACCACGAGCCGTTGATCGATGGCGCGAGCCTGCTGGTCTGTGACATCGCCACGGGATCGGGGTACGCGTTTCACCGGGATGGCTCACCTGTCGCAATCGGCGCCACCACGCGCGAGGTCGCCCGGCGGCTGCTGTGGGGGGTACTGGTGCGGGCAGCGCCGCATCGGCCGATCGAGATCGCCCGGCTCTCGGCCGAACAGGACTGGGCCGTCGACGTCGGTCTCGCTGCCGGGCTCGGCGTGCACGTCGGCGGATTCCTCGCCCTGCGCCACATGCGGCCGCCGGCCCCCTACCTGCCGGCCGCCGTCCTCGGCTGATCCGCGATTACTCGAACATCTGCTGGGGCCACGATGCATTGGCACATTCAGCGGCTCCACAAAGGACTCATATTGCCCTGGGCAACAGCAGTACAACGTGCCAATGACGACGACTCGGCGTGCCAATCGGTGAGCGGAGGCGTTCGACTTCGCTCGTCGGGGCGAAGCGCGACAACGTGAGACGATTGGTGGTGTGACCACCCAGACGGTTCCGCTGCTTCTCCTGGGCCGAGGAGCCGACCCGCACAGCGAGCGTGGGGTCGAATGCCCCGGCGATCTGCCGCCGGCGAGTGACCCGGATCTGGTCGGTCGCGCCCAGCGCGCTCGCGCCGCGCTCGGTGAGCGAGCTTTCGTGCTCGGCCACCACTACCAGCGCGACGAGGTGATCCAGTTCGCCGACGTGACCGGCGACTCGTTCAAGCTCGCCCGGGACGCGGCCGCCCGGCCCGAGGCCGAGTTCGTCGTCTTCTGCGGAGTCCACTTCATGGCCGAGTCGGCCGACATCCTCACCGCCGACCATCAGCAGGTGATCCTGCCCGACCTGGCTGCGGGTTGCTCGATGGCCGACATGGCCCGGCTGATCCAGGTCGAGGAGGCATGGGAGCGGCTCGAAGACGCCGGCGTCGTCGGCGCGACCGTGCCGATCACGTACATGAACTCAGCTGCCGACATCAAGTCGTTCTGCGGGCGTAATGGCGGTGCCGTCTGTACGTCGAGTAATGCCGAACGTGCCCTGCAGTGGGCGTTCGATCACGGCGAGAAGGTGCTGTTCCTTCCCGATCAGCACCTCGGCCGCAACACCGCGGTGCTGCAGATGGGGTTGAGCCTCGACGACTGCGTCGTCGTCGACCCACACCGGCCCGACTTTGGTGTGACCGATCAGCAGCTGCGCGACGCGACCATGCTGCTCTGGCGCGGACACTGCTCGGTTCACGGTCGCTTCACCGCCGAGTCCGTCGCTGATGTCCGCCGTCGGATCCCTGAGGTGCAGGTCATCGCGCATCCCGAGTGCCTGCACGAGGTGGTGCTGGGCGCCGACTACGTCGGGTCGACCGAATTCATCATCAACACCATCGCCGCCGCTCCGTCTGGCACATCGTGGGCCGTCGGGACCGAGCTCAACCTGGTCAAACGACTGGCTCAGCAGCATCTCGACAAGACCGTGGTGTTCCTCGACAAGACGGTCTGTTTCTGCGCCACGATGAACCGAATCGATCTGCCACACCTGGTCTGGGCGATGGAGAATCTGGTCGACGGGCGGGTGGTGAACCGGATCGAGGTCGATCCCGACACCACTCATTGGGCCCGCGTCGCCCTCGACCGGATGCTCGCGCTGCCGGGCCCGGAAGCGGTCAAGGACTAGCACAGCTGCCGCGAGTCGGCATCGCCCCGGGCGCACGCTGACCCGAGCCGCTGCCGGTGTCAGCGTTTGCGAGCGATCGTCAGTCCGTCCGCGATGGGGAGGACGACGACCTCGAGTCGCTCGTCCGCCGCGAGAGCCTCGTTGAACGTCCGGATTGCGACCAGGTTGTCGTCGACGATCTCGCGGTCGGCGACCTGTCCCGACCACAAGGTGTTGTCGACGAGCAGGACGCCACCATCGCGCAGCCGCGGGACGATCTCCTCGCAGTACGCGAGGTAGCTCTCTTTGTCTGCGTCGACGAATGCGACGTCGAACCGGGCGGTCCGTGGCAGGGCGCGCAACGTGTCGAGTGCCGGCCCGAGCCGCAAGTCGATCTTGTGGTCGACGCCGGCCTCACGCCAGAACCGGCGTGCGATCGCCGTCCACTCGTCGCTGACGTCGCAGCAGAGCAGCCGCCCGTCCGCGGGCAGTCCACGGGCGATGGCGAGGGCCGAATAGCCGGTGAATGTCCCGACCTCGATCGCCGTCCGTGCACCTGACAGCCGGCACAGCATGGTCATGAAAGCACCCTGCTCTGGCGCGATCTGCATGATGCTGACGGGGCCTAGCGCCGCGGTCTCGTCGATCAGACGCTGTTGGAGCGCATCGGGTGGTGTGCCGTGCTCGACCAGATAGGCGTGCAGTTCGGCGCTCAGCCAGGGCGATGTCAGTGCCATGCCGGGAGGGTAGCTAGAGTCCCGGAGCTCCCCAGATCGGAAACCATCGGGTGACGTCGGTTTCGATGGGCAGGTCCGATGCCACCAGAGCGCGGACCTGCAGCTCCAAGGCGGAGTCACGCCGCTGGACGTCGGTGTCTACCGGCGCAAACGGGTAGAACGTCCCCCGTTTGTAGAGGTACACCAATGCGACCGGCTGCTCCGAGGTCGTGCGCATCCCGATCGTCGAGCACAGCAGGGCTGGTCCGAATCCAGCCGATTCGAGACTGGAGTTGACCGCGTGCAGGTCGGTGACCAGCGCTGGGATGTCATCGGGCGTTCTTCGGACGACCAGCCAGGTATAGCCGTAGCTGTCGTGGACTTCCGTGGGCTCGGCTCCGCCGAGCAATGCCGTGATCTCGGCTTTGACTCGCCCGAACGGTGCGCCCTCGGCTTCCCGAAAGCACACTGCGCCGGTGCCGGTGGGGTGTATGTCGGCCGCCGCCTCCAGGGTGAGTGCAGCACCGGGCAGCGAGAACAACGCATCCAGGTTGGGCTGAGCCTGCTTGCTCCGGCCGAGCAACGAGTCGAAAAGGCCCACCCTCAACCCCGACCGAGCTCGACGGAGATCTTTGCCAGCTGCTCGAGCCGCTTCTCCAGTGGCGGGTGTGACGCGAACAGCGCGCCGAGATCCATCTTGCCGGTCAGGGCCGGCACGACGAAGAACGCGTTGTATGGCTCCGCAGCCCGCAGATCCCGCGCCGGAATGCGGCCCATGTCTCCGGAGATCTTGGTCAGCGCTTGAGCGAGCACTGACGGCTGACCGGTGAGGATCGCACCAGCCCGGTCGGCCGCGAGTTCGCGGTAGCGGGACAGCAGGCGGGTGAGCAGAAAGCTCACGGCGTAGACCACGACGGCGATCGCCATCGCAGCTAGTGCCACGGCCGCGGCATTGCCGTCGCGTTGACGTCCCATGCCACCGAAGATCAGCGCCCGAGTCATGAACCCGGCCAAAACCCCGACGACGGACGCGATCGTCATGACGGTGACGTCGCGATGCGCCACGTGAGAGAGCTCGTGGGACAAGACCGCCTCGAGCTCGCGCTCGTCGAGCCGGCGCATCAGCCCCGTCGTCACACACACCACCGCCCGGTCCGGGCTTCGGCCGGCCGCGAAGGCGTTGGGCAGCTCCGTATCAGCGATCGCAACCCGCGGCTTGCGCATGTTGGCCAGGGCACACAGCCGGTCGACAACCGCGTGCAGCTGCGGAGCCTCGGCCGGCGACACCTCGCGTGCGCGCATCGCCGACAGAGCCAGCTTGTCCGAGAAGTACCACTGCGCCCACAGGACACCCAGCCCGATGACAATGCCCAGCCAGAGAACGTCGGTGAAGTAGCCAATGGCCAGGACGAGCACGACGTACAGCAACGCGAGCAACACCATCGTCAGCCCCATCCGGACCGACAGCCCGCGGTCAGGACGGAACCTGCTCCGCGCCACCGTTTCTCCTCTCGACTGCTCGCCTACCCTGACAACGAGGTTGCCGCCGATGGCGGTTCCATCACCAGGCGAGTTAGTACATCACCAGGCTTGCAGGCCTGGTGACGTACCGACAGGGGTGGTGAACGTGGTCATTCCCGAAGGCCAGCAGGTGGTCTCTCAGCCAGGGATCAGGCCTTCACCGGAGAGCAGCTCACGCACCTCGTCGACGTGCGCGTCCTCGTAGGGCAGCACCAGGTCGCTGTCGACCAGTACGTCGTCGGCCACTGCCGTGCCGCGCGATCGTACGGCGGCGAGTAGCGCGGAGAGCGCGCTGCGAAACTCGCTGTCGTCGCCGCCGTCGATCGCCGCAGACAGCGCATCGTCGAGTGCGTTGAGCTCCTGCAGCTGCGAGTCGTCGATCTCGAGTTGGCCCTCGCCCATGATCCTGACGATCACGCCCGGCCCTCCTCCTGGCGAGTCGAAGAGGGCGCTTCTGCGACCGGCTCGGCAACTGGGTCGGACGGCGGCTCGGCGACGACATCCGGTTGCCCTTCGAGCTCGCGCGGGGCCTCTTCCGCCGAACCGGCGGTGAGCTCGTGCTTCATCCTGGCCAGCTCGAGCTCGACGTCACTGGTAGAGGCCAGCCGGTCCAGCTCGACGGTGATGTCGTCTTTCGCGATTCCGGTCGGGTCGTCGAGCGCACCCGAGGCCAACAACTCGTCGATCGCGCCGGCTCTGGCCTGCATCGCAGCCGTCTTGTCCTCGGCTCGCTGCACCGCCATGCCGACATCGCTCATCTCCTCGGAGATGCCGCTGAATGCCTCGCCGATCCGGGTCTGGGCCTCGGCCGCGGTGTAGCTGGCCTTGATCGTCTCCTTCTTGGTGCGGAACGCCTCGACCTTTGCCTGCAGCCGCTGGGCGGCGAGGGTGAGCTTCTCCTCCTCGGCTTGCAGGGCGTCGTGCTGGGTCTGCAGGTCGCCCATCTGGGTCTCGAGGCCGGAGCGCCGAGTCAGCGCCTCGCGGGCCAGATCCTCGCGCCCCAGCGACAGCGCTCGCTGCGCCTGCTCCTGCAGCTTGCCCGCCTGGGCCGTCAGCTGCGAGAGCTGAACCTCGATGCGCTTGCGGCTGGTGGCAACGTCGGCGACCCCGCGGCGCACCTTCACCAGCAGCTCCCGCTGCTTGTTGTACGAGTAGTCGAGAGTCTCCCGCGGGTCCTCGGCACGATCGAGCGCCCGGTCTGCCTTGGCCCGGAAAATCATGGACATGCGCTGGAGGATCCCCATCTGGACCGGTCGCCCCTTCTCGAATGCGCGGTCATGTACAACGGTGCTCTGTCCACCCTACGGCGTCAGCATCCTGCCCGGCGGGCGGGCAGTCGGGCAGGGCCTACGCTGTGATACGTGTTCCGTCGCCGAAGCACCACCGAACCCAGTGCCGAGCTCGACGCGACGACCAACCCGACGGAGACGGTGAACGGCTCCCGGGCCGGCGGCAAGGGCCGACCCACCCCGACCCGCAAGGAAGCCGAACAGGCACGCAAGGAGCGGGTCCGCCCGGCGCTCACCCGCCGCGAGTCGGTGCGCCGCCAGCGCGAGCACGTCCGGTCCGAACGCGGCCGGGCCCGACAGGCCATGATGGCCGGCGACGAGCGATACCTCCCGCCACGCGACAAGGGGCCGGAACGCCGATTCGTGCGCGACTACGTCGACTCGCGCCGCACGCTGGCGGAGTTCTTCCTGCCGACGATCCTCATCGTGCTGGTGCTGAGTCTGGTCAGGTCCCCACAGATCCAGCTGTTGTCCACGCTGCTCTGGCTGGGCACGCTGGTGCTGGTCATGATCGATCTCGCGGTTATCGCTGTCCGAGTCAAGCGCCAGGTTCGCAAGCGGTTCCCCGACGACCAGCGGGGGCACGTGTTCTACACCATCGCTCGGGCCACCCAGATGCGCCGACTCCGGCTGCCGAAGCCGACCGTGAAGCCTGGGACGCCGGTGTGACGAGGGATCCCGATCCCCGCATCGAGCCCGACGGATACACCGTCCGGCCGCTTGCGTACACCGATGCTGTCGTTCGAGCGCTGGAGGCCGAGCTTCAGCAGGAGTATGTAGAGCGTTACGGCGGTGCAGACGAAGCTCCAGTCGATCCGGTCGAGTTCGCACCTCCGGGCGGAGTGTTCGTCGTCGGATTTGCCGACGGCGAACCCGTGGCGTCTGGTGGTTTCCGCCGCCACAGCGACCAGGTCGCCGAGATCAAGCGCATGTACGTGGTCGAGGATCGCCGCGGCGTCGGCTATGCGCGTCGGCTGCTCGCCGAGCTCGAAGCACGCGCAGCCGCCGTCGGCTACCGGCAGATCATCCTGGAGACGGGCCTACGCCAGCCGGAGGCGATTGCCCTCTACGAGTCAAGCGGGTACCAGCCGATTGAAGGGTTCGGCTTCTATGCGAACCAGGCCCTCTCGCGCAGCTTTGCCAAGGACCTCACTCTGACCAGCTGACCAGCGCAGATCCGGAGGTCAGTCCGGCGGGTGCAGGCTCATCGGGCCGTACACCTCGCGGCTTTCCTCGAGCAGCGTCACGGCATCAACTCCGGCGCCGGCGATGGCACGCCACCGCTCGCCCAGCCAGGATTCCGCCTCGGATTGGGTGAGGAAGCCACTCCCGTCACCGCCGCCGGACACCTCCTCTGGCGGCACCACGGTTCCGTCGTCCCGCAGGTATCGCCAGGTCCACGCCATCGCCCCTCCTCGCCGTCCTGCCTCGCGCAGGTTACTCGTCGGCGTCGTGAAGATTGTCGTGTTGTCCCGTGCAGCCCGCTGAGCGTGGCGAGTTCTCACGGCGATCTTCACGACCCACCAGGGGGCTACTCCGTCCGCACCGACAGGGCGTTTTTGACGCTGGCTCCCCCGCGTGGGACTCTCGACCTGCTACACGTGCCAGGCCGGGGAAAGTCGGTCGGATGCCGACGCTGACCCGCAACCGTAGGCCGCGCACGGCGCCCCCGAGGTTCCGTGTCCATCTCGTCGCGGCAAGCCGGATCGCCCGTCCGGCACGAGCGGCTCCACGTTCCGTCGAGGCCTGCGGGGCGGGGCCGGGTCGTCGACCCGTGACTGCGGCAAACTGACCGCGGCAACGGCGAGTGGTCCGTCCTCGTCACCGGACCGCTCACCGAAAGGGTCAGTCCATGCACTTCCACCGTCTCGTTCGTGCCGCGCTTACGGCTGTAGCCGTCATCGTGCTGGCGGCGATCATGCCGATCGCTGCCCATGCCCAGGGCGATGTCTACCGCTTCTGGGGGTATTACCAATGGACCGATGGGGCATGGGCGTTTGCCACTACTGGGCCGGCAGAGGTCACGCCTACCGACGGTTCGGTAGAGGGCTGGCGGTATGCAGTCGCCGGATTGGAACCGCGCGTTCCGCGTGCGGACGGTGATTTCGACCTGATCTGCGGCGACGCAGAGGCCGGCGACGGAGAGAAGCGCGTTGCCGTGGTGCTCGACTTCGGCACCCAGGCGGACTCAGAGGACGGCTCCGAGCCGCCCGCGGCTCGGGGCGTGTGCGCGGTCGTTCCCGACTGGGCTAACGGGTCGGACATCCTGCTTCGCACCGCTGGCGATGTTCGGATCGAACAGGGCGGCCTGACCTGTGGCATCGCCGGTTATCCGGCGACCGGCTGCGGCGGTCCGGTCGCGACGCCGGCGCCCACGGGTCCAGAAGAGCAGGTCGAACTAGCCCTGCCTGCCATCGACGACGAGGAGCCTCCAGCCGAGGAGGAGCCAGCGCCCGCGGACCAAGACGAGGACAGCGGGGTTCCGGTCGGCCTACTCGTCGGCCTGGGCATCGTGGTCGTCGTTGGTGTCGCCGCGGCCGTCCGGTTCCGCGGTTCGAAGGCTGCGTGACGGCTCTGCCGGTTCCGGCGTGGTGGGCGGCGTCCCGCCTCCCACGTCCTCTGCATGCCGGTGCATGGTGGCTGTGGGCGCTGGGCCTGGCCGCTGCGGCGAGCCGAACGACGAATCCGTTGCTTCTTGGGCTACTGCTCGCGGCTGCGGCATACGTGGTCTCGGCCCGCCGAACTTCGGCCCCGTGGGGCGGTGCGTTCAGTGCCTTTCTGCGCCTGGGCCTGATCGTCATCGCGATCCGAGTGGTGTTCCAGGCCGTGTTCGGCGCGCACGTGGGAGGCACCACGGTATTGATCCGACTGCCAGCGGTGGAACTGCCCGCGTGGTCGGCGAACCTCAGGCTGGGCGGTCCAATCACCCTCGAGGCCGTCCTACTCGCCTTCTACGACGGCTTGCGCCTTGCGGTGATCCTTGCGTGCCTCGGCGCGGCCAATGCACTGGCCGATGCTCGCCGCTTGCTCCGGTCGGTGCCGGGAGCGCTGTACGAGGCCGGCGTAGCCCTGGTCGTCGCCATGACGTTCGCTCCCCAACTGGTCCAGGACGCGGCCCGGGTGCGGCGGGCGCATCGGCTGCGCGGCCATGACTCCCGCGGGATGCGGGGGATCGGCCGGGTGGCGATGCCAGTGCTCGAGGGGTCTCTCGAGCGCGCCCTCGACCTCGCTGCCGCAATGGACTCTCGAGGCTTCGGCCGCGCCGCAACGCTGCCGCCGCACCGTCGGCGGATCACCTCGGTTCTCGTCATCACCGGACTGATCGGCGTGTGCCTGGGTCTGTACGGGCTGCTCGACGGCGGCACGGCAACCTGGGCCGGTCCGGTTCTGCTCGGCGTCGGACTGGCACTGGCTGTCTATGGCTTTGTCGAGGCTGGGCGGGGCTCGACCCGAACCCGGTACCGACCCGACCCCTGGGCATTTCCGGAGTGGCTGGTCGCCGGTTCTGGAGCCGTCGTCGCGACGACGTTCGCGATTGCCGCGGCAGCCGGAGTGCCAGGCATGAGCATGCTGGTCGTGCCGCTCGTGGTACCAAGCCTGCCCCTCCTGCCACTGATCGGCGCCTTGGTCGCGATGCTTCCGGCCTGGGTGGCGCCACCGCAGGTGGAGTCGAGCGCATGATCGTCTTCGACGAGGTGTCGATCTGGTATCCGGGCCAGCCCCCGGCGGAGCCGGTGCTGCTCGACGTCAATCTGCATGTACCCGACGGGGAGCTGTGTCTCGTCGTCGGCGAGACCGGATCCGGAAAGTCGACACTGCTGCGCTCAGTGAACGGCTTGGTTCCGCATTTCACCGGCGGGACGCTGACCGGCCGGGTACTCGTCGCCGGGCGCGACACCCGCAGCCACCGGCCCCGAGATTTGGCCGACGTCGTCGGCGTCGTCGGTCAGGACCCGCAGGCAGCGTTCGTCGCCGATGTGGTCGAAGACGAACTGGCGTTCGGGATGGAATGGCTCGGGCTTCCGCCGCAGATCATGCGGCGCCGGATCGAGGAAACGCTCGACCTGCTCGGTCTGGCCGACCTCCGCAGGCGGGCGATGTCGACATTGTCGGCCGGGCAACAGCAGCGGGTCGCCATCGGGGCTGCGCTCACGGCACATCCGCACGTCCTGGTGCTGGACGAACCCACCAGCGCACTCGATCCGCAGGCTGCAGAAGACGTTCTGGCCGCTTTGCAGCGGCTCGTCCACGACTTGGGGACGACGGTTCTCCTCGCGGAGCACCGGCTGGAGAGGGTGGTGCAGTACGCGGATCGCATCGTGCATCTGCCAGGCGAGGGGCGAGTCGTCGACGGTGCGCCAACGCAGATGATGCTCGCCTCTCCGATTGCTCCCCCGGTCGTCGAGCTCGGCCGGCTGGCCGGCTGGCGGCCGCTCCCTCTCTCGGTGCGCGACGCCCGACGAGCCGCCCCTGGACTCCGCGACGCGCTGGCCAATCGCCGGCCAATCCGGGCGATCGCAGCGACCTCGACAGCGTCAGTTCCACTGGCCACGACCACCAGGCTGGCAGTCCGTTACGGCCACACGGTGGCGCTGCGCACGGTTGACTTCAGCGTTCGGCCCGGGGAGATCGTCGCGCTGATGGGCCGCAACGGCGCCGGCAAGTCGACCTTGCTGACTGCGTTGGTCGGAGTGGTTCAGCCTGCTGCCGGCTCGGTGGTGACCGGGGGTCTGATCCCGCACCGCGCCGATCCCACCGACGTCGTGCGTGCGGCCGGCCTCGTCCCCCAGCAACCTGCCGACCTGCTCTACGCGGAGACAGTGGCCGCCGAGTGCCGCGGCGCCGACTCCGACGCGAGCGCAGATCCGGGCACCTGCCGCGCATTGCTGACGCGGCTGGCACCCGACGTGCGCGACGATACCCATCCGCGTGACCTGTCCGAAGGCGAGCGGCTTGCCCTGGCCATCGCCGTCGTGCTGACAGCGCGGCCACCGCTACTACTGCTCGACGAGCCGACCCGCGGATTCGACTACTCGGCCAAGCGGCGGCTGACCGCAATCCTGCGCGATGTGGTTGCCACCGGCTCGAACCATGCCGTCGTGCTCGCCACGCACGACGTGGAGCTCGTCGCCGAACTCGCCACCCGGGTCGTCCTGATCGCCGACGGTGAGGTGGTCGCGGACGGACGAACAGCCGACGTGGTCGTCGGGTCACCGGTCTTCGCGCCGCAAGTCGCCAAGGTCCTGGCGCCGCAGCGTTGGCTGACGGTTGGTGAGGTAGCGCACGCCCTGGAGGCCGCGTCATGAGCCTGCCATGACGGCGCACCACGCCGCAGCCATCAGGTTGCCGCCCCGATCCAGTGCGTGCCTGATCCTGGTGACGGCCGTCGGGTTGGTGGCATTCGGCTGGCCATTCCTGGCCGACGCCGGGACCGGCATCACGCATTCCGCCGACGCGCCGTGGCTGTTCGCGGTCCTGCTGCCGTTTCTGCTGGTGATCGTCGTGGCCCAACTCGCCGACGGTGAGATGGACGCCAAGGCGGTTTCGATGCTCGGCGTCCTCGCAGCTGTCGGGACCGGGCTGCGCGTCCTCGGCACCGGAGCAGGCGGCGTAGAACCGGTCTTCTTCTTGTTCGTGCTGGCCGGGCGTGCGCTGGGCCCGGGTTTCGGCTTCGTGCTCGGGCAGATCACGCTGTTGGCGAGTGCACTCGTCACCGGCGGCGTTGGCCCGTGGCTCCCGTTTCAGATGATCGCCGCTGGCTGGGTCGGCCTCGGCGCGGGCCTCCTGCCGCCGGTGCGCGGGCGGACAGAGGTGATCATGCTCGCGGCTTACGGCGCCCTCGCGGGCCTGCTCTACGGGTTGCTCATCAACCTGTGGTTCTGGCCCTTTGCGACCTATGCCGACAGTGCCGTGTCGTTCGAGCCAGGGGCACCTGTCGGGACGAACCTGATGCGGTACGCGGCTTTCTTCCTCCTCACCTCGTTCGTGTGGGACGCGGTCCGCGCGGCGCTGACCGCGACGTTGTGCCTACTCGCCGGACGACCGGTCCTTGCCGCACTGCGGCGGGCCGCCCGGCGGGCCAACTTCCGGGCAAACGCCGGGTTTCGAGAAGCCGAAAAAGATCTAGCCGCACCCGCGTCATGACCTCGGGCTAGGCCCGTCCTGTCTAGCGCGGGATGTTCGGCCAGCGCTACAAGCGTCCGGGGGGCCGGCCGACACCGCGTGTGGGGGGCGGGACCGTCCCCGATCGTGGGGGCGACGGGGACGGTCCCATCACGACTGCCGTTCGTCGTGAAGATCGCCGTGCATACCGGCCCAGCGCACCCGACTGCATCCGGACTGCACGGCGATCTTCACGACCTGGGCGCACCCTCGTGTTCCTCGCTCGGTTCCTCGTTGCTCCTATTCCGATGGTCGCACTCGGCCCTCGCTCGTTCCTCGCTCGGGTTCCTCGTTGCTCCTATGGTTCTCGCGACGACCCGTCCCCGGAGGCGCCGCATGTCCCTCGACCTGTCCGTGCTCGCTACCCGCGTGCCGCGGCCCGACGACGACGCCCGCGATGCGGCTCGGGCCCGGCTGGCCGAACTGGCTCCGTCGGGTGCGTTCGGGCGCTTCGGGACGCTGGCCGAATGGCTCGCCGGAGTTCAAGGCCAGTGCCCGACCCGGCCACTGGATCGGATCCGGATCCTCGCCATGGCCGGCGCCCAGTCGGCCACTGCGGAGATCTCGCCGCTGCTGCCGGTAAGCCCGGCCACTCTTCGCCTCGAGGTTCCTACTTCTCCTGCTGGTGTCGACTCTGATGACGATGTCGCGCACGGAACATCCGTCGAACGCCGGGAGGTGGAGCGAGCGTTCGAGGCCGGCGTCGCGATCGCCGACGACGAGGTCGACAGCGGAGCCGATCTCATCGTGCTGGCCGGAATCGACCCCACATTGGCCGTGCCCGCCGCGATCGCGGTGGCAGTCCTCACCGGAACGGAGGTCGCCTCCGTCGTCGGCAGGGGGACGGGCATCGACGACCGGGAGTGGATGAGGCGGTGTGCAGCGGTCCGCGACGGAGCTCGGGTCGGCCGGCGTTCTCTCACCGATGGCGGCGACGTCCTGGATCTGCTGTCGCCAGTTGGCAGCGCGCCGCTGGCGGCGTTGGCGGGTGTCGTCGTGCAGGCTGCCATTCGGCGCACTCCCGTCGCACTGGACGGATTGGTCGCAACCGCTGCCGCCTTGGCAGCCCATCGGGTGGCCGGCGGGACGACGCGCTGGGTGGTTGCGGGGCACGCATCGCCCGATCCAGGTCAAGCAGCGGCGCTGGCCAAGATGCGGCTCAGGCCGCTGCTCGACTACGCGATCAGCCTCGACGACGGCACTGGCGCACTCCTTGCCGTGCCACAGCTGCAGGCAGCTGCCACGATGTTGGCGGCTGCCACGGACAGATGACGACGGCCGACCCGGCTCGCTATTCCCGGGTCGACGGCTGCACGAATGGCGGCTTGACGACCTCGAACTCCTCGAGCCGCCCCCTGACATCGACCGACACAAACGCGCCTGGCGTGACCTCGGATGCGAGCAGCGCTAGGCCGATTCCCCTGCGCAGGGTCGGCGAGAACGTCCCCGAGGTAACGGTTCCGACCGGCCGACCGTCGGCTGACACATCCATCCCGGGTCGCGGAATCCCACGGCCCAGCGAGCGGATCCCGCGGAGCCGGCGCGCAGGGCCGTCCGCACGTTCGGCCAGCAGCACATCGCGCCCCCAGAACGCCGGCTTGTCCCAGCCGACCGCCCAGGCCGCACCTGCTTGAACTGGCGTGATGTCCAACGAGAGATCCTGGCCGTGCAACGGGTAGCCCATCTCTGTCCGTAGCGTGTCCCGCGCGCCCAAGCCGCACGGCACGATCCCGTGCGGCTCACCCGCGGCCAGCAGCGCATCCCACACAGGTAGGGCCTCGGTCCACGGCACCACCAGCTCGTACCCTCGCTCCCCCGTGTACCCGGTGCGGCAAACCGTCACTGGCACGTCCTGCCAGGATGCCGTGTCGAACGCCATGTAGTCGTGGCCGGTGGGCAGGCCGATCGCGCCGAGCGTCTCGTCGCTGAACCGACCCTGCACGGCCAGGATGGCGTAGTCCTTGTGCGCATTACTCACCTGGACATCGGTCGGAGCTGCGTCAGCAAGACGTCGGACGATCTCGGCACAGTTTGCGGCATTCGGAACGAGGAGAAGGTCCTCGTCCGAGCGCAGGTACGCGATCAGGTCGTCGACGACACCGCCGGTCCGGTCGTCGCAGCACAAGGTGTATTGCGCCTGGCCGGGTCCGATCTTGGCCAGCGCATTGGTCAAACATGAATCGACGAAGGTCCGTGCGCCGGGGCCGGTCACGGTCGCCTTGCCCAGATGACTGACGTCGAAGATCCCGACGCGCTCCCGCACCGCGGTGTGTTCCTCGACGATGCCCGAGAACTGCAGCGGCATCTCCCATCCGCTGAACTCGGCGAACCTCGCGCCGAGCGCTGCCTGGCGGTCGTACAGAGGGGTCCGCTCACGGGTCGTCACGACGGCACTCTACGGTCGGTGCGACACACCATCGCGCCCGAAAGCCGACCTCGACCGGCAGGAGAGCCGTGACCACCATCGCACTGTCGACCGCGGATCCCACTGCGATCGCCGCCGACGCAGTCGTCATCGGGATCGCCGCCCACCGCGATGCGGTGCGGGTGCTTGCCGAAGCGGACCGAGTCGACGGTGCCGTCGGAGGGTCACTGGCCGTGATGCTCAAGGCGCTCGGGGCCACCGGCAAGCGCGACGAGGTCACGAAGGTGGCGACGACAACGACCAAGGCCACCGTTGTCGTCGCGGTCGGAATGGGGCCGCTAGACGATGAGGGCACGCCCACGCACCAGGAGTCCTTGCGACGGGCTGCGGGTGCCGCCGCCCGAGCCCTGCGGGGCAGCCGCTCGGCAGCTTTCGCCCTCCCGATCACGAGTCCGGCCGACGCGGCCGCCGTCGCCGAAGGGATATTGCTCGGCAGCTACACCTTCGAGGGGTACAAGTCCGGCGGCATCACGCCGCCTCTCGCGACCGCGACGATCATCAGTGCATCCGCCAAGGCGAAAGAGGTCAAGGCAGCGGTCGCACGCGCCCAAGTCGTTGCAGCGGCTGTCAACCAGGCCCGAAGTTGGGTGAACACACCAGCCCGTGACCTGACCCCACAGACCTTCGCCGAGGCCGCCAAACGACACGCCAAAGGTCTCAAACTCGACGTCGACGTGATGGACGAGAACGCTCTCGCCGCCGGCGGCTACGGCGGCATCGTCGGCGTAGGGCAGGGCTCCGCGAACCCTCCGCGGCTGGTGCGCATCGCCTACCGACCGTTCCGCGCGAAGAAGCATGTGGCGCTCGTCGGCAAAGGAATCACGTTCGACTCCGGCGGGCTGTCCCTGAAGCCACCCGACGCCATGCCGAAAATGAAGTCGGACATGAGTGGCGCTGCAGCGGTGGTTGCCGCGGTCGTCGCGCTCGCCAAGCTCGCTCCACGGATCGCCGTGACGGCCTACGCCCCAATGGCGGAGAACATGCCGTCCGGAAAGGCCCAACGCCCGTCGGACGTGCTGACGATCAGAGGCGGCAAGACCGTCGAGGTGCTCAACACCGATGCCGAGGGCCGGCTGATCCTGGCGGACGGACTGGTCCGGGCGGGTGAGGACAACCCGGATCTGATCGTCGACATCGCAACCTTGACCGGTGCTTGTGTCATCGCCTTGGGGACCCGGGTTTCCGGGATCATGGCCAACGGCGATCGCATTCTTCGCCAGGTCCACGAGGTGTCCGAGCGGGCCGGCGAGCAGATGTGGCCGCTTCCCCTTCCCGACGAGCTGCGGGAGAAGCTCGACTCACCGATCGCCGACATCGCGAACGTCGGAGCGAAGTGGGGAGGTGCGCTCGCGGCCGGGGTTTTCCTCCAGGAGTTCGTCCGGGACGGCCTCGACTGGGTACACCTGGACATCGCCGGCACCGCCTTCAACGACGACTCGCCCTACGGCTACACCCCGAAAGGTGGCACCGGTTTCGGCGTCCGGACGCTGGTGCAGATCGTCGAGGACGTGGCGAGCGGCGCGTTGTCGATCGGCAAGAGCCCATGACCCGAGGCGTCGCCCTGGTCCGGCCGCCGAGCGATCGGCTTGCCGAAGGAATCGTCACGCACGTCCAACGCAGGCCGGTCGACCTGACGCTTGCCCGGCGCCAGCACGAGGCGTATCGCGATGCGCTCTCAGCAGCTGGCTGGACGGTGCGGGAAATCGAGCCGGCTCCGGAGCATCCGGACTCGGTGTTCGTCGAGGACACCGTCGTGATCTTCGACGGGTTGGCCGTCCTCACCCGGCCCGGGCCGGCGGAGCGGCGGGCCGAGGTCGATGGCACCGAAGCCGTCGTGCGCGACCTCGGGCTGGACGTCGCGCGCATCGTCGAGCCCGGCACTCTGGACGGCGGTGACGTTCTGCAGATTGGTCCTACCGTCTACGTCGGATCTGGAGGCCGTACCAACACCGACGGAATCGAACAACTCGATCGTTACCTCGGAATGCGTGGCGGCAGGGTCGTTCCCGTCCAGCTGACCGGTGTGCTCCACCTGAAGTCAGCAGTCACGGCACTGCCCGACGGGACCCTGGTTGCCCTTCCTGATCGAATCGACACGTCCGTCTTGCCGGCCGTACACGCCGTCGACGAGGAGGCGGGCTGCCATGTGGTACCGCTCGGCGACGACCAGGTGCTGATCGCCGCGTCGGCGCCGTCGACGGCTGCCTGGCTGAGCAGCATCGGATGGTCCCCGGTCGTCGTCGACATCAGCGAGTTCGAGAAGCTCGAAGCCTGTGTGACCTGCCTGAACGTGCTCGTTCCCCGCCCGCCGGAATGACCACGTTCACCATGCTTACCCGTACATCACCAGGCGTGTATGCCTGGTGATGTATAGGCACGGGTGGTGAACGTGGTCATTCCGGTTGGGACACGGCCAGCTATGCACCGTCGTGGCGGCGGTTCCAGTCGCGCATCCGTTGCGGATAGCCGACGACCTGCGCGTCGTAAGCCGGGATCGCCAACTTGCGGGCAAGGTCATGAGCGGCCTGCGCGTCCTTGACCCGACGGCGGGTCCACTCTCCGTCGTGGGCGACGAACACGACGGTTGTGGCGGTCATCGTGGTGGGCGGTTCGACGTAGGCCTCGACACCGCTTCGGGTCCGCGCGAACTCTTCCAGGTGGGCCGTGTCGGAGCTGTCGGCCGCGCGGTCGAGGCTGCCGGCGGCGCTTCGACGCCTCCGCCGTAACCACCCCACGCCCGCCTCCATCTCGGTCAGTACCAGCAATCTGCGCAGTCTGCCATTGGGCCTGCGTAGATGGTCGCACCCGGACGCCTCCTCGCTCGGGCTCCTCGTTGCTCGGTTCGCTCGGTCCTCGTCTGCTCCGACGGTTGTTCTTCCCAGGTCACCGGGTGGAAGGATGCTGCCAGACCGTGCAGTGTGATCGTCTCGACGACCCTCGGGAGCGCACCGTGGCGAACAACTTCGACGTCGTGATCCTCGGCGGAGGCAGCGGAGGTTACGCCTGTGCATTCCGCGCTGCCGAGTTGGGAATGTCCGTGGCCCTCGTCGAGAAGGACAAGGTGGGCGGCACCTGTCTGCACTACGGGTGCATCCCCACCAAGGCACTGCTGCACGCCGCGGAGATCGCCGACGCGGCCCGGGAGAGCGCGCAATTCGGCGTCAATGTCTCCCTCGAGGGCATCGACATGCCCGGAGTCAACGCGTACAAGGACAGTGTCGTCAGCCGCCTCTACAAGGGACTGCAGGGCCTGGTCAAGGCGCGTGGCATCACCTTTGTCCAGGGTGAGGGGCGCTTGGTCGCTCCCAATGCCGTCGACGTCGGCGGCACCCGGTACGAGGGTCGGCGGATCGTCCTCGCCACCGGCTCGTACGCCAAGTCCCTGCCCGGCCTCGACATCGACGGTGAGCGCGTTATCACCAGTTATGAGGCCCTGACGATGGACCGGGTGCCCGGCTCGGTCGTGGTGCTCGGCGGTGGTGTGATCGGCGTGGAATTCGCCAGCGTGTGGCGCTCCTTCGGAGCCGACGTCACGATCATCGAGGCGTTGCCACGGCTGGTGCCAGTCGAGGACGAAGCGTGCTCCAAGGCGGTCGAGAGGGCCTTCCGCAAGCGCGGCATCGCGTTCCGGACGAACACCCCGTTCAAGTCGGTCGACCAGACCGACGGCGGGGTCAGGGTCACGGTCGAAAACGGTGACCCGATCGAGGCCGATCTTCTGCTCGTCGCCGTAGGCCGTGGCGCCGTCACCGACGGGCTCGGTTTCGACGAGGTGGGTGTCACGCTGGAACGCGGCTTCATCCCGACCGACGAGCGGCTGCGGACCAACGTTGAGGGCGTCTACGCGATCGGCGATCTGGTCCCTGGCCTCCAGCTCGCCCACCGGGGATTCGCGCATGGGATCTTCCTCGCCGAGGACTTCGCCGGCCTGAACCCCGTTCCGGTCGAGGACGACGGGATCCCACGGGTGACCTACAGCGAGCCCGAGGTCGCCTCCGTCGGCCTCACCGAGGCGCAGGCCAGCGAACGCCTCGGTGCGGACCAGGTTGAGACGTTGCAGTACGACCTGGGCGGTAACGGCCGCAGCCAGATCCTCAAGACCCAGGGGTTCGTCAAGCTGGTCCGGGAGAAGAACGGTCCGGTTCTCGGCGCCCACATGGTCGGCAGCAGGGTCGGCGAACTGATCGCCGAGGCGCAGCTGATCTACAACTGGGAGGCGCTGCCGTCGGAGGTCGCGCAGCTGATCCATGCGCATCCGACCCAAGGCGAGGCGCTCGGCGAAGCGCACCTGGCCCTCGCGGGTAAACCACTACACGTCCACGGCTGATCGGTACTCTGCGTCGAGAACTCGGAGAGGACAGGACCAATGGCGACCTCTGTCACCTTGCCCGCACTCGGCGAGAGCGTCACCGAAGGCACTGTGACCCGCTGGCTCAAGCAGCCAGGTGAACAGGTCCAGGCCGACGAACCACTGCTCGAGGTGTCCACAGACAAGGTCGACACCGAGATCCCCGCTCCCGCCTCCGGGACGCTGCTCGAGATCAAGGTCGCCGAGGACGAGACGGTCGAGGTGGGCACGGAGCTCGCGGTCATCGGCGAACCGAGCGAGGGCCAAGGTGGCGCCGAACCGCAGCAGGACGCCGGAACCGACGAAACGGCAGCGGAGCCGCCGGCAGAGGAACCAGGGCAGGCGGAGGACACTGCGCAGCAAGCCCAGCCGGAACCGGCGCAGCAAGAGGCCGAGCAGCCGGCACAGGAGGGCGCCGAGCAGCCCGCCCAGCCAACGGCCGAGCCCGCCCAGCCGCAGCCGGCTCAGCCGACCGGCGGGAGTGCCGGCGGCACGTCGGTGACCCTGCCCGCGCTGGGTGAGAGCGTGACCGAAGGGACCGTCACGCGTTGGCTCAAGCAGGTCGGGGACCAGGTCCAGACCGACGAGCCGCTGCTGGAGATCTCCACCGACAAAGTGGACACCGAGATCCCGTCGCCGGCTTCCGGGACGCTGCTCGAGATCAAGGTGGCCGAGGACGAGACCGTCGAGGTGGGCACCGAGCTTGCGGTCATCGGCGCGGCCGACGGGGCGTCCGCAGAACCCGCTGCGCAGCCGGCCGGCACCACGCCCGCGACCACCCCGGAGGACGCCGGCGCCGAGGCGGAGACTCCGCTCGAGGCCGAGGCGGCGACTCAGGCAGCGGCCGACGCACAGTCGGAGGAGAAGTCCAAGCAGGACGCGCCATCGGCTCCACCGCCTCCCCCGCCTGCCCCCGCCGCCCACACCCGCAGCGGCCGCACCGGCCGCGGCTGCACCCGCTACACCCGCTGCACCCGCTGCACCTGCTGCACCTGCAGCCGGTGGCGACGGGTCGCCGTATGTCACACCTCTCGTTCGCAAGCTCGCCGCGGAGCACAGTGTCGACCTGACCACCCTGTCCGGGACCGGCGTGGGCGGGCGAATCCGCAAGCAGGACGTGCTCGCCGCTGCCGAGGAAGCCCGCAAGGCTGCCGAGGCACCCGCCGCTGCGCCTTCGGCTCCGGCGGCGGCTCCGGCTGCGGCAGCTCCGGCCGCCGCTTCGCCGTCACCCCTGCGCGGGACCACGGAGAAGATGTCCCGGATGCGATCGGTCATCGCCAAACGGATGGTCGAGTCGCTACAGACGTCCGCTCAGCTCACGACCGTCGTAGAAGTCGACGTCACCGCGATCGCCCGGCTGCGACAGAAGGCCAAAGCGGCGTTCGAAGCCCGGGAAGGCGTCAAGCTGTCCTTCCTGCCGTTCTTCGCCAAGGCCGCGGTCGAAGCCTTGAAGGCACACCCGAAGCTCAATGCGACCGTCGACATGGACAAGAACGAGGTGACCTACCTCGACGCGGAGCACCTCGGCGTCGCGGTCGACACCGAGCGCGGCCTGCTCGTGCCCGTGATCCATGGCGCGGGCGACCTCAACATCGCTGGCCTGGCTCGCAAGATTGCCGACCTCGCCGATCGCACCCGCGGCAACAAGATCTCACCCGACGAACTGTCCGGCGGCACGTTCACCCTCACGAACACCGGCAGTCGGGGAGCGCTGTTCGACACCCCGATCATCAACCAGCCGCAGGTCGCGATTCTCGGCACCGGCGCCGTCGTCAAACGACCCACAGTCGTCGCCGATGACACCGGCGCCGACAGCATCGCGATCCGCTCGATGGTCTTTCTCGCACTCACCTACGACCACCGGCTGGTCGACGGGGCCGACGCTGCCCGGTATCTGACGACCGTCAAGCAGCGCCTGGAACGCGGCCAATTCGAAGGTGACCTCGGCATCTAGTCGACAGTGGACTGGGGAGCGGCATGAAGGTCGCGATCACCGGCTCCAGCGGCCTGATCGGCACTGCGCTGCGCTCGTCCCTGTCGGCAGATGGCCACGAGGTGCTCCGGCTGGTCCGCCGGCCGGCCCAGTTGGCTGACGAGATCCAGTGGGATCCGGCGGCGGGTCAGCTCGACCCAGCTCGGCTGGAAGGTGTGGAGGCGGTCGTCAACCTAGCCAGTGCCAACGTCGGGGCCCGCCGATGGACGCGTGCCTACAAGCAGACACTGCGAGACAGCAAGTTGTTCGCGACGCGCACACTGTCGATGGCACTGGCCCGCTGCCATGACCGGCCCCGCGTTCTGGTGTCCATGTCGGCCTCGGGAATCTACGGTCTCGAGCACGGCTCGGAGATGATCGACGAGGACGAGCTTGCCGGTGACGGATTCCTGGCCGACATTTGCCGCGACTGCGAGGCCGCCGCCATCCTCGCGGAGGAGGCCGACGTCGCTGTGTGCCATCCGCGGCCGCACATGGTGATGTCCCGGCATGGCGGGGCCGCGCACCGCATGCTGCCGTGGTTTCGCAAGGGGCTCGGTGGCCCTCTCGCCGGGGGGCGGCAGTACTGGAGCCCAGTCTCGCTGGACGACATGGTGCGAGCCCTCCGGTTCCTGGCCGAAACCCATGGCTGCACCGGGCCGTACAACGTCGCCGCGCCCGAGCCCGTGACGAACGCCGAGTTCAGCCGCGTGTTTGCCCGCGCCCTGGGGCGCCCTACGTTGCTTCCCGTCCCCGAGTTTGCACTGCGTATTCGCTACGGTGAGTACACTGACGACATCCTCAGCAGCATCCGGCTCAGCTCTGAACGCCTCGTCGGAGCCGGTTTCGAGTTTCTGCATCGCGACGTTCGTTCGGTCATCGCGGCCGCGCTGAATTGACGACCAAACGCCGCCGCTCAGCCGAACCGCCAGCCAGAGGCGTCCGGCGCGGGAACCAGTTCCGCTTGCCAGGTCGCTTCCGGCAAGCCGTCCTTTTCGGCCTGCACAGCACCGTCGGCATCGACGAGCTCATAAGGCGGCAGCCGGTCGGTGATCTCCAGAACGACCCGGCCGCCCTCCTGCGAGATCAACTCGGCAGTGACGACCTCGAAGGCCAGACCCTGGGTGTGAACTCCCGATTCCGCATACATCTGGAGCAGCTCGGCGTCGTCGGCGAGCACCTGGCTGGTCGGTGCATAAACCTCGCACAGCGCTTCGGCATTGACCTCGTTGAACGCCTCGGCGCGCAGGGCGTACAGGCTTTGTACGACCTGGGTCCAGTCGCCGACCTCAGGCGGCGCTTCGGTGGGGGCCGGCTGCGGGCCGCCGCACAAGTCCACCGGGACGGCCGCCTCCCCGGGAGAGGTGAGCCGGTCGGCTTCGGGAAGGGTTTCCGGGTCGCCGTCGCCGCCCCACAACTGCAAGCCCACGAACACCGCCCCGGCGAGGATGACCGGGATCGCCACCACCATCGCGATGCGGGCGAGATCGACCCGGCGCAGGCGGCGTCGCCGACTCCGCCGCGGCTCCGGCTCGGCAGCCGGAGGTGCCGGCGGCGCGTCGATGGTCGCGGCCGGCGCAGATCCCGTCTTCGCAGCTGTGGGTGGCGCCGCCGCTGCGACCGACGCAGCCCGCCGAGCCGCCCGCCTGGTCCGCGTCGGCGGCGGCTCTGGAGTCACGACATCGGCGGTCGGTGCCGCCACAGGGGCCGCGGGTGACTCGCTCAGCGTGACGGGTTCGGGGTCGGCGAGCACGAACAGCGCGTTGGCCAGCGACTCAGCGCTCGGGCGCCGGGTCGGGTCGGGATGCATCGACTGGGCGAACGCACTCTGCGTTGCGGGGGGGATCCCAGGCAGGATCGCCGCCTGTTGAGGGAGGTATCCGGTCAGCGCCCGCACGGCGAGCGCGGCCAGCCCGAAGACGTCCGAGCCCGGCTGAGGCGGGTAGCCGGCCAGCACTTCGGGTGCGGCCAGTCCGGCGGACTCGGCCGACCGTCCGGCGCCGAGCGTGCCGGTTCCGAGGTTGGCGAGCATGGGTCGGCCGTCTGCGGAGAACAACACGTTCGCGGGTGTGACGTGGCCATGCACCAGACCCCGGGCATGGAGCTCGGCCAGCGCCTGCGCGATCGGCGCACAAGTGGTCACGACCTCACCGGCGGGTAGCGTCCCTCGACTTGCCAGCAGGTCGTCCAGGCTGCCGCCGTCGGCGTGCTCCAGCACGAGCACCAGCGCTCCGGAGACGTCCACGACTCCGAGCAACGGCAGGACGTGCGGGTGGTCGACAGCTGTGAGCAGCGCAACCTCCCGGCGCGCTCGCTCGCGTGCAGCGGGATCTTCCAGCGGCAAGAGCCGCAGTGCGACCCGGTCCCCGGTGATGTCCTCGCGCCCGGCCCACACGGTGCCGTCGGCGCCGAGCGGCCGATCGACGGTGTAGCCCGGCACGTGCGCGGGGAACTCCATCCCCCCATCGTCGCAAATGCCGCCCCACCCGACGATGCCGGCTGTGAGCGGTCGCCGTCCGACTCGACGCGTAGGGTGAAGAAGTGAGCTCGCCCCACGTGATCCGCTACGGCGGCCTGCAGCCGTACGAGGCAGCGTGGGCCGAGCAACGGCGGCTTCATGCCGCCAGGGTGGCCGGAGAGATGCCCGACACCGTGATGCTGCTCGAGCACGAGCCGGTCTACACGGCCGGCAAGCGGACAGCGCCGTCCGAACGCCCGCCCGCCGCGACCGGAGCCCCGGTGATCGACGTCGACCGCGGTGGCAAGATCACCTGGCACGGCCCCGGACAGATCGTGGGCTATCCGATCGTGCGCCTTGCCGAGCCAGTCGATGTCGTCGCCTTCGTTCGCCAGGTCGAGCAGGTTCTGATCGACGTGTGTGCTGAGCTCGGGCTCGCGACTGGCCGGGCCGAAGCGCCGGGCCGAAGCGGCGTGTGGATCGGCGCCGACGAGCGTGGACCCGATCGCAAGGTGGCGGCGGTCGGCCTCCGAGTCGCCCAGGGCACGACCATGCACGGGTTTGCGCTCAACTGCGATTGCGACCTGGCCTGGTTCTCCCGGATCGTCCCGTGCGGCATCGCCGACGCCGGTGTCACGTCGTTGTCCGCCGAGCTGGGCCGCCCAGTGACGGTCGCGGAGACACTGCCGGTGGTCGAGCGCCACCTGCCGGGCCTGTTGGCACCGTCCTTCGCGGTCGCATCGACCGCCGTTGGCGCCGGGTAGGCTGACGCGGTGAGCGTCGCTGCCGAAGGCCGCCGGATGCTGCGCCTGGAGGTGCGCAACAGCGAGACGCCCATCGAAAAAAAGCCGGCGTGGATCAAGACGACGGCTCGGATGGGGCCCGAGTACCGGGAGCTGCAGGCACTGGTCAAGCGAGAAGGCCTCCATACGGTGTGCCAGGAGGCCGGCTGCCCGAACATCTTCGAGTGCTGGGAGGACCGCGAGGCGACCTTCCTCATCGGCGGCGACCAGTGCACCCGCCGTTGCGACTTCTGCCAGATCGACACCGGCCGGCCCGAGCCGCTCGACCGCGACGAGCCGCGCCGGGTGGCGGAGTCGGTGCAGGCGATGGGCCTGCGATATGCGACGGTCACCGGCGTCGCACGCGACGACCTCGACGACGAGGGGGCCTGGCTGTACGCCGAGGCGGTCCGAGCCATCCACCGGCTCAATCCGGGCACCGGCGTGGAGATCCTCACGCCGGACTTCTCGGGCAAGCCTGAGCTCCTCCAGCAGGTGTTCGATGCCGCACCCGAGGTCTTCGCTCACAACGTCGAAACCGTCCCGCGGATCTTCAAGCGGATTCGCCCCGCGTTCAGTTATGAGCGGTCACTACAGGTCCTCGCCATGGCGCGGGCCGCCGCCATGGTCACCAAGTCCAACCTCATCCTCGGCCTGGGCGAGACCCGGGCCGAGATCTCCCAAGCGCTTCGCGACCTTCGCGACGCCGGGTGCGAGCTCGTGACCATCACGCAGTACCTGCGCCCCTCGGCTCGCCACCACCCGGTCGAACGCTGGGTCAAGCCGGAGGAGTTCACCGCGCTTCAGGAAGAAGCGGAGGAGTTCGGGTTCGCCGGTGTCATGTCCGGCCCGCTGGTGCGGTCGTCGTACCGGGCCGGGCGGCTGTACCGGCAAGCTATGGCGGCACGTCAATCGACGGTCGCGACGGGCTAGGCACGCCGGCGCACCGCCGTCGAGACTGCCGGCGCGGAGCCGTACCCTAGCGGGCATGGCCCGCAAGAGCAGCGACGAGAAGGGTGCCGCCGGCTCCAAGCAGGGCCGGCTCGCCCAGGTCCGGCAGACCTACCGGATGGCCAAGAAGACCGACCCACACATCGGATGGATCAGCGCCGCCGTCGTCCTGGCCGTCATCGTGATCATGATCGGCGTCGGCCTGCTGGTAAAGCCCATCTGGCTGTGGCCGATCATCGGCCTGCCGATGGCCCTGCTGGCGGGAGCCGTGGTGTTCGGGCGGCGGGCTGAGCGGGCGGCGTATCTGCAGATCGAGGGCCAGCCAGGAGCGGCGATGGCCGCTCTGGGCACGCTGCGTCGCGGCTGGGACGTCACGCCGTTGATCGCGACCAACAAGCACCAGGACGTCGTTCACCGCGCGGTCGGGCGGCCCGGTGTTGTCCTCGTGGGCGAAGGCACGTCGGCGAACCGGGTGGCCAACCTGCTGACCCAGGAAAGGCGCCGGCACGCCCGCGTCGTGGGCGAGGCACCGGTCCACGACATCGCCGTCGGCACCGAGCCGGATCAGGTACCGCTTCGCCGCGTCGCGAAGCACGTGATGAAGCTGCCCCGCAGTCTTCGCCCAGCCGAGGTGACCGAGCTTCGGTCGCGGCTGCGCGCTCTGGGCACGCAGCCGGTGCCGATGCCGAAAGGACCGTTGCCGCGCAACGTCAAGGTCCCACGTGGTCAGATGCCGCCGCGCTGACGGGTCATCGCAGCTGAGGTAGGGTCCTGACGCTGTGTAACACGGGTGAAACATCCGGGACACGGCCGAGAAACGGCGTCCCCGTAACGTCCGAATACGAGCTGATCCGGTCGACGCCGACCGGCGTACGAGACACGACGAGGTCCCGGCTGCCCCATGCCGGGCCGAGGAGGCTGGATGTTCACCACCGCCGACGAGCTGCTCGCTTTCGTCGAACGCGAGGGCGTCGAGTTCATCGACGTACGGTTCTGCGACCTGCCGGGCGTCATGCAGCACTTCACCGTGCCGGTCAGCGCATTCGACGATGATGCCGTCACCAACGGGCTGATGTTCGACGGGTCGTCGATCCGTGGATTCCAGGCGATCCACGAGTCGGACATGAAGCTGATGGCTGACCCAGCCACGGCGTTCGTCGACCCGTTCCGCACGGCCAAAACACTTGCGTTGAACTTCTCCATTCTGGATCCGTTCACCGACGAGGCCTACAGCCGCGACCCGCGCAACATTGCCGCCAAGGCAGAGGCGTTTCTGATCAGCAGCGGCATCGCGGACACGGCGTACTTCGGGCCGGAGGCCGAGTTCTACGTCTTCGATGACGTCCGCTTCGAGACGAAGCAGAACGCCGGTTACTACTACGTCGACTCCATCGAGGGTGCGTGGAACACCGGTCGCGAGGAGGACGGCGGCAACCGGGGATACAAGCCGCGCTACAAGGGCGGCTACTTCCCCGTTCCCCCCATGGACCACTACGCCGACCTCCGCGACGCCATGGTCTTGGCGCTCAACGCCGTCGGGGTAGGCGTGGAGCGGGCTCACCACGAGGTGGGCACGGCGGGGCAGGCCGAGATCAACTACAAGTTCGACTCGCTGCTGCACGCCGCCGACAAGCTGATGCTCTACAAGTACGTGATCAAGAACGTCGCCTGGGAGAACGGCAAGTCGGCCACGTTCATGCCCAAGCCGCTGTTCGGTGACAACGGCTCCGGGATGCACTGCCACCAGTCGCTATGGAAGGACGGCGACGCCGCTGTTCTACGACGAGCTCGGCTACGCGGGACTCTCCGACAGCGCTCGTTGGTACCTGGGTGGCCTGCTCGCGCACGCATCGTCGCTGACCGCCTTCACCAACCCGACCGTCAACTCCTACCACCGGCTGGTTCCGGGCTTCGAGGCTCCGGTGAACCTGGTGTACTCCCAGCGCAACCGGTCGGCCGCAGTCCGCATCCCAGTAACGGGCACCTCGCCGAAGGCGAAGCGGCTCGAGTACCGCGTGCCCGATCCCTCCAGCAACCCCTACCTGGCGTTCTCGGCGATGCTCATGGCCGGCGTCGACGGCATCCGCAACAAGATCGAGCCGGCCGAGCCGATCGACAAGGACCTCTACGAGCTGCCGCCGGAGGAGCACGCCAACATCGCGACCGTCCCGTCGTCGCTGAACGAGGCGCTGGAGGCGCTGGAAGCCGACAGCGACTTCCTGCTCGAGGGTGGCGTGTTCACCCAGGACCTGGTCGAGACCTGGATCGACTTCAAGCGCAGCAACGAGATCGACCCCATCCGGCTGCGCCCGCATCCGCACGAGTTCGAGCTGTACTACGACATCTAGGCTCGCTAGGCCGCCTGACCTGCGGAAACGTCACGGCGACGCTCCGGCATTCCTCAGAAATTCCTCACGGGCGACGAGGGCCACTTCCACGGCGGTCCTCGTCGACTCGTCGCGGTCGGGCCACATGTGGCCGTAGGTGTCCAGCGTGGTCTTCGCCGAGGCGTGCCGCAGCCGGCCTTGCACGGTCTTCACGTCCGCCCCTGACGCGCGAGCTGCGGCGGCTGTCATGAAGCGCGGCCCGGCGGGCGTCAAACCGAGTCTTTGACGTTTTCACTCGGCAAGGCGTGGAGGCCATTCTCCTACCGCATGCGGGGCCGCAGATCCGCCTGCGCCCGCTGGACCGCTGGAGCCGGAGTCGTCGGCGTGTATCAGGCCGGGGTCGGTGTCTCTCTACTTGTAAGGCGCGAGCGGGGAGGTTTGGGTGTACCGGTCCCGAAAGCTCATTCGGCCAACCGGCCTTACCGGGCCGCTGGCAACCCAGATCGACCAGCACTGCCTGGTCGAGTCCTTCAGCACGGGCACCGGCGGCACCTTTACCCGACGGATGGATTACGTCACCGTGCGCAATGAGTCTCTGCACGGCCCGGGCACCGTCTGGGTGGACTACGAGATCCCGGGCATCATGCCGCGGCAGGTCGGCCCCCGTGGCCAGTTCGACACGGCGCACCATGCGGCGGCATTCACCTTTCCGATCGCCCAGCCGCCTCCTGGCAGCTCGCTCGTCGTCACCACCGGCGCGGTCTGGTCCGACGGCAGCACGCACGAGAACGACCTCACGCTCGCCCCTCCCACGGTGTGTGGCCAGACCGCCGGTAACGGCGCGGATAACGACCAGTGGGGCATCGGTCGTGCTGCCATCCGCTTCACCCAGCAATGCGTGCTGGCCGCCGACGGCCCGCACATTCGCTGGGTCAGCCGGGTGACCGCGGAACTGGCCGCCGGCGACCCTTCCGGCGACGCATGGGTGGACTACTGGGTCTCCAACGGCGGCCGAGCCGACTACCAGCGCGCCACCCAAGGCCACTTCGATCCCGGCAGCCACACGTTGACCCTCACCTTCGACGTGCCTGCGACCCGCCGCGGCGGCATCGAACTCGGCGTCATCGGCAGCTACGACCAGGAGGGCCGGAGCTTCTCTGCCCACGCCTGGGCACCGCTGAAGTACTGCTTTACACGCTTTCCCGACTGACCCCTCCAGCAGGCCCCGTCAGCGACGTCGAACGTCTGCGGCGTCCAGCCACACGGCGGTGAACCTCCACCGGTTGTCGGGTAGCCGCACGTATACGCGGCGATCGGTCCAGCCGAGCGCCTCGGTCTCGATGTGCTCCTCGCCGTCGTGCTCCCACATGATCCGGGCGACGACCGGCACCGGCGTTTTGAATGTGTGCTGCGGGCATCTGCGCGTCTAGCGCGTTGAGGATGTCCTGGCGCCCCTCCTCCCACGGCGGCGGTGGCTCGACATACTCGTCCACCTATCCAGTGTCGAACAGATGTTCGGTGGGTCCAGATGTTGGTGACGCTCCGCCGGGGTAATGCTTGGGGCTCGTGCCTCGACTTGACGGCTTGACAGTGCCCGATTTCGGGGTCCGCGCTCTGATCGCGGCAAATCCGGGCGGTTCTGCAGCGCTGGCGGGCTCGGTGTCACCTTCCAGTCGCTGGCGCTTCGAGAAAGCGGATGAACTCGCCGACGGTGTGGTGGCGGTGCTGGGGATGGCGAAGTGGGAGCTGGTCGTGGATTTCGTACTGATTGCGGCGTCCCTGGCGGGTCTTCGTCAGGTAGCCGGCGCGCTCGAGATCCTTGACCAGCTGAGCGGCCGTTCGTTCCGTGACGCCTACGGTCTCCGCAATGTCTCTGAGGCGTGCACCGGGATCGGCCGCGAGGCATACGAGCACGTGCGCGTAGTTGGTGACAAAGGCCCAACTATGGTCTCCATTACCGGAAACGCTTTTCATGAATCGTGATACTATCGTTAAATCTCCGACTTGGGAGGAGAAGCGCGTCGACATTCCGGCGCGCCGCGGGCGTGAGTGCCCGCTCCGCCACCGAAAGGAACCCACCAATGACCTCCCTACTATCGCGCACGACTTCCACGGTGCCAGTGCCAACGTTCAGTCGCCCGCGTGTCTGGGCGTGGCCGGTCGCGATCCTCCTGGGCTTTCCGATCGGCGGCTACATCGCAAACCTGATTGTCGGCCCGGTCGACTCGGTCGGCGCAGCACTAGCCGGCGGCCTGATCGCGGGCGCCGTCGTCGGCGCCGCACAATGGCTTGCGCTCCGTCGGCTCGTCCCCTGGATCTGGATCGCAGCCACGAGCATCGGAATGGCGGCCGGTCTCACCCTGGGCGCCGCACTCGTCGACTACGGGATCGGCCGGGGAGACCTCATGCTGATGGGTGCCGTGACCGGAGTTGTTGTCGGAGGGCTGCAGGCGTTGGTGCTCGCACGACAGGGCATCTCAGGTGCGGCCTGGTGGGCCGTAGCGAACCCGCCAGTCTGGGCGCTCGCCTGGCTGGTGAGCTCGTACGTGATCAGCGCAAACATCGATGAGCGCTTCACGAACTTCGGCGCGAGCGGTTGCCTTCTGTACGCCCTGCTGACCGCCGTCCTCCTCGAGGTGATGTTCCGCCGCACCGAGGCGGAGGCGCTCAAGCCTTGAGCAACGATCGGGGCCGCAGGCCTTTGTCCTGGCCGGATTCTCGCCAGCCGAGGCGACCGGGAGCGGTCACGCAGGCAGCGGACGGGCGTGTCCCGGGTCACGACTAGTCCTCGACCTCGCCGTCGTGCTCGCGCAACAGGTCCCGGACACGCCGGGCGACGTCGCCGTCGGTCAGCGTGCGGTGAAACGCGACGGCGCGGATGCCGTCGAGCAACGCCAGCAGCTCGGCGATGCCATGGCGGGCTGGCTCTCGCGGTGGGAAGGTTAGTGGACACGGCGGTGGCTCCTCTCATGAGCCTCTCGTCGAGGGACCGCTGTGGAGGTGAAGCTCCCGGCGGTCCCGCCTTTTCGTTGTGTTGACGCTAGTACCGCTATAGCCATACGTCTACGGCTACAGCCACCCTGCTACGTATGGGGAAGAAGACAATCTACGTCCGTCAGGACGACGTCGAGTTGTGGGCTCGGGCCGAGCGCTACGCCAAGGCGCGCAGGATGCCGGTCTCCGGTCTGGTCATGGCTGCGCTGGAGACCTACCTCGCGGACGCCGACGAGCGCTGATCGTTCCTCAGCGATTCCTCAGCACGTCCACAAACGGCCAACGCCAGCCAACGGTCAGATTGGCTGTTTGCGCTGGTCAGAGAGCTACACCGTCGATTACCAACGCCAGCAAACGCCCTGGTGAGAGTTCGAGCTGTACTACGACATCTAGGCCTGTAGGCCTCTGACCTGCGGAGACGCCGCCTACGCATCGGCTCGGCGCACATCGGGCGCACCTCCCCGTGAGGGTCGTCGGCCGCGGACTCGCCCAGGGCTCGGTCGACGGCCTTCCGCATGCGGTCCTCCCTCGCCGGCATCAGGTGGGTGTACGTGCGCAGCGTGAACCCGGGGTCGGCGTGCCCGAGGTACTCCGACACGGCCTTGATCGAGACCCCATCCTCGAGCAGCACGGACGCGAAGTGGTGCCGCAGCGCGTGCATCCCGTTCTCTCGAATCGCCGGCACGCCGGCCGACCTCAGCGCCGGCTTCCACACGAACGTGTTGACGTAGTTCCGGTTCGCCGCCGAGCTCTCCCGCGTCGACAGCACGAGCCGCGCCGTCGCCGGCTGGCCGGTCGGCTGCCACGGCAACGTCACCTCACGGCCCGCGAACGCCTGCAGGTACGCGGCGAGGCGAAGCGACATCGATCCGGGCAGCGGAACATCCCGGGCCCGGCCGCCCTTCGGCGGGGCGAACACCTGCCGGGAGCCTCGCGGCTGGCCGCTGCTCGGGTGTGGCCCCGTGCCTCCTGGCGTCACGGCGGCACGGATGCGCGCCAACGGGGAGCACTCCTGCCCCGACCCCCGGCGGCTCAGTCGTCGGGGTTGGTCGCGTGTCGTGGTCAATCACGGGATCGAGCAGGTGTACTGGACGAGCTCCTTGTGCAGGCCCCGCAGCGTCGGGTCGTCCTCCTCCAGGTAGGACTGCGCGGCCTCGCGGGCCGAGGCGTCCGCGGTCGTGTCGGCGACAAGCGCCGCGAGGGCCGCCTCGATCTCAGCCTCGGTGCCGGTCAGGAACGCCTCCCGCGCCACGTCGCAGGTGGAGGCGGCCGCCGACTCCGGCTCCGGATCCACCAGGGCCTCCAGCTCCTCCAGCTCGGCCAGGGCCTCGTCGGAGATGGCGACCAGCTCGTCGGGCCCGAAGCCCTCGCACGCGGCGGGGATGTTCGCGGCGTCCAGGGTCCCCGCGAACGCCTCCTCCTTGATCGCCTCCTTGCAGGCGGCGCGATCCGGCTCGGCCGTGGCCGGGCTGGGCGGGACGGTCGTCGCCGTGGGGCTGCCGGTCGGGAAGTCGGTCGAGCCCTCCGGGAGCGGGTCGGCGCCGTCGCAGCCGGCGAGCAGGCCGGCGAGAACCAGCAGCAGGCCAGCCACGGCGGCGCGCGTCGTCGTTGTCTCGGTCATGGGCCCTCATGGTCCTCTTAGATTGCGGCGCCGCCGTGCCCGGGGTCGGGCCTCCGGGCACGGTTGAGGACCAGCATGCCGCCGCCGCGCAGCAGCGCGCCGGGGGACCTGCCTCTCTACATCGACAGGTCAAGGACGAACCGTGCACCGTCGTCGGCCTTGCCGTGAAGCATGACCCGGTAAGAGTCGGGCAGAGGCTCTCCTCTCACCTCCTCGAGCTTCGTGCGCGCCAGGGACAATCGGTCACGATGCTGGACCAGTTGGTCTCGCTCGTCCGGCCTCATGGGCCGCCGGGACGCCAGGATCATGGCGGCTTCCCCGGAGTCCATCGCGAACGCCGCGACCGGGAGATAGCCCTTGAAGTTCACCACCCGGCCAGTCGGTCGCATGAAGGCGACCGTGAAGAAGCCCATCTCGTCACTGCTTGGCGGCGGCACCCACACCATGTCCCTGGTCGGAGCCCCGTCAGGGTTCGCCGGGACCACGTCATCGCCGGAGGTCCAGATCGTGAAGCCTGTCGTGAGGGTGTCGGCGACGGCTGGAGGAGGCCGGTCCCACTGGTCGATGATGCGCGTTCCGCGCTGCTCGACGACTGACTCGACAAAGGGAGACCGAGCTCCGCCGCCGTCAACGATCCACTGGAAGCGCCAGTCACGGCTCTCGTGCAGGCTGACCTTCAGATACCTGCCCGTGGACCGCTCCATCACGTACACGTCGCCCTTGCGGCTCGCGACCACCTTCCAGACCGCCGCTCGTCTGTCGGGTCGGCCGAAGGCCACGCGCATCTCACCGCCGCGGTCGAGCGAAAGCCTTTGTAGCGGGTCATCCCCGTGTTGGTAGACGAGCGTGAATGTCACAACCAGGAGTCCACCACGGCCATGCGCTCCGCGTTCATTCACTGTGTCCGCGGTCGCCGGACGTGTAGTCTCCGCGACGCTGGTCGGTTCCGGTTCCCCCGTGAACTGGCCTCGCCAGACCGTTGAACGGCCCGCACCCATGACTTCTGGTGCGGGCCGCCGTGTCGTGCGGGGTCAGTTCGCGGTGCCGCTCCCTTCGTCGTAGCCGGCGAACGCGTCGCGGATGCGGCGCAGCGCGTCGTCCGGCTCGAGGGTGGCGTCGTGCGCCAGGCGGCGCAGCTCGTCGACCAGGGTGAGCAGCTCGGCGATGCCGTGACGTGCGGGTTCGGGCGGTGGGAAGGTAGTGGACACGGCGGGGCTCCATCCCGTCGAGGTCCCGGCCGGCGGTTGCGTCGTCGCGCCGGGACCGCTCTGTCTGTTGGCTGTGTCGCTCGTCTTGGCCGGCGGTCCGCGTGCCCGCGATGTCACATCGATGTCACAGGACGTCGAGTAATGACGGGTAACGACGGCACGCGCTGGGAAGCGGCGTCGCAGGTCAGACGGCGTGTCACGCGCATCGCCGCATGTCAACGTAGGGTGGTCACCAGTACTTCGACATCTAGCCGCTCATCCGTCATCGAAGTCGCTTTGGTGGGGTCAGCACCCCAGTAAAGCGACTTCGATCACGTACTGGAGGCCAAGCCTGCCGTGCACATCTAAGCCGTCGCCGTGTACCAGCTGACTGGCAACGATCCTGAGGACGTGGACCGGCTCACCCTGGTGCCATTCCTTCCCGACGGACGGTGCGCAGTGGTCGCGTCCGGGCCGAACGGCGGTCCGCAACTTCCGAGTGGGGCGGTCGAGCCAGGCGAACACTGGCTGCTCGACAGCTGCTTACGGATCCCGCTGCTGCAAGTCGGATTCCGCCGACAGCGTGTCCACCCGTTTGCGGTCGACGGCGCGCACGTCTTCGTCTGGCTCGACGGCGATCACTACAGCGGGACACGTCCGCACACCGCGACGCCGCCGCTGACCGGTTGGCCGGCCGAGATCGCGCAGTTGTTCGACGACGTCGGCGACCCCGCGTCGGCCCGCACTGTCAGAGATGCGATGACGTCGTACACGCAACAGGACGACGCGTCCTACTACGCCGGCAACGTCCGACTGCTCGAGCCGGCCTACCTGCGGGCAACAACGGCACAGGGTGGCTCGGGATTCGGCGGCGATGCTGCCCGATGGCGTCGCCGGCGGGAGATGATCGTCGACGGCATCGACCGCGACGGCACATTCCTCGATCTGGGCTGCGCCAACGGCCTGCTCATGGAGTCGGTACACGACTGGGCAGCCGAGCGAGGCCACCGCATCGAGCCCTATGGGGTCGACCTCGCGCCGGGCCTCGTCCAGTTAGCTCGCCAACGCCTGCCGCAGTGGGCTGAGCGCATCCAGCACGGAAATGCGATCGACTGGCTTCCGCCAGACGCTCGGCGATTCACCTTCGTCCACATGTTGCTCGATTTGGTCCCCGTGGCTCGGCGGGCCGATCTGATCCGGCATGCGCTGAACCACCTGGTCGAGCCTGGCGGACGGCTGTTGGTTAGCCATTACCAGTCGGCGAAAACCTCCAACCCGCCTCCGAGCCGCATTCTCGCCGATCTGGGATACACGGTCAGGGGCAGTTCGAGTGCCGAAGAAAACCCGATGGACGCCACGGCCTGGATCGACGCCGATCTCACGGCCAGCCGGCGTCGGCCAGCTCGTGGGCCCACGGCGGGTCGGCCCCGACGCGCTGGCAGGTGACCGCAGAGACGGCTGTCGCGAATTCGGTTGCCGCCTTCAGCAAGGAACGATCCGAGAGCTCGGCCCGGCCGAGTTCTCGTTGGTGCCACCACGCGACGAACCCGCCGCAGAACGAGTCGCCAGCGCCGATCGTGTCCGCGATCGCCACCCGGGGCACCGTGACTCGCAACTGCTCCGAGCCGGTGACGATCCGTACGTCGTTGGCGCCGTCGGTCAGCAGTACTACCTGAGGCCCTTGACCCTGGATCTCCTCGGCGGCCGCCAGCGCCTCCCGGTCCGGGTACAGGTACTCGGCATCGTCGGTGCTGACCTTGACGACGTCGGCGCGTCGGAGGATGCGCTCCAGCCGGTCGCGAGCGGCTGGATGAGCTTCGAGGATGGTCGGGCGGCAGTTCGGGTCGACGACGAGCAAGACGTCGTCGGGCAGGCCGGCGACCGCGGTTTCGACCGAGGACGCCACTGGTTCCAGCACCAGGCCGAGCGTTCCGACGTACAGGATCCGCGGCGCCTTCTCCGCGACCACTGCCCGGGCCTGGTCGACGCTCAGCTCGGCCGCGGACGTGCCGTCGACGTAGAACAGGTACGAGGCGGCGCCGGCCTCGTCGAGCCAGGCGAGGGCAAGTGTCGTCGGCGAATCGGTCGACGGTGCCGATGAGTCGTCGACCTGCGATTCGACCAGGTTCTCGCGGAGCAGCTGTCCGAACCCGTCAGTGGACAGCGAGCCGAGATAGGCGCAGGTCTCCCCCAGCCGCGCGATGGTTCGGGCGACGTTGAACGGGCCCCCACCGGGAACGGCCCTGAATGACCCGTTCCCGGTGGGCACCATGTCGATCAGGCTCTCGCCCGCGACGACGATCACGGCAGGTCGTGCGCCCCGTGCTCGTCGACCTGGGTGGCTCCCGTCATGATCGCGACTGCCTCGGACATGGTGTGGCTCTGCGGGGTCACGATCGCGCCGCGCCGGCCGAGCCGCTGGATATGGATCCGATCGGCCACCTCGAAGACGTGGGGCATGTCATGGCTGATCAGGATGATCGGCAGCCCCTTGTCGCGCAGCGTCCGGATCAGGTTCAGCACCTTGCCCGACTCCTTGACCCCCAGCGCGGCCGTCGGCTCGTCCATGATCACGACCTGGCTCTCGAAGGCCGCCGCCCGGGCGACTGCCACACCTTGCCGCTGCCCACCGGAAAGCGTTTCGACCGGCTGGGCGATGTTCTGGATCGTCATGATGCCGAGGTCGGACATGTGCGACTTGGCCTGCTCGTTCATCCAGCCGGTGTCGAGCATCCGCAGCACGCTGCCGGCGAACCCACTGCGGCGCTTCTCCCGGCCGAGGAACAGGTTGCTGGCGATGTCCAACGACGGCGAGACGGCAAGGGTCTGGTAGACCGTCTCGATCCCCGCTTTCCTCGCCTCCAGCGGGTTCTTGTACAGCACCTCCTCGCCGCCCAACCAGATCGTGCCGGCATCCGGGACCTCGGCGCCGGACAGGCACTTGATCAGGGTGGACTTGCCGGCGCCGTTGTCGCCGATGACGGCCAGGATCTCGCCCGGGTAGAGCTCGAAATCTGCGCCGTTGAGCGCCGTGACGTTGCCGTAGCGCTTGACCAGGCCCTTGGCAGCCAGCACCGGGCTGGTCGTGGGAGCTTCTTGAGTCGTCATGCGCGGGCCCTCCGGATCCATTGGTCGATCGCGACGGCGACGAGCACCAAGACGCCGACGGCGAAGTTCTGCCAGAGCTCGTCGATCCCGGCGAGCTGCAGCCCGTTGCGGAACACGCCGACGATCAGGGCGCCGAACAACGTGCCGAGGATCCGGCCGCGACCACCGAACAGGCTGGTTCCGCCGATGACCACAGCCGTGATCGTGTCCAGGTTGTACGTGACGCCGGCCTGTGGGCTGGCTGCCGAGATCCGGCCGATCAGGATCCAGGCGCCGATGGCGTAGATCAATCCGGCGACCACGTAGACGCTGAGCAGCACGCGGTCGGTCCTGATGCCGGACAGTCGCGCGGCCTCGCGGTCGTCACCGGTGGCGTAGACGTGCCGGCCCCACATGGTCCATTTCAGGATGAACGCCATTAGTGCGAACAGCAGCAACATGAGGATCGCGCCGTAGGTAACTCGTGCTCCGCCGAGCTCGATGACGTTGCCCGTCCACAGCAACAGGTCGGACATGTCGCGTCCGCGCACTGTCGCGCTCTGTGAATAGAAGAGATTGAGCGCGAAGAAGATGTTGAGCGTGCCGAGCGTGACGATGAACGGCGGCAGCTTGATGCGCGTCACCAGCAGGCCGTTAAGCAGCCCGCACAGCAGGCCGACGGCGAAGCCGATTAGCAACGCGAGCACGCCCGGCACGCCGGCGTCCGCGGAGAGCTTGGCCATCACGATCATCGAAAGCACCATGATGGCGCCGACCGATAGATCGATTCCGGCGGTGAGGATGATGATCGTCTGACCGATGGCCAGGGTGCCGATGACCATCACCTGCTGGACGATCAGGGAGATGTTGCTGGGTTGAAGGAAGTTGTCCGCGACGAGGGAGAAGATGATCACGGACAGCAGCAGCACGATGGCCGGCCCCAAGGTAGCCCTGGTGTGCAGCACGTGCTGGATGCGCTGCAATGTCGTCATTCTCGACGTGTCGTCGCCCGGTGGCGGGGGCGGCTCGATGGTGTCCGTTGCTCCTGGTTGTGTGTTGTCCATGTCAACCCCTCAAGTGCCCGTGAGTAGGGATCCGGGCCGGACGACCGGCAGGACCGGTCGTCCGGCTCTCGGACGGTGCACAGAACGGCAACTGACTGGTGCCGAGGTTGCCGTCAGCCCCAGCAGTTGTCCAGACCCCAGGTGCTGTCCTCGGACTCGACGCCGTCGACTGGCACGTCGGTGATGAGCGTGACACCGGTGTCGTAGAAGTCCTGGCCTTCCTCTGGCTCCGGGATCTCACCAGTGGCAATCGCCTCGACCCCGAGGGAAGCCATTTCGAGTGGGAACTGCATCGACGTGGCGTCGATGATCCCTGCCTGGACGTTCTCCACACCCGGGCAGCCGCCGTCGACGGAGACCAGGATCACGTCTTCCTCGGTCTTGCCGGCAGCCTTGAGGGCTTCCCACGCGCCGGCGGCAGCCGGCTCGTTGATCGTGTAGACCACGTTGATGTCGGGGTTCGCCGACAGCAGGTTCTCCATCGCGGTCCGGCCGCCCTCCTCGGCGCCGTCGGTCGAGTCGTGGCCGACGATCCGGGGATCGGACTCGTCACCGATCTGGGTCTCGTCGCCCACGTCGATGCCGAAGCCCTGCAGGAAGCCCTGGTCGCGCTGCACGTCGACCGAGACCTGGTTCGGGTTCAGGTCCAGCATCGCGATCTGGGCGTCTGCCGCCGCGTCACCGAGGGTCGCCGCGGCCCACTCACCGATCAGTTCGCCGGCCCGGAAGTTGTCCGTGGCGAAGGTGGCGTCCGCGGCGTCGGGCGGGTCGAGTTGGGTGTCCAGTGCGATGACGGTGATCCCGGCAGCTCGCGCCTGGTCGACCGACGACACGATCGCCGCCGAGTCGCTGGGCGTGATGAGGATACCGTCCGCTCCCGCGGAGATCAGGCTCTCGATCGCCTGGACCTGTGCCTCGTTGTCGCCGTCAAACTCGCCGGCGAAGCTCTGTAGTTCGACGCCGAGCTCGTCGGCCTTTTCCTGTGCGCCCTCCTTCATCTTGACGAAGAACGGGTTGGTCTCGGTCTTGGTGATCAGTCCGACGAGAACGTCGCCGTCGCCGCCACCGTCGCCGCCGGCCGTGCCGGTGCTACCGGTCGACGGTTCCTCGCTGTCGCCGCCACACGCCGCGAGCAGCAGCGCCGCCGTCGCACCGAGCGCCACCAGCGTCGCTCGACGCGGGGGCGCGATTCGGATGTTCCTCACCACTACGCCTCCTTCAGTCACATTGTCCTTTGACAACGTTGTCAGAGTCTCTCGGTTGTTAACATCACATGTCAAGGGCTGTGGTACAACTGTTACATGGGAGCGCAGACAACCTTGTCGAGAGCAAATCCCGGGCGCCGGCCAACCTTGCGCGATGTCGCGGCCCTGGCTGGGGTGAGTTACAAGACCGTCTCCCGAGTGGTCAACAACGAACCAGGAGTTTCGCCGGCGCTCGCAGACCGAGTGCGCCGCGCGAGCGCACAGCTGGACTACCACCCGAACCACACCGCGAGCAGCTTGCGCCGCGGGGATCGACGGACCTCGAGCCTCGGGTTGATCCTGGAAGATGTCGGCAACCCCTTCTCCGGAGCGATGTACCGGGCGGTCGAGGACGTCGCACTCGCCCGCGGTGTGACCGTACTGGCTGGAAGCTGCGAGGAGGATGCGACACGGGCGAACATCCTGCTCTCCGTATTCGCGAGTCGGCGGGTCGATGGCTTGATCGTCGCTCCCCCGCCCGGAGACTTGACGCCGTTGCTGATGGAGCAGCGCAAGGGCACCGCACTGGTGTTCCTCGACCGGGCGCCTGGACACAGCGGAGTCGACGCCGTCGTGTCGGACAACCGGCGCGGCTCCGCACGCGGCGGTCACCCATCTGATCCGGCACGGCCATCAGCGGATCGGATTTCTCGGCGATGACCCCGCAATCTGGACCGCCGAGGAGCGCTTCCAGGGATACGTGGACGCGATGACGGCACATGACCTGCCAATCGATCACCGCATCATTCAGCGGAACTCCAACCACGGCGAGGCCCGGGTGCGATCGGTCACGTCGATGCTGTCGGCCAGCGATCCCCCGACGGCCCTGTTCACCGGTCAGAACCTGGTCACGATGGACACCATCCGGGCGCTGCGTGCGCGCGGCCAAGAGCACGAGACCGCCATGGTGGGCTTCGATGACTTCCGGCTGGCCGATCTGCTCGAACCCGCTGTCACGGTCATCGCGCAGGATCTGGCGGCGATGGGACATCGCGCTGCGGAGCTGGTGTTCGAGCGTATCGACGGAGCACAGCGGCCATTCCGGCAGGAAGTGATCCCTACTCGGCTGATCATCCGAGGGTCTGGCGAGATCGTCCCCACTTAGAGTCCACACCATGCGGTTCGGCCGTCGGGCGCGCGAGTGGATCGTCGAACAACTCGATCGGGCTGGCCTGCGCAGCGTCGGACAGATGGGCGAGCCGCGCGTCCGCCCCTGGTCGATCGTGATCCACGTTCCGACCGACGGCGGTGCGGTCTGGTTCAAGGCCAACCGAGCTCAGACGGTCTACGAACCGGCTCTCGCCAACGTCCTCGCTCGCCAAGCGCCCGACATCGTGTTGACACCGATCGCCACTGATCCCGATCGAGGGTGGTCGCTACTCCAGGACGGCGGACCGATCCTGCGGAGCTTTCCCGACGACGACGTGCTCCGACATTGGGAGCGGGTTCTTCCCGCATACGCCGATCTCCAACGGCAGCTCTCGGTGCGAGTGGGTGAGCTGACCGCTGCGGGTGTTCCGGACGAGCGGCCGGAACGCCTGCCGGGACTGTTCTCCGAACTGCTGGACAAGACCGACGTCCTCTTCGTCGAGCAGCCGGACGGACTCAGCCCAGAGGAGTTCACCAGGCTGCGCCGGTGCGGGCCCGCCCTCACGGACCGGTGCGACATCCTCGCCGCAAGTGGGATCGCGCCGACCGTCGACCACGGCGACCTGCACGACGGCAACATCTTCGTCCAGGACGACGGGTACACGATCTTCGACTGGGGAGATGCCAGTGTGACCCACCCGTTCGCGTCACTGCTGGTGACGATGTCCGCGCTCGGCGCGAGATACCGGGTCGCCTCGGACGCCCCGGTACTACAGCGGCTGCGCGATGCGTACCTCGAGCCCTGGACCGGCCCGTTCAGCCGATCCGAGCTCGTCGAGCTGGCAGCCAACGCCGTCGCCGTCGCTCCCATCAACCGGGCGCGATCCTGGGAGCGAGCGCTGAGCGCTGTGCCGCCGGCCGAGCGCGGCGAGTATCGCGAAGCCGTGCCGGGCTGGCTGCGCGAGCTGATCGACGCCCCGGCGACCGGTCAGCCGTCACCGTAGAAGACCCGCTCGACAACGGCTCGGGAGTGACGCGCGACCCGCCGGTATTCCTCGACGAACGCGGCAGCCTCCCCCGGGCGGTACCCCAGAACGCGGGAGACGGCGGCCAACGTCCGCGGATCACGCGGCAACGCGTCTGACGGCCGGCCCGTCACCAGCACGACGGCGTTGCGAATCGACGTCGCCATCCGCCAGGCCGCCACCAACACAGATCGATCACCAGCCGTGAGCAGGCCCGCGTCCGCGGCGGCCTCGAGCGCGTCCAGGGTCCGCGTGGTGCGAAGACCCTCGATCGTTGCGGCATGCCTGAGCTGTAGCAGCTGAATAGCCCACTCCACGTCGGACAGTCCGCCCGGGCCCAGCTTGAGATGGGTGGACGGATCGGCCCCGCGCGGCAGCCGCTCGGATTCCACCCGGGCCTTGATCCGGCGCACCTCACGCACCTGCGAGTCGGTCAGCTCGTCGGTCGGCCAGCGGATCGGGTCGACCACCTCGAAGAACCGCTCGAGCAGCGCGGGTGGACCCGCCAACGGCGCGGCCCGGAGCAGTGCCTGCCGCTCCCACACCTCACTGCGGCGTTCGTAATGGGAGGCGTAGGCGGCGATCGTGCGCACCAGCGGTCCCTGCCGGCCTTCCGGCCGCAGATCGGCGTCGAGGGGCAACGCCGGCTCGGGTGAGGGCAGTGCCATCAGCCGGCGCATCTCGTTGACGACCGCCAATGCGTCCCCCGTCGCGTCCTGGTCGTCGGCTCCGTCGAGTGGTTCGTGCACGAACAACACGTCCGCGTCGGACGCATATCCCATCTCGTGACCGCCCAGGCGGCCCATCGAGATGACGGCGACCTGGGTCACCAACGTTTCACGACGCTCCGCCTCGATCGCGCGCACCGCCGCCTCCAGCGCCCCGGCGAGAGTCGCTTCCGCGACGGCGGTCAGCGCCTCCCCGACCCGTTCGGTGGGCAGCAGGCCGACAAGGTCGGCCGTCGCCACCCGCACCAGCTCACGACGGCGCATGGCCCGGACCGCCTCGGCGGCCGCCACGGGATCGTCGTGCCGGGCGACACCGGCGAGTACCTCGGTCTCGAGGGGTTCACGGCTTCGCGGCACCAGCTCGGCATCGTCGCCGAACATGGTCACCGCCTCCGGTGCTCTCAACAGGAGCTCGGTCGCAAACCGGCTCGATGCGAGCACCTTGGCCATCCGCTCCGCCGCCGCGCCTTCGTCCCGCAGCAGCCGCAGATACCACGGGGTCTCCCCGAGTGCGTCACTCACCCGCCGGAACCCAGCCAGTCCCGCATCGGGTTCCGGCGCGTCGGCAAACCAGCCCAGCATGACCGGCAGCAGCGTCCGCTGGATCGCCGCGCGCCGCGTGACACCACTGGTCAGAGCTTCGAGATGGCGCAGCGCGCCAGCCGGGTCGGCGTACCCGAGCGCCTCCAGCCGTTGGCGGGCTGCATCGGGGGTCAATCGGGCCTCGTCGCCCGGTAGCCGCGCCACGGCGGTCAGCAGTGGGCGATAGAACAGCTTTTCGTGCAGCCGACGGACCTCCCAGGCGTTCCGTCGCCAGGTCTCGAGGAGCTCGCGGACGGGCTCGCGCAGGCCCAGCGAACGACCGAGCCGACGCAGCTCGTCGTCGGACTGAGGGACGACATGGGTCCGGCGGAGCCGCTCGAGCTGGATGCGGTGCTCGAGCGTGCGCAGGAACCGGTACGCCTCGCCCAGCACCGCGCCGTCGTCACGACCCACGTAGCCGCCGGCAGTGAGGTCGGCCAGCGCTGTGAGCGTGGTCCCGGACCGCAGCGATTCGTCGGTACGCCCGTGCACGAGCTGGAGCAGCTGGACAGCGAACTCCACGTCGCGCAGCCCGCCCGGGCCGAGCTTGAGCTGGCGATCGGCTTCGCCGGGACGAATGTGCTCGACGACCCGCCGTCGCATGGCGCGGACGTCGTCGACGAATCCGTCGCGGTCGGCCGCGCTCCAAATCAGCGGCTGCACCTGGTCCAGATATGCCGCACCGAGCCGCAGGTCGCCTGCTATCGGTCGGGCCTTGAGCAGCGCCTGGAACTCCCACGTCTTGGCCCAGGTCCGGTAATACGCGACATGGCTGGCCACGGTACGCACCAGCCGACCGGACCGCCCTTCTGGCCGCAATGCGGCATCGACCGGCCAGATGGTGCCCTCGGCTGTGTGGTCGGAGCAGGCGCGCATCATCGAGGAAGCCTGCTCGGTCGCGCTGCGCATGGCAGCGGCCTCGTCAGCATCGGCCATCGGCTCTGCGACGAAGATCACGTCGACGTCGGAAACGTAGTTGAGCTCGCGGCCGCCGCATTTGCCCATCCCGATGACGGCCAGTCGGCACGACGCGGTGTCCGGCGACATGCCGGCCCTGGCGATGGCCAGGCCGGCGTCCAGCGTCGCCGCCGCCAGATCCGCCAGCTCGGCCGAGACCGCCGTCAGGTCGAGGCCATCCGCCAGGTCAAGCGCCGCTATCTGTAACACCTGGCGTCGGTACGCGACCCGTAGCGCATCGAGCTGCGCGCCCGAGGCCACGGGTATCTCGTCGTCAGGGTCGGCGCCGACCGCGCGAAGCATGATGGCTCGCAGCTCTCCGGCATCGGGCCTTCGATCAGGTTCGAGGGCAACCAGGTCGCGCCACTGCTCCGGATGGCGAACCAGGTGGTCGGCCAGTGCCGTGGACAGACCCAGGACGGCCGCAAGTCGCCCCAGCAGTCGTTCATCGCCGGACAGCGCCGCGACGAGTTCCGTCCGGTCGTCGACGGCATCGAGCAATCGGCCTAGCGTCACCAGGGCGCGGTCCGGGTCGGCGGAACGTCCCACTGCCGCCAGCACTGTGTCGTCCAATGCCACGTCGGCCAGGCCGGACCGGTGCAGCTCTCGGGCCGCCGAGGCAGCGTCGGCGAATCCGGCTCGGGCCAACCACCCCACCCTGCTCGGCGACCGCCCGGTCGAGTCCACGGTGCGAACCTACCTGCGCGAGCCGGCCACTACTTCGGTGAATCGGTGGGCCAGGATGGCCCCGGCTGACGCCACGTCGTCGTCACGCTCCGCCAGCTCGGCCGTGACTGCGAGGGTGTCGACTTCCGGTAGGTCCTCCGCCCAGCCACGGAACGTCGGCAGCGACACCTCCGGGTGGAACTGCACACCCCAGGCCAGTGCGCCCATGCGGAAGGCCTGGTGCCGGTACATCGTCGTTTCTGCCAGCCACGTCGCGCCGGTGGGCAGCCGGGTCACGGCATCAGCGTGCAGGCTGGGGGCCGGGTACGGGTCAGCCAGCCCGGCGCACAGCACGTCCGAGGCGGCCTCCGCTCGCCAGCGGACGTCGATGACACCGCACTCGCGGCCTGACGCCGCACCGACGTCGACCGTTCCGCCGCAGGCAACCGCCAATAGCTGCGCTCCGAGGCAGATACCGAGCGTCGGCACGTCGGTCGACACCGCCACGGACAGCAGCTCGCGGGTTGCGGGAAGCCAGGGCGCGATGTCGTCGTCGTATGCCGACATGGAGCCGCCCAGCACGAGCAGTCCGTCGGCCGGCGACGACGGTACGTCCTCACCCTTGTAGGGCCGGACCACCACGAGATCGAGCCCGGTGAGCCAACGCTCGAACCGGTCGAGCGGGCAGCCGGGCTCGTGCTCGATGACGAGCAGAGTGCTCACAGCACCGGCAGCATACGGTCCCGCTCGTATGCGGTGACCTGGCGACGGTAGTCGTCCCATTCGGCTCGCTTGTTGCGCAGGAAGAACTCGAACACATGCTCGCCGAGTGTCTCCGCCACGAGCTCGGAACCCTCCATCACCCGGATCGCCTCGTCCAGGGACGTGGGCAGCGGGTTGATGCCGACGGCCCGGCGTTCCCGCTCGGTGAGGGCCCAGACGTCGTCTTCGGCGCCGGGTGGCAGGTCGTATCCCTCGGCAATGCCTTTGAGCCCGGCCGACAGCAACACCGCGTAAGCAAGGTACGGGTTGCAGGCAGAGTCCAGCGCACGGAACTCGGCCCGGGTGGACTGGCCCTTCCCCGGCTTGTACATCGGAACCCGCACCAGAGCTGATCGGTTGTTGTGCCCCCAGCACACGTATGCCGGTGCCTCACCGCCACCGGCCAGCCGCTTGTAGGAGTTGACCCATTGGTTGGTGACTGCTGTTAGCTCGGGGGCGTGTTCGAGCAGGCCGGCGATGAACGACCGGCCGGTCTTGGACAGCTGGTACTGCGCGCCCGCCTCGTGGAACACGTTGCTGTCACCCTCGAAGAGCGACAGGTGGGTGTGCATGCCAGAACCGGGATGCTGGGTGAACGGCTTGGGCATGAACGAGGCATAGACGCCTTGGGAGAGTGCGACCTCTTTGACGACCACCCGGAAGGTCATCAGGTTGTCTGCCGTGGTCAGCGCGTCGGCATAACGCAGGTCGATCTCCTGCTGGCCGGGCGCCCCCTCGTGGTGACTGAACTCGACCGAGATGCCCATGTCCTCCAGCATCGTGATCGCCTCGCGCCGGAAGTCGTGCGCAATGCCGTGCGGTGTGTGGTCGAAGAACCCGCTGGCGTCGACGGGCTCGGGCTCGGCTCCCCGCTTCGGCGGCTCCTTGAACAGGAAGAACTCGATCTCCGGGTGCGTATAGAAGGTGAAGCCCAGCTCAGCGGCTCGGCTGAGTGTCCGCTTGAGCACGTGCCGGGGATCTGCATAAGACGGTGAGCCGTCGGGCATCAAGATGTCGCAGAACATCCGCGCCGTCCCGTGCGAGTCGCCGCGCCAGGGCAGCACCTGGAACGTCGACGGGTCCGGCCGGGCGAGCATGTCCGCCTCGTACACCCGCGCGAAGCCTTCGATCGCCGATCCGTCGAACCCGATTCCCTCGGCGAAGGCAGCTTCGAGTTCGGCCGGCGCCACCGCCACCGACTTGAGGAAGCCGAGCACGTCGGTGAACCACAGCCGGACGAACCGGATATCTCGCTCTTCGAGAGTGCGGAGGACGAACTCTTGTTGCTTGTCCATGTCGCCGTCTTGGTACGGGTCGGAGCTGATGAAGTCCACGGTGATCGTCTCGCCGTCATTGATGTTGGACACGGCCGAATCCATGGTGGCGATGACGCCGCCGTCGGCGTCGAGCACGGACACGGAGAAGGAGGCGCCTTCCACGGCCGACCCTGTTTCGTTGGTCACCCTGCCGACGCCCTCGAAGTCGCCCAGGGCGCCTTCGGAGACATCCAGATCGGTCAGAGTCCAGCCTTCGTCGGAGAGGGGGTCATCGTCTGGGGCCTCCGGCGGCGATGTTTCCTCTGTGGGAGGTGCGGTCGGCTCGGCCGACGCTGCCGTGTCGGTCACGGTGCCGGTGGCCGCGGTTGCGATGGTGCGGCCGTGGGCTCGTCGTCGCCGCCGCCGACGGCGACACCGATCAGCAGGCCGACTACGAGCCCGCCGACACCGACGAGGGTGGGCAGTAGCCAACGGCGTTGGGTCGGCTCGGTGGGCGGGGTTGGCATGGCGGTGGTCGGCGGATCGGACATTTGCCGGTGCTCCTATCCAGAAAGTGGGGCATGTTCGCACAACACGACCGCACCCTGCCACCGCCGGAAGCGCTGGGCAGAATCCGAGACCTCTTCGCCGGCTACGACTATCACGAGGGGGCGCAGTTGGCCCGTTCGCCTGACACGGCCGCTCGTCATTCGATGCCCCCTTGGTGGTCGTAGTCGTGGAACGCGTCCCGGATCCGGCGCAGCGCGTCGCCCGGGTCGAGCGTGTGATCGTAGGCGATGTGCTTGACGGCGCTGACGAGCGCGAGCAGCTCGGCGATGCCGCGGCGGGGTTCGGGTGGTGGTGGAATGGTGCTCACGGTCGATCCCTCCTGAACAGGGTGTCGACCGAGGCCTCGCCCTGGTGTTCCAGCACCGGGCGGGGCCGCCTTGTTGATCTAGGTCAGTCCGCAGAAAGTCCGCGGGATGTTGAAAAGGGACGTGCAACGACCGTCATCAACGGTCAGGAAATACGCAGGTCAGGAGGAGAGCGAGCGCAGTTCGGGCAGGTCAGAGACCCAGCACAACGAACTCTCGTTGCTTGTCCATGACGCCGAGTCTGGCCGAGCCAGGTTACGTGCGCGTTTCCGCCCCCCGCGCCGCGCGTCAGCTGCCCATCACCAGGCTTGCCCGTACATCACCAGGCATGCAGGCCTGGTGATGTACGGGTACGGGTGGTGAACGTGGTCATTCCGATGGAGGGGCTAGCGCGCCGCACGCCACATGCCGCAGGCCCATAGCCGGTCGTGTCAGCCGTACGCTCAGGACGTGCCGCAGATCCGTCTCGCCCTTGCGCAGATCAACCCCACCGTCGGGGCGCTGGAGGCCAACGCCGACCTGGTGGTGCGGTTCACCGCACACGCCGCAGGCCGCGGCGCACATCTGGTGGCATTCCCTGAGATGGGCCTCACCGGATACCCCGTCGAAGACCTCGCGCTCCGTGGATCCTTCGTCGAGGCCTCCCGCCGGGCCCTGTCAACGTTGGCCGCTCGGCTCGCAACAGAAGGGCTCGGCGAGGTGGCGGTCGTCGTCGGGTACCTGGACCGTGACGATGACGCAGCACACACGCAGAGGCTCGGCCGTCCCAAGGGATCACCGCAGAACACCGTCGCCCTCCTGCACCAGGGACGGGTGATCACCACCCAGGCGAAGCACCATCTGCCGAACTACGGAGTCTTCGACGAATTCCGGCATTTCGTCCCGGGCGACCATCTGAGCATCGTGCGGCTGCACGGGATCGACGTGGCGTTGGCGATCTGCGAAGACCTCTGGCAAGAGGGCGGACCGGTCGCCGCGACCCGGGCGGCGGGTGCCGGCCTGCTCGTCGTCGTCAACGGTTCGCCGTACGAGCGCAACAAGGACGACGTCCGTCTCGACCTGTGCCGGCGACGCGCGGCCCAGGCGGGTTGCGTCCTCGCCTACGTCAACATGGTCGGCGGTCAGGACGAGCTGGTCTTCGACGGCGACTCCCTCGTGGTCGGCGCCGACGGAGCAGTCCTGGCCCGGGCGCCGCAGTTCGAGGACGGCTGCCTAACCGTCGACCTGGAACTTCCGGCGGCGACAGCCGCCGGACCCGCTGTCGGCGAGACAACTCACGAGTACGCGGCGGACTATCTGGTGCGACGGAGCGTGCAGTCGACGGAATGGCTGGCGCCGTACACACCCGAACCGGCCGGTGTGGCGCCCCGGATCTCCGACCAGGGTGAGGTCTACGCGGCAGTCGTCACCGGCCTGCGCGACTACGTGCGCAAGAACGACTTTCGGTCTGTGGTGTTCGGCCTGTCCGGTGGGATCGACTCGGCGCTGGTCGCCGCGATCGCTTGCGACGCCATCGGCGCCCAGAACGTGTACGGGGTGTCGATGCCCAGTACCTACTCGTCCGAGCACTCCAAGTCCGACGCACGGGACCTTGCCGAACGCACCGGCCTGCGGTTCTCGACGATTCCGATTGCAGCCATGGTGAGGGCGTTTCTCGACACCATCGAGCTCACCGGCCTGGCCGAGGAAAACCTGCAGGCTCGGGTACGAGGAATCACGCTGATGGGTCTGTCCAACCAACACGGTCACCTGGTTCTTGCGACCGGCAACAAGAGCGAGCTCGCGGTCGGCTACACGACGATCTACGGTGACGCCGTCGGTGGCTTCGCACCGCTGAAGGACGTGCCCAAGACGCTGGTCTGGGAACTGGCCCGATGGCGGAACGCGGCCGCCCAGGAGAGCGGCACGATACCGCCGATCCCACAAGGGTCGATCGACAAGCCGCCGAGCGCCGAGTTACGCCCCGACCAGCTCGACGCCGACTCGCTACCCGACTACGCCGTCCTCGACGACGTGCTCGACGACTACGTCGAACAAGACCGCAGCTCGGCCGACCTGGTTGCCGCCGGCTTCGATTCAGAACTGGTCCGCCGGGTGATCAGAATGGTCGATGCCGCCGAGTACAAGCGCCGGCAGTATCCACCCGGTCCGAAGATCACTGCCCGCAACTTCGGCCGCGATCGCCGGGTTCCTATCACCAGTTCGTGGCAGGAACCCTCCCTCTGACCTGGCCGCTGATGCATCCTGGGTTCGAGGAGGCGCCCAGCGTCACCTGATCGCGGGGAACAGTCGACCGCTGGCCGTCAGACCTCCTCGCGGCGGCCGGACTCGGCGATCGATTCCGGTTCCTCCCGCGGCATGATCACGTAGGTGTGCAGCGCCCACGCCGCGACGCCGCCGAGAAGGGGCCCGAACAGCCAGGCGACAGTGCCACCCCACTCGCCGCCGACCAAGGCCGGACCGAAGCCGCGAGCCGGGTTGAGGGCCCCACCGGTGTACGCACCGATCGCCAGGATGCCAATGGTGATGGTCAGCCCGATGGCGAACGGATAGACCGATGCCGGCGCGCGGCGGTCGACGACAGTGCCATACACCACGAGAACGAGGAAGAAGGTGCAAATCATCTCGAGCACGACACCGACGAGGGGGTTGACGTCGTCCGCAAGGGTAGGCGTGCCGATCGCGACCGCCTGGCGGCTGACCAACAACGCCACAACCACCGCGGCAATGACACCACCGAGCAACTGAGCTGCCCAGTACACACCCGCCATCGGCGCGTCGATCTTGCGGCCGAGCAGCAGCCCAAGCGTGATGGCTGGGTTGAAATGGCCTCCTGACACGTGCCCGAGTGCCGCCACCATCACACCGATGGCGAGGCCTTGCGCGAGCGCAAGTCCGGTGAGGTCGTTGGGGCTGTTGATGGCCATGATGCCGATGAAGCACAGCGCGAAGACTCCGAGTGCTTCGGTGACGGCATTGCGGACCCAGGTGTCGGGCATCGGCGGTTCTCCGATCGGACGAGCGTCGAATCTGATGGTCGCACTCGGACCCTCGCTCATTCCTCGCTCGGGCTCCTCGTTGCTCCAAATCCCGGCCCAGGCTAGTGGGTACGAGTTCGGATCATGCCGCAACCCCAGGCGGTCGTGTCGACCTTGGATCATCCGCCGCCGACGGCAGAACGTGCGAGGATCGGTGGTGTCAGGGGACCTGTCCGAGGCCTCGAGACACGAGGAGTTCCGATGACTCAGGAGTCGGCGCCGCTCTACGGCGGTCAGCTCGCCCGTCGCGTGACGATCCGCGACCTGAAAATGGCCAAACAGCGCTCGGAGCGCTGGCCCATGCTCACCTCGTACGACATGTACACCGCCGAGGTATTCGACGAAGCCGGCATTCCCGTGCTGCTGGTCGGCGATTCGGCGGCCAACAACGTCTACGGGTACGCCGACACCGTTCCGGTCACCGTCGACGAGCTCATCCCGCTGGCCCGGGCTGTCGTGCGATCCACCCGGCGGGCACTCATCGTCGGCGACCTACCGTTCGGTTCCTACCAGCTCGGCCCCGAACAAGCGCTCGAAACGGCTATCCGGTTCATGAAGGAGGCCGGCGTCCAAGCGGTCAAGCTCGAAGGCGGTGTACCGGTGGCGCCAGCGGTGCGGAGGATCGTCGATGCGGGCATCCCGGTCATGGGCCATGTCGGCTTCACCCCGCAGAGCGTCAATGCGTTGGGAGGTTACCGAGTCCAGGGTCGTGGCGAGGACGGCCCGCGGGTGCTCGGAGCGGCGAAGGCGCTCGAGCGCGCTGGGGCATTCTCCGTAGTGCTGGAGATGGTCACGAGTGAGGTCGCGCGAGAAGTCACCAGCGCCTTGGCTGTTCCCACGATCGGCATCGGAGCGGGGCCCGACTGCGACGCTCAAGTGCTGGTCTGGCAGGACATGGCGGGCCTGCGCACCGGCCGCCTGCCCAAGTTCGTCAAGACCTACGGCAACCTCCGTGGCACCCTGCTGGAGGCGACCAAGGCGTTCGCGTCCGATGTCGTCTCCGGTTCGTTCCCCGACGACGAGCACTCCTACCGCTGAGCGGACCCGTTCTCACCCCAGGCGTCCTCGGCCTGCTCTTGTGCGTCCCACTCCGCAGTCCGCGCTCGGGCGCGATCCAGAGCGCCCTCAGCCTCTTGCTTCGTCGCGTAGGGCCCCATCCGGCGGTAGTTCGGGCAGCCGTCTTCCCCCTCGACCTGCTCGTGGTCGAGACACCAGTAATACGCCTCACTCAACCGAGTAGCCTCCTCTCCCTCTCCGTCCTCGTACCCCACGATCTTGATGGTCGCACTCGGACCCTCGCTCGTTCCTCGCTCGGGCTCCTCGTCGCTCCATAGACTCCCCACCATGCCACTCGTCGTCCCTGGCCAGGTCTCGCCGATGCGGGAGGTTCCGGCCCAGATCGCGCGGCCGGAGTACGTCGGCCGGGTCCGTGCTGACCGGGATGGCTTCGCCGAGGCCAAGGATCCGGACACGATCGGGCGAATGCGGATCGCCGGCCGGCTCGCCGCCCAGGCCATGGCGGAGGTGGCCCGTCACATCCAGCCTGGCGTCACGACCGATGACCTCGACCAGGTGGGACACGAGTTCCTGTGCGACCACGGCGCCTACCCATCCACCCTCGGTTACCCCGGCTCCGGCCGCGGGCCAGCCTTCCCGAAGTCGTTGTGCACCAGCGTCAACGAGGTGATCTGTCACGGCATCCCGGACTCGACCGTCCTGCACGACGGCGACATCGTCAACATCGACATCACCGCCTACCTCGACGGAGTCCACGGCGACACCGATGCGACCTACCTGGTCGGAAACGTCGACGAGGAATCACGGCTGCTGGTCGAACGGACTCAGGAGGCAATGCTGCGGGGTGTGCGTGCTGTCGCACCCGGTCGCCCGCTCAACGTCATCGGCCGCGTCATCGAGTCATACGCGAGACGGTACGGGTACGGCGTGGTGCGCGACTTCACCGGTCACGGCATCGGCACCGCGTTCCATTCCGGTCTGATCGTCCCGCACTACGACGACCCGTCCGCGACGACGGTGCTCGAGCCGGGCATGACGTTCACCATCGAGCCGATGCTCAATCTGGGCACCCACGAGTGGCGCATGTGGGATGACGGCTGGACCGTCCTCACCAGAGATGGCCGCCGGTCGGCTCAGTTCGAGCACACCGTGTTGGTCACCGACAGCGGAGTCGAGATTCTCACCCTTCCTTGATCGCCTCGGCGTAGCGTCGGAGCACCAGCTCGGCAATCGCCGGATGAGGCAGCAGCGGTGGCGTGACGACGTCGGTACCGGCGTCGCGAAGCTGGTCGTGGAAGAACCCAGGAGCTAGCAGGTAGGTGGCGATCGCCACCCGTCGGCCTTCGCTCCGCAGCCGCGCGACGGCTGCGTCCACACGCGGCTCGGCTGCCGAGGCGTAGGCCGGCACGACCGTCTGGCCGAGCCGCTCGGCAAGCTCGCTCGCCATGCGCTCGACATCGGCAACCGCTCTCGGGTCCGAGGAACCTGCGGCGGCCAGCACTACCGCATGGCCCCGGGAGAGCGCCGCTCCGTCCAGGCGCTCGAGAAGCACGTCGACCAGTGCCGGGTCCGGACCCAACGCCGCCGCCATACGAACCCTGGGTCCGGCCGCGGCGACCGCCGCGGCGATGTCGACGTGGACGTGATAGCCCGACGACAGCAGCACCGGCACGACCACGGCCGGCCCGATGCTGCGTAGCACGTCGGCCAACTCGGGCTGCTGAACGTCGACGTATGCCTCGACCACACGTAGCCCTGCTTGCGTGGCTGCCACGTCCGCTCGGAGCTCGTCGACGGCTTGCCGGCCGGCATGGTCGCGGGTGCCGTGGGAGCAGGCCACCAGAGTCGGCGATGCGTCCTGCACGACACCAGCATGCCCGTCTCCCGTCGTGCGAGCCCGGGCAGCGGCTCCCCGATGTGCTGGTTGTGGTCGCCGTCGTCGGGAATGCTGGTCCCATGGCGAGAGGCGGCACCAGGCGCGGTTTCGGGATCGACATCGGCGGTAGCGGCATCAAGGGTGCGCCGGTCGATCTGCCGGAAGGCGAGTTCGCTGCCGAGCGGGTGCGGATCGACACACCGGAGGTGTCCAATCCGGAGAACGTCATCGATGTCGTCCTGGAGGTGCTGTCGAAGTTCGACTGGGAGGCGCCGTTCGGGTGTGCTTTCCCGGGGGTCGTCCACCACGGCGTGATCCGTTCGGCGGCGAATGTCGACAAGTCCTGGATCGGGGTCGATCTCGCTTCGGAGCTCCAGAAGAGAACTGGTCAGCATGTCGTCGTCATCAACGACGCCGATGCCGCTGGTTTCGCCGAAGGGCGGTTCGGCGCAGCGGCCGACGTCGACGGGGTGGTTGTTCTGACGACGCTCGGCACCGGCATCGGCAGCGCTGTCCTGCTGGACGGAGCCTTGCTTCCGAACACCGAGTTCGGGCACTTGTATCTCGAGAGCGGCAAGGAGGCCGAGCACTACGCCGCCGCGTCGGTTCGCGAGGAGAAGCACCTCTCGTGGTCACAGTGGGCGAAGCGGCTGCAGAAGTTCTACGCGCATCTCGAGTTCGCCCTGTCCCCTGAGCTGTTCGTCGTCGGGGGTGGAGTGAGCAAGAAGGCGGACAAGTTCCTGCCGCTGCTGAAGCTCCAGACGCCCATCGTCCCAGCCGAACTGCGCAATGATGCGGGCATCATCGGGGCAGCGCTGCTTGCCGTCGAGGGCGCACCGGAGTAACGCAGCGGATCGGGCCAGGTGACGCTGACCGTAGAATGGGTGTTGGACGAGCTGGCCGGGCGGCCGCGGCGGGACCTCCGGGTTTCGCCGAGGAAAGTCCGGACTCCACAGGGCAAGGTGGTGGGTAACGCCCACCCGGGGCGACCCGCGGGACAGTGCCACAGAAAGCAGACCGCCGGGTGCTTCGGCACCCGGCAAGGGTGAAACGGCGGTGTAAGAGACCACCAGCGCCCGGGGTGACCCGGGCGGCTCGGCAAACCCCACCTGGAGCAAGGTCAGACAGGGAGCGTTCGAGGGCGGCCCGCCCGAGCTCCCGGGTAGGCCGCACGAGGCCGTCGGTGACGACGGTCCTAGATAGATGGTCGCCGGTCCGGCTTCGCCGGGCGCACAGAATCCGGCTTACAGGCCAGCTCGTCC
>CAWHPW010000012.1:0-309279 GCA_963831385.1 uncultured Actinomycetota bacterium
TAAGTGGCCAGCGGACGTGCTGGCGGCTGCCGTTCGTGATTCAGCCGTGACGGTGGTACCGCCACATGGCCTCATCCTCGAGGCCGTCGGATATCCACCCGACGACGAGCTGGCCGCCCGCGCCAACCAAGCTCGAAGCAGGCGGGAGCCGGCTGAGTCAGGGACAGGCTCGCACGAACGGGAGGAACGACCGCGACTCAGCCGGTCGTGAGCTGGGCTGATGCCAGCCGATGGCCCAATCGATCCTCCTGTTGTTGTGATCGGCCGGCCTCAGGGTCCGAATCCGGGAAGACCCTGAGTTGCAGCCGGCCCTGCGCGCGTAGCCTGGAAGGGTGCTGCAGGACGTCATTTCCATTGCGATCGCCGCGCTCGGCGCCGTGCTGGTGGTGCTTTCCGCCCGGCGCGCACGGTCCAAAGGCGCGGCCGGTGCGCTGCAGTTGGCAGCGCTGGGCTTCCTGCTCATCGGAGCATCCGCCGTGGGCGTGGTCGGCTTCGTCGCCGGGATTGTGCTCAGCCCGCTGGCCTGGCTCGGCATCGTGTCGCTGGCGCTTGCCGGCGTCCTGTTCGTCGTAGGCCAGCGGCTGGAGGGGCGAGGGTCCACACGTCAGGCGGAATCAACCGGTCGGGCCCCCAGGGGCGAACTGGCAAAGAAGGCGTCGCCGGCCGAGGAGGACTTCTCCGACATCGAGGCCATTCTCAAGAAGCACGGCATTACCTGATCGGCCCGCAGGTCCGACACTCGCTCATGCTTGATCAGCGGATAGCTCAGCAGCAGAAGTCCTGAGCGAGCTGCGTGAGGACGGCTGCGGTGGTGCTGGTGCCGGAGCGGCTGACCCACTCGGCGTCGGCGTGAGCTCCTTCGCCTTCTGGTCCGAAGAGCACGGTTGGGATGCCGGTCGCGGCGAGGAAGGCCGAGTCGGCCCAGTACGACATCGGGGCCACCGTCGTACCCCGCCCTGCTGCGGCTAGCAGCGCCTCGACGATATGGGCGTCGTGGGGGGTCTCCATCGGAGGGCGGTGCAGGACGGTCCGCGCGGTGGCGGTGAGGCGTGGGTCGGCGGGCCGGCACTGGTCGAGGAGGTCGGCGACGTCGGCCTCGACGCGTTCGAGGATCTCCCCGGGCAGGGTCCGTCGTTCGACGGTGAACACGCAGCGGTCGGGGATCGTGGATTCCTCGGTGCCGCCGGTGATCAGGGATGCGTGGAGGTTGCCCGCGCCGAGGAAGGGGTGCGGCCGGTCGCGAAGTTTCTGGTCGAGTGCGTCGAAGGCGACCAGGTAATGGCCAGCGGCGAGGATGGCGTCGGCGCCGAGGTGCGGTCGTGAGCCGTGGGCGGCGACGCCGGTGATTGTGACCTCGGTCCAGACGAACCCGCGGTGCGCGGTCCCGACCTGCCGCTCGGTCGGCTCGGTCACGACGGCGGCGTCGATGCTGGCCGGGTCGAGCTGGCTGAGCACTTCCTGGATGCCCAGGCTGGCGAGCTCCTCGTCGGCGACGGCGGCCACGATGACCTCTCCGCCGATGCCGGCAACGGACGCATCCCGGCAGGCGACGAGTGCGGCGGCGAGGCCGGCCTTCATGTCATAGGCGCCGCGGGCGTGCAGCTGATCGCCCTCGACGCGGGGTATCAGGGCGTCGCTGGTGCCGGCCGGGCTGACGGTGTCGAGATGGCCGCACAGCAGCAGCCGGCGGCCGCCTGTGTCGCGGCCACCGCGCAGGATGACGCTAGGCCGACCGGGCGTGCTGTCGTGTTCCTCGACGCGCAGTCCGGCGCTTCGTCCCCACTCGGCGACGAAGGCCGCTATCTGCGCCTCGCCCGATCCGGCCGGGTCGAGACCGGGGTTGACCGAGTTGATGCGGACCAGGGCGTCGAGCAGCTCCAGGACCGAAAGGCTGGTGGCGGTCACGCTCGGTCCGCCAGTCTGAGGACGCCGTTGGCGGGCCCGTTGATGCGAGCAGTGCGGGTCATCGTGGGTTTCCTTCCGTGCTCAGCAAGACGACGACGGCGTCGTTATCGAGACCGAGGGCGATACGCCGCTCCGGTACGGTCAGGGCCACGCGGACGCCGGCCAGGGTGGCCGCGCCGCTGGGGCCCGAGGAAACGCCGAGCCGGTCGAGGTCGGCGACGGCGCGAAGAGCGTGGTCGTCGCTGACGGCGACGGCCGCGTCGCAGCCCGCGTGCAGCACCGGCCAGGCGGAGCTGGAGATGGTGCCGCAGTTGAGCCCAGCCATCACCGTCGCCGCAGTCGCCACCGTGGTGGGTCGGCCGGCCGTCAGGCTCGCCAGGACGCACGCCGCAGTGTCCGGTTCGACCGAGAGCACGCTCGGGTGCGCGGCGCCGGGATGTCGGTAGTGCCGCACCACTGACTCGGCCAGCGATCCGACCCCGACGGGGACCGCGACGAGGTCTGGTGCCTCGCCGAGCTGGGCGTCAACCTCGTCGAGCAGTGTCTGGTAGCCCTCCACGATCCAGGCCGGGACCTGTTCGTAGCCGGCCCAGGCGGTGTCCTGGACCAGTGCTCGGTCGGGCTGCTCGTCCGCGAAGTCCGCGGCGCACCGCACCGCGTCGTCGTAGTCGCCGTCCACCCACACGACCGTCGCCCCTTCGTCCGCGATGTGCGCTGCGGTCTCGGGGAGCATCACCTCCGGGACGAAAACGGTCGCATCGACGGCAAAGTGAGCCGCCATGCGGGCCACCGCACGGCCATGGTTGCCGTCGGTGGCGGCCACCAGCGTGGCCCCGGGACACTGCTGCAGCACCTGGCGACAGGCCCAGGAGGCACCGAGCACCTTGAACGCCGGCAGGCCCAGCCGCGACGACTCGTCCTTGACCAGCACCCGGCCGACCTCGAGCTCGGCGGCGAGTTCAGGGACCGGGACCAGCGGAGTGGGCGCGTAGCCCGGCAGCGACTGATGAAATTCGCGAGCGTCACCTGGCGAGGAGGAGTAGGTCCAGTCCCGAGCAGTCGACGAGAAGTACCACGACGTCACGTGACCATCGTCCACCGCGCGGCAAATGGGGATGGCCGCCTGCCGAGAAGCGGGATTCGAGCCCGACATCCGCTACACCTCGACGACCTGCAGATCTACCGACGGCGCAGCGCGGCATCCTGGGGTCCAAACGCTCACCGCCGCCCTGCAGCCCAGTGAACCCGGGATTCTCGCATGAAGGCTCCCGGTAGCTGCTTCCGGATCTGGCCCCGACAGCGAGGGACCCGCTCACTAGCGAGGCCGGGCCGCGCCTGTGCCCCAAGCCTCCAGCGTTATGGCGGCCGACCCCGCGGCGCCCGGAGTCACCTGAAGCCCGGCGATTCCGCCCGTCTGGAGGTCGTATCCCGGGTCCGACACTCCGGTGAGTAACGGCAATGCGGCGCGCAAGTTCGCTCCGTGAGCAACGACCAGTACCGGGCGATTGAATGCCTTATCGGCGATCAGAGCACAGGCCGACCGCAGCCGCTGGGCCAGCTCCGTGCAGTCCTCGCCACCGGGAAAGCGGGCGGCGTGGTCGCCTGCTCGCCATGCGTCCAGCACCCGGTTGTAGATCGACCAGGACTCAGCGTCGTTGCGGCCGTCCAGCTCGCCCACGTTCAGCTCACGCAGCTCGTCGAGCTCGAGCGCAATCTCCAGGCCCAGGTGGCCGCCGACGACCTCGGCCGTCTGCCGCGCTCGTCGCAGCGGAGAGCTCACCAACAGCTTCGGCCGGTGCTCCTTTCGCTGGGCCAGCCGGCGCCCAAGCTGGCTGGCTTGCTCACAACCCAAGTCCGTCAGGTCACCGTCGAAGGCCCGGAACGAGAGAGTCTCGGTCACGTTGGCCACGTTCTGGCCGTGGCGGGCCCAATCCAAGCGCATGCGATTCAACGTATGCCGAACCGTTCGCCCGTCATGATTGCGACGACGCTACGCCGGCCGTGGTGATGTGAACGCCGAGCTGGATTGACGGCTGCGCGACCAATCGCACCTGCGGTATGTCGAAGCCGTTGAAGGAGGACGCGTACGCCGTTGTGTACGCCCCCGCCGTCCCGATGAACACCCGGTCCCCTTCGGCGAGGTCGCTGGACAGCGAAGTGTCGAACAGGATGGTGTCCTGGCTGTCGCAGGTCGGACCCGTCAGGTGGCACGGAGCAGCGGGACCACCGCGGTCGTCCGACACCGGAAACCTGAGGGTGTTGCGCGACTCCAGCGCCTCCATGACGCCGTTGAACGCACCTACGTCCAGGTGCACCCACCGGCTTCCGCCACGCGTTGCGATGCCGATGACCGTGCCGACAAGGACACCGGCTTCGGCAACGAGCGCCCGGCCTGGTTCGGCGACGACCGTCGGCCGATAGGGCAGATGCGATAATGCGCGCTCGATCGCACGTCCGTACTTACCCAAGTCAATCCGGCCGCCGCCGTACCGGGCGGGAAACCCACCTCCGATGTCCAGCATCTCGATACGTATGCCATCGGTAGCCACGTCGTCGACGACCGCGCGTGCCTGCGCGATCGCGCGCGGCCAGGCGTCCGGCCGCATCATCTGTGAACCGACGTGGAAGGTGACGCCGTATGGGCGAAGGCCGAGTGAGGCGGCGGCGCGCAGCAGATCGGCGGCGAGCTGGGATTTCACGCCAAACTTGCCTTCGCTCGGCACCCCACTCGCCTGGCGGTGGCGCGTGCGCACGCGAACGTAGACGGCCGAACCCGGCGCGTATCGCGCCAGCTTCACCAGCTCGGCGGTGCTATCTGCCGCGAACCGCCAGCACCCCGACTCGTAGGCGAGCCGTACATGTTCCGGGTGTTTCACGGGGTTGCTGAACAGGACGTCACTGGCCTCAACGCCGATCCGGGTGAGTTCCGCCAACTCGGGACTCGACGCCACCTCGAAGCGACAGCCGAGCCGGTGGAGGGTCCTCAAGATTCCCGGTTCGGAATTGCATTTGACGGCATAGTGAATGGCATCGACCGGAAGGGCGTCGGCGAGCGCGGCGTAAGCCTGCGCCACGGTGTCCAGATCGATCAGAAGGCACGGAGTCGGGTGGCGTAGGTCGTCCAGTGCACTCGGGGTGAGCGGCTTGGTGACGGTTGGCGCTAGCGGCATGGCGCCCTTTACACGCTGCCGCTGGAGCAGCTCCAAGCTGATGATCGCGAGCCCGTAGAACACCACGTCCGCCGCGATCTTTCCGGCGATGACGCCGACGGCCACACTCCCGAGCAGCAGCGGCGCCACGTACATCGCCGCCGGACGTACCACGAAGGTGTCCAGCAGTTCGGCCGGGGCGAATTCGAACGCGAGGTCGCGAAGCGTCCTCGGGATACTGGTGCTGGCGGGACGACGACGGACGTCTCGTGCCACGATCACCAGATAGAACGCGAGCGTCTCGCCGATCGCACCCGCATACGCGGTGACAACAGCGACGCCGAGGCGGTCGGCGGCGCCGGCCGTTAGTACCGCTCCAGCGAGTCCGGCGGCTTCGGCGGGTACGTACCGGGCGAGCCAGACGCGTACACGCCCGTTGGAGGAGAACCGCACGGCTCTCATCCCCCGCCCCGACATCTCGCCCGGTTCGTGCCATCGTCGAGGTGTAGAGGACCCCAAGCGCGATCTGATACCTAGGCGGTTCCACGGCGGCAGTAATGGGTTGGCGCCGATCCACGGAATGGCGACACTGGGGTCTTGTGGGACACGTCGAGCTCAACGCAATCACGTACACGCTGCCTGACGGTCGCGTGCTGCTCGACGAGGTCTCGTTCCGGGTCGGTAACGGCGCCAAGGTAGCGCTCGTCGGTGCGAACGGCTCGGGGAAGACCACCCTGCTGCGCATCATCGCTGGCGATCTGGACGCAGACGACGGGGCCGTGACGAGGTCCGGCGGCGTCGGAGTCATGCGCCAGTTCGTCGGGCGGGGAGCCACCGACGTCCACGACTTGCTGCTCTCCGTTGCACCCCCTCGAGTCCGCGCTGCTGCGGCCGCCGTCGAGACCGCGGAACTGGCGATGATGGACCACGACGACGAGGCCACTCAGATGGCGTATTCGCACGCCCTCACCGAATGGACCGATGCGGGCGGTTACGACGCCGAGGTGTTGTGGGATGTCTGCACGACATCGGCGCTGGGGGTCGCGTACGACCGATGCCGTTGGCGGCAGCTCACCACGCTGTCCGGTGGAGAGCAGAAGAGGCTGGTCTTGGAGGCGCTCCTGCGAGGGCCGGACGAGGTGCTTCTCCTCGACGAGCCCGACAACTTCCTCGACGTTCCGGCCAAGAGATGGCTCGAGGAGCGGTTGGTCGAAACAGCCAAGACCGTTCTGTTCGTCAGTCACGACCGTGAGCTGCTGGCTCGCACGGCAACGCGCATCGTCACGCTGGAACTGAGTGCCGCGGGAAACACCGCATGGGTGCATGGTGGTGGCTTCGCGACCTATCACGACGCACGCCGGGAGCGATTCGCCCGGTTGGAGGAGCTGCGCCGTCGCTGGGACGAGGAGCACGCAAAGCTCAAGGCGCTCGTGCTGATGTACAAGCAGAAGGCTGCCTACAACAGCGGAATGGCCTCGCGGTACCAGGCGGCCCAGACGAGGCTGTACAAGTTCGAGGAGGCCGGACCACCGCAAGCTATCCCGCGGGAACAGGACGTCCGGATTCGGCTGCGCGGTGGGCGAACTGGCAAACGGGCGGTTGTCTGCGAACAACTGGAGCTGACCGGGCTGATGCGGCCGTTCGACATCGAGGTCTGGTACGGCGAGCGCGTTGCCGTCCTCGGCTCCAACGGCTCGGGCAAGTCGCACTTCCTGCGGCTCCTGGCCGCCGGCGGCACCGACCCCGGCGTCGAGCACCGCCCGGTCGACGACCTTCCGGTCGAGCCGGTGGCTCACACCGGCAGGGCGAAACTCGGTGCGCGGGTGCGGCCGGGTTGGTTCGCGCAGACCCACGAGCACCCCGAACTGGCGGGCCGCACGTTGCTGGAAGTCCTGCACCGAGGTGACGGGCATCGCGACGGGATGCCCCGGGAACAAGCCAGCCGTGCGCTCGACAGATACGAGCTCGCCTACGCGTCGGACCAGCGGTTCGACTCCCTTTCGGGGGGACAGCAGGCGCGGTTCCAGATTCTGCTACTCGAGCTGTCGGGTGCGACGCTCCTCCTGCTCGACGAGCCGACCGACAACCTGGACCTGGTATCGGCAGAGGCGCTGGAGGACGGGCTGGCCGCGTTCGACGGCACTGTGCTCGCCGCGACCCATGACCGGTGGTTCGGACGCGGATTCGACCGCTATCTGATCTTTGGTTCCGACGGCCAGGTCTACGAGTCGCCAGATCCCGTGTGGGAGGAAGGCCGCGTCGCGCGAGCCCGGTGAGGATGCTCCGCTGGCGCCCGCCTGGAGCCGTAGGTGCTAAGGCGTTGAGGGTTCGCTGGTGTAGACGGTTGGGTCTCCCTGAACGATCCAGACGGTCGGGCTGTTGAGCGGCAAGAAGGACCGATCGCCGCCAGGTTCGCGAGTTGTGGGAACCGTGTCCCCGCTCGGCAGATGCATGATGAAGTTGACCGGCTGCTGATCGTTCACGAGAGGGATCTCGTATACCGCCCAGCCATCCTCGACACCTGTGCGAGGCCATGGCTTGTCCCAGGCGATCTGGGCTAGCACGGCCGGATCGACGGCGTCACCCCACATGTGCAGACCCCAACCGGACGCCGGCGGGTCGCCATAATCCCCTGCCGGCCGGAAGTAGCGCAGGGTCGCAGCCGCCAACGGCGGCCCGGCCGCCAGGACGGTACGGACCGGGCTCGTTACTCTGGTGCCGTCTTTCGTGGTCAGGATCGCGCGGTAGGCGATCTCCGTGTTGGGTTCGAGGCTCAGTCCGCTCAGGTCATCGAACACGGTGTACACCGGCGACGAGCTATCCGTCCCGATCCCCGTCCATGGCCCACCGTCCACACTGCGCTCGAAGCTGACGACGTGCTTGGCGTCTTCGGGATCAGCGACGGCCCGAACCTCGACGGTGCCACGGACATGGCTGCCCTCTTGGGGCAACTCGATCGTCAGCAGTGGCGCCGGCACCGTCGCATCGACTGCGCTGCTCGTCCGGCTGTGCCCCGCGTCGTCGAGGACGACTGCGCGGTAACTCAGCGGGGTCCCGGGCGTCAAGTAGCTGGTGTCGTGGTAAACGCGGTATGGCGCACTGTCGTCGGTGCCGATCGACCGCCAGCGGCCGTTGCCGATACTCGCGTAGAACGTCACCTCGTAGAAAGACGAACCCTCCACATTTGCGGTGACCTCCATGCGGCCCTGGGATTCGGCCGCAGGGGTGGGTGCTTCCAGGGAGATCGGTGGGACTGAATCGGAGTGTGGAATCGGCTCGGCTGACTGGTATACGACAGCCGACAATGCCGGCACGGTTACGGTGAGGGTGGCGTCGGAACCCGATGTGACCGTGTCGAGTCCATCGCCGTACACGCGGACGAACTGTCCGCCGTCGACGTACGTGGGGATTGCGGCGGTCTTGGCATCCTCGCTGTTGTTCAGCGCGACCACGTACTCCTGCTGTTGGCGCCGGTCGATGCGGGAGAACGCGTATATCCCGGCTGCGTCCGAGGCATAGCGGTGCTGGTGGGCCCCGTTGCGCAGCGCTGGATGCTCATGGGTCAATGCCGCGAGCTGCTGGATCTGCAGATACAGCGGGTGTGACGTTTCGAAGTTGTCCTGTGCGTGTGTGCTGGTTGTTCCGAGCAAGTCGTCGTCGAGGTAGTCGGGCACCAGGCTGGCGAAAAGCGTCTGGCGGGCGACCTGGTCCCCGCCGGACCCGGTGAAGCCCTGCTCGTCGCCGTAGTAGATGACAGGGTTTCCGCGCGAGAAGTACATCAGCTCGTGGGCCAGCCGGTCCCGCGCGAGCCATTCCGCGTCGCCCGCGCCGGGATTGTCCGCCTGAACGAAGAACCCGATCCGGCCCATGTCGTGGTTACCGAGGAAGGTCGGGAGTTGGTAGACGTTGGAATCGGCGTCGGTGTACCAGTCGTCCCCGGCGAAGAAGGTTTCGAGTTGGCTGGTGGGCTGGCTCTGGGAGGCGAACTTGCGTGCGGCGTCCTGGAACGGGAAATCCAGCACCGCCTGCATCCGGTCGTGGGTGCTGAAGTGAGAGGTGAAGTCCTTGGTCGTGTCGAAGACCTCACCGAACATGAAGAACTCACGCTTGCCCTGCTGCCGGGCGAACTGCAGGACCTGCGGCCCGAACGCTTGCCAGAACTCATCGTTGACGTGCTTCATGGTGTCGATCCGGAAGCCGTCGACGCCGAAGTCGGCAATCCATGTCTTGTAGATGTCGATCATGCCGTTGACGACCGTTGGGTGCTCGGTGAACAGGTCGTCAAGGCCAAAGAAGTCGCCGTACCACGAGTTCTCGCCGACGAATGTCGTGTCGCCGCGGTTGTGGTACAACGTCAGGTCGTTGAGCCACGCCGGGACCTTGAGATTCACTTCGGCGGGATCGAGGACCGGCGTATACGGGAACGAGACCGTTGGGCTCAGTGGCGGGAAGTTGGCCTTGCCGGCGTAATCGCGGTCGTCGAAAGGCACGCCACTCGCCGTCTTGTACGGTGCCACGTCCTTGGAGACGTAGGGCCGACGGGCCTGTCCCTGATAGCTGATCACGTCGGCCGTGTGGTTGGTGATGATGTCGAAATACACCTTCATGCCGCGCGCGTGGGCCGCGTCGACGAGGGCGCGGAGTTCGTCGTTGGTGCCGAGGTGGGGGTCGATCTGGGTGAAGTCGGTGATCCAGTAGCCGTGGTAACCGGCTGAGGGACCGTCCTCGAGCTGGACAGCCTTGTTCTTGAAGCTCGGCGTCAGCCAGATGGACGTCGTCCCGAGGCCCTGGATGTAGTCGATACGGTCGAGTAATCCCTTGAGGTCGCCACCGTTGTAGAACCCCCTTCTTGTGGGGTCGAACCCGGAGACGAGCGGGTCGCTGCCCAGGCCGCCATCGTCATTGGCGGTGCTCCCGTTTTCGAATCGGTCCGCCATGACGAAGTAGAAGGCTTCGTCGGTGACCGGCGCGCGCAGCGAATGCTGGGCGCGGAGTCCGTCGTCGCCGGCCGGTGTTTGTGCGGCCTGAACGGCTGGGGCGCTCAGCGCGGCAGTCAGGGATGCGGACAGCAGGACTATCGCGGTGCGGCGGATCGACATGGTGCCTCCCCGGAGAGACCGACGGTCGTGACATTACTCACGTCCGGTCACCTTTCAACCGAACCGCTGTGCACAGGCCCGCGGTTGGTATGGCCTGGGCGAGTCGGCCCGACGTCAGGCAGGGTGCTTGGCTCCGTGACGGAGCCTCTTGCGAATCGACTTCACGGCGTCGTAGACGACCGGCGGAACGTACCGGCGCAGCCTGTTCTTGCGGCCGGGGCTCCGTCCCTCGACGGTCCGCGACGGACCTCCACTTCGCGCATCCACCCCGGCGCAGCTCTGCCTCCGAACTGGCGGGAGTATGCCATCGTCGAGCTGAAACGCCCGTCCGGGATGGTCAGAGGTTGACGTCCGGCAGCCGGGTCAGCGCTCGCTCGACCGCCTCGGCTGGGTACTCGTAGTCGGGAAGGTCGCCGGCGAGGTATCGGTCGTAAGCGCCCATGTCGAAGTGGCCATGTCCGCATAGGGCGGTCAGGATCACTTTCTCCTCGCCGGTCTCCGCGCAGCGGCGGGCCTCCTCGATGCACGCGGCTAACGCGTGCGTCGGTTCAGGAGCGGGCACGATGCCTTCCGTCCGCGCGAACTGGACGCCGGCAGCGAAGCACTCGTTCTGGTTCTTCGCGACTGCCTCGAGCAGGCCCAGCTCGTAGACATGCGAGAGCAGCGGCGACATGCCGTGATAGCGCAACCCGCCGGCGTGGATGGGCTCCGGAATGAAGTCGTGGCCGAGTGTGTGCATCTTGAACAGGGGCGTCATTCCGGCGGTATCGCCGTAGTCGTAGGTGTAGCGCCCGCGCGTCAGAGACGGGCATGCGGCAGGCTCAACCGCCACGATCCGCGGGTCCATGCGCCCGGCCAGCTTCTCCCGGAGGAACGGGAAGGCCAGGCCGCCGAAGTTGGAGCCACCGCCTGTGCAGCCGAAGATGATGTCCGGCGTCTCGCCGACCTTCGCCAGCTGGGCGAGTGCCTCCTGGCCGATCACCGTCTGATGCATGAGGACGTGGTTCAGCACGCTGCCCAACGAGTAGCGGGTGTCGTCATGGGTCGCCGCGACCTCGACCGCCTCGCTGATCGCGATCCCCAGACTGCCTGGAGTGTCGGGATCGTCGGCGAGGATCTTGCGCCCGGCCTCGGTGAGGTCGGAGGGGCTGGGATGAACCGTTGCACCGTACGTATTCATCATCGACTTGCGGTACGGCTTGCCGTCGTACGAGGCGCGCACCTGCCAGATCTCGCACTCGACCCCGAACAACGCGCAGGCGAAGGCCAACGCACTGCCCCACTGGCCGGCGCCGGTCTCCGTGGTCAACCGCCGGATTCCCTCCTGGGCGTTGTAGAAGACCTGGGGGACGGCCGTGTTGGGCTTGTGGGAGCCGACGGGACTCACGCCCTCGTACTTGTAATAGATCCGGGCCGGCGTTCCCAGCGCCTTCTCCAGCCGGTGAGCGCGGTAGAGCGGGGTCGGCCGCCAGATTCGGTAGACGTCCTGTACCTCGGCCGGGATGTCGACGTAGCTCTCCTGCGTGACCTCCTGGCCGATGAGCGCCATCGCGAACAGCGGGGCCAAGTCATCGGGTCCGACCGGCTCATGTGTCGCCGGGTGCAGGACCGGTGGTGGCGGGGCAGGCAGATCTGGGACGAGGTTGTACCACTGGCGGGGCAGCTCGGATTCGTCGAGCAGGATCTTGGTCAGCTCGGCCATGACCGCAGTATCGTCCTCCAAGCCCGCCCACGCCAAGATCAACACCACACCCCGGCGGCGACTTCAATGATCCAATACTCGCCAAACAGCTCGCTCGGCCGCTGTGGCGCGTATTTGATCATCGAAGTGCGAAGGGGCAGGCTGGCGGCTGGCTGGCTGGTCGGTTTTGACCCTCCGGTCGCCCGGCCGGTATTCTGAGCAGTCGTTGTGTGCGCCGCTGGTCCCCGGCCGGTTTGGGGCGTGCACCAGCCCGACCGCAGCATCCCTCGACCGAGCAAAGGCCCACCTTGCGCACGTTCAGCCCGAAGCCGAGCGACGTCCAGCGTCAGTGGCACCTGATCGACGCCACTGACGTCGTCCTCGGTCGGCTCGCCACCCAGACCGCCACCTTGCTGCGTGGCAAGCACAAGCCGATCTACGCACCGCATGTCGACACCGGCGACTTCGTCATCATCGTCAACGCCGACAAGGTCGCGCTGACCGGCGCCAAGCGGGAGACCAAGATCGAGTACCGGCACTCCGGATTCCCCGGCGGTATCCGGGCCACGTCCTACGACGAACTGCTGGCGAAGAACCCCCGCCGGGTCGTCGAGAAGGCGGTCAAAGGCATGCTGCCCCACAACACGCTCGGCCGGCAGATGATGTCCAAGCTCAAGGTCTACGCCGGCCCGGAGCACCCGCATCAGGCCCAGCAGCCGGTGCCCTACACGATCAGCCAGGTCGCCCAATGACTGTTCCCGGGATCGAGGACATGACCGACTCCACCGTCGAGGCATCGCCTGTCGAGGCATCGCCCGTCGAAGCTACTGAACCCATTGCGCCGGACGAGACGTTCACCAGCGAGACGACGGCGCCGTCCCGGCGCTCCTCGATCGAGCCCGCTGACGCAACCGGGCGCCGCAAGGAGGCCATCGCCAGGGTCCGGCTCGTGCCCGGCACCGGGCAGTGGACCATCAACGGCCGCACGCTGGCCGCGTACTTTCCCAACAAGGTGCACCAGCAGACCGTTGAGTCGCCGTTCGTCGAGCTCGAGCTCCAGGGTCAATACGACGTCGCGGCGCGCGTCCACGGCGGTGGCGTGACCGGTCAGGCCGGCGCGCTTCGCCTGGGGGTTGCGCGGGCACTCAACTCCGCTGACACCGACAACAACCGTTCGCTGTTGAAGAAGGCCGGCTTCCTGACCCGCGATGCGCGGGCCAAGGAACGCCGCAAGGCCGGCCTGAAGAAGGCTCGCAAGGCGCCGCAGTACAGCAAGCGCTGACCGACCGCTGTCGTCGCCGCACGGCCCTGGGGCATACGCTCCGGGGCCGATGCGCTTTCTCGACCAGGGAGACACCGTGGACCGACTCTTCGGCACCGACGGTGTCCGGGGCCTGGCCAACCAGGACCTCACCGCCGAGCTGGCTCTCGACCTCTCGGTTGCCGCAGCCCACGTCGTGGGTGAGGCAGATGCGTTGGCAGGACACCGGCCGGTCGCCGTCGTCGGCCGTGACACCCGAGCGTCGGGAGAGTTCCTCGAGGCTGCTGTCGTGGCCGGTCTCGCCAGCGCCGGCGTCGACGTGCTGCGGGCGGGTGTTCTGCCTACCCCAGCCGTTGCGTATCTGACCGATTCTCTGGGCGCGGACCTAGGCGTCGTGCTCTCCGCGAGCCACAACCCGATGCCTGACAACGGCATCAAGTTCTTCGCCAAGGGTGGGACCAAGCTCGACGACTCGGTCGAGGACGCGATCGAGGCCCGGTTGCGCGAGCCGTGGCAGCGCCCGATCGGCGCGGCTGTCGGACGGGTGCGGGATTATGCCGAGGGATTCACGCAGTACGTGTCGCACATCGTCGACGCGACACCGCATCGGCTCGATGGGCTGCGCGTTGTCGTCGACTGCGCGAACGGCGCGGCCTACCGGGCAGCCCCGGAGGCGCTGCGGCGGCTCGGCGCCGACGTCGCCACGGCATTCGCCGACCCAGATGGGCTCAACATCAACAACGGCTGCGGGTCGACCCACCTTGACCAGTTGCGGAGTCTCGTCATCAGCCATCGCGCCGATGCAGGAATTGCCCACGACGGTGACGCCGACCGGTGCCTGGCTGTCGATGCCGCTGGCAACGTCGTCGATGGCGATCAGATCCTGGCGGTGCTCGCGCTCGGCATGCGGACGTCGGGCCGGCTCTACAAGGACACCGTCGTCGCGACCGTGATGTCCAACGAAGGATTCCGGCTCGCCATGCGGCGCTCCGAGATCACGGTCCTCAATGCGGCGGTGGGAGATCGGTACGTACTGGAAGCGATGAAGGCAGGCGGCTATTCCCTCGGCGGCGAGCAGTCAGGCCACGTCATCATGCTCGACCACGCGACGACGGGTGACGGCGTCCTCACCGCCGCTCACCTGCTCGGAAGCGTCGCGCATACCGGACGACCGCTGGCCGAGCTGGCCGGCGTGGTCGAACGGCTGCCGCAAGTGCTCGTGAACGTGTCCGGTGTGGACAAGTCCCGCGTCGGGTCGGAAGCCGTCCTGCAGGCGGCGGTCACCCGCGCCGAAGCGGAACTGGGTGACACCGGCCGCGTGCTACTTCGGCCATCGGGTACCGAGCCTCTCGTGCGGGTCATGGTCGAAGCGGCGACCGAGGACCAAGCCCGCGCCATCGCGCACCGGTTGGCGGCCGTCGTCGAGGAAACCCTCACCCTCACCCCGTAGCCGATAGCCCAGGTCAGAGCTTGCGCAGCCGGATCCACTCGACGGCGTGGTCGGCGTCCTTGTGCAACACCAAGGTGGCGCGGCCGCGAGTGGGCAGGATGTTCTGTGCCAAGTTCGGCCCGTTGATCGTGTCCCAGAGCCGGGTCGCCTGGGCGACGGCCGCGTCCTGGTCGAGCTCTGCATATCGGTGGAAGTAGGACCCGGGCTCCTGGAATGCCGTGTCCCGCAGCCGGAGGAACCGCTCGACATACCATCGCCGGACGTCTGAGGTCGCGGCGTCGACGTAGATGGAGAAGTCGAAGAAGTCGCTCACCGCGAGGCCGGCAGCGCCATCGCTGCGTGGTCGGGCAGGTTGCAGCACGTTCAGACCCTCGACCAGCACGATGTCCGGCCTGCGCAGCACGATCTGGTCGCCGGGCACGATGTCATAGCTCAGGTGCGAGTACACCGGAGCGACGACCTCCGACTCACCGGACTTGACAGCAGCGACGAACCGCAGCAGCGCCCGCCGGTCATATGACTCGGGAAAGCCCTTTCGCCGCAGCAGCCCGCGACGCTCGAGTTCGGCATTGGGGAGCAGGAACCCGTCGGTCGTCACCAGCTCGACCTCGGGATGGTCAGACCATCGGGCCAGCAACAACCGAAGCAGCCGAGCCGTCGTTGATTTGCCGACCGCCACCGATCCGGCGATACCGACGACATAGGGCGTGCGGTCGGGTAATGCCGCCAGAAATGTCTTGGTGCTCGCATGCAGCTGGCCGGTTGCCCGTACATGCAGGTTGAGCAGCCGAGACAGCGGCAGGTAGATAGCGCGTACCTCGTCGAGGTCGACCTCGTCGCCGAGGCTGCGAACAGCGTCGAGCTCACTGGCTGTCAGCGGCAGCGGCTCGGCGCCGTCGCCGTCATGAGCGAGACCGGCCCACGCCGCGCGATCGAGCTCGACGAAAGTGGACAGGGCGTGCGGTTGAGTCACCGGTCCATCCTGGCGGGGAGATACCCTGGCCGCCGTGTGCGGGATCGTTGGATACGTCGGTGGGCAGCAGGCGCTCGATGTGGTCGTCGAGGGTCTTCGCCGGCTTGAGTACCGCGGCTACGACTCGGCCGGGGTGGCCGTCGTCGCCGACGGAGCTCTCGCATCGGTCAAGCGGGCCGGCAAACTCGCCAACCTCGAGAAGGCGCTCGCTGACCATCCGCTGCCGTCATCCGCTACGGGCCTCGGGCACACCCGCTGGGCCACTCACGGTGCGCCGACCGACCGCAATGCCCACCCACACCTGGACGAGTCCAACCGGGTTGCGATCATCCACAACGGCATCATCGAGAACTTTGCGCGGCTCCGGTCCGCCCTCGAGGACTCCGGGGTCACGTTCTCCTCGGATACCGACACCGAGGTGGTGGCTCACCTCCTGTCGGCCGAGGTGGCCACCGGTATGGATCTGGCCGAGGCCATGCGATCGGTCTGCCGACGGCTCGACGGCGCGTTCACCCTCGTCGCCGTGCACGCCGATATCCCTGACCGGGTGGTAGCCGCCAGGCGGAACTCCCCGCTCGTCGTCGGGCTGGGACAGGGCGAGAACTTCCTCGCCTCCGATGTCTCGGCGTTCATCGCGCACACCCGTGAGGCCATGGAAATCGGGGAAGGTCAAGTCGTCGAGATCACCGCCGACGACGTGACACTGACCGACTTCCACGGTGCCCCCGTCGAGGAGCACCGTTACCACGTCCACTGGGATGCCTCGGCGGCGGAAAAGGGCGGCTACGACTACTTCATGCTCAAAGAGATCGCCGAGCAGCCCAAGGCGGTCGCCGACACGTTGCTCGGCCGGATCGGGTCCGACGGCCGGCTGTCCCTGGACGAGATGCGCCTGTCCGACGAGGAGCTGCGCGACGTAGACAAGGTCGTCGTGGTGGCCTGCGGCACGGCGTACCACGCCGGCATGGTGGCGAAATACGCCATCGAGCACTGGACCAGGGTGCCGTGCGAGGTCGAGCTGGCGAGCGAGTTCCGGTATCGCGACCCCGTCGTCGGCCGGCAGACCCTGGTCGTGGCGATCAGCCAGTCCGGCGAGACCATGGACACGCTGATGGCCCTGCGGTACGCGCGCGAGCAGGGCGCCCGAGTCCTGGCCATCTGCAACACCAACGGTGCGACGATCCCCCGGGAGTCCGACGCCGTGCTCTATACGCACGCCGGGCCCGAGATAGCGGTCGCGTCGACCAAGGCGTTCCTCACTCAGCTCATCGCCTGTTATCTGGTCGCGTTGTACCTCGGCCAAGTGCGGGGGACGAAATGGGGCGACGAGATCAACGCCGTCGTGGCTGAACTCGCCGACATGCCGGCGAAAGTGGACCAGGTTCTCGAGACGATGGAGCCGGTACGCGACCTCGCGCGGGAGCTATCGCAGGCCAACTCGGTGTTCTTCCTCGGCCGGCACGTCGGGTACCCGGTCGCGCTCGAAGGAGCGCTGAAGCTCAAGGAAATCGCCTACATGCATGCGGAGGGCTTTGCCGCGGGCGAGCTCAAGCATGGTCCGATCGCGTTGGTCGAGGATGGCGTCCCGATCTTCGTGGTCGTCCCGTCGCCACGAGGCAGGTCCGTGCTGCACGACAAGATCGTCAGCAACATCCAGGAGGTCCGCGCACGGGGCGCACGGACGGTCGTTGTCGCAGAGGAAGGCGACGATGCGGTGGTCCCCTATGCCGACCACATCATCCGCGTCCCCATGTGCCCGACGCTGCTCCAACCGGTGGTCGCCACGGTGCCCCTGCAGGTCTTCGCGTGCGAAATGGCGAGCATGCGCGGCTTCGATGTCGACCAGCCTCGCAACCTGGCCAAGAGCGTGACTGTGGAGTAGTCCATTCGTGCCGTGAAGATCGTTGTGCTGCTCCGCGCCGGGTTGCGCGCGCGCGGTTCTTCACGACGATCTTCACGACTGGTGGGCAGGGGTGCTCTCCGGTGATCGTGGGCCTGGGCATCGATGTCGTCGACGTCGCGAGATTCGCGGAGACGCTCGAACGGACGCCGCGCCTACTGGAGCGGGTGTTCACGATCCGTGAGCGGGACCGGCCGATCGCCTCACAGGCCGCGCGCTTCGCTGCGAAGGAGGCGCTGGCCAAGGCGCTGGGCGCGCCGCAAGGTCTGCGATGGCACGATGCGGAGGTGGTGACCTCCGACGACGGGCGACCGTGGTTCGAGGTGCGCGGATCGGTGGCGGAACGATGCACGGCCCTGGGCGTCGATGCCGTCCTGCTGTCGCTGTCTCACGACGCCGGCATCGCGTCGGCTGTCGTCGTGCTGGAGAGCAAGCCGTGATCGGTGCCCATCCGGTCAGGCACATCCGCGCCGCCGAAGCGGCGTTGATGGCCACTGTGCCCCCGGGTGCGTTGATGCAACGAGCTGCCGCGGGCCTGGCCGCCCGATGCGCACTGCTACTGGGCGGACCATATGGGGCTCGGGTCACGCTTCTCGTCGGTGCTGGGGACAACGGCGGTGACGCTTTGTTCGCCGGGGCTCGACTCGCGCGCCGGGGGGCCCGAGTGGATGCGATCCTCATCCGGCCGGAGCGGGCCCACGGGGGCGGGCTTGCTGCCCTCCGCGTCGCCGGTGGGTCGGTGACGGACTGGCCGGTGCGTTCGGTGGCCGCCGCCGATCTGGTCATCGACGGACTCCTCGGGATCGGCGGCTCCGGCGGCCTGCGCAACGATGCCGCCCAGCTGGTCAAGCTAGCGGCCGAACAGGCCGGGCTGGTCGTCTCGGTGGATCTTCCCAGCGGCGTCGATGCCGATACGGGTGAGCTGCCCGGCGAGCACGTCGTCGCCGATGCCACCGTGACGTTCGGAACGCGCAAGGTCGCTCTGGTGGTGGATCCGGCGGCGGGAGCGGCCGGCCGGGTCGAGGCCGTCGACATCGGCTTGGCGCCCTATCTGCCCAAGCCTCCGGTGGAGCTGCTGGAACCGGCGGATGTGCGTGCATTGCTGCCTGTGCCGGCACGCGAGACCGACAAGTACGCCCGCGGCGTCGTGGGCGTCGTTGCTGGTTCGGGTCAGTACTCGGGGGCCGCGGTGCTGTCGAGCGGGGGTGCCGTGCGCGGCGGAGCCGGGATGGTCCGCTACGTCGGCCCGGACGATGTCGTCCGCGCCGTACAGGGCCGGTGGCCCGAGACGGTCGCTGGCCCTGGGCGGGTGCAGGCATGGGTCATCGGGCCGGGTCTGGGGACCGACGCCGGCGGTGGCCGGATGTTGGGCAAGGCATTGTCCGACGGGGTTCCCGTTGTGGTCGACGCCGACGGGCTGCGCTTTCTGCCGCAGCGGCTCGACGTGCCTGCCGTGCTGACGCCGCACGCGGGCGAGCTGGCGCGGATGTTGGACACGACCCGCGAAGAGGTCGAAGCCCGCCGTCTTCATCACGCCACCAGGGCCGCCAATCGATGGAACGCCGTCGTTACCCTCAAGGGCTCGACGACCCTCGTCGTCACGCCTGATGGCCAGGTGCGGGCCAACCCGACGGGCACGCCAGCGCTCGCAACGGCCGGATCCGGCGACGTGCTCGCCGGTCTGACCGGCGCGCTGCTGGGTGCCGGTCTCGCACCCATCGACGCCGCCAGCGTGGCGGCGTACGTCCACGGCGTGGCAGGACAGCTGGCCACACGGTCGACGGCGTATCCCAGTGCGACGACCATCCTCGACATCCTGCCGGAGGCGCTGCACCGACTGAGCGACCGACCGGGCTGACAGAATCGGCGCATGAAGACGCCGGTCCCGCACGCAGAGGTGCGGGTCGATCTGACCGCGGTGCGCGACAACGTGGCCGAACTGCATCGTCGTGCGGTCGACGCCGAGGTGTTGGCCGTGGTGAAAGCCGACGGCTACGGCCACGGCCTGGTCCCCTCGGCCCGAGCAGCCCTGGCCGGCGGGGCTACCTGGCTCGGCACCGCCGTGCTGGCTGAGGCGATTCAACTCCGCGCCGCCGGCATTTCGAACCGGATCCTGGTTTGGCTCGCCGCGCCAGGTGAGCGTTGGGGCGAGGCGATATCGGCCGATGTCGACGTGTCCGCCGCCGCGGTCTGGGCCGTCGAGGAGATCGCCGCTGCAGCCAGAGACGTCGGGCGGCCGGCTCGCCTGCATCTCAAAGTCGACTCTGGGTTGGGCCGCTCAGGCGCGACCGTGCCCGACTGGCCTGGCGTCGTCGACACGGCGCTCAAAGCCGAGGCGGAGGGGGTCGTCGAGGTCGTCGGGCTGTGGTCACATTTCGCGATCGCCGATGCGCCTGCGCACCCGACGGTGGCCCGTCAGCTCGGGGTTTTTCAGGACGCCGTCGCGTTCGCACAGGCTCGGGGCGTCACTCCCGAGGTGCGGCATCTGGCCAATTCGGCCGCCACTTTGACCCTGCCGCATACACACTTCGACCTGGTCCGGCCCGGCTTGGCCGTGTACGGGCTGTCGCCGGTGCCCGATCAGGCAGCCCCGGCCGATCTCGGCCTCCGCCCGGCGATGTCGGTCCGAGCGCAGCTGTCGTTGGTCAAGCGGGTGGACGCTGGTCAGGGCGTCTCCTACGGCCACGCCTACATCACTGACCGGATGACCAGCCTGGGGCTCGTCCCGCTGGGATACGCCGACGGAGTTCCGCGGCATGCATCGTCCGGCGAGGGTGGACCGGGGGCACCGGTGCTGGCGGCGGGCCGGGTGCGTCCGGTCGCCGGCCGAGTGTGCATGGACCAGTTCGTGCTGGACCTCGGCGCTGACGAAGCGCGCGCCGGAGACGAGGTCGTTCTGTTCGGTGACGGTGTCGGCGGCGAACCAACGGCACAGGACTGGGCCGATGCCTGCGGCACGATCTCATACGAGATCGTCACGCGGTTCGGTCCACGCTTGCCGCGCGCGTACGTCGGCACGGAGGAGATCGCCCGGTGAGCCGGCTGGTCTCGGCCGGCCGCGCAGCAGGTTCGGTTGGCGCTGCGCTGGGCGTGGCGGCGGTCGGCGCCGCCGTCGGCTTCGCGGCTGAGCGGTACGTCGTCGGCCGGTCGCTTCGGGGCGACGACCCGTACGCGCACGAGAAGTTCGGGTCACTCCGCGGTGTCCCGAAGACGGTCGAGACCGCTGATGGGGTCCTGCTGCACGTGGAGGTCGACGGCGACCCGAGCGCTTCGCCATTGACGGTGGTGTTCACGCATGGATACGCGCTGAACCAGGACAGCTGGCACTTCCAGCGCCGCGACCTCGCGGGCCGAGCCCGGCTGGTTTTCTGGGACCAGCGTTCACACGGGCGCTCGGGCCGCGCTCCCGAGGGCAGTGTCACGTTCGAGCGGCTGGGCAGAGACCTCGGCGAAGTGATCGACCAGGTCGTGCCCGACGGCCCGCTGGTGCTGGTCGGCCACTCGATGGGGGGCATGACGGTCCTCGCCCTGGCCGCGACTCGGCCTGACGTTTTCCGCGACCGTGTCGGCGGCGTTGCCCTGATCTCGACGAGCGCTCACCTGGACCGGGTTTCGCTCGGCCTGCCCGGGCCGTTGGGCCGCCTCACCCATCGGGCGGCTCCCGGTGTGGTGGCGGCGCTGGCCCGTCGGCCAGAACTGGTCGAGCGCAGCCGCCGGGCCGGCAGCGACCTCGGCTACGTCCTCACGCGCCGCTACTCGTTCGTCAAGGGCGGCTCGCCGGCACTGGTGGAGTTCACGGCGTCGATGAATGCCTCGACGCCGATCGAGGTGATCGCGGAGTTCCTGTCCGTGTTTTCCGACCACGACGATCGCGCAGCCCTGCGGGAGTTCGGCGACATGCCGGTGCTGGTCGTTGGTGCCGTCGGTGACCTGCTGACACCGGTCGAGCACAGCCGGGAGTTGGCAGAACAGCTGCCCGGAGCCTCGTACGTCGAGGTGGCCGACGCCGGCCACATGGTGCTGTTCGAACGGCACGACGTGGTGACGGCGCAGCTAGCCGAACTGCTGAACAGGGTCGAGGCCGGCTTACCCAAGCGACGAGGGGCACGCCGGTGGTGGCGGCAACGGTGAGCCGGTCGGCCCGGCTGGACGTCCCCGACCCGGAGGCGATGCGCGCTGTGGGCGAACGCATCGCCGCCTTGTTGAGGGCAGGGGATCTGGTCCTGGTGGGGGGAGAGCTCGGCGCCGGCAAGACGACGTTCGCCCAAGGTGTCGGCGCTGGCCTCAGGGTACGAGGACCGGTCACCTCCCCGACGTTCGTGATCGCCCGGGTTCACCCGTCGCTGTGCGGCGGCCCACCGCTTGTGCACGCCGACGCCTACCGCCTGCGGGGCTGGGACGAGCTCGAAGACCTTGACCTGGAAGCGACCCTGGACCAGGCCGTCACGCTCGTCGAATGGGGAGAAGGCTTGGCCGAGGGGCTGGGACCGGACCGGCTCGAGGTGCATATCCATCGCACTGAGGGCGCTGACTTCGGCGAGGTCCGCGAGGTGCGGATCACGCCGGTCGGTGACCGGTGGACTGGAGTCGACCTCTCGCTTGTCGCGCTCGCAGCCGGAGCCGGCTGACCCCCGTAGCCTGGGCCCGTGCTGCTCGCTCTCGACACCTCGACACCGGCCGTGACGGTGGCGCTACATGATGGCGAGCGCGTGGTTGCGGAGTCGACGATCGTCGACGCTCGCCGGCACACGGAACTTCTCGGGCCCGCGATAGTCGACCTGCTCGATTCCGCCGGTGTGGACCGCCGACAGCTGACGGAGATCGCGGTCGGCGTCGGTCCGGGACCCTTCACCGGGTTGCGGATCGGTCTGGTCACCGCACGGATGCTCGGGCACGTCCTCGCCATCCCGGCGCGTGGTGTGTGCAGTCTCGACGTGGTGGCGCGCGGTGTCTCCGTCGAAGGCCCGTTCGCCGTCGCGACTGACGCCCGGCGGCGGGAGGTCTACTGGGCCGCGTATGACGAAGTTGGGCGGCGGACGGCAGGGCCCGACGTTGTGGCTCCGTCCACGGTCGCAACCGATCTGCCGGTGGCTGGTGCGGGTCCTCGGCTCTACCCGGAAGCCTTCACCAACCCAGTCACACCGCAGTTTCCCAGCGCTGGTGATCTGGCGGTCGCCGTGGCAGATCACCACGTGCCGATTCTGCCCGCTCAGCCGATCTACCTCCGGCGACCCGATGCGCGGCCGCCGGCAGGGCGCAAACCGGTCCTTTCGCGGTGACGGTCCGGTTGCGCCCGATGCGCTCCGCCGATGTGGACGCGCTCGTGCCGCTGGCGCAGACACTCTTTGCCAACGATCCGCCCTGGTCGGCTGAGCACTTCGAGTCCGAGCTCGCCGGTGTTCCGCAGACGCGTTGGTATGTCGTCGCCGAGTTCGACGGTGATCTGGCCGGCTACGCAGGGCTGATGGCCACGGGGGACACCGCAGACGTCCAGACCTTGGCCGTGGCGCCGGCCCACCAGCGGCGCCGGATCGGGACCACCTTGCTCACGGCGCTCGTCGACGAGGCGATCCGGCGTGGTGTCAGCACAGTGCTTCTGGAGGTCCGGGCGGACAACGAGGCCGCGCTCGCGCTCTATCGCGGGCACGGGTTCGAGCAGATCTCCCGTCGGCGCGGCTACTACGACGCCGGTCGCATCGATGCCTTGGTGCTGCGCCGTGTCATCTCAGCCCGCTGATACTTGGCCTGGACCATGCTGTCTGCATCCCTGCCGGATGTCGTGCGCCGCCTCCGAGGCGACCCCTGATCTGGTGCTCAGCCGGAGGGGCGCGGACGACATGACAGCATCGACTTCGTGTTCGCCGCCTTCCCCCTGGTCCTCGGGATCGAGACGTCGTGCGACGAGACGGGCATCGGACTGGTGCGGGGACACGAGCTCCTCGCCGACGCCGTCGCGAGCTCGGTAGAGGAGCACGCGAGGTTCGGCGGCGTCGTACCCGAAGTGGCCAGCCGGGCGCACCTCGAGGCGATCGTCCCCACCGTCGAGAGGGCCTGTCGAACCGCCGATGTCCAGCTGGGCCAGGTGGACGCCGTAGCGGTAACGAGCGGGCCAGGCTTGGCCGGCGCACTGATGGTAGGGGTGTCCGCTGCGAAGGCCCTGGCGGTCGGGCTGGGGGTGCCGCTCTACGGGGTCAACCACCTGGCTGCCCACGTCGCCGTCGACCAGCTCGAGCACGGAAACCTGCCGGAACCGACCGTCGCGCTGCTGGTCTCGGGGGGCCATTCGTCGCTGCTCCTGGTCGAGGACATCACCGGCGACGTCGAGCCGCTGGGAGCGACTATCGACGATGCGGCCGGGGAGGCGTTCGACAAAGTGGCGCGGTTGCTGGGGATGCCCTTTCCCGGCGGCCCTCCCCTCGACCGGGCAGCCCGTCATGGCGACCCCTCGGCGATCGAGTTTCCGCGCGGCCTGACCGGGCCGCGAGACATGCTGCGGCACCGGTTCGACTTCTCCTTCTCCGGCCTGAAGACCGCAGTGGCCCGGTGGGTCGAGGCGCGGGAGCTCGCCGGTGAGCCGGTGCCGGTGGCCGACGTGGCAGCGGCCTTCCAGGAGGCGGTCGCCGACGTCCTCACCCGAAAGGCTGTGCTGGCGTGCCGCGAACACGATGTCGCGGCCTTGTTGATCGGTGGTGGCGTGGCGGCGAACTCGCGGCTCCGCGCGCTCGCCGCCGAAAGATGCACGGCCGCCGGCGTCGAGCTGCGGGTGCCGCGGCCAGGGTTGTGTACGGACAACGGCGCGATGGTGGCCGCGTTGGGAGCAGAGATCGTTGCGCGAGGCCGGCCGCCGAGCCCGCTCGACCTCGCCGCAGACTCGTCCATGCCAGTTACCGACGTACTTGTTTGACCGGCCATCCCGGTGCCGGTCTGCCCGCGAGGTCCGGGGACACTGGCCCGATGCGCCTCCCGGTTCTGGTCGCGACGGTCATCGCGTTGTTGGCTGCCGCATGCTCGGGTGAGGACACCCCCGCGGCGGAACCTGCGCCGGCGCAGCGCACGGCTCCGGCGGCTGCCGTCCGCAGACCTACGCCTCCACCACCGCTTCCCTGGGGCCCGACCCGCGACCAGTACGACCGGGCGAGCCAACTCGTCGCAGCGATGTCGGTGCAGGAGCAGGCCGGGCAGGTACTCATTGCCGACTACGCGTCCGTCGAGACGGCCACCGCATTGATCCGCGACCTCAACGTCGGCGGCGTGATCCTGATGGGCAGGAACGTCGGGTCGGCCGATCAGGTACGCGAGGACATCGCTGCGCTCCAGGCGGCGAACGACCGGCCTTACCCGCTGGCCGTGGGAGTCGACCAGGAGGGCGGCCGAGTCGCACGAATCGGCGCGCCGTTGACGGAGTTTCCCAGCCTGATGACGCTCGGCGCTGCCGGCGACAGGGCGCTCGCCCGGCGAGCCGCACGGGCAAGTGGGGCTGAACTGCGAGCGCTCGGTTTCAGCATGGTCTTCGCGCCGGTCGCCGACGTGACGCGTGGCCCGGACGACCCGACTATCGGCAGCAGATCCGCATCCTCCGATCCGGCGATCGTCGCCGACGTGGTCTCGGGAGCAGTGCGCGGCTACGCCGACGCTGGAATCATTGCCGTCGCCAAACACTTCCCCGGCCACGGCTCGGTGCCCGCCGACAGTCACGTGGAGCTGCCGGTGCAGACGGCGACCCTCTCCGAGCTGCGCGCTCGGGACCTGGTGCCGTTTGCCAACGTGGTCGACGCCGGTGTGCCGGCCGTGATGGCGGCGCACATCGACGTCGAAGCGGTCGATCCCGGCGTGCCGTCGTCTCTCTCTGCCAAGGTGATCGGGCTCCTCCGGATCGGTCTCGGGTTCGACGGGCTGGTCGCCACCGACGCACAGAACATGGCCGCTGTGGCGGATGCCTACGGCTCGGGAGAAGCGGCCGTCCGAGCGCTGGTGGCCGGTGTCGACGTCATCTTGATGCCTGCGGACGCTATTGCCGCCCACGCCGCGGTCGTTGCAGCAGTGGCCGAGGGCCGGCTGCCGGCCGCTCGGCTTGCCGAGGCGGCCACCCGCGGGGTCGCGCTGATGATCAAACAAGGGGAGACTGCGGCGCCGGAGCCGACCGTCGTGGCCGATCATTCCTCGCTGTCGTACCAGGTCTCGCTCGCTGGTCTGACGGTCGTTTCCGGGCCTTGCAGCGGGCCGCTCGTCGGCGAATCCATCCAGATCGTGGGGGGAACAGAAACGGATCGGGCCCGGCTCGCGCAGGCCGCCGCCGCGGCCGGGTTGGCGGTCGGCTCTGGGAGCGTCGTGCGGTTGCTGGGGGGAGACGGAGCCGGCTCCGGCGATGTCGTCGTCGCACTCGACACCCCGTACGGACTCGAGAACAGTTCCGCGACCACGGCCCGGATCGCCCTGTACGGCCGAACGCCGTCGGCGTTTCGAGCTCTGATCGACGTCCTCGCCGGCACCGCGGTCGGGGGCGGGAGACTTCCAGTCGACGTGGGCGAGGTCGAGCGGCGCGGGTGTGGGTGACCCAGGCTGTCGGTTGCCGGATAGATGGGACCCCCGCCCGTTGGCACTCGGCCCCGCAGAGTGCTAGGTTTCGAGTTGGCACACCCCTAGGGAGAGTGCCAACCTGGCCCGGCTCACCGGCACCCGCGACGACGGTGGACAGGCCATGCCAAGCGAACCCGTGACATCCCGCGAAAGGGGAGGTCAGCAAGTGTCGGTCTCCATCAAGCCGCTCGAAGACCGGATCGTGGTCAAGCCGCTGGACGCGGAGCAGACCACGGCCTCCGGGCTCGTCATCCCGGACACCGCCAAGGAGAAGCCGCAGGAGGGCGAGGTGCTCGCCATCGGCGACGGGCGTTGGGACGACGCCGGCTCGAAGCGCATCCCGCTCGACGTCGCCGTGGGCGACAAGGTTCTGTACTCCAAGTACGGCGGCACCGAGGTCAAGTACGACGGTGAGGATCTGCTCATCCTCTCCGGACGCGACGTGCTCGCCGTCATCGCCAAGTGACCCGCTGACGACAGCGTGGTAGCCGGCGCCCCGGTGCGGTTCCGCTAGCCGGAGCTGCCCGGGGCGTCCGCATTTTCGAAGGGACTTCGTTTTCATGCCCAAGATCTTGGAGTTCGACGAGGCCGCCCGTCGCCGGCTGGAGCGCGGCGTCGACGCCCTCGCGGACACCGTCAAGGTGACGATCGGGCCGAAGGGCCGCAACGTCGTCATCGACAAGAAGTTCGGTTCGCCCACGATCACGAACGACGGCGTGACGATCGCTCGTGAGGTCGAGCTCGAGGACCCGTACGAGAACCTCGGCGCCCAGCTCGCTAAGGAGGTCGCGACCAAGACCAACGACGTCGCCGGCGACGGAACCACGACCGCGACTGTCCTCGCCCAGGCCATGGTCCACTTGGGGCTGAAGGCTGTTGCCGCGGGCGCAGCTCCGATGTCAGTGAAGCGGGGCATCGACACGGCGGTCGAAGCCGTTGCCGACAAGCTGCTGGCCGATGCTCGTCCGGTCGACGAGAAGTCCGAGATCGCAGCCGTCGCGGGTATCAGTGCGCAGGACGGTGAGATCGGCACCTTGATCGCCGAGGCGTTCGACAAGGTCGGGAAGGACGGTGTCATCACCGTCGAGGAGTCCCAGACCTTCGGCACCGAGCTCGAGTTCACCGAAGGTATGCAGTTCGACAAGGGCTACCTCAGCCCGTACATGGTCACCGACACCGAACGCATGGAAGCCGTCCTCGAGGACGTCCACGTGCTGCTGCACCAGGGCAAGATTTCGACCGTCGCCGACCTGCTGCCGCTGCTGGAGAAGGTGATCCAGTCCGGGAAGCCGCTGTTCATCGTCGCCGAGGACGTCGACGGAGAGGCGCTCGCCACGCTTGTCGTGAACAAGATCCGGGGCACGTTCACCGGTATCGCCGTCAAGGCACCCGGGTTCGGCGACCGTCGCAAGGCGACGCTCGAGGACCTGGCGGTGCTCACCGGGGCCCAGGTCGTTGCGCCCGAGGTCGGGCTCAAGCTCGACCAGGTCGGACTCGACGTTCTCGGCACTGCGCGTCGCATCGTCGTGACCAAGGACGACACCACGATCGTCGACGGCGGCGGTGAGTCCTCCGACATCGAGGCACGGCTGGCGCAGATTCGTCTCGAGATCGAGAACACCGACTCGAACTGGGACCGCGAGAAACTGCAGGAGCGGCAGGCAAAGCTCGCCGGCGGCGTTTGCGTGATCTCGGTCGGAGCTGCCACCGAGGTCGAGCTGAAAGAGCGCAAGCACCGCATCGAGGACGCGATCTCCGCGACCCGGGCCGCGATCGAAGAAGGCATCGTTGCCGGCGGCGGCAGCGCGCTGGTTCACGCCGCGTCGGCGTTGGACAAACTCGAGCTGACCGGAGACGAACTGACCGGATTGCGTGTCGTCCGTGCCGCTCTCGTCGAGCCGTTGCGCTGGATCGCCGAGAATGCCGGCGAGAACGGGTACGTGGTCGTTGCCAAGGTCAACTCCGACGAGTCCGGCGGCGGGTTCAACGCCGAGACCGGCGAGTACGGCGACCTGGTCGCTCAGGGCGTCATCGACCCGGTCAAAGTGACCCGATCGGCCCTGCAGAACGCCGCGTCGATCGCCGGCATGCTGCTCACGACCGAGGTGCTAATCGTCGACAAGCCCGAGGAGCCGGAGCCGGAGGCGGCGGGCCACGGACATGCCCACGGCCACGGCCACAGCCACTGACGTTCCTGCTCAGTCCCCCTTCCGGTCGCATCGAGGGATGTCGGCTCCGCCCGTCGGCCGACTTCGTCGGCCTCAACGCCCGGCCACGCCCGAGCCGACATCCCTCGCCGCGCCCTTCAGCTGCGACCGGAAGCCCGCCACCCGGGCATGGCCGTACGGTGAGCGCGTGACACCGGATGCTTTGCCGCTCGTCGAGCGGATGCGGCCGTACGTCACGACGATCTTCGCGGAGATGTCGGCGCTGGCTGTCCGAACCGGCGCGATCAACCTCGGACAGGGCTTCCCCGACACCGATGGTCCACCGTCGCTGCTCGAAGACGCGGTCGCTGCGATCAGGTCGGGTGCGAACCAGTACCCGCCCGGTCCGGGCACCCCAGAGTTGCGTCAGGCGATCGCGGCGCACCAGAAACGCTTCTACGGGCTCGAGGTCGACCCGGACGCCGACGTCCTCGTCACCGCCGGAGCCACCGAGGCGATCGCCGCGACGATCCTCGCCCTGACCGGACCGGGCGACGAGGTTGTCACGTTCGAGCCGTACTACGACTCGTATGCCGCCTCGATCGCGTTGTCAGGAGCCGCCAGGCGCACTGTCGTGTTGCGGCGGCCGGACTTCTCCTTCGATCCGGATGAGCTGACCGCCGCATTCAGCCAGCGGACCCGGCTGGTCCTGCTCAACTCGCCGCACAACCCGACCGGCAAGGTCTTCTCTCGGCCCGAGCTTCAGTTAATTGCCGAACTTGCCAGCAGGCACGACGTACTGGTCGTCACCGACGAGGTTTACGAACACCAGACCTTCGACGGCGTCCCGCACGTCCCGATGTCGACGCTGCCGGACATGGCCGAACGCACGGTGACGATCTCGTCAGCGGGCAAGACGTTCTCGGTGACGGGCTGGAAGATCGGCTGGTTGCACGCCCCGGCAATGGTCACCGCGGCGATTCGCGCGGTGAAACAGTTCCTCACCTATGTCAACGGAGCGCCGTTTCAACCCGCTGTCGCGCGGGCGCTGGCCCTCGACGACGACTTCTACCTCACTCTGGCCGCAAGACTGCAGCACAAGCGAGACATCCTCTCCGCCGGGCTGGAAGAAGCAGGCTTCGACGTCTTCCCGTCGTCGGGTACCTACTTCGTGATCGCCGACGCGGCGCCGCTGGGATTCGACGACGGCCTCGAGCTGTGCCTGCGGCTCCCGGAGCTGGTCGGTGTGGCAGCGGTTCCGGTCGCGGTCTTCCATGACGACCCACAGGCGGCACGTTCCCTGGTTCGGTTCGCGTTCTGCAAACGAGACGACGTGCTCGCCGAAGCCGCCGAGCGGCTGGCAAAGTTGCGTACCCGTTGACCCTGCTGGGCACGCACTTCCGCACCGGCATGCCGCCAGCGGTCGCGTCTACGATGAGGACGGGTTCTCCACCAGTAGGAAGGTGACATGGCATCTCCTGCCGCCGAAGTCCCCGACCCGTTCGCCGTCCTCGCATTGACCTTCGACGACGTGCTGTTGCTGCCGGGCGAGTCCGACGTCGTCCCGAGTGAGGTCGACACCACGTCGCGGCTCACCCGCAACATCTCGGTCCGGATGCCGATGGTCTCCTCGGCGATGGACACGGTGACCGAGGCCCGAATGGCCATCGCGATGGCCCGCCAAGGCGGTCTGGGCGTGTTGCACCGCAGCATGTCGATCCAGGACCAGGCCGGTCAGGTCGACCTGGTCAAGCGGTCTGAGTCCGGCATGGTCACCGATCCCGTGACCACCGGCCCGGACGCCACCCTGTCCGAGGTCGACGCGCTGTGTGCCCAATACCGGATTTCCGGCCTCCCCGTGGTCGACGATCGCCAAGTCCTCGTTGGCATCGTCACCAACCGGGATCTGCGGTTCGTGCCGTTCGACCAGTACCCCGAGCGGCGGGTCCGCGAGGTCATGACACCCATGCCGCTGGTGACGGCTCCCGAGGGCATCAAGGCCGACGACGCGTTCGCACTGCTGGCCAAGCACAAGATCGAGAAATTGCCGTTGGTCGACGCCGACGGCCGGCTGACCGGCTTGATCACCGTCAAGGACTTCGTCAAGTCCGAGCAGTTCCCCCATGCGACCAAGGACGCGGAGAGCCGGCTGATGGTCGGCGCCGCGGTCGGCTTCTTCGGCGACGCATGGGTACGGGCGATGGCGCTGATCGACGCCGGTGTCGACGTCCTCGTCGTCGATACGGCGCATGGGCACACCCGCCTTCTGCTCGACATGGTCCGGCGGCTCAAGGCCGAGCCCGCTGCGGGCCGAGTCGAGGTCGTCGGCGGGAACGTCGCGACAAGACAGGGCGCGCAGGCGCTGGTCGACGCGGGCGCCGACGCCGTGAAGGCCGGCGTCGGACCCGGCAGCATCTGCACGACGCGGGTCGTCGCCGGAGTTGGCGTCCCACAGGTCACCGCGATCCATGACGTCGCACAAGCGTGCGCGCCGGCCGGCGTGCCCGTCATCGGCGACGGCGGTCTGCAGTACTCCGGCGACATCGCCAAAGCGTTGGTCGCGGGTGCGGACACGGTGATGCTCGGGTCCCTGCTGGCCGGCTGCGAAGAAAGCCCGGGAGAGCTCATCTATGTCAACGGCAAGCAGTTCAAGTCTTATCGAGGTATGGGCTCGCTGGGAGCCCTTCGTCAGCGCGACGCCGCGACGTCAGGCTCCCGGGACCGCTACTTCCAAGCCGATGTGACATCCGACGACAAGCTCGTTCCCGAGGGAATCGAGGGCCAGGTGCCCTACCGCGGTCCGCTGTCGGCGGTCGCCTTCCAGCTCGCCGGTGGGCTACGGCAGTCGATGTTCTACGTCGGAGCCCGCACGATTGCCGACCTGAAGGAGCGTGGCCGGTTCGTCCGCATCACCGCCGCCGGGCTGACCGAGTCGCACCCGCACGACATCCAGATGACGGCCGAGGCCCCCAACTACTCCTCCCGCTGAAGATGATCACGTTCACGACCGCCATCCGTTCAGCTGGTTCCTTCACCTGATCGCATTCCTGGCCCGCGTACCCTGTGCCGGTGACCGAGATCGAGATCGGCCGGGGCAAGCGCGGCCGTGCGGCCTACGCCTTCGACGACATCGCCATCGTCCCCAGCCGGCGCACTCGGGATCCCGAGGAGGTCTCGACCCACTGGCAGATCGACGCGTATCGGTTCGAGATCCCGTTGATCGCGGCACCGATGGACTCGGTGATGTCCCCCTCGACGGCAGTTCTGCTCGGGAAGCTCGGCGGGCTCGGCGTACTCGACCTGGAAGGGCTGTGGACCCGCTACGACGAGCCAGAGCCCCTGCTGGCGGAGATCTCGCGACTTGACGCCGAGGGAGCCACCCGACGGCTGCAGGAGCTCTACCACGAGCCGGTCCGTGAGCAGCTGATCGCCAGCCGGCTCCGCGAGGTTCGCGACGGCGGCGTCACAGTGGCCGGCGCCCTCTCCCCGCAGCGGGTCAAGCGTTATCACGAGGCTGTGCTCGACGCAGGCGTCGATCTGTTCGTGATCAGGGGTACCACGGTGTCGGCCGAGCACGTGTCCAGCCGGGCCGAGCCGTTGAACCTCAAGCAGTTCATCTACGAACTGGACGTCCCGGTCATCGTGGGCGGCTGTGCCACGTACCAGGCCGCCCTGCACTTGATGCGGACCGGCGCTGCTGGCGTGCTCGTGGGGTTCGGCGGTGGGGCCGCCCACACCACACGTTCGGTGCTCGGCCTGAGCGTCCCGATGGCCACCGCCGTGGCTGATGTCGCTGCGGCCCGTCGGGACTACCTCGACGAGTCGGGCGGGCGATACGTCCACGTCGTGGCCGACGGTTCAATCTCCCGCTCCGGCGATGTCGCCAAGGCCATCGCCTGCGGCGCCGACGCGGTGATGGTCGGCTCCCCGCTGGCCCGGGCCACCGAGGCTCCCGGGCGGGGGCGGCACTGGGGTTCGGAAGCGCACCACCGGCTGCTCCCGCGCGGCGCGCGAGTCGACGTGGGCACCGTCGGTCCACTCGAGCAGATTCTGCTCGGCCCGTCCTCGGTCCCGGACGGGTCGATGAACCTGGTCGGCGCTCTGCGTCGGGCCATGGCGACCACGGGATACACCGAGGTCAAGGAGTTCCAGCGGGTCGAGGTCACAGTTCTGCGCTGACGCGTGCGCCATGGCGAGGGGGTGATGTCGCCGGACGGACGTAGGCTGCTGGCTGTGACCATGACGGCGCCGTCGTCACCCGACCGAGTCGTCGATCTCGGTCTTCTCGAGCAGCTGGCCGACGAGGTCGTGGCTCGGCCGCGGGCCGGCCGCATGACTGCCGTCGAACCGTTTACCGGCCGGCCGCTGGCCGAGATCCCGTTATCCGTCCCCGCCGACGTCGACGCTGCGTTCCGGGCCGCCCGGCAGTCGCAGCCAGGGTGGGCGGCTCGACCTGTCGACGAACGGGCGCGAATCGTCGGGCGGATCCACGACCTGATCCTGGACCGGCAGTCCACGATCGCCGATGTCGTGCAGGCCGAGGCGGGCAAGGCCCGGCGCGACGCGTTCGAGGAGATCGGCGACGTTGCACTGGCCGCGCGGTACGCGTCGGTACGTGGCCCTCGTCTGCTGCGGGACCGTCGCCGGCTGGGGCTGGTCCCCGGCCTGACGCTGGCCATCGAGGTCCGTCATCCGGTGGGAGTCGTCGGCGTGATCTCACCCTGGAACTATCCGCTGACCTTGGCCATCTCCGACAGCCTGCCTGCGTTCGTCGCCGGCAATGCCGTGGTTCACAAGCCGGACACGCTGGGGGTACTGACGGCTCTGCTCGCTCGGTCCATTGCGGTGGAGGCCGGCCTGCCGGAGGCGTTGTGGCAGATCGTCGTCGGTGATGGCGCGACGATCGGCAGCGCCGTCGTCGAGCACGCAGACTACGTGTCGTTCACCGGCTCGACGGCCACCGGCCGGACCATAGCCCGACGCCTCGGCGAGCGGCTCGTCGGCGCCTCGCTCGAACTCGGTGGCAAGAATGCGCTTCTCGTCCTCGACGACGCCGATCTCGATCGTGCTGCCGAAGGTGCGGTTCGCTCCTGCTTTGCCAACGCCGGGCAGCTGTGTGTGTCGACCGAGCGCGTCTACGTGGCGACCCCGATGCGCGACGAGTTCCAGCAGCGCTTTGTCGACCGGGCGAGGGCCGTGCGGCTCGGCGCGGCGTACGACTACTCGTGCGACATGGGCTCACTGGTATCGCAGGAACAGTTGGACAAGGTCGTCCAGCATGTCGAAGATGCCGTCGCCAAGGGTGCGCGCGTACTCACCGGTGGCAACCCGCGTCCTGATCTCGGGCCGTGGTTCTTTGAGCCGACGATTCTCGACGGCGTGCGCCCGGGCATGTTGGTCGCCGACGAGGAGACCTTCGGGCCCGTGGTTTCCATTGACAGCGTTCCCGACGACGATGCGGCCGTTGTCGCGGCGAATGCGACACCGTACGGGCTGAACGCGAGCGTCTGGACGTCGAACCGCGATCGTGGCGTGGCCGTTGCCAAGCGGCTCCAATACGGCACCGTCAATGTCAACGAGGGCTACGCGGCGGCGTGGGGCAGCCACGACCTTCCCCTCGGCGGCATGAAGGACTCGGGCGTGGGGCGCCGGCACGGCCGAGAAGGCATCTTGCGGTACACCGAGCCGCAGGGAATCGCGGTCCAGCGGATGCACGGCGTGGGCCCGATCGGCGGCATGGGGTTCGACCGGTTCGCCGATTCGTTGACGCATGCATTCCGAGTCATGCGCCGCGCCGGCCGACCGTGAGGAATTGGACCAGCGAGGACATCCCAGATCTCGATGGCCGGACGGCCGTCGTCACCGGTGCGAACTCTGGCCTCGGTCGCGAGGTCGCGATCGAACTAGGCCGGCATGGTGCCCACGTCGTGCTGGCTTGCCGTGACCTCGAACGAAGCCAGACAGCGTTGGCGGATGTCCCCGGCTCGGCTGAACTGAGCCGCTTGGACCTGGCCGACCTAGCATCGGTGCGGGAGTTCGCCCGGACCGTCTCGCGAAGCCACCCGCGACTCGATCTGCTGATATGTAACGCGGGGGTCATGGCCACCCCGCGGCGGCAGACCGCCGACGGGTTCGAGTTGCAGTTCGGCACCAATCATCTCGGCCATTTCGCGCTCACCGGCTGCCTACTCCCTCTCCTGCTCACCCGGCCATCCGCCCGGGTCGTGGTCGTCAGCAGCAACATGCACTGGCTTGGCGCCTACTTCTCGGGTGACCTCTCGGGTGACCTCGGTTCACGGCACCGGTACGACAAATGGCTGGCGTACGGCCGCTCGAAGTTCGCGAACCTGGCGTTCATGTACGAGTTGCACCGACGGGCGACGGCCGCTGGAGCGAAACTGCTGGCCGTCGGAGCACATCCAGGCTGGGCAGGCACAAATCTGCAGGCAACCGGTCCTCGGATGGCGGGAAGCGCACTCAGTGAATGGCTGGCCGCGTCGGCCAACCGGGTCTTTAGCCAACCCCCCGAGGTGGGAGCACTCCCGCTTCTTCGCGCCGCCACTGACCCGGACGTCGGTCCTGCCGACTATTTCGGTCCCGGCGGGTTCGCTCGACTGCACGGTCGACCGGAGCGTGAACGCTTCAGTCGCCGTGCTCGCGACCCGCAGGTCGGCCAGGCGTTGTGGCAGACGTCCGAACGACTCACCGGAGTGGTCTTCGACTGGTCCACCCGTCGCTGAGGTCAGCGCACAACAGTCGCCGCAGTCCCGTGCCAGGAATCCCACAGCGCGGCGTACGCGCCGCCGTGGGCCACCAACTCCGCGTGGGTGCCGAGCTCGGTGAGCAGACCGTCTTCGACGACAGCGACTCGGTCGGCGTCATGTGCTGTGTGCAACCGGTGGGCGATTGCCACGACTGTTCGGCCGTCGAGCACCGATGCCAGCGATCGTTCCAGCCGACGTGCGGCTCGGGGATCCAGTAGCGAGGTCGCCTCGTCCAGCACGAGAGTGTGCGGGTCGGCCAGCACGATGCGGGCGAGTGCTACCTGCTGAGCTTGGGCCGGTCCAACCAGGTGCCCGCCGGAACCCACTGCCGTGTCGAGCCCGTGCGGCAGCGAGTCGACCCAGTCCGTCGCACCGACAGCCGCAAGCGCGGTCGACAGCTCGGCGTCGGTGGCGTGGGGAGCCGCGAGTGCAAGGTTGTCGCGAAGCGTTCCGACGAACACGTGGTGCTCCTGAGTGACCAAGACGACTTCGCGGCGCAGTTGGTCCAGCGGGAGGTCGACCAGCCGGACTGCTCCGACCTCCACCCGGCCAGTGCGCGGGGGATGGATGCCAGCGAGCAGGCGGCCGAGCGTCGACTTGCCGGCTCCCGATGGGCCTACAACAGCCAACCGCTCGCCTGGTCGCAGGTCCAGGTCGATGCCGTGCAGCACGTCGTGGCCCTCGCGATACGCGTACCGAACATGTGCAGCTCGGACATGATCGTCTTTCGGCAGTTCGCCGCTCTCGCGTCGGTCCGGCGGCACGTAGGCGATGCCGACGAGTCGGGCGAGTGAGGTCGCCCCGATCTGGATCTCGTCCAGCCAGGAGACCAGGCGATCCACCGGGTCGACGATCTGGACCATGTAGAGCACGACGGTCGTCACCTGCCCGACAGTGACGATGTCGCGGGCCGCGAGCCACCCACCCCAGGCCAATGTCGCCACGACCGGCAGGAGATAGGACAACTCCGCTGCGGGGAACCAGACGGTACGCAAGTACAGCGTCCGGCGCTCTGCCGCCATGGCCTCACGGAGATCGGCGTCCGCACGGGCGATCCGCTCATCCGCGAGGCTGAGTGCCTCGATGGTCCGCACACCCTCGACGGTCTCTGTGACGGTGCCGTTCAAGGTCGCGTATGACGCCCGCTCCCAGAGGTAGCCGGCCGGCGCCCGGCGCAAGTACCAGCGCGTCGCGGCGATCAGCACCGGCGCCCCGGCGACGCATGCCAGCGCGACCTGTGGACTGGCCAACACGGCCGCGATAACGGTGAGGACGGTCATGATCAAAGCCACGATCGTCTCGGGGATCGCAAAGCGCACCGTGCGGGCCATGGTGTCGACGTCACCGGTTGTTCGGGAGATCAGGTCACCTGTCCCTGCGCGCTCCACCGTCGACAACGGCAGCGCGAGGACGCGCTGCATGAATGTCTCCCGCAGATCGGCAAAGGCGCCTTCCCCGATGACGAAGGACGCCTTGCGCGCGGCGCGAGTCAGGACCGTCTGCAGGAGGACGAATACCGCCAGCACGCCGGCTAGGAGATCGACCCGCGTCGTCGTGGTTCCCTCGGTGATCGGCGTCGACCAGGGTGCCCAGCAGCCACGGTCCGGCCAGTCCGGCAAGTGCCGCGCCGATGTGCAGGATCAGCGACCAGGCGACCGGTCCGCGGCGGTCGCGGAGCAATCGCTTCGCCTCGACCCGGACTTGAGCCGAGGTCGCAACCGGAAGCGCGGTAGTCATGATTCCTCCCCGCGCGTCACTGTGTCGCGATACGCCGCGTTCTCGGCGAGCAGGAAGCGGTGCACCCCCTGTGCGGCGACCTTGCCGTTCTCCAGCCAGACGACCAGGTCGGCTCGGTCGAGAACCAGCGGGCTCGTGGTCGTCGCGACGGTGGTCCGGCCGGTCCGGGCATCATGCAGTCGTTCGGCCACCCGGGCCTCGGTGTGGGCGTCGACCGCACTGGTCGGTTCGACCAGGATCAGAATCTCGGGGTCGCTGACGAGCGCTCGGGCCAGCGTGATCCGCTGCCTTTGTCCACCGGAGAAGGCTCGCCCGCGTTCCTCGACCAGCCCGTTCAGCCCGTCGGGAAGCGCGTCCAACACATCGGTCGCTGACGCTGCGTGGACGGCCTGGAGCAATGTTCCCTCGCCGTGTCGTCGGTACGGGTCGAGGCCTGCCCGCAGCGTGCCGGTGAACAGGCGCGGCTCGGTTTCGCTGACGACAATTCGTCGTCTCACCTCGGAAAGCGGTAGATCGACGACGCGGACGCCGTCGAGTGTGACACCACTGTCGTCGACGAACCGGCCGATCCGATCGGCGAGTGCGGTGGTCTCTGCAGGATCGGCGGAAACCAGCGCGGTGAACATCCTCGGGCGCACGACCAGGCCCGACGAGGCATCGGCCAGCACGGCGCCAGCCGACGGCATGGCGTCGGTGCTGCGATCGTCGGGCACATCGCGCGGCACACCGAGCACGTCGAGGATCCGGCGAGCGCCGACCAATGCCCGGGTGCCTCGTTCCACCGTCGTCGTGGCCGTCCGGAGGGGGATGACGAGGAAGAACGCGTAGCCGTAGAACGCGACCAAATCACCGACGTCGATCCGGCCCGCGAGGACGAACCGGGCGCCTAGCCAGGTCAGCAGCACGACGAATATCCCGGGCAGGAGCACTTGAGCAGCGTCGAGGGTCGCCTGCAGCCCTGCCACCCGGACGCCGGCGCGGCGCACTTCCTGCGACCGTTCCCGATACCGGCCGAGGAACACTCGCTCGCCGCCGATGCCACGCAGGACACGCAGGCCGGCAACCGTGTCGGCACCGAGGGCGGTGAGCCGACCCGCCGCGTCGCGCTGCGTTCGTTGCCGAGCTTGCAGTGGACGGAGGATCGGTGCCAGGCCGACGACCAGGAGTGGGACGCCGAGCAGGACCAGTAGGCCCAGTGGGACCGACGTTCGGAGGAGGACAACGGCCACCACTGCGTAGGCCACGATCGCGCCGACGAAGCGTTGCAGGACATCGAAGAACGAGCCGATGTGATCAGCGTCGCTTGCGACCGTGCTGACGACCTCGCCCGTCGTGACGTTCCGGGTGAGCGCGGGCCCGGTCCGGGCCGTGTGCCGGACCACGATCTGAACCGTGCGGAACATCGACTGCAGCCAGTTGGACACTGCTAGCCGGTGACGGATGACGCCGGTTACCGATTGGACGACGCCGATCCCGAGCATGACGAGCGACCACCGAATCGACCTGCCGACGTCGCCGTCGACGACGCCCAACTCGATGCCGCGGCCGATTGCCCAGGGCATGACGGCCTGGGCCACGAGCCAACAGATGCCGAACGTGATTCCCGCCAGCAGCGTCGGCCACTGGTTTCGCGCGATCCACAGCAGGAACCGGACCGGGGAACGGGTGTCCGGAATGCCTGGGTCGGCTACGGGAAGGTCACGCACGTCACACCAGGGTAGGAAACACCGCCGTCCCGTCGCACCCGGTTTTGGCGGCGCGCCCCCGTCGGGCAGTGACTTCGACCTCCCCGCTCGGCCTGTCGGGCAATGACCAAGACGTACCCCCAAGGCGCGCAACCTCGTTGCACCCCGTCCGCACAATGGACATCGCTCGACGGTGCCGCTCGGTAGGGTCGGGGCCGTGCACGACACCGTCCTGGTCGTCGACTATGGCGCGCAATATGCCCAGCTGATCGCCCGGCGAGTGCGAGAAGCCAAGGTCTACTCCGAGATCGTGCCGCACACGATGCCGGTCGGTCAGGTGCTCGCCAGGCAACCGTCGGCCATCATCTTGTCCGGCGGCCCAGCCAGCGTGTATGCCGATGGCGCCCCGCGAGTCGACGCGGAGTTGCTGACCACCGGTGTTCCTACCTTCGGCATCTGTTACGGCTTCCAGGCGATGGCGCTGGCGCTCGGCGGGGAGGTCGCGCGGACGGGTCTGTCCGAGTTCGGGCGAACGACGGTCGACCTCGGCATTGCCGGCACGCTGCTCGCGGGGCTACCCGAGCAACTCACCGTCTGGATGAGCCACGGCGACGCAGTGAACCGCGCCCCCGACGGCTGCACCGTCCTGGCGCGCACGAGCGGCGCCCCGGTCGCGGCGTTCGAGGACGTCGGGCGGCGGCTGGCGGGCGTTCAGTGGCACCCCGAGGTGCTGCACACCGAGCGCGGTCAGGTGGTGCTCGAGCACTTTCTGTTTGACATAGCCAATGCCAGACCCACCTGGACGATGGTCAACATCGTCGAGGAGTCGGTGCAGGCGATCCGCACGCAGGTCGGCGGCAAGAAGGTTATCTGCGCCCTGTCCGGTGGGGTCGACTCCGCGGTGGCGGCGGCGCTGGTCCAGCGCGCCGTTGGCGACCAACTCAGCTGCGTTTTCGTCGATCACGGGCTTCTGCGGGCGGGTGAGGCCGAGCAAGTCGAACGTGACTTCGTCGCGGCAACCGGCGTCGACCTGCACGTCGTCCAAGCGGCAGACAGATTTCTCGGAGCCTTGGACGGTGTGGCAGACCCCGAGCAGAAGCGCAAGATCATCGGGCGGGAGTTCATCCGGGCATTCGAACAGGCGGCGCGGGAGATAGTAGCCGAGGGGGAGGACGTCGAGTTTCTCGTCCAGGGCACGCTCTACCCAGACGTCGTCGAGTCCGGCGGTGGTGAGGGCGCGGCGAACATCAAGAGTCACCACAATGTCGGCGGGCTGCCCGAGGACCTCCGGTTCGCGCTGGTAGAGCCGTTGCGCGCATTGTTCAAGGACGAGGTCAGGGCGGTCGGGGAGCAGCTTGGCCTGCCCGCCGAGATCGTGTGGCGACACCCATTTCCTGGCCCCGGGCTGGCCATCCGGATCGTAGGGCCGGTCACTCGCGAGGGCCTCGACGTCCTGCGCCGGGCCGACTTCATCGCGCGTGAGGAACTGACCCTGGCCGGCCTCGACCGCGAGGTGTGGCAGTTCCCGGTCGTCCTGTTGACCGATGTCCGGTCCGTCGGTGTCCAGGGTGACGAGCGCACGTACGGGCACCCGATCGTGCTGCGGCCGGTGTCCAGCGAGGACGCGATGACCGCGGACTGGTCGCGGCTGCCGTACGAACTGGTCGAACGCATCTCCACCCGGATCACCAACGAGGTCCGTGAGGTCAACCGGGTCGTGCTCGACGTCACCAGCAAGCCTCCTGGCACCATCGAGTGGGAGTAGTTGGCCGGGTTCAGCAGGGCGTCACGCAGGGTTCGCGTCGCGGTTGTCGTTCGGACATCTGAAGCGCATTGCCTGACGGTGTGACCTGTCTGGTGATCGCGCACCGCGGCGCCAGCGGTTACCGGCCGGAGCACACCCTCGAGTCGTACCAGCTGGCGATCGAGCAGGGAGCCGACTTCATCGAGCCTGACCTCGTCATCACCGCCGACGGCGAACTGGTCGCCCGGCACGAGAACGAGATCTCGGCGACGACCGACGTCGGCCACCGGCCGGAGTTCGCCAATCGTCGACGGACGACAGTGGTCGACGGGCGGTCCGTTACCGGATGGTTCGTCGAAGACTTCACCCTCGCCGAACTGAAGACGCTTCGGGCGCGAGAGCGCCTACCGGAGATCCGACCGCACAGCCAGCTCTACGACGACCGGTTTGTGATACCGACGTTCGAGGAGATCCTCGATCTTGCCCGAGCCGAATCCAGCCGGGGGGAGCGTCCGATCGGCGTCTACCCGGAGATCAAGCAGCCCGCATATTTCGCCCGTCTCGGCCTGCGGCACGACGAGGCGCTGCTCCCGGCATTAGAGGTGCACGGCTCCGGCCTGCCGGTATACATCCAGTCTTTCGACGCCACATATCTGCGCGCCCTGTCCGCACTGACGACCATCCCGCTCGTTCAGCTCGTGGAAGACGAAGTTGAGATGGTGACCCCGTACGGGCTGCGCGAGGTCTCGACCTATGCCCAGGTGTTGGGTGCGCACAAGTCCTTGCTCGCCCCGCGCGATCGGGCCGGCCGGCTGACGAAGCCGACGGGTTTGGTCGAGCGCTCTCACGACGCCGGGCTGGCGGTACACGCGTGGACCTTCCGCAGCGAGAACGCGTTTCTCGCGCTGGAATTCGGTCGGGGCAACGCTGGCTCAACGTACGGGGACGCTGCCGCCGAGTACGAAATGTTCCGCACGCTCGGCGTCGACGGTGTGTTCACCGACCACCCTGACATGGCCGTCGCCGCATTGTCGGAGCCCCTCTTGCTCTAGCGCGCCTGCGGCGGGCGGTCGAGGTCGAAGAGCGGCTCGCCGTTGGGGTGGGTGTAACTGGCGACGATCTCGGCGAGCTCGGCTGTGGCGATCCAACTGAAGTCGATGGCCTGGTGGTCTTGCACGAACCTGGCTTCTCCGCCCGGCCACGTCAGCCGGTACCCGTCGGCTGTTTCGCGCAGCTCTGAACCAGGAGCCGGCTGCTTGTGCGAGATCGGTTTGACCGCGTGGGACTGGCGCCACAGGCGGCCGAGCTCCATGACGACGAAGCGGCGAGCACCGCGGGCTGAGGAGAACCTGCCGTAGACGGTTCGACCTCCCTGCCGGCGGTACTCGGCGTCATGGCCGCTCCCGCCGTGGGACAGCACCCATTCGGCGTCGAATTCCGCAACCTCGACGACGAGCGGGTCGTAGCCGGGCCGGCGAGACCACAGCAAGCTCTCGGCCAGGAGTTCGTCGATGACGGCCACGTCGGCGAGGAGGTCGGTATCAGCTTCCTGAGTGAGCACGATGGCAGCGTCAGTGCCGCTGGGCTGAGGCTCGAGGGCGCCGACCCTCGCACTTGGCTTGGGTGGCTGGTGGAATGCGCGAGCGTCGTCAAGATCGAAGATTGGCCCACCGTTGGGGTGCTGGAAGCTCGCCGCGATGTCAGCCAGGCTGGCGGTGGCAATCCAGCCGAACGTCAAGGCGCGCTGGTGGCCGACGAAGCCGAGGTTGAAGTTGCCGTGGCCGGCGGGTGAGGTTACGAGAAAGCCGGTAGGACCCTTCTCGATGGCGCAGTCCGGTCCGACCCGTTTGGGTGTGACTTTCGGCATCCGCGTTCGCTGCCGCAAGATGACGCTGATCTCCGCGACCATGAACCGCCGCGCTGCGGCTGCCGTCGAGAATGTGCCGACCGCCGACCGGTAGTCCTCGTCCACGGTTTGTTCGTACACGAACTGTGATTGCCGGTAACTGATCGCCCGCCCGACCTGGTTATCGCCGATCGAGAAGATGTCCGCGCCCACGGGCGGGCGGCGCTGCCAGCTGAGGCGGGCCGCGACCTCGTCGATCACGGCGAGATCGGCAGCATCGAGGTCATCCGGCGGCGGGGTCTCCACTGGCGGTGGGGCCATGACCCGGCGGGGTCGACGCGGTTCCGGCGGCCAACTACCGGGCTCGACCCCGAGGTCGAACAGTGGTTCGCCGTTGACATGCCGATAGCTCGCCGCGATGTCCGCGGGCTCCGCCATTGCCACCCAGCTGAACGCGACGGCGGCGAAGTCGAAATGAAAGGTGGCCTCTCCTCCGGGCCAGCTGAGCCGATGACCCGACGCTACACGTTCGAGCGCAGTGCCTGGAGCGAGTTCGCGGGGGTTGATGGAGGGCATCCTCCTCGGCGATCGATAGGAGTCCCCTTGCTGCATGATCAGGAAGCGCCAGGCGTCCCGGGCGCGGCTGAATACGGCGCTCACTTGCCGATGGCCGCGGGAGATGGTCTCGAAGGTGACGACCCCCTTCCGGACAGCGATCACCCATTCGTCCTCCTGATTACCGATGTCGAGGATCGTTGCCTTGTCGCCCGGCCAATGCCGCCAGTTGGGGTCTTCGGCCAGAAAGGCGTCGACGAGTGACCGTACGGCCCGGTCGGAGAAGTCACCGCTGTCCCACGGAGATGTCATTGGCGTCGCCCTGTCTCAGCCACCCGCACACCTCGTACCAATTCGGCTGCATCGACCGCTTCACGATATCGGCGCCGGCCTGGCGACGAGCGTGCCGAGCTAGCGACCGCGACGGAGCCGGCTGAACGAGGCCATCAGCCCGGCCAGCCCCACCGAGACGAGCAGCACCGGCGCCGCGATCTCCAGGCCGGGCAGGCCGAGGATGTCGAAGTGGACCAGCGGCCACATGGCACTCACTCCCAAGAAGAGAAGACCGAAGACGAGCGATACGACGTCGATTTCATGCCGCTGCACGGCGCACCTCAATCTGTCCGGCTCCGAGATCCAGTTGTAATTCGAGCTCGCCGCCACCGGGGCCGTCGGCACCGTCGTCGACGACTCGCACTTCGCTGCCGAATCCGCCGGAGACCCTGTTCAGCGCCTGGATCTCGCCGACGACGAGATCGGCATTGATCGTGACGTCGACGTCCGGCGGCAGGAGGACTGTCAGCTCGCCGACACCCTGGTCGATCGACAGTGTGACCGGGTCAGTCTCCGCGAAGTCCAGTTCGGATAGGTCGTAGGTGACTTCACCGGCGCCGAACTCCTGGGTTTCGGTGGGGATGTCCGACACCGCGCTGGGACGGACCTCGACGTTCTCGCCGCGGAAGTCAACGTGGTCGGCGGCGACCGCCGGAATCAACGCGAAGCTCAAGACGAGGCCCATCACAATCAGCCCACGGGACCGCCCGAACCACGCTCCGACTAAAAGGCCAAGGCCGACGATGCCGAGCGCCGTTGCGATGTACGTGGCCGGCGCAACGGTCGCCCAGATCGCATCGTTGATGGCGATGGCTCCGAGCGCGACGAGAGCCGCACTGACAGTGAGCAGCCAGAGCGACGAGCCCGGCCGCCGAGCTTCCGGCGCGGCGGGTTCCGCCGCTGGCTCCGCGTAGGGGTCCCAGTCCGGATGCTCGTCATCCCATGGACGAGCCGGATCCCAGTCCGGACCTTCCGTCCACGCCGCCGAGGGGTCGGCGCCCGTGGCCAGTGAAGTGGTCGGCTCGGTTGCCTGCGAATCGGACGCCGAGACCTGTCCGCGATGGTCGTCATGGCGAAGCAGCAAGGCGATGCCGCAGACGGCGAGCACGAGCAGAATGGCGCCCTCCGCCCAACCGGTCAGAATGCCGCCCGCAAAGATCAGGACGAGCAGTCCCAGCCCGAGGCTCAGCAGCACGGCATCGGATCGGCTTCTGCCGGCGCCGCCACGGCCGAAGGCCTGCTCGGCGACGGATGCGTCCTCGTCCTCGGCCGGGATCAACAACCAGCCGAGCGCATAGAGCATGATGCCGACGCCGAACATCGCCAGCACGACAGTGGCGATGCGAAGAATGAGCGGGTCGACGTCCAGCCGTCGAGCGAGTCCGCCCAGAACCCCCGCGACGTATCGATCGGAGCGGCTGCGGCGCAGCGCACGCCACTCGCCTGCACCGGAATTCGCCGGACGGCTGGAGTAGTCAACCGGCGGCTCGGTCGGCGGTTCCGGCGGGGAGGCCGGGGATTGGTCGGTTGGCGGCTCGCTCGGACCTGAGTCAGCTCCGGACGGAGGAATGGTCGGGGTGTCGTTCATGCCTCGATCGTCGTGGAGCACGGCAAGACCTGCTATCGGGGATGACCCCGTCAACACCCTGGTTTGTGCTCGGGGACCGAGCCGGGGCCTCCCTCATGGCAACCGGCGTACGTCCGTGTGACGATCGTGGCGTGGCCTCCACATCGACTCCGCACGTCCGCAGCGGTCCGCCCGCTGCAGTGGATGGCCACCCGGCCGGACAGCGGAAGTTCCATCGACGGTCTGACGGCCGACTGATCGGCGGCGTGGCGGCTGGCCTCGCCCATCACCTCGGAGTGCAGCCGCTGACCGTCCGGCTGAGCTTCGCGCTGCTCGCTGCGCTGAATGGGTTCGGATTGGTGCTCTACCTGGCGTTGTGGATCTTCACTCCGCTTGACCAGGCACAGCACGAGAAAGACGTTCCAGCCGGTATCGCCGCGGCGACTCGTTCGGATAGACGCCGCCGGCGGCTGCGCGTCCCCCGCGGAGGTGATCTCGGCCAGCTCGCCGCCCTCGTCGTCCTGGGTGCCGGCCTCATCCTGCTGGTCCAGCAAACCCCTCTCGGCCTCAGCGAAGCCGTCCTGGTCCCGTTGCTGCTTGGTGGGCTGGGCGTCGCACTGATCTGGCGAACGGCCGACCAGCATGAGCCTGCTCCGGCTACGGCTACCGCACCGCGGACACCGTGGCTCGCCGCCTTGCTCGGCAAGGGCGGCGTCATGACCGTGTTCCGCATAGTCGCCGGTGTGGCCGTCATCGTGGCCGGCGTCGTCGCCTTTCTGGTGGGGCAGGGCGAGCTACAGGCGACCTTGGACAGCCTGCTGGGTGTAGCGGCAGTCATCGGCGGACTGGCCCTGATCATGAGCCCTTGGCTGTGGCGGCTGTGGCGCGATCTGGAGACCGAGCGCAAGGAGCGGATCGTGACCCAGGAGCGGGCTGACGTCGCCGCGCATCTGCACGACTCAGTTCTGCAGACCCTTGCGCTGATCCAGAAGCACGCACACGAGCCACGCGAGGTCGTCCGGCTGGCACGCAGCCAGGAACGCGACTTGCGGGGCTGGCTCTATGCCGACCGGGCTGACGACGCGACATCGTTCGCGGCTGCGCTGGCGAAGGCGGCCGCCGATGTCGAGGACGTGCACGGTGTGCCGGTCGAAGTCGTCACCGTCGGAGACGTCGAGATCGACGACCGCATCCGGGCATTGCTGAATGCAACCCGAGAAGCCGCGGTCAATGCGGCCAAGCACTCCGGCGCGGTGAAGGTCGACATCTTCGCCGAGGTCGACGGTTCCGACATCGAGTTGTTCGTGCGCGATCGGGGTTCCGGCTTCGACCCGGACTCCGTCCCCGACGACCGGCTCGGTGTGCGACGCTCGATCGTCGACCGGATGGAGCGGCACGGCGGCACAGCGCAGATCCGCTCCACCGTCGGAGAAGGCACCGAAGTGCGTCTGGCGACCAGGAGGCCATGATGACCGAGCCCGAGAGCCGACCGCAGCGCCCGATCACGGTGGTTCTGGTTGACGATCACGCCATGTTCCGCACGGGCGTGCGGGCCGAGTTGGGGTCCTCGGTGGCGGTCGTCGGCGAGGCGGCCGACGCGCAGGAGGCAGTGCGGATCGTGCTCGAGAAGAAGCCGGACGTCGTGTTGCTGGACGTCCACTTGCCCGGCGGTGGCGGTGCCGAGGTCTTGCGGCAAGTGCACCCCAAGGAGCAGGACGTGAAGTTCCTGGCGCTGTCGGTGTCCGACGCGGCTGAGGACGTCATCGGGACGATCCGGGCTGGTGCCCGCGGATACGTCACGAAGTCGATCACCGGCGACGAGCTGGTTGCCGCGATCAAACGCGTGGCGGACGGCGACGCGGTGTTCTCGCCGCGGCTGGCCGGATTCGTGCTCGACGCGTTCGCCGGCTCCGAGCCGCCGAGCGTGGACGACGACCTCGACCGGCTCACCGCCCGGGAACGAGAGGTCCTGCGGCTCATCGCCCGCGGCTACGCATACAAGGAGATCGCCAAGGAGCTGTTCATCTCGGTCAAGACCGTCGAGACGCACGTGTCCGCCGTTCTGCGCAAGCTCCAGCTCTCCAACCGGTACGAGCTCACCCGCTGGGCCACCGACCGTCGCCTGGTGTGAGCATCTCTCGCGCATCGGGAATGACCACGTTCACCACCCGTGCCGGGAGATCACGAGGCCTGCACGCCTGGTGATGTACGTACTCGCCTGGTGATGGCCGGGTGATCGGTACTCTGCGGCGATGGACGTCGTGTACCAGATCCTGGTCGTCCTCCATTTCCTCGGCCTGGCCAGCCTGATCGGCGGCTGGCTCGTTCAGCTGCGAGCGGTCGGGGAGCGCTTCGTCAACGCCGCCATGCTGCACGGGATCTTGACCCAGCTGGTCACCGGCATCCTGCTGGTGGGGTTGGCGGAGGGCGTGGCATCCCTTGATCGCGAGGTCGACACGGCGAAGATCGGGGTCAAGCTGCTGGTCGCTGTCATCGTGGCGATCCTGTGCTGGGCCAACCGGCGTCGTCAGTACATTCCCAACGGGCTGTACTTCCTGATCGGGCTGCTCTCCATCGGTAATGTCGTGGTCGCCGTCTTCTGGCCGTGACCCGACGAGCGTCGGTCGACGCGGCCGTCTGCTCGGCCTCCTAGACTCGATGCTCGATATGAGCGCCCTGTTCGACGACGTCCCGATGGCCGTCCCCGATCCCCCGCAAGGGGGTGGTGGCGGGCGTCGGTCCGACCCCGAATCGGTGCTCGAGGGACTCAATGGGCCGCAACGCGAGGCCGTGACCCACCTCGGGTCGCCCCTGCTGATCGTGGCCGGCGCCGGTTCGGGCAAGACTCGCGTGCTCACTCGACGGATCGCCTATCTCCTCGCGGCTCGAGACGCCCACCCGGGTTCGGTGCTTGCCATCACGTTCACCAACAAAGCCGCCGGCGAGATGAGGGAGCGGGTAGCGGCGCTCGTCGGCCGGCGAGCCAATGCAATGTGGGTGTCGACCTTTCACTCGGCCTGTGTCCGGATCCTGCGCCGGGAGGCCAAGCGGTTCGGGTTCACCTCGTCGTTCACGATCTACGACCAGACCGACTCCGAACGACTCATGCGGCTCGTTTGTCGCGATCTCGACCTCGACCCGAAGCGTTACCCGCCACGGCAGTTCAGCAACAAGGTCAGCGCGATGAAGAACGAACTCATCGACCACGAAACAGCCGCGGCACGCGCCGATACGCAGCACGAGAAGCTCGTCGCCGAGGCATACCGCACCTACCAGCGCCGGCTGACCGAGGCCAACGCCTTCGATTTCGACGACCTCATCATGACCACCGTGCACCTGATCCAGGCCTTTCCCGAGGTCGCCGAGCACTACCGCCGGCGGTTCCGGCACGTTCTCGTCGACGAGTACCAGGACACCAACCACGCCCAGTACGTGCTCGTCCGCGAACTGGTCGGCACCAGGCAGCGGCGGACGGTCGACGGCGATCTGGTCGGGTCATCGTCGTCGACGCCGGAGCTGGCGCCGGCCGAGCTCTGCGTCGTCGGAGACGCCGACCAGTCGATCTACGCCTTCCGAGGCGCGACGATCCGCAACATCCTGCAGTTCGAGGCCGACTACCCCGACGCCCGGGTGATCATGCTCGAACAGAACTATCGGTCGACCCAGACGATCCTGTCCGCGGCGAATTCGGTCATCTCCCGCAACCCTGACCGCAAGCCGAAGCGGCTGTGGACCGACACCGGCGACGGACCGAAGGTCGTCGGCTATGTCGCCGACGACGAGCACATGGAGGCACAGTTCGTCGCCGAGGAGATCGACCGGCTGGGCGACGACGCCCTGGCGAAGCCAGGCGACGTAGCCGTGTTCTATCGGACGAACGCTCAGTCCCGGGTGCTTGAGGAGGTGTTCGTCCGGGTCGGGCTGCCCTACCGGGTTGTCGGCGGCGTCCGTTTCTACGAGCGGCGAGAAGTCCGCGACGCGCTCGCGTACCTGCGCACGCTGGCCAACCCCGACGACTCAGTGTCACTGCGCCGGATCCTCAACGTCCCGCGTCGGGCCATCGGCGACCGTTCCGAGAGTCTGGTCGAAGCGTTTGCGCAGCGGGAGGGGATCACGTTCTGGCAGGCCCTGCGCCGGGCTGCCGACGCGCCGGGGATCGCATCCCGATCTGTCCACGCGATCGAGTCGTTCGTTTCGTTGATCGACGAGTTGCGCTCATTGGTGGCCGACGGGGAGAGGCCGGCGGCCATTCTCGAGGCGGTGCTCGAGCGCACCGGCTACTTGGCCGAGCTGGCAGCGTCGGATGACCCTCAGGACGAGACCCGGACCGACAACCTGCGGGAGCTGGTGGCCGTAGCGGGTGAGTTCGAGGCGTCGGCGGTAGACGACGAGGGTGCGACCCTGAACGGGTTCCTGGAGCGGGTCAGCCTGGTCGCAGACGCCGACGAGATTCCCGAAGGTGAGGACCACGGCGGGGTCGTGACGCTGATGACGCTGCACACCGCCAAAGGCCTGGAGTTCCCGGTCGTATTCCTGACCGGGCTCGAGGACGGCGTCTTCCCGCACATGCGGTCCCTGTCCGAGCCGCGTGAGCTCGAGGAGGAACGGCGACTCGCCTATGTCGGGATCACTCGGGCGCGTGAACGGCTGTACCTGTCGCGGGCCGTTGTGCGGAGCGCCTGGGGTGCACCCAGCCACAATCCACCGTCTCGGTTCCTCGAGGAGATTCCGGTCGAGCTCCTGGACTGGCAGCGCACGGAGGCCGAACAGACCCGCTGGGCGGCCCGACCGGACCGGCCTTTGTCCGCACGACGTTCGACGCCGACGGCGCGCCCGCCGGAGCGGCCGATTCCCGCTCTTTCCGCTGGGGACCGGGTCACCCACGACGCATTCGGCCTGGGCACGGTCGTGGCGACCTTCGGAGCCGGTGAGCATGCCCAAGCCACCGTCGACTTCGGCGCGTCGGGGTTGAAGACGCTGCTCCTCCGCTATGCCCCCGTCACCAAGCTGTAGCGGCTCCTCTGGACGGCGCTATCGCCCGATCGTCATTTCCGTACTTTCCTAGACCAGGCGCCGCCGGGTACGTCAGGCCGGGCGCCATCTGTCGATGAACGCCCGGCCTGACGTGTCGCAGAATCAGGCAGCGCCACGTGCCTCGTGCAGACCGCCGTCCTGCTCAGCGAACGTGCCCTCCGGGCCCGCCGGTGCCGGCAGCTCGTAGCCGGGGGGACCCGGTACGTTCTTGCCGGGAACGCCGTTCACGGACTCGGTCGAGTACGCGAACGTGAGCATCGCGAACGCGATCAGGTCGCTGTTGACGTCCAGCGCGTGCAGATCGACGTTGAAGAAGGTGTCGCAGGCCAGGTGGTAGCACGGGTCGAATTGCTCGCCGGCCGTGCCGCCCCAGATCGCCTCCTGCGCCTCCGTCTTGATCACCTCGGCACCGGTGAAGAGACCGCTCGAGGGGATGCCGGCCAGGATGAACGCCTCGTAGTCGCTCCGACCGGAGAACTCCGTGTCATCGTAGGGCTCGCCGATCAATGTGTAGTACGACTCGTAGACGTCCTCGATTGCCTCCGAGCCCGGCGGGATCGGCACACCCGCCGGCGCCGGGAAGGTGGACTCATCGGCGTCGTAGACCATGAAGATGTAGTTCGGCGAGCCGACCATGTCGTAGTTCATGTACAGCGCGATGCGGTCGAGCTCCGCCTGCGAGAGGCCGTCGACATAGTCGTGCGAGCCGACGAGACCCTGTTCCTCGGCGGCCCACCAGGCGAATCGCAGCGTGTTCTCCGGGTTGAGGTTGGCCATCAGCAGAGCGGTCTCGAGGAGCGCCGCGGAGCCGGAGCCGTTGTCGTTGATCCCCGGACCCTCGGTCACGCTGTCGAGGTGGGCGCCGGCCATCACGACGTTGTCCTCGTTCTTGCCCGGCAACTCCGCGATGACGTTGAAGTCGGTGCGGGTCTCGGCTGCAGCACCGCGACCCGCGCCGTCGAGCCGGCTGCGCGAGCGCTTCGCCGTCGGCGAAGCTCGCGCCCACGACGGGGATGCGATAGCATGAGGTCCCGGCGCTACTCGGGCGGCGTGATGCACGTAGCATCTGCCGACGATCAGGCCCTCGCGGTCGGGATTATTGCCCTGGTTGAAGATGATGACCGCCGATGCGCCGGCGGCTTGGGCGTTCACGCCTTGAGAGCGAAGCTGCATCCACCGCGCTGGATCAGTGCGATGTGCCGGCGGTGAAGCCGGCGAAGTCGTCGGGACCGCCGGGGTCTGCCACGATCGGTGCGCCAACGGCCGCCTCCGTGAAGGCTCCGTCGCAACCACTCGTGCTCGCCCGCGGCGGCACGAGATTGATGTCGACCGCGATGACGTTGCCCGACCGTCACCGGGGCCACTGCCGGAGAACACGCCGGTCTCGTAGTCTGTCTGCGACCGGCGTGAGCTGGCGCAAGATCGGCCGGGAAGTTGAACGTGATCTGGACCGGGTCGAGCGTCACCTCGTAACCGGCTTCCTCCAGCAGCCCGGCGACGTAGTCGACGCTGTCCGCGTAGCCGTAAGGTGCCCGCGGCCCGAGTGCCCGGGTAGACCGGATCCATGCTGTTGTCGGCGATCTTCTGGAACTCTGCCTGGTGTTCACGAACACCTTCGACGGTTATGCATTCCAGCAGTTTTTGGTAGGTGTTGTTGCTGCGGTTGTCGCAGGAATCGCCCGGCTGCGCCAGCGCCGCCGATGCGGGCGCGAGCATGGTCAAGGCCAAGGTTGTCATTCCCACGACGGTTACCCGTCGTCGCATTCCCGGCATAAGCCCTCCCCTTCGAGGTCATGCTGCTGTGGCTCCCACAACGTGAGGCGCGGCGTCACGCCCGACGCTAGCTGTGACACGACGGCGCGTAAAGGGGGACGCGACGACATACGGTTCATCCCTGACGTCCACGCCGCAACCGAACTGGACATGAAGATGCGCAAGCAAGCACGAGCCGCCACTAAACCCGGCGGAAGATGAGGGCGCGCTCGACCTCCTGAATGGCCCATCTCCGCTCTCTCCGCCGGGGACCGGGTCACCCACGACGCGTTCGAGCTGGGCACGGTCGTGGCGACCTTCCCGACACGGAGCATCAGGTCGAGGGCAGGTCCTGTGGGCGCCGTCCGAGCACAGAAGGGGAGTCCTTGACCGATTCGAGGGCGGCAATTGCAGCCCCTCGTGCGCCCGCCATGTCGAGATCTGACACTAGGGCGAAGGTCGCCACTCGCGCCTGTTCTTCGCGGAGCGCCGTGTACTCCCGCACTTTGGCCAAGAACCACTCACGAAAGCGCGGCGTCGTCTCCACGACGCCACCACCCAGGAAGTAAGTGCTCGGATCGGTGAAGTTGGCCGCGATCGTGAACAACCGCCCCAACGCCATGGCCTGCTGTTCGAAGATCTTGAGGGCCAGCGGATCTCCTCGCTCGCCGTACCCGCGGACAAGCTTGGCAGCCTCCCCTGGCGGCTTGACGTTGCCCAGTTCGTGGCCGTCGAACCGGGTCAGCCAGAACGGCAGCAAGTTGTTCTTGATCCCGGTCAGGGAGGCGACGCTCTCGGCGTCACCGACGAAGCCGCAGTTACAGTAGGGAACCGGCTGCCCCTCGGCCAGTAGCCCGTGCAGCGGGATGGGAACGTGGCCCAGTTCACCGGCCATCCCGACGGCACCTCGCACGACGTGACCCCCTTCAATGACTCCACCACCTAAACCGGTGCCGACGATCGCCGCGATGGACGAGTGTCGCCCCGCCTCGGGGCCGAAACGAACATGGTGGGCGTACAGAGCAGCAGCGTTGGCGTCGTTGTTATAGACGACGGGTAATTGCAGCCGGCTTTCCAGTGCGGTGCGAACGTCGAACCCGCGCCAGGCCGGGTGCGCAAAGTTCGTGGATCCCTTGGACGAGATGACGCCATCCGCATTGGCTGGGCCAGGGGTGTCCAATCCCACCGCGCGCACAGACGCCTTTGCCGTGCCGGTGAGCTCGAGGACATGGTCCAGCGCTTGGACCAGGGCGTCGACGGCGGCGTTCGGCCCTTCTTGCACGCGGCTAGGCGTCTCGACCAGCCGATCGACGAGAAATCGTCCCGATGCGTCGAGGACCGTGGCGTTGTTGACGGTGCCGCCATTGTCCAGGCCGACGATGACGTGCGAGGTCATGTTGCCGTCTCTCCCCTAGACGCGGCGGAAGATCAGGGCGCGCTTGACCTCCTGGATCGCCTTGGTGACCTCGATGCCGCGCGGACAGGCCTCAGTGCAGTTGAACGTCGTGCGGCAGCGCCAGACGCCTTCTCGGTCGTTGAGGATTTCCAGCCGTTCGTCGGCGCCCTCGTCGCGGCTGTCGAAGATGAACCGATGCGCGCCGACGATCGCCTGCGGCCCGAAGTACTGACCGTCGTTCCAATAGACCGGGCATGACGTCGTGCAGGCCGCGCAGAGGATGCACTTCGTCGTGTCGTCGTAGCGTTCGCGGTCTTCCTGTGACTGCAGCCTTTCACGCGTCGGCTCGTTGCCGGTCGTGACGAGGTACGGCATGACCGAGCGGTAGGCCTCGAAGAACGGCTCCATGTCCACGATGAGGTCCTTGAGCACCGGCAGGCCTTTGATCGGCTCGATGGTGACCTCGGACTCCGGGTTGACGTCCTTGACCAGCGTCTTGCAGGCAAGCCGGTTACGTCCGTTGATCCGCATGGCGTCCGAGCCACAGATGCCGTGTGCGCACGAGCGCCGGAACGTCAGCGATCCGTCGATCTCCCATTTCACCTTGTGCAACGCATCGAGCAGCCGGTCAGTCGGCTCAGCGGAGACGGTGTAGGTCTCCCAGTGCGGTTCAGCGTCACGCTCTGGGTCGTACCTGCGGATCTTCAGCGTGAGGTCGAAGCTCTTCGACACCCACTTGTACTGCTGTGCACCGGGCATCTCGCGCCGAGAGGCCGGCAGGTAGGGGTCGAGGGCCGGATCGGTCGCCATCAGTACTTCCGCTCCATCGGCTTGTAGCGCGTTTGGGTGACGGGCTTGTAGTCCAGGCGGATCTCCGGCTCTCCCGCAGAGCTCGTCGCGAGATAGGCCATGGTGTGCCGCATGAAATTGAGATCGTCGCGGGTCGGATAGTCCTCTCGGAAGTGCCCGCCGCGGCTCTCGGCCCGGGCCAGCGCGGAGACGACGAGCACTTCGGCCAAGTCGAGCAGGAAGCCGAGCTCGACGGCCTCGAGAAGGTCGGTGTTGTACCGGTGGCCCTTGTCCTGCACGGTCACCTGCGCGTAGCGACCCTTCAGGCCGATCAGGTCGGACAACGCCTGCTTGAGTGACGCTTCCGTGCGGTAAACCTGGGCATTCGTATCCATGGTCGCCTGCATCTCGGCCCGGACCCGGGCGACGCGCTCGCCACCCTCTCCTTCGCGCAGCGCCGCGAGCATGGCGACCACGGTGGCTTCCGGCGACGGCGGCAGGTCGACATGGTTGACCCGAGCGGCGTACTCGGCAGCGGCGATGCCGGCCCGCTTCCCGAAGACGTTGATGTCGAGCAGGGAGTTGGTGCCCAGCCGGTTCGCGCCGTGCACTGACACGCAGGCCACCTCACCGGCGGCGTACAGGCCCGGCACCGTGGTGCTGTTGTCGCTCAGTACTTCGGCTGTCACGGTGGTCGGGATACCGCCCATCGCGTAGTGGGCCGTCGGGTAGACGGGGACCGGCTCGGTGTACGGCTCGACGCCGAGGTAGGTGCGGGCGAACTCGGTGATGTCGGGCAGCTTCGCGTCGATGTGCGCGGGTTCGAGATGGGTCAGATCGAGATGGACGTACGTTCGGTCCGGGCCACAACCGCGGCCTTCGCGCACCTCGTTGGCCATCGCCCGCGCCACCATGTCGCGAGGCGCGAGGTCCTTGATCGTCGGCGCATACCGCTCCATGAACCGCTCGCCGTCGTCATTGCGCAGGATGCCGCCCTCACCCCGTGCGGCCTCGGACAGCAGGACCCCGAGCCCGGCCAGTCCGGTCGGATGGAACTGGTAGAACTCCATGTCCTCCAGCGGCAGCCCTCGTCGCCAGACGATCCCCATCCCGTCGCCGGTGAGCGTGTGCGCATTCGACGTCGTGCGGAACACCTTGCCGAACCCACCGGTTGCGAAGATCACCGCCTTGGCCCCGAAGACCTGGACCTCTCCGGTAGCCAGCTCGTACGCGACGACTCCGGCCGCCCGCCCGCCGACAAGGACCAGATCGAGGACGTAGAACTCGTTGAAGAACTCGATCCCGTGCTTGATGCACTGCTGGTAGAGGGTCTGCAGAATCATGTGACCGGTGCGGTCGGCCGCGAAGCACGACCGACGTACCGCGGCCTCTCCGTGGTTGCGAGTATGCCCACCGAATCGCCGCTGGTCGATCCGGCCGTCAGGGGTCCGGTTGAACGGCAGGCCCATCTTCTCCAGGTCGAGGACAGCGTCGATGGCTTCGCGGCACATGACCTCGGCGGCGTCCTGGTCGACCAGGTAGTCCCCACCCTTCACGGTGTCGAATGTGTGCCATTCCCAGTTGTCGTCCTCGACGTTCGCGAGCGCTGCGCACATGCCGCCTTGGGCTGCGCCGGTGTGGGAGCGCGTCGGGTACAGCTTGGTGAGGACAGCGGTGCGCGCGCGGCGTCCGGACTCCAGAGCAGCGCGCATCCCGGCGCCGCCGGCTCCGACGATGACCACATCGTATTGATGCGTCTTCATGACCCCGCCTCTCTACGCTCGGCAGAACGACGGCAGGAGCTCGGCGGGCTCGCCGGCCGGGCACGGGTCGAAGGAGAAGATGACCAGCGTGCCGAGCAAGATCGTGGTCACTGATGCGACGTACAGCAGCATCTTCAGCCAGAACCGAGTCTGATCGCGCTCGGCGTAGTCGTTGATGACCGTCCGCAGCCCGTTGGTCCCGTGGACCATCGCCAGCCACAGCATCAACAGGTCCCAGACCTGCCAGAACGGATTTGCCCATTTGCCGGAGACGAACGCGAAGTCGATGGCCGAGATGCCCTCGCCGGCCACCAGGTTGACGAACAGGTGCCCGAACACCAGCACGACCAGGAACACTCCGGAGACCCGCATGAACAGCCACGCGTAGAGCTCGGTGTTCAGAGCGCCTGGACGGTGGTAGGGGCTTCGCGGCGGGGAGATCGTCGTCATCGGCCACTCACTCCCCGAACACGTGCATGAGGTGGCGAATCGTGAACGGCACCATCAACACGACCCACAGGCCGACGACTCCGAACAGCATGCGGCGGTGGAATCGCGGGCCCTGGAACCAGAAGTCGACCAGCACGATGCGCAGGCCGTTGAGGGCGTGGAACGCCACCGCGGCGACCAGACCGATCTCCAGCAGGCCAACGATCGGGTTCTTGTAGGTGGCGATCACTTCGTTGTAGATCTCGGGGGATACCCGGACCAGTGCGGTGTCGATGACGTGGGCGAACAGAAAGAAGAAGATCCCGACACCGGTGATGCGATGCGCGACCCACGACCACATGCCCTCGCGGCCGCGGTAGATGGTGCCCGCCGGTGCGTTGGGCATGCCGTCCGCCTCCGCTCGGCGTCGGGGCTCGTGAACCGACCGCCGGTTGCGACGGCGCAGTACCCGAGCGGCCGGGCACGATCGCGCCGGCCTGCGATCATCGTAGTCACGCGCCGCCACCCACGTCCGTGGTCCAGATCACCCCCGACGCACGGCGCGTTGTCTCAACATTCGAGACGACGCTTACAGCCAGGCCGAGCATCCCATCAAGATCGTGTTCTTTCGTCGACGGCGACGAATTGAGGAGGAGTCTCGTGGCGACGACCGGTCGAGTCCTGCTGCTCGGCAAGCGGGCTCGCGGGCTCGATCAACTGGCCGCGGCGCTGCGGCAGGAGGGTCTGACGGTCCGCCAGGAGACTGACCTGGACGGCGTCAGGACCGGGTTCGACGGCAGCACGGTCGACGTCGTCGCACTGGGCCGGGCAGTTACCGGCGCCAAGCGCGACGCCATCGTCGAGGCGTTGCGAGCGAAGAATCCGGCGTTACGGGTCGTCGACGGGCTGGCACCGATTACGCCGCTTCTCGTCGCCCAGGTCCAGGAGGCGCTCACCGCTCCATCGCAAGAGGCCAGGATCGTGTCGGCCGCATGGCTCGATCCAGCGGACCGAGGGGTGCTACTGACCCTGCGGCGACCTGCGAACGTCACAGTCGACCTACACCGGCTGGACGCGCTGTACCGAGCTCATCAGGAGCGTGTGCACGAGGGCAAGCTGGGTCGTGGCCGGCACATCTTGCCCACGAAGGGCCGCAAAACCTACGGTGAGCGGTTTCTGGTGATTCGCGCCGATGCCCAGACGACGGTCCACCCGGTGGTGTAACCGTTGGCGCTCACTACCGTGGGTACATGACGGACGCGAGCGCCCACACCGAGTCTGGCCTGCCATTTTCGCCGGTGTACGGTCCGGAGGCGCTCACTGAGTGGGATCCCGAAGAGCGCCTGGGCCGCCCCGGTGAGTACCCGTTCACCCGGGGCGTGTATCCGACGATGTACACCGGCCGGCCGTGGACGATGCGGCAGTATGCGGGCTTCGGCACCGCGGCCGAGTCGAACCGGCGTTACCACCAGCTCGTAGCGGCCGGAACGGGCGGACTCTCCGTCGCATTCGACCTGCCGACGCAGATGGGCTTCGACTCCGACGCCGCAGTCGCCCACGGTGAGGTCGGGAAAGTCGGCGTCGCCATCGACTCTCTCGAGGACATGCGGCTGCTCTTCCACGGCATTCCGCTGAACCGGGTCTCGACGTCGATGACGATCAACGCTCCGGCGGCGCTGCTGTTGCTGCTCTACCAGCTGGTCGCAGACGAACAGGGTGTCGACCAGGCCACGCTGACCGGGACAACCCAGAACGACGTGCTCAAGGAATACATCGCCCGCGGCACCTACATTTACCCGCCGATGCAGTCACTGCGACTGACCAGCGACATCTTCGGATACTGCCGCACGGAGTTGCCCCGCTGGAACACCATCTCGATTTCCGGGTATCACATGGCCGAGGCCGGCGCGACCCCAGTACAGGAGGTCGCCTTCACCCTCGCCAACGGCCGCGAGTACGTCCGGGCAGCGCTCGCGGCGGGACTTGGCATCGATGAGTTCGCCCCCCGGCTGTCATTCTTCTTCGTCGCACGGACGACGCTGCTCGAGGAGGTGGCGAAGTTCCGCGCCGCCCGCCGGATCTGGTCGCGGATCATGCGCGAGGAGTTCGGCGCGAGGGATCCGCGCTCGCAGATGCTTCGTCTCCATACCCAGACCGCGGGAGTCCAGCTGACTGCACAGCAGCCAGAGGTGAACCTGGTGCGAGTGGCGGTACAAGGGCTCGCCGCGGTGCTCGGAGGCACCCAGTCGCTACACACGAACTCCTACGACGAGGCGATCGCGCTGCCGACCGAGAAAGCTGCCCGCCTCGCGCTGAGAACCCAGCAGGTCCTGGCGTACGAGACCGACGTGACCCGCACGGTCGATCCATTCGCGGGGTCCTACGCGGTCGAGTCGCTGACCGACGACGTAGAGGACGCTGCGAACGACCTGATGGCACAGGTTGAGGACCTCGGCGGCGCCGTCCACGCCATCGAGCGCGGATTTCAGAAGAACGAGATCGAACATTCCGCCTACACGATCGCCCGCGAGATCGACGCTGGGGAACGCACTGTCGTCGGTGTGAACCGCTTCAGCACCGAAGAGGACGAGCCGTACGAGCCGCTGCGAGTCGACCCGGCAATCGAGGAGAACCAGGTGCGACGACTGGAATCTCTTCGGGCAGCACGGTCGGCGGACGACGTGAAGCGGACACTTGACGCTGTGCGGGCCGCGGCGTCCGGTCGCGACAATGTGCTCTACCCGATGAAGGAGGCATTGGCAGCCCGGGCAACGGTCGGTGAGGTGTGCGACGCATTGCGCGAGGTCTGGGGAACGTACGAGCCGCCGGCCGCGTTCTGACCCGGCCGTGCTCTGATTCCAGCTCTTGTCCAAGATTGCCGGTACCCGGAGGAGGGGCCGATGCGGATCGCCGTAGTAGGCAGTTACGGCGTGGGCATGACCATGCGAATTCCGCGACTCCCCGTAGCCGGCGAGACCCTGCTCGGCGGCACGTTCTTGTCGGGCCACGGTGGCAAGGGTTCGAACCAAGCGGTAGCCGCACGGCGGCTCGGCGCCGACATCGCGCTCCTGACCGCTGTCGGCGACGACGCCATGGGTCACGCTGCTCGCGAACTTTGGAGGACAGAAGGCGTGGACGCGTCGGCCACTGTGACAGCGCCCACCTCGACCATGGTCGGCTTGATCCTGGTTGAACCGCATGGCGAAAACCGGATCGCCATCGCAAGCGGAGCCCTCGAACATCTCCGACCGGAGCATGTCGAGGCGTTCTCCGTGCAGCTGGCCGAGGCCGACATCGCAATCGTCTCACTCGAGATCCCTCTCGAGACGGCCATCGCTGCCCTGCGCCTGGCCCACGAGGCAGGTACGTTCACCATGCTCAATCCCGCTCCTGCGCAACGCCTTCCGGACCGGTGCTGGAAGGACGTCGATGTACTCACGCCCAACCGCACGGAGGCCGCAATCCTGCTCGGGCTCGACCCCGATGGTCCAGAGGGCACTGAAACCCTGGCGATCCGGCTGCACGAACACAGCGGCGCCACCGTCATCCTCACCCGAGGCGCCGAGGGAGCCCTGATCTGCGATGACAGGGGGCTCACCGCGATCCCGCCCGTCTCGGCACACGCCGTAGTCGATACGACTGGCGCGGGGGATGCCTTCACCGCCGCCGTCGCCGTCGAGCTGGCCGCTGGGCGGCCCGTCGACGAGGCGGCACACTTCGCGGCACAGGTGGGCGCCCACGTCGTCGCCCTCCCCGAGGTCATCCCTGCACTTCCCCGACGAGAAGACCTCGGCCGTGCCGACGCCGGACCGCGGACTGGCTGACTCACTACGGCCGCCCAGCAGGCAGCATCACCAAAGAGGGACACCTGTGACCGACTTCACCTCGCTGACGCCTAGGGACTTGGCGGCCTACATCCAGCACACCCTCATCGCCGTCGGCACCACCCGCGACCAGGCCGTCGCACACGCCCAGCAGTGCGTTGACTACGGCTTCGACGCCGCCATGGTTGCCGGTTCCTGGGTGGCCCTGACCGCGGAAGTCCTCGCCGGCACGGGCATCACCGTGGCCTCGGCGCTGGACTTCCCGACGGTCGGCGTGATGACAAGTGCCGGCAAGGCGGCCGAGGCCGCCGAGCTCGTGCGTCTAGGGGCGCGCGAGATCGACATGGGCGTGCAGGTCGGGTGGCTCAAGAGCGGCGACTACGACGGGTTCCGCGAGGACATCGCCGGCGTCGTCCGGGCGGCGGGTGTGCCGATCAAGGTGATGCTCGAGCTTCCGCTGCTCAACGAGGCCGAAAAGGCGACTGCGGTGGAACTCTCCTGTGCGGCGGGCGCGGCCTACCTCAAGAACGCCAGCAGTGGCGCGATTGAGGTCGCAAGCCCCGAGAGCATCCGCTATCTCGTCGAACGCGCTCCCACAGGCGTACTCGTCAAGGCGTCCGGCGGGATCACGAGCCGTGAGCAAGTCGTGGGGATGCTCGTTGCGGGTGCGGCCAAGGTCGGCACCAGCGCGGGCATCGCGATCGTCACCGGGACGACCGACGAGCACCCACCGAGCTACTGAGGCCACCCGGGCCGATGCCGCTCAGTTCAGTTCCCTTCATCTCCCTGAAGACCCGCCGTTGGCCAACCCCGAGGAGCGCCCCGTGCCCGTTCCCCTCATCCTTGACACTGACACCGCCCAGGACGACTGCATCGCGATCATCGCCGGCCTGCTCGACCCCGACGCCGACCTTCGCGCGATCACCATGGTCTCGGGGAACGTTGGCTTCGATCAGCAGGTGCGCAACGCGCATCTCACCCTGAACGTGGCAGGCCGACTCGGCGAGGTGCCGATCCACCTTGGCTGCCGCCGGCCCCTCGTTGTGCCATGGGTGTCGGCCGAGAACGTGCACGGCGATGGCTCCGGCGGGCTCGCCATGGACTTCGCGGGAACCGCCACCGAGGAGGAGCACGCAGTCGACGCACTTGTTCGCCTCACCGCTGAGGCTCCGGGCGAGATTTCGGTGGTGGCCATCGGTCCGTTGACCAATATCGCGATGGCAGCGGTCAAGGACCCGTCGTTCGTCCGCAACGTCAATCAGCTTGTCATCATGGGCGGCTCAAACAACGGCCGTGGCAACATCACCGCGGCCGCCGAGTTCAACTTCTTCGTCGACCCGCACGCTGCCAAAGCCGTCTTTGAAGCCGGCTTCGACATCACTGTCGTCCCATGGGCCCCGTTGACACTCAGCGACGCTGTCTTCAGCCGCGAGCAGCTCGCCGGGATCGAGCGAATCGGTACGCCCCTTTCCCATTTCTTCCTCCAGATCTGCGGGCCGACCCTGGCCTTCGACGAAGCTGTCGGCATCCCAGGCACGACCCACCCTGACTCCCTGTCGGTCGCAGTGCTGCTGCACCCCGAGCTCGTACTGCAGGCCTCGGATTACCACGTCGCCATCGAGGCCGAGTCGAACCTGACTCGTGGATATGCGGCGATGTCCTGGGGTGTCCACGGTCTCAGCCCCAACGCCCGCGTCATCGAGCGCGCCGACGCTGCCCGATTCCACCAGTACCTCACCCAGCTGCTCCAGACCCCCACAGCGCCGACTCGTCCATTCATGACTTCCGCCTGACAGCGTCAGCCTCAACAGCTCTGCCCTCCACACGTCAAGGATCGATAACAACCGCGCATCCTGTTTGCCTTCCGTGGTTCCCCGGTGATTTCGACGGCTAGGCTGTCGCGCGACATGGCGCCCGGAATCGGCGCTTTATGACCAAGGAGGTCTATCTTGCGTCGAATGACCAAGATGGCGGCATTGCTGACAGTGCCCGTCCTCGCAATGTCCGCCTGTGGCGGCAATGACGACGGAAATGGCGACGACACCGCTGGCGGCGGCGGCACCGGCGAACCCACCGCGGAGTCCGACGTCAGGGTCGGCATGGCGTACGACGTCGGTGGTCGCGGCGACCAGTCGTTCAACGACTCGGCGGCCGCGGGCATGGATCAGGCCGTCGAAGAGTACGGCATGGAGAGCCAGGAGTCAGAGGCCGCTGACGGCGAGCCGGAATCCGCACGCGAGGAGCGCCTGCGCACCTTCGCTGACGCCGGCTTCGACCCGATCATCGCGGTGGGATTCGCCTACTCAGCCGTCGGTGGCCAAGGTCGCGGCCGAGTATCCCGAGTTGCACTTCGCGATCATCGACGACGAGGCGGCTGCGGCCGACAACATCGCCAACCTGGTGTTTGCGGAGGAGCAGGGTTCGTTCCTCGTCGGTGCCGCTGCGGCGCTCAAGACCGAGACCGACCACCTCGGCTTCATCGGTGGTGTTGAGGTCCCGCTGATCAAGAAGTTCGAAGCGGGCTTCATCGCGGGCGCAGAGGCGGTCAACCCTGACATCACCGTCGACGTGGTCTACCTGACTCAGGCGCCGGACTTCTCGGGCTTCAACGACCCGGCGAAGGGCAAGACGGCAGCGGAGGGCATGTTCGACGGCGGCGCCGACATCGTCTACCACGCGGCGGGTGGCTCCGGTGGCGGCCTGTTCGAGGCGGCGTCTGCGGCCGGCACGAAGGCCATTGGGGTGGACTCGGACCAGTACAACATCGCCGACGAAGTCGGTGCGCGACGTGATCATGACGTCGATGCTGAAGAACGTGAACGTCGCCGTCTTCGAGTACCTCACCGAGGTGAAGGACGGCAACTTCCCGACTGGTGTGACCCGGTACGACCTGGCGGTCGACGGCGTCGGCTACTCCACCAGTGGGGGGTTCATCGACGACATCACCGCGGACCTCGACGGGTACAAACAGCAGATCATCGACGGGGAGATCACCGTCCCGACGTCCTGATCTTCCTCATGTGGGGCCCGTGGGCGAACGCGCTAGGGTTTGGCCACGGGTCCTTCATTTCCCCTCGCACCCTCGCACCTTCGCCACTCGGGGCACGAGTCCAAGGAGATCCACGTCGTGTCGACTCCGGTGCAGCAGGCCACCAGCGCTGACCGGATGGCCGTTCGGCTCCACGGCATCGGGAAGCGGTTCCCCGGCGTCATCGCCAACGACGACGTCAACATCGATGTCGCGCGCGCCACGATCCACGCGATCGTCGGGGAGAACGGCGCCGGCAAATCGACGCTGATGAAGATCTTGTACGGCGTGCAGAAGCCCGACTCGGGCACAATCGAGATCAACGGCACCCAGGTCGTGCTCGGATCGCCGGCAGAGGCCATAAAGGCCGGAGTCGGGATGGTCTTCCAGCACTTCATGCTCGCCGACAACCTCACCGTGCTCGAGAACGTCACCCTCGGTGCGGAGAAGCTGTACGGCATCGGCAACGAGGCGCGCGCCGAGATCCTGAAGATCTCCGACGCCTACGGCCTCAACGTCGAACCCGATGTCCTGGTCGAGAAGCTCGGCGTCGGTGCGCGCCAGCGAGTCGAGATCCTCAAGGTGCTCTTCCGGGGCGCCAAGATCGTGATCCTCGACGAGCCCACCGCGGTACTCGTGCCGCAGGAGGTCGACGAGCTGTTCGACAATCTGCGCGAGCTGAAATCCGAGGGCCTGACGGTCATCTTCATCTCGCACAAGCTCGACGAGGTGTTGTCGGTCGCCGACGTCGTCACCGTGATTCGGCGGGGCACGACCGTGGCTACCGTTGATCCCGGCTCGGTAACCGCCCGACAGCTAGCCGAGCTGATGGTGGGCTCGGAACTGCCGTCGCCCAGCACGGAGACCTCCACCGTCACCGACGAGGTACTGATAACAGTCGAGAACCTCACTCTGCCATCAGACGGCGCCCGCCCGCTGCTGGACGACATCTCCCTCGTGATTCACCGGGGTGAGGTGCTGGGCATCGCCGGCGTCGAGGGCAATGGCCAGGCCGAGCTCGTCGAAGCCATCATGGGAATGCGCCCTGACGCCACCGGCAAGGTCACACTGGTCGACCGAGACCTTTCGACGCTGTCGACACGGGAGCGCCGCGAGGCGGGCATCGGCTACATCCCAGAGGATCGGCAGCGGCACGGTCTGCTGCTTGATGCGCCGCTGTGGGAGAACCGGGTGCTCGGACATCAGACCCGGGCGCCGAACGTCAATGGCATCTTCATCGACAAGGGAGCCGCGCGCGCCGACACCCAGCGGATCATCGAGGAATACGACGTGCGCACGCCCGGCCCCGACGTACTCGCTCGCGCGTTGTCCGGTGGTAACCAACAGAAGCTGATCGTCGGGCGCGAGATGAGCGGCGAACCGATCCTGTTGATCGCTGCGCATCCGACCCGGGGGGTCGACGTCGGCGCGCAGGCAGCGATCTGGGACCAGATCAAGCGGGCCCGCCGGGAAGGCCTGGCAGTGTTGTTGATCTCGGCCGACCTCGACGAGCTGATCGGCCTGTCCGACCGGATCGAGGTGATCCTGCGGGGCAAGCTCGTGGGTGAGTTCGACCCGGGTGAGGTGACGCCGCAGCAGCTGGGCTCGGCCATGACCGGAGCAGGTGAGACGGCATGACACCGCGCTTGACCCGCATCGCGCTCGGTATCGCCGCGCCGGTACTGGCGCTGGTGGCCGCGTTCCTCATCACCAGCCTGGTGCTGCTGGTCGCGGGCGACCCGGTCGGCGAGGTGTGGTCGACGATCCTTTCGGTTCCAGCACCACGCAACATCGCCAACATCATCAACAACGCCACCGTGCTCTACATCTCGGGAATCGCTGTCGCGGTCGGCTTCCGGATGAACCTGTTCAACATCGGTGTCGACGGGCAGTACCGTATCGCCGCATTCGCCGCGGCATTCGTGGCGGGCGAGGCGTGGCTGCCCGGCTACCTGAACACCGTGCTGGCTGTCCTCGCGGCGATCCTGGTGGGGGCGGCATGGGCTGGAATCGCCGGCGTGTTGCGCGCCAGCCGAGGTGTCAGCGAGGTCATCTCGACGATCATGCTGAACGCGATTTCTACCTTCTTGGTGGCATATCTGCTCCGCGAGGCTGCCGTGGAGGACCCGGGCAGCAACATCATCGGCACCAAGGAAATCCCAGAGGGTAGCCGCATCCCCGCCTTCTCACTGTCGGACCAGGCGGGCACCACTGTCTACGGCTTCGTCTTCATCGCGATCCTGCTGGGCATCGGCTACTGGGTCATGCTCAACCGCACCAGGTTCGGCTTCGACCTCCGAGCGACTGGTCGGTCGGAGACGGCCGCGATCGCCAGCGGCATCAACACCAAGAGAATGATCATCTATACGATGCTGATCTCGGGTGGGGTCGCCGGACTGGTCGGGCTGCCGATCCTGTTCGGTGCCGCCTACTCCTACGGCTCCACGTTCCAATCCGGGCTGGGTTTTGCCGGTATCGCGATCGCGCTGCTGGGGCGCAACCACCCGATCGGCATCGCCCTTGGTGCGCTGCTGTTTGCCTTCCTCGACGAGCAGTCCAACCCGCTGCAGATCCTCGTCGGCGTCGCACCCGACATCGTCAAGATCACCCAGGGCATCATCGTGCTGACCGTCGTCATCGCCTATGAGGTCGTACGCCGCATCGGCGTGCGGATAGAGCAACGCCAGGTCGCGCAGGCCCTGGAGCGCCCGGTGGAGGTGCCGGTATGAGCACCGTCGCCTCCGCCAAGGACCGGCTGGCCGCCGTCCGACCGAAGGGCCGGATCTCGCCCTGGTGGATCCTGATCGGCCTTGCTGCCGTGCTGTTCCTGCTCTCCGTGCTGCAGCTGGTGACCGGGGCCGACGACCTGGCCTCGTCCGGCACCATCCGGGCGACGATCATCGCCACGGTGCCGATCGCCCTGGCCGGCCTGGGCGGGTTGTGGTCGGAGCGATCCGGCGTCGTCAACATCGGCCTCGAGGGCATGATGATCCTCGGCACCTTCGGGGCTGGCTTCTTCGGCTACCACTACGGTCCTTGGGCGGGAGTTCTCGGCGCGATCGCCTTGGGGGCCATCGGCGGCCTGATCCACGCCGTCGCGACGGTGGTCTTCGGCGTCGACCACATCATCTCCGGTGTCGCGATCAACATCATCGCGCTCGGCGCGACGCAGTATCTCGCGGCGCTGACGTTCACCGGGCTCCCTGGCGGCGGCCAGACTCAGTCACCCACGCTGCGCGACGTCCAGTCCATCACGATCGAGCCTCTGTCCGACGCCTTGGGCAACGTCGAGGGCCGCGGCATTTTCTTCGTGTCCGAGTTGGCCGCGGGTCTGCGGGCGCTGGTGACGGACCTGTCGCTGCTTGTGGTGCTCGCGCTGTTGCTGTTCGTCCTCACCTACTTCGTTCTCTGGCGCACCGCGTTCGGCCTGCGGCTGCGCTCGTGTGGTGAGAGCCCGGCGGCTGCAGAGACGCTGGGTGTCAACGTCTACCGTTACAAGTTCATCGCGGTGCTCGTGTCCGGAGGTCTCGCCGGACTAGGCGGCGGATTCCTTGCCATGGTGGCGTCGAGCAACTACCGCGACGGCCAGACAGGCGGCCGCGGCTACATCGGCCTGGCCGCGATGATCTTCGGAAACTGGCGACCCGGCGGGCTGCTGGCTGGCTCGGGCCTCTTCGGCTATACGGAGACGCTTGGTCTGCGCCGTGGTGGCGAGTCAGTGCACGCTTTGCTGTTGCTCATCGCCGGCCTACTGGTGATCGTCGCGATCTGGCAGTGGCGGCGGCTGCGCCATGTGTCTGCTGGCGTCGCGGCAGTCATCGCTCTCGGAGCGGCAGCGCTCTACTACTCGATCGACGCCGTCCCCGGTGACTTCACCCGGATGACGCCCTACGTGACGACCCTCTTCGTGCTGGCGTTCGCATCGCAGCGGCTACGAATGCCCGCGGCTGACGGCCAGATATATAGACGCGGACAGGCTGGATGACAGCGGTCGACTGGGAGGCGCTGCAGACCTTGGCCACCAACGTCATGGCCTCGGCCTACGCGCCGTACTCACGCTTCCCCGTCGGTGCGGCCGGGCTGGTCGACGACGGCCGGGTAGTCGTCGGGTGCAATGTGGAGAATGCCGCGTACGGCGTGGGGCTGTGCGCCGAGTGCGGGCTGGTTTCGTCCCTGCACGCGACGGGAGGCGGCCGGCTGGTCGCAGTGACGTGCGTCGGAGCGAACGGGCAGCGGCTGATGCCGTGCGGCCGCTGCCGTCAACTGCTCTGGGAGGCCGGAGGGGCCGGGCTGCTCGTCGACACGCCGGGCGGCGTCCTCACAATGGCCGAGCTGCTTCCTCGGGCATTCGACGCGGCCGACCTTTCCCCGTGATCATGTCGATCTAGCTGCCACCAGCGGCGGCCTAGTCGACGTGATCATTGGAGAGGAGGGAAGGCTGGGCTCGTTCGCTGCTGGATAAGTGGCTGGTCCGGCAGGTCTAGGTCGGAGGAGGATCGGGGCGTGGCCGAGGGATTCGATGCCGTCGACGTGATCCGAACCAAACGCGACGGCGGTGAGCTGCCCGACGACCAGATCGACTGGGTCATCGACGCGTACACCCGCGGCATCGTGGCCGAGGAGCAGATGGCCGCGCTCGCGATGGCGATCTTGCTGAGGGGCATGTCGCGACGAGAGGTCGCTCGGTGGACGGCGGCCATGATCGCGAGCGGATCACGGATGGACTGGACCGACGTCGGACGGCCAACTGCCGACAAACATTCGACTGGTGGCGTCGGCGACAAGATCACCCTGCCGTTGGCGCCGGCCGTGGCGGCCTGCGGCGCGGCCGTCCCGCAGCTGTCTGGCCGGGGGCTCGGGCACACCGGCGGGACGCTGGACAAGCTCGAGTCCATCCCGGGTTGGCGCGCCTCCCTGTCCGCAGCTGAGATGCTGACGCAGTTGCGGTCCGTGGGGGCGGTGGTGTGCGCGGCGGGCGCCGACCTCGCGCCGGCGGACAAGAAGCTCTATGCGCTGCGAGATGTCACGGCGACGGTGGAGGCGATCCCGCTGATCGCGTCGTCGATCATGAGCAAGAAGATCGCCGAAGGCACCGGCGCACTGGTGCTCGACGTGAAGGTCGGCTCCGGAGCGTTCATGAAGGACGTCGACTCTGCTCGTGAGTTGGCTCGGACGATGGTCGACCTGGGCACCGATGCCGGAGTGAAGACCGTAGCCCTCCTGACCGGCATGGATACCCCGCTCGGCCTGACCGCAGGTAATGCCCTCGAGGTCCGCGAATCCGTGGAGGTGCTCTCCGGGGGAGGCCCGGAAGACGTGGTCGAGCTGACCGTGGCGCTAGCTAGGGAGATGCTTGCTGCGGCCGGGCTCGACGGTGGCAGAGATCCAGCCGATGCGCTGTCCGACGGCTCCGCGATGGACGTGTGGCGCGCCATGATCCGGGCCCAGGGTGGCGATCCCGACGCCGAGCTGCCGGTCGCAACGCAGACTCACACCCTGCTCGCGCCGGCCGATGGTGTGCTGACCAAGCTGGATGCGCTCGCCGTCGGGGTATCGGCCTGGCGGTTGGGGGCTGGCCGCGCTCGGAAGGAGGATCCCGTGCAGGCTGCAGCGGGCGTCGAGCTACACGCGAAGCCCGGTGCACTGGTCCGGGCCGGGGAACCGTTGATGACGCTGCACACCGACGAGCCGGAGCGGTTCGACCGGGCCCTGTCCGCACTCGACGGCGCCTATCAGATCGCGCCCACCGGGTCGCGTCCGGACCTGCTACCGCTGACCATCGAACGCGTCGAGTAGCGGTGTTGACGTACGTCCTGATCCCCGGAGCGGGCGGCGAGGCATGGTACTGGCACCGCGTCGTCGACGAGCTGGATCGCAGGCGTCGCGTCAGCCTCGCAGTCGATCTGCCAGCCGCTGACGACACAGCCGGCCTGTCCGAGTACGTCGACGCGGTCGTCGACGCCATCGGCGACCGTCGATCGCTGGTCCTCGTCGCGCAGTCCCTCGGTGCGTTCACGGCGTCGATCGTGTGTGAACACGTGCCGGTCGACCTGCTCGTGCTGGTCAACGCGATGATCCCGGCGCCCGGAGAATCGGGCAACGAGTGGTGGACGAACACGAGGCACGAGCAGGCTCGAAAAGAGCAGGCCGGCAGGGCTGGCCGGCCGCTCACCAGCGAGTTCGATGCCGTCACGGACTTCTTCCATGACGTCCCGCACGACGTGGTCGACGAGGCGATGAGACGCGGAGAGCCCGCGCAGTCCGGAACTCCGATGGCCGAGCCATGGCCACTTCCCGCCTGGCCCGACGTCGCGACCCGGGTCCTGACTGCCCGGGACGACCGGTTCTTTCCAGTCGAGTTCCAACGCCGGATTGCTCGCCAGCGCCTTGGCATCACACCCGACGAGGTTCCCGGTGGGCACCTGGTCGCCCTCAGTCAGCCCAAGGTGCTCACCGATCGGCTCGAAGCCTACGCGGCCGACCTGGTGCGGTAGCGCAGGTAGACGACGCCACTGCCGAAGCGACGCTCGTCAAGCAGTTCGAGCTCCACCCGGACGTTGTCGGGTAGGAGCGCCTTGCCGCCTCCCACGATGATGGGCGTGAGGAAAAGGTGGTACTCGTCGACCAACCCGGCCGCGATCGCCTGCGCGGCGAGGTCCGGGCCACCGACTGTGATGTCCCGTTCCGCCGTGGACTTCAACTGCCGGATCGTCTCAGGGTCGAAGTCCCGCTCGATTCGCGTCCTCGTGCTCGACGCCGTCTCCAGTGTTGAGGAGTACACGATCTTGTCTGCCGACTGCCAGATCGCCGCGAATTCCCGACTGAACGGTCGCTGGTCCGGGAGGGTGTGCGCGGTCTCCCAATACACCATCATCTCGTACATCCGGCGGCCGTACAGGTAGATTCCGACGGGCCGCTCGAGGTCGTTGACGAAGGTGTGGACCTCCTCGTCCGGCTCCGCCCAGTCGAAGCTGCCCTTCGCGTCCTCGATGTAGCCGTCGAGTGACGCGATCGCCGAATAGATCAGCTTGGCCATGGTGGACGGTCCTCCAGTGCGCATACCTAGCCGATCGGGGTACCGCTCGGCCTGGGTTGCCGACCATAGCTGACGGCCTGCCGGACCGGGCCTGGTGCGTTCTCGACCAACTGCGCGTCCGGCACAGCTCCCACGGCGTCGTTGATGGTCGAGAACGCCAGCCGAAATGCGATCCACGTTGTTGCCTCGAGGATCTCGCGGTCGCTGAAACCCACGCTGCGCAGGCGGTCGATATCCGCCTGGGTGGTGGCGTTCGGGTCGTGTAAGACCTGACGGGACCAGCGGGCGAGGGCGGCTTCCCGGCTGGACAGGTTCGCGTGGTCTCCTCGAATCACCTGCGCGGCCGTGGCTGCGTCGCTGAGATTCGCCAGCTTGGTCCCCCATGCCAACGAGCAGTACGAGTCGCCGCGAGCGGCAGCAGTGGCGGCGACCATGACGGCAACCTCGCGAGGGCTCAGCTTCGACGACGCCACCACGTCGTTACGAAGGTCTTGGAAGGCTGTCATGAGATCGGGACGCCAACCCCAGGCCCGGGTCGCGTTGTTGACGTAACCGTCGGAGGCGATGTCTTCTTCGTAGACGGCGGTCATCTCCTCGGTCAGTGGTGGTTCCGCCAAGAACGACGCCGAAGGCTCCATGTGACCAGTATGGGCACCCGACGCCCAACGACTCGGCCGACTGCAGCATCAGTGCTGTGCAGGCGATCACGAATTCTCCAGGTGCGGTGCTTGGCCACCGTCAGTCGCTGCGCGCTGATGTGGCTGTCACGACGGCGCGGGCTTGTCGGGCAATCTCGAGTTCCTCGTTCGTCGGGACGACGAGAACGGCCACCTCGGCTTCGTCGGTCGAGATGATTCGGGCCGAGCGCGCGGTCGACGCGTTCTGGATCGGGTCCAGCTGGATGCCCAGCCGCTGCAGACCGTGCACGGACCGCGCCCGGACGTCCGGGTTGTTCTCTCCGACACCAGCGGTGAAAACAATCCCGTCGACCCGCCCGAGGACGGCGTAATACGCACCGATGTACTTGCGGATCCGGTAGCAGTACACGTCGAGGGCAAGGCGGGCACCGTCGGCGTCGGCGTCGGCACGGCGGTAGACCTCGCGCATGTCGTTGACACCGGCCAGCCCCGCGAGGCCGCTGGCCCGGTTGAGCTGCTGGTCGACCTCGTCCGGTCCGAGGTCGGCCACCCGCCGCAGATGCGAGACGACAGCTGCGTCGATGTCGCCGCTGCGAGTTCCCATGACCAGGCCTTCGAGAGGGGTCAAGCCCATGGAGGTGTCGATGCTGCGCCCAGCCGCGACAGCGGTCGCGCTGGCGCCGTTGCCGAGGTGCAGGACGATCAGGTTGCACTCGCCCACGTCGCGGCCGAGGAGTCTCGCTGCCTCGCGGCTGACGTACGCGACAGATGTGCCGTGAAATCCGTAGCGGCGCACGCCGTACTCCTCGCGCCAGCGCGCCGGGACCGCATAGGTGTAGGCCTGAGGCGGCAGGGTCTGGTGGAAGGCAGTGTCGAAGACAGCCACTTGCGGCGTTTCGGGCAACGCCGCTCGAGCGACGGTGATACCGACGAGGTTCGCCGGGTTGTGCAACGGGGCGAGCGCGGTAAGTCGGTCGATCGCTTCGACGACCTGCGCGGAGATCAGCACTGGTTCGGCGAATTGATCGCCGCCGTGGACGACGCGGTGACCGACGGCCGTCAGGGTCGCGGCGGTCAGGTCGGGACCGGTCTGCTCGAAGGCGGAGAGGATCCCTTGCAGACCGGCCTCATGATCGACAATCTGCTCAACTGACTCGATCTCGTGGCCGAGTCCGTCGTGCCACCACCGTCCCGTGGTCTCACCGATCCGCTCGGCGAGGCCACGCGCCGGCACGCTGCCGTCGGCTACGTCGACGAGTTGGTACTTGATCGACGACGAACCGCAGTTGAGCACCAGGACGTGCTCAGCCATCGCCGGCGCCGACCGTCGCCTGGATCGCCGTGATCGCGACCGTGTTCACGATGTCACTGACGAGAGCACCGCGGGACAGGTCGTTCACCGGCATGCGCAGGCCTTGCAGGACCGGCCCGACGGCCACAGCGGCAGCCGATCGTTGGACTGCCTTGTAGGTGTTGTTGCCGGTGTTGAGGTCGGGGAAAATGAACACCGTGGCCCGTCCGGCTACTTGACTGCCCGGCAGTTTGGTCTGTGCGACGCTCACGTCGACGGCGGCGTCGTACTGGATCGGGCCCTCGACGGACAGATCGGGTCGGCGCTGCCGGACCAGCGCCGTCGCCATCCGGACCTTGTCGACCTCCGTGCCTGACCCCGATTCGCCAGTGGAGTACGACAGCATCGCCACCCGGGGCTCGATCCCGAACTGCGCGGCCGTCATCGCCGACGAGATTGCGATGTCCGCGAGCTGCTCAGCCGTCGGGTCCGGATTGACCGCGCAGTCGCCGTAGACGAGCACCCGGTCGGGCAAGCACATGAAGAACACACTCGACACGATGGAAACGCCGGGCGAGGTTCGGATCACCTCGAACGCGGGCCGAATCGTGTGCGCGGTGGTGTGCACGGAGCCGGAGACCATGCCGTCTGCGAGACCGAGTAGCACCATCATCGTGCCGAAGTACGACACGTCGACCACGACGTCACGAGCCGCGTCCACGGTGACGCCTTTGTGAGCGCGCAGGGCCGCGTATTCGGTGGCGAACCGCTCGAGGAGTTCTGCGTCGTGTGGATCGAGTATCCGCGCGACGCCGATGTCCAGCCCGAGCTGGTCAGCCTTGGCTCTGACCGTATTGGGGTCGCCGAGCAGCGTCAGATCCGCGACCTCGCGACGGAGCAGGGTATCGGCCGCCCGGATGATGCGCTCCTCCTCCCCTTCGGGCAGCACGACGTGGCGACGCTCGGCCCGGGCACGGTCGAGCAGCTCGTGCTCGAACATCAGCGGCGTGATGACGTCGCTTCGCGTAACGTCGAGCCTGGTGAGCAGCTCGCCGCCGTCGACGTGTTTCTCGAACAGCGTCAGCGCGGTCTCGACCTTCCGTGGGGACTCCTTCGACAGGCGACCGCGGGCCGAGGCGAGCCGAGTGGCCGTCGGATACGTGTCGCCCTGAGTCGTCACGATCGGCAACCTCGGCCCAAGACCAGCCATGAGCTGCTCGATTTGCGGAGGGATACCGAAGCCGCCGTTGAGGAAGACACCGGCCAGCGCTGGAAAAGTCTGCGACGCATGCGCCATGAGCACGCCGAGCAGCACGTCGACCCGGTCACTCGGCGTGACGACGACACCGCCTTCGACCAGTCGATCGAGGACGTTCGGGAGCGTCATGGCGCCGACCAGGACGTCGAGGGCCTCCCGGCTCAGCAGTTCCGGATCACCGCTGCGCAGCTGGCCGCCGCACGCCTCGAGCAGGTCGCCGACGGTAGGAGCGGTCAGGAACGGCTCCTGCGGGATGACATAGGCCGGCACGGGTCCGGCCAGTGCCTCCTGAACCGCGTCGAGCTGGTCAGGGTCCACCCGGTTGGCGACGATTGCGAGCAGTCGCCCGTACCGGGCCGCGATCTCGGTGGTGGCGACGTCGGCGACCGTGCGGACGTCGCCGGGCGACCGGCCTCTGCCATGCACCACGAGGAGGACCGGCGCACCCAGGTTCGCTGCCACGCGGGCGTTGTACGAGAACTCGGTCGGGCTCCCGACGCCGGTGTAGTCGCTCCCCACGACGATCATTGCGTCGCGGTCCGCTGCCGCCTCGTGGTACCGGTCGACGATCGTCGACATGGCACCGTCGGGGTCGGAGTGCACCCGGTCGTAGCTCACTCCCGCCGCCAGCTCATAGGGCATGTCGACGCCCTGGTGATCCAGCAGGAGCTCGAGGACGTAGTCTGGCCGATCGTCGGAGCGAATGATCGGGCGGAACACGCCGACCCGGCCGACTCGGCGGGTCAGCAGATCGAGCGCTCCGAGCGCGACCGTGCCCTTGCCGGTCTCCCCTTCCGGCGACGTCACGTACAGGCTGCGCGCCACGATCGCGAGGTTATCGGCCCGCTTGGCAGGCCGCACCGCGAGCAGCCGCTGCCATGTTGAGAATGACCACGTTCACCATGCCTACCTGTACATCACGAGGCCTGTAGGCCTGGTGATGTACGCACAGGAGTGGAGAGGAGAAGAGAAAAGGAAGAGAAGAGAGAAAAAAGAAGAAGAGAGAAAGAGAAGGGAGGGGAGAGGAAGAGGGAGAAGAAAGAGAAAGGAAGAGGAGAAAGGAGAGGAGAGAGGGGGGGAAGAGGGAGAGGGGGGGGGGCGGGCGAGGGGGGGGCGGGGGGGGAGGAGGAGAGGGGGGAGGAGGGGAGGAGGGGGGAGGGGGGGGCGGAGGAGAGGAGGGGGAGGAGAGGGGGAGAGGGGAAGGGGAGGGGAGGGGGGGGGGGAGGGGGGGGGGGGGGGGGGGGGGGGGGGGGGGAGGGGGCGCGGAGGGGGGAGAGGCGGGGGGGGGGGGAGGGGAGGGGCGGGGAGGCGGGAGAGGGGGGGGAGGGGGGGAGGGGGGGGGGAGGAAAGAAAGAGAGGAGAGAAAGGGAGAGAAAAGGAAAGAAGGGCGGGTGGTGAACGTGGTCATTTGGGCAGCGAGCTCGAGCCGAATTGGGGCGCTACGTGCCATGAGCCCCGCTGCGCTCCTGTCCTTCGCTGCCGCCGTCGTCTTGGTCCTTCTTGAAGAACGAGAACGTGCCGTCCGGCTCGAGTACGACGAGGTCGACGTCGGCGAGATCGCGGACACTGTGCTCCCGGGCAGCCACGAGCACGTCGTCCAGTGGCAGCCGTTCGTAGCGCAGCACCTTCTCGTCGACGTCCCCGTCGGTCAGCAGGACGGTCGGCTCGCCGTCCAGCACCGGACGGGTTCGCGGGAATCGCCACCCGACGTACGACAGCAGGATGGACAACACGGTGAACGTGCCGACCGCCAGAAAACCGCCGGTCAATGAGAAGTCCTCCTGCAGCACGGTCTGACTGATCAGGTCGCCGAGTGTTACCAGCAGGATCAGCTCGAAGGCGGACAGCTGGGTCACCTCGCGCTTGCCGGAGACGCGCAGGACGAACCACAGCAGCACAAACGTGAGGATCGAACGGATCACGATGTCCATCAGGGCATCACCACCATCCGGAAGTTCACCCTCGCCACCTCCAGGCCATCGGAAACCACCGCTATCCAGTACCGGTGTGCGCTCGGGGGTTGCGTCGGACCGACGCGCACGTCGAGCGTCAGCTCGAACGCATCGCCTGGTGGTGGGTCGAATTCGTACTCCAGCCGCAGCGGGCCAGCGGTCTCCGCACTGGGGTTCGGATACCAGTTCTGGAAGTCGAAGCGGTCGAAGATGTCCTTGCTGAAGGCCAGCGTGATGGGCCCGTCGAAGCCTCCAGAACGCAGGACCCTGACTCGCAGCGGTGCGACCAGTCCGGATCGGGTGACCTGCGCGTACCGCACGTCGAGCTGGTAACCGCCACCGGAGGCGCTGACGTCGGATTGCCTCGGCCCGAGCAAGCCCAGCAGGCCAGCGAACACGAAGATCGTCAACGCGACGATGCCGACCCGGCGGATGTTGCGAGCCCGACGGGAACGTTCCGGGTCGCGACGCGCCGGAAGGGTCCCGATGTGTTGGGCCACAATGCCGTTTCTACCGGTTGGCGAAGCCAACAAAGGGTCGGCTCGCCGCCAGAAGGGAGCGCGGTACGGTCACTTCATGGCGCCTCGACCGGACGAAATCGCCGTCGCGCCCAAAGTTCTGCTGCACGACCACCTCGACGGCGGCCTGCGACCCGCAACGATCGTGGAGCTGGCCGGCGAGGTCGGACACGATCTGCCCACCCGTGATCCTGACGAACTCGCGACCTGGTTCGTGGACATGGCCAGCTCGGGTCCCCTCGAGCGGTATCTCGAGACGTTCACCCACACCGTGGCTGTCATGCAGCAGCGGGACGCATTGGTCCGGGTAGCCGCCGAATGTGCCGAGGACCTGGGCGCCGACAACGTCGTCTATGCCGAGGTGCGCTACGCGCCCGAGCAACATATCGCCGGTGGGCTCAGCCTGGAACAGGTGGTCGAGGCGGTCGAGGAGGGCTTCCGGCTGGGCGAGTCACGGGCAGCCGCCGCCGGACACCCGATCCGAGTGGCGACGTTGCTCACAGCGATGCGCCACGCGGCTAGGTCCACGGAGATCGCGGCGCTGACCGTTGCGTACCGCGACTCCGGCGTCGTCGGGTTCGACATCGCCGGCGCGGAGGCGGGCTTTCCACCGACGCGCCACCTGGACGCGTTCGAGTTTCTGCGGCGGGAGAACTCCCACTTCACCATCCATGCCGGCGAGGCATTCGGGCTGCCCTCGATCTGGGAGGCCCTGCAATGGTGCGGTGCCGACCGGCTGGGCCATGGCGTGCGGATCATCGACGACGTGACTGTACGACCGGGCGGGACCGCCGAGCTCGGCCGGCTCGCCGCGTACGTTCGCGACAAGCGGGTCCCCCTGGAGATGTGCCCCTCGTCGAATGTGCAGACCGGCGCGGCAGCATCGATCGCCGAGCATCCGATCGGGTTGCTCACCAAGCTGCGGTTCCGCGTGACCGTCAATACCGACAACCGGCTGATGAGCGGCACGTCGATGTCCCGGGAGCTCACCCTGCTCGCCGACGCGTTCGGCTACGACCTCGACGATTTCCAGTGGTTCGCCGTCAACGCGATGAAAAGTGCCTTCATCCCTTTTGACCAGCGCCTGGAGCTGATCAACAACGTCGTCAAGCCGGGATACGCCGCCTTGGCCGCCCAACGAGCCTTCGCCTCTGTCCGCGGCGCCAGCCGCTGATGACGAGGGTGTGCCAAGATTCCGTGGTCGCGACGACAGAATGGACACGACAGGGCACATGATCACGTCACACGACATCATCGTGGTCGGCGGCGGGGGAGCGGGGCTGCGAGCAGCGATCGCCGCCGCCGAGACGATCCCGGGCCTGGACGTGGCGGTCGTGTCCAAGGTCTATCCGATGCGCAGCCACACCGTCTCCGCCGAGGGTGGCGCGGCAGGTGTCATCGCTGATGACGACAGTCTCGACGAGCACGCGTACGACACGGTCTCCGGCGGGGACTGGCTCTGCGACCAGAACGCCGTCGAGCTGTTCGTCAAGGAGGCGCCGAAGGAACTGTTACGCCTCGAGCACTGGGGTTGTCCGTGGAGCCGCACGCCGGACGGACACATTGCCGTTCGTCCCTTCGGTGGGATGAAGAAGCAGCGGACCTGGTTTGCGGCGGACAAGACCGGCTTCCACCTCCTCCACACGCTGTTCCAGACCTCGCTCAAATACGAGACCGTGCACCGCTACGACGAATGGTTCGTGACCAAGCTGCTCGTCGACGACGGCCGGGTTCAGGGCGTGGTCGCCGTCGAGATCTCGACCGGCCGGATCGAGACGCTTCTCGCCAAGTCGGTCGTCCTCGCCACCGGCGGCTGCGGACGGGTCTTCCCGTTCACGACGAACGCCGCCATCAAGACCGGCGACGGCATGGCGCTCGCCTATCGCGCCGGTGCGCCGCTGAAGGACATGGAGTTCGTGCAGTACCACCCGACGGGGCTGCCGTTCACCGGCATCCTGATCACCGAGGCAGCCCGTGCCGAGGGCGGTTGGCTGCTCAACAAGGACGGCTATCGCTACCTGCAGGACTACGACCTCGGCACCCCGTCGCCCACGCCGGTCCTGCGCAGCATGGAACTCGGCCCCCGTGACCGGCTGTCGCAAGCGTTCGAGCACGAAGTCGAGAAGGGCCGCACCACCGAGACGCCTTACGGCCCGGTCGTGCACCTTGATCTTCGCCATCTGGGCGCGGCGAAGATCGACGCGAAGATTCCGTTCGTCCGCGAGCTGTGCATGAACTACCAGAACATCGACCCGGCGAAGGAGCTGGTTCCAGTCCGGCCCGTGGTCCACTACGTCATGGGCGGCGTGCATACGGACATCGACGGAGCCACGCCCATCGCTGGGTTGTTCGCTGCGGGTGAGGTCGCGTGCGTCAGCATCAACGGCGCCAACCGACTCGGCTCGAACTCGCTGCCCGAGCTGTTCGTCTTCGGCACCAGGGCCGGCCGTGCGGCGGCCTGGTTCACTCTGCGCGCAAAGCAGCCGTCGGAGGCGGTCGTCGCACAGGCGGCGGACGAGCAACGCCGGCTCGAGCACGACGTACTCGGCCGCGAGGGCGGCGAAGACCGGATCTCGGCCATCCGCACCGCCATGCAGGCCACGATGGAGGAAAGTGCCGGCATCTATCGCACCGGCGATTCGCTGGCGAAGGGGGCGGACACGCTGCATGAGCTTCAAGAGCGGCTGCCCCGGGCGACGCTCGACGACCGAAGCCGGGCGTTCAACACCGAGTTGGTTGCCGCGCTCGAGCAGTCCGCCATGCTCGATGTGTCGGAGGCCATCGTGCACAGCGCGATCCGTCGCGAGGAGTCGCGGGGAGCCCACCAGCGCACCGACTTCCCCAAGCGGGACGACGACAAGTTCCTCGCACACTCTGTGGCGTACCGGGAGCCCGACGGATCATGCCGGATCGAGTACCTACCAGTGACGATCACCCGGTGGCCGCCGGGCGAGCGGGTCTACGGAAGGTGATGATGGCCGACACCATTGCCCTTGACGTTGCTCGTTACCGACCCGGGCAGGACGCCGAGCCGACTGTCCAGAGTTACGACGTGCCGCTTCGCGACGACTGGGTCGTCCTCGATGGCCTCAACTACATCAAGGACGAACTGGACGGCACGCTCTCCTATCGCTGGTCGTGCCGGATGGGCATCTGCGGCAGCTGTGGGATGACCGTCAATGGCGAACCCAAGCTGACCTGTGCCACGTTCCTGACCGAATATGCGCCCGGGCCGATTCGGGTCGAGCCGCTGGCCAACTTCCCAGTGCTGCGGGATCTCGTCGTGGATATCGACGACTTCCTCAGCAAGCTCTCGCGGGTCAAGCCATGGCTGGTGCGTGACGAGGCGCCGGTGTCCGACGGCGAGTACTTGCAGACGCCGGAGGAGCTGGAGGAGTTCCGGCAGTACAGCATGTGCATCAACTGCATGCTGTGTTACTCCGCGTGTCCGGTCTACGGGATCGACGAGGAGTTCGTCGGGCCGGCCGCGATCGCGCTCGCTCAGCGATACAACCTGGATTCTCGGGACGAGGGCGCAGCGGACCGGCTGGACGTGCTGATCCATCCAGACGGTCTGTGGGGGTGCACGTTCGTCGGCGAATGCACCCGAGTGTGCCCCAAGCACGTGGACCCGGCGGGTGCTATTCAGCGGTACAAGCTCACCGCGGCGATGGAGTCGCTCAAGTCGTATCTCCTTCCTCGGGGCCGCCGATGACGAACAATCGCTCGACGTCGTTCGACGTCCGCCCGGCGGCGTACCGGCCACGGATGTCGCTGTGGTGGTGGCTGTCGAAGTGGAGCTACCTGCTGTTCGTGCTGCGCGAGCTGAGCAGCGTGTTTGTCGCCTGGTTCGTCGTGTTCCTGCTGCTGTTCGTCCGTGCCGTGTACCAGGGTGACGAGCAGTATCAAGACTTCCTGTCCTGGGCGGCCAACCCGTTCGTGGTACTCGTCAACGTGGTGGCATTGGTGTTTCTGCTGCTGCACACCATCACCTGGTTCGGCCTGACACCCCAGGCCGTGCCGGCCCGCCTGCGGGGGCGGCCGGTGCCGTCGTCCCTGGTTGTGGCGTCGCAATACCTGGGCTGGGCAGCGGTATCGGCGTTCGTGTACTGGCTTGTGGTGGGCTGGTAGATGCGCAGACGCCCGGTCGAGCCGTTGGTCTGGCTGCTGTTCAGTGGGGGTGGCGTCGCAACGGCGTTGTTCTTCCCGATCCTGCTCTTCCTGTTCGGGCTGGCATTTCCGCTTGGTTGGATCGCGCCACCCGACCATGCCCACCTCGACGCGGTGCTGGGGCACCCGCTCACCCGGATCGTGCTGCTGGGTCTGTGTGTTCTGGGGCTGGTGCACTGGGCCCACCGGTTTCGGTACACGCTGCACGAGGGACTCCAGCTCGGCCGGGTCGACACCCAGATCGCCATTGCCTGTTATGGCGCGGCTCTCGTCGGCTCGGCGGCGGCCGTCTACATCCTGTTATTCACCGGCTGAACCGGGGCCGTCGATCGTTGGTGGGTCAGCCTTTGCGGGCCCGGGCCCGCCGCTTGCCCTCGTGCATCGCTTGCACCCGGGCGATGGGGATCGTCCGGCCCTCTTCGACCAGCTCGGTGCTCAGGGGCTGCGGCGCCGGCATCGCGGTGGCCCATGGATCCGCACCGGCGAGGAGACGTACCGCCGTGTGCACGGTGAAATCGGCAGGGACAACGCGATCGAGGTCGTTCCAGGCCAGCGGGAACGACACCGGAACGCCTGGCCTGATCCGTGGGCTGTAGGCAGCTATTACCGTCGCGCCGCCGGCCCGGGTCGAGTCAAGGAACACCTTGCCGCCGCGGTCGTCTTTGATGAAAGCGGTGGTTGCCAGCGTGGGATCGAGGCGCTCAGCTCGAGCCACGATGGCACGCGTGGCGGCAGCGACCTCCTCGACCGTTGCCCGCTCGTCCACCGGCACGAAGATGTGCAGTCCTTTTGCCCCACTGGTCTTGACCGCTCCAACCAGGCCGGCGTCGGTGATCGCCTGACGAACCAGTTCCGCGGCGCGGACCACGAGCGGAAACTCGTCCGCCGACGGTGGATCGAGGTCGAGCACGAGGTGCGTAGAGCGGTCCCAGCGGTCGATACGAAACAGCGTCGGGTGGTACTCGACGGCCCGCTGGTTGGCGAACCACAGCAGCGTGCGGCTGTCATTGCACAACGCGTAGGAGACTTCCCGCTTCGACGCTTCAGCCCATATCGGAACTGTCCGCACCCACGACGGGGTGTATTTCGGCACGTTCTTCTGCATGAACGGCTCTTGGCCACTGCGCACCCGCACCACCGATAGTGGCCGATCGCGCAGCTCCGGAACGATGCAGTCAGCGACGGCCTCGAGGTAGTCCACCAAGTCCCGTTTGGTGGCCGCCGCCCCGTCGAACAACGGTTGGTCGAGGTTGGTCAGCGATACGCCGTCGCGCATCTCGCCGCCGTCGCTCACTGCTCCAGCCTGACATCCCCGGGGCAACACGTCGACGGTGCTCGGTCTTGCACACTACCCCGGATTGCGTAGTAGTGTAGTGGCGGTGCACCACCAGGCGAATCCGTACATCACCAGGATTGCATGCCTGGTGATGTACGGGCCCGGGTGGTGAACGTGGTCATTCCCGACTGCCGGTGAGCTGGTGGAGGTCTGATGGATACCAGTCAGTTACTCAAGGGGGTGCTGGACGTCGCCGTGATGGCGGCGCTGCGGGACGCCGACGGGTACGGCTACGACGTCGTCCGCCGGCTCCGTGCGGCCGGCTTGTCCGATGTCGGGGACGCCTCCGTGTACGGGACTCTTCGCCGGCTCTACAACGCGGGGGCGCTGACCACCTACGTCGTGCCGTCGGACGAGGGCCCCCACCGCAAGTACTACGCCCTCAATCAGACCGGGAGTGACCTGCTCGACCGATCGGCCAAGGTGTGGCGGGAGTTCGCCGACACGCTGACCAAACTGATCGACTCCGGCGCCAAGGAGGCGGCGTGAACACCACACTGAGCCCGGCCGCCACGTATGTCGACGTGGTCCGCACCGCGCTTGCCGACCTGCCGGCCGACGATCTCGCCGAGATCGTCGAGGACGTTCGCGACCACGTCGAGCAGGTTTCGGCCGAGCTCGGCGCGGACGCGACCGCCGCCGCTTTGGAGGAGCGGCTCGGCACGCCCGCTGTCTATGCTGCCGAGCTCCGGTCCGCCGCCGGTTACCCGCCGGGACCAGGGGATGTCGGACCGGCAGTCCGGTCACCTCGCGTCCGCCGGCAGGTGGTCACGTGGATCGTCCGGATCGCGGTGGTGCTGACACTCATCGCGTTGTTGGAGGCTTTCGTCACGGGCAGGTACGGCGGTGCCCTGGCGCTGGCCATCGTGGCCTGGTTGGCCGCCGCACTCGTCGGGCTGGTCTGGTTCATGGCCGAACGATCAACGGGCACCATGGGAGCCCGCTTGGGAGAGCTTCCCGACGCACGACGCATGAATCGGCTGATTCGCTGGCTGCGGGGCAATTCGGTGGGCGCCGCGCTCGTGGAAACGATCATTGCGCTTCGCCCTGCGTGGTGGATCGCGCGGGCGTGGGTCGCCGTCGAGTTAGTGGGCATGTTCTCCTCGGCCCAATGGTTCCCGTTGCCCACGTTCACCGGGGCGCCGCTCGTTTTCGCGCTAGCTGTCGTCATTTCGGTCTGGCTGGGCCGGCGGGCTGCCAGCCACCGGCAGACATCAGGCGAACATGTCCTTGTGCTCCTCGGGAACGTCGTGGCCGTGCTGGGGTTGGCAGTTGTCATCGGAACACTGGCAAGCCGCGGCGTGCTTGGTAACGACGACGAGTTCTACCGTGAGGATGCCGCTTTCCTTGGAGCTGTTCCGACTGGTGCGTTCCACGAGGACGGCACGCAAATCACCAACCTGTATCCATACGGCGCCGACGGCCGCCTGCTCGAGAACGTCCGCCTGTACGACCAGGACGGCCGCCCGTTCACGAGCGTGAAGTACGACGGGTGCATGTTCGACAGCATGATGGGTGAACCGAAGCTGGCGGCGCGGCTCAACGTCTACCCACGGCCATCGAGCTCGTATGGAGGTGCGCTCAGGGCCGAATGCACCGACCTGGGAATCGTTCCGCCGTTTGGCGCGACCTTGCCAGGCACCTCCTCGGACGCCACGCCGACGCCGTCGGCCAGTGTTTCGCCCCAACCAAGCCCGACGTCCGCGCCAACCGCAGCGCCAGGTTCGTAGCCGAGGCCATCACCAGGCCTGTCGGTACATCACCAGGCTGCAGGCCTGGTGACGTACGGGCATGGGTGGTGAACGTGGTCATTCCGCGGAGAGTGCTAGGCGGTAGCGGGCTGCTCCTCCAGCGGTAGCTCGACGGACTCGTCGGCCGTGATCGTGTGGATGGCGGTGACGGTCGCCCACCCGTCCAGGAGCAGGGCCAGGTCGGTGCCGGGTTCGGGCTTTGCCTCCTCTTCCTTCATGGACATCCGCACGTAGTCCTCGGCTGCCTCCGCGATGGTCATCTGTACCTGCCCGAACTTGGCCAGCCGAGCCCGGCGCAGGCCCCGCACGCCATCCGGCCGGCGATCCGGCACGTTGAGGTTGATCACCGTGCCCTCGGGTGCGGTCAGCAGCGCGGGCATCAGCTTCCTGGCCAGGTCGGCGGCGGTCTGCCAATTGCGTGTTTCGTCGTCCACCTTGTCGAGGTCGGCGATCGCTGCTCCGCCGCTTGCCGCGCTGGCGGCGGTGGGTGTCAACACGTCTAGGGACACCGCCAGTGCCTTGAGGCCGCCGCTGGCGGCGGTCAGGCAAGCCCCTACCGTGCCGGAGTGCAACACCGCGTTGCCGGCATTGGCGCCGCGGTTGATCCCCGACATCACCAGGTCAGGAGCGTCGCCGAACGCGCCTAGCCGGCCGAGCGTGACGATGTAGCCGGGAGAAGCGCTGACCGCGAAGGTCGGAACACCTTCGAGTGTCGCCAGCTCGTGCCGGTTGATGACCACCCGCCCCTCCTCCACGACGGCGGTCATTGCGGCACTGATACCGCTGGACTCCTGCGATGGCGCCGCGACCACGACATCGAACCCGTGGTCGACGGCTGCCCGCGCGAGGCGCCGGATACCCGGAGCGGCGATGCCGTCGTCGTTGGTGATCAAGACCCGTTGAGTAGTCATGAGCTCACCCTTCCCGTTTGAACGGTTCTATTCGCACCCGAGGGATCAACTCTGCGATGGCATCGGCCCGGCCTTCGCCCAAGCCATGACGCGTCACGTTGATCGCGCCGGCCGCCGCTCCGGTGCGCACAGCGTCGGTCAGGTCGCCGCCCTTGGCCAGCACGGCGGTCACGCCCGCGGTCAACGAGTCACCGGTGCCCCGGGTATCGGCCGCTTCGAGGGTCGGCGCGATGACCTCGAACACGTCGCCGTCCAACAACGCCAGCGACGAACTGTCGGCGCGTGTGACGACGACGGACTCGGCGCCTTCTTCGTGCAGCTGGCGCATCGCCGCGACGATCGTGTCGTCGCTGTCGTCCTCGGCCCGTCCGTCGTCGATCAACTCTTCGTGGCTGACCTTGACGAAGTGGAGTCCGCCCTCGCAGACGGCCGTCAAATGGTCGCCGGAGAGATCCGCGACTACTCGCGCGCCGTTGTTCGTCAGGTCAGCGGCGAGTCGACGGTAGATGTCCGGAGGAATGACCGACGGTTCGGCGGGCCCACTGAGTACGCAGATGTCGGCCCGCAGGCCTTCGGCGAACGCCATGCCGTAGAGCTCGTCGATGTCGTGGCGGGTCAGCGGTTGCCCGGGATGCTCGGCGATCTCGACGCGCTCGCCGTCCCGACGGTCGTGGACATACCAGCCCGTGCTGGTCCCGCCGCGAATCACCCGCAACGTGACTCCTTCGTCGGCGATCAACCGCTCGAGGACACGGCCAATCTCGCCCCCTGCGCATGCGCACAACGTCACGGACACGCCCAGCGCCGTGATCATGCGAGCCTGCCAGACACCCTGGCCGCCCGGATGGATGTGCAGTTCTACGTCGTCGGCGGGCTGTTCGATTGCAACGGTGACCAGCGGGGCCGGGGCGAAGACCATGGCGGTGGGAGTCATGAACGTCATCTTTCCGGTTCGAGCCGTGGTCATACCGCGCATAGGGTGGTGGAGTGGACCGCCCCACCCTCGACGGTCTGGAAGAGAAGTGGAACCGTCGCTGGGAGGAGTGGGGAACGTATCGGTTCGACCGGGGCACCTCGCGAGAACGAGTCTTCTCGATCGACACGCCGCCGCCGACTGCGTCAGGTGATCTTCATGTCGGCCACGTCTTCTCCTACACCCACACCGACATCCTCGCGCGGTATCAACGAATGTGCGGCAAAGCGGTGTTCTATCCGATGGGGTGGGACGACAACGGCCTGCCCACCGAGCGTCGGGTGCAGAACTACTTCGGCGTCCGCTGCGATCCCGCCCTCGCGTACGACCCGCAGCTTCAGCTCGAACCGAGCGGACGCCGCGACCAGCAGCCGATCTCCCGCCGGAACTTCATCGAGTTGTGCGAGCAGCTGACCGGCGAGGACGAGCAGGTCTTCGAGCAGCTCTGGCGCCGGGTCGGCCTGTCCGTCGACTGGTCGCTGGTCTACACGACGATCGGGGAGACGGCTCGCGCAGTCTCCCAACGGGCGTTCCTGCGCAATCTCGCCCGCGGCGAGGCCTACCAGGCGGTGGCTCCCACCCTGTGGGATGTGACCTACCAGACGGCGGTGGCCCAGGCCGAGCTCGAGGACCGCGAGTGGCCAGGCGCTTTGCACCGGCTGAGGTTCCGCGGTTCGGCCGGTCTCCTCGAAGTCGAGACCACGCGACCCGAGCTGCTCCCGGCGTGTGTCGCGTTGGTCGCGCACCCAGACGACCAGCGTTATCAGCCGCGGTTCGGCACCACGGCGCGCACGCCGCTGTTCGACGTCGAGATCCCCGTCTTGGCCCATCGGCTCGCCGATCCGGACAAAGGGACCGGCATGGCGATGGTCTGCACGTTCGGTGACCTCACCGACGTGACCTGGTGGCGGGATCTCGACCTTCCGGTGCGCTCGGTGGTCGGTCGCGACGGTCGATTCCTCGCCGACCCGCCGGACGGCCTTGCGGCGGATGGCCCGTATGCAGATCTTTCGGGGCTGCCCGCGGCGAGGGCGCGGCAGCGGATCGCAGGCATGCTGCAAGAGACCGAGGCGCTGATCGGCGAGCCGCGGCAGATTCGTCACCCGGTCAAGTTCTACGAGCGGGGAGACGTGCCGCTGGAAATCGTCACGAGCCGGCAGTGGTACATCCGCAACGGAGGTCGTGATGCAGATCTACGTGAGCGGCTACTCCAGCGGGGGCGAGAGTTGGCCTGGGTCCCCGACTTCATGCGGCAGCGGTACGAGCACTGGGTGTCCGGGCTCACCGGCGACTGGCTGGTCAGCCGGCAGCGATTCTTCGGCGTCCCGTTCCCGGTGTGGTACCCGCTCGACGCCGACGGTGAGATCCGGTACGAGCCGATCGTGCCACCGGAGGACGCGCTGCCTATCGATCCTGCTTCCGACGTTCCACCGGGTTTCATGGACAGTCACCGAGGGGTGCCCGGCGGGTTCGTCGCTGACCCCGACGTCATGGATACGTGGGCGACCTCCTCGCTCACCCCGCAGATCGCCGGTGGCTGGAAGCGTGATCCCGACCTGATGGCTCGGACGTTCCCGATGGATCTGCGTGCTCAGGCGCACGAGATCATCCGGACCTGGCTGTTCGCGACGGTGCTGCGCTCGCACCTCGAGCACGATTCGCTGCCGTGGCGTCGAGCGGCAATCTCGGGATTCGTCGTGGATCCCGATCGCAAGAAGATGAGCAAGTCCAGGGGCAATGCGAGCACTCCCATCGGCGTGCTCGAACGCTACGGATCCGACGCCGTTCGCTGGCGGGCCGCCGGTGCTCGGCCGGGTCAGGACACGCCGTTCGACGAGACCCAGATGAAGATCGGTCGCCGGCTCGCGACGAAGATCTTGAATGTCGGCAGGTTCGCGTACGGACCGGGAATAGACGCGGCTGAATTGCACCGCGGTGAGGTGAAAACCCCACTCGACCTTGCGATGCTGGCTGCCCTCGCCGAGGTCATTACGACTTCCACCGCAGCTTTCGAGCGTTACGACTACACAGCCGCATTAGAAAACACCGAACGGTTCTTCTGGGACTTCTGTGACAACTACGTCGAGCTGGTCAAGGACCGGGCCTACGGCGAGCACGGGTCGGCCCCGGCCGCATCGGCACGGGCCTCGCTCAGCCTTGCCTTGTCCATCCAGATGCGGCTACTGGCACCGTTCATGCCCTTCGTCACCGAAGAGGTCTGGTCCTGGTGGCGCGATGATTCCGTGCACACAGCGCCGTGGCCGCACCGAGACGAGCTTCCCTTGGGTGGTGACCCGGCGGTTCTCCAGGCGGTGACCAGCGCGCTCGCCGGCATCCGCGGTCTGAAATCGGCTCGCAAGTTGTCGATGCGTGCCGAGCTCGACCAGGTGATCGTCACGGGCCCGCCGCACCTCGCCGACCTGGTTTCGCCTGCCCGAGGCGATCTCGCCGCGGCCGGTCGGGTTCGCGACCTCGTGCTGCGCCCGGAACCTGCGGCCATGGATATCACGATCGATGTGCCCGTTTCGCTGAGATATGGGAGATCCGACTGAGAAAATGACTCCACCGGGGGCGGCCGGTCAAGTTATGCCCGACCGGAGGGAGGCCCCGAAATGTCCTCGACCATTTCCCGTCGCTCACTTCTGATCGGTCTCGCGGCAGGAGCGGTGGTCGTCGGCTTCGATCCGCTGACCCGCTCGTGGGTCACGCAGGCTTCAGCGGCAACGCCGTTGATCGACGTGCCGCCGCTCGACGGAGTGCTGCTCACCGATGAAACGTCGCTGCAGAACGCGGCAGACGACTTTGGCCACATCGTGCACCGCGTTCCGGTCGCGGTTCTACGTCCTGGCTCGGTCGACGACATCGTGGCCATGGTCCGCTACTGCAACCACCACTTGATCCCGGTCGCCGCCCGCGGACAGGGCCACTCGACGTTCGGCCAGCCGCAGGTCGAGAACGGTCTGGTCATCGACATGGGCACCCTGTCAGCCGTTCACCACGTCGGATCGGATCGTGCGGTCGTCGACGCCGGGGCGGTATGGAGCGCGGTGCTGACGGCGGCGCTCGACGAGGGCAAGGCGCCGCCGGTACTCACCGACTATCTGGAGCTGTCGGTCGGCGGGACGTTGACCGTCGGGGGCATCGGCGGTACGACATTCCGTCGTGGGTTCCAGGTCGACAGCGTGTACTCACTCGACGTCGTGACTGGCGAAGGCCGGCTGGTCACCTGTTCGCTGCGACGGAATCGGGACCTGTTCGAAGCCGTATTGGCCGGGTTGGGCCAATGCGCGCTGATCGTTCGGGCCACGGTCGGCCTGATCTCGGCGACCGAGCGGGTACGTAGGTACTTGCTGCCGTACCACGACCTGGCCGCCCTCACCGCCGATCAGCGTCGGCTCATCGCATCGAGGCGATTCGACTTCGTGCAGGGACAGGTCGTCTCCGAAGAGACCGGCGGCTGGAGCTTCCTGCTCGAAGCGGCGGTGTACTACCCGCCACCACGGGACCCCGACGACGACGCGCTGCTGCGCGGGTTGCGCTTCGAGCCCGGCGGTCAGCAAATCAGCGACGAGTCCTACTTCGACTTCCAGAATCGGCTGGCGGAGACCGTCGAAATTCTGAAGGACCTCGGCGTGTGGTTTCTGCCGCACCCGTGGATCAACCTGTTCCTTCCGGACTCGGTCGTCGACGACTATGTCTCCGACGTGCTCGTCGAGCTCGAGCCCGGCGATGTCAACGGGCCGATCCTGCTGTATCCGTTCTGGACGCGCCGCTCCACCCGGCCCATGCTTCAGCTTCCGGACGAACCGGTCGCCTTCATCTTCGCCTTGCTCCGCACGGCACCGCCGGACCCCGCAGTGATCCAGGCGATGCTGGATTCGAATCGGGCGTTGTTCGAGCGGGCGCGCGACGTGGGAGGCAAGCAGTATCCGATCGGTGCGATTCCGTTCTCCCGCGCGGACTGGGTCGAGCACTTCGGCCCGCAGTGGCCAAAGCTCGTCGCCGCGAAGCGCAAGTACGACCCGAACGGGATCCTCACGCCTGGCCAGGGCATCTTCCCGCCGCCGGCCTGATCGCCCTCAGAGCGGCGCGAGGTTTGCACATTCCCGGCGCTGGGTGAACTCGGCCATCAGAGTCTGCGCATCAGCCCCATCGGCAAAACGGGGCAAGCCGTCGGACTGGATGCGGGCCGGTAGCCATTGTTCGGCGACGACTCTGCCATCGTCGACGGTAAGAGTGAGTACGCCGGTCATGGACCCATCACCGCTTCCGGGGTTGTACCAGACAAAGTTGCCCAGCCCATAGGCCACAAAGGTGTCCCCGAGCAGGCCTGAACCTTGGACCGCGTGAGCATGGCTGCCGACGACGATGTCGGCTCCGGCGTCGGCGAGGATGCGGGCGGTCTCGGCTTGAGACCGACTAGGGCACCGATCCCCCTGGATGCCCCAGTGCATGAAAACGACGACGACGTCAGCCGCTCCGCTGGCGGACCGGACGGCTTCGGCCAGGCGCGCGGGATCCTGGACAACGGCCACTCCGGGGGTGTCATCTCCGGCGGCCCAGTGCGCTGTCGGGTCGGCTGTGGGGTCGTCAGCGCTGTGTGCGCCGATGACGGCTACCGTCGTCCCGCGCACATCGACCACCGCCGGGGCGAACGCCTCGGCCACGCTCGAGCCGACGCCGATCACTTTCAGCGGCGGATCGGCGGCGATGGCGGCGAGGGTGTCGGAGAGCCCTTCCTGACCGAAGTCCATCCCGTGGTTGTTCGCCATGGTTGCGACGTCGACGCCGGCGGCCGCCAATGCGTCCAGCGCCTCGGGCGGCGCCTGAAACGTGAAACGCTTCGGCTCGGGTGTTCCGCTCGTGCCGATCGAGGTCTCGAGGTTCACGACGGTCAGATCCGCAGCGGACAGTTGTGCGGCGATGGGTGCGAGCGCGGTTGACGGGTCATTCAGTCGAGAGCGCAATTGCGCCTCGAAGTGCACGTCCCCGGCGAAGGCCATCGTGATCGGGCCCGGGTCCGGTTCCGCTGTGGTCGTCGAGCGCTCGGCGTGGGCGTTGTCGCTGGCGATGACGGCCGGTTGCCGGTCGTCTCGCCCGCCTCGGGCGACGCCGCGGATCCGGCACAGGCGGCGGTGCCCGCGACCGCGCAGACCGCCAACCAGATCAGCCGATGGTGCCCTCGAGGCATGCCGTTGAGCCTACGAGGGCACTCCGCTCGCCAGCGCGGTATGGCAGGGAAGCACACCTAGCCGTCTGCCGCCACGAGTTGGTCCACCTGTTCGAAGAGGTAGGGGGCAAGAGCGGTGGAGTAGTCGGTTGTGAGGTGGCTGGAGTCGCTGTAGACGATGAGGTTCCCGACGACCGGGTAGCACCTACGGTCGTCGCAAAACCGGTCGGTGAGGTCGACGAGGTGCACTCGTGGTTCGTGCATCGAGACGACGGCATCCGCGGATGCGTCGTCGGGAACTTCATCCGCGCGCGTCGAGCAGGCAAGTCGCCGCTCCGGATGCAACGCCAGGCAGTTGGGCACGTCGCCACCCTGCGTCGGGGGGACGTCCTTGATGACGAAGACGTCCTTGCCGGCCGAAACCCATGTCCTCCACACGTCCTGAAAGCCGTCGGTCCGCGGATCCCGGAGCGGGTGATCAGGATCATCCGCGTACTTATAGGCGCTGGAGAACGTCGAGCTGAACACGTACGAGATCCGCTCGTCTCGCGCGATCTGCCGGCGCACCTCCTCACTCCACTCCAGGCAGCTGCGCTGGCCTTCGTCGGTCTGTTCGTCGACGAGCAGCCGACGGGCGGTGGTGACCGGGCAGGATGCCTTGACGTAGGTGAGAACTCTCCAGTTGTGCTCGCGACCAAGTCGGTCGAATGCCGCAAACCAATGGGTTGCGTGCGAGTCGCCGACAACCGCGACGACCCGTTCCGGGGTCGGGTCCTCTGACCCGATCGAACAGACCCGCACGTCGGCCGGCGCAATGGTCTGCTGACAGCCTGGGTACACCGGCCTGGTGTTCTGCAGCATGACCACCTCGGGTGGCGGAAACAGCGCGCCGGATCCAGCCACGGTGTCGCACTCATTCGCTTGGTCGAGGGCCGCCGGGCCAAAGCAGCCATGCAGAGTTGGCGTCTCGGTGACGGCGATTGCCGCGGCAGCCTCCGCTCGGTGCTGGATCTCGTTGCTGATCACGACGCTGCCCCCGACGACGACCGCCATTCCGGCGGCCGCGAAGGCGAAGCTGCGCCAGGGCATCGCTGTCAGGATCGGCTTGGTTCGCATCGGATCCTCGACGAGGACCTTGCTCAGCCAGGCCAGCAGGATCGTTCCGACCAGAATCCCGACCTTGTCCAAGGTCTGCAGATCAGCGCCGGTCAGGTACGGAATGACGATGATCAGTGGCCAGTGCCAGAGATAGACCGAATAGGAGATGTCACCGACAAAGGTCATGGGCCGAAGCGAGAGCCATTTTGCCGGCGCGTACGGCGACCTGGTGGTCCCTGCCACGATCACCGCGACAGTCCCCAGCACCGGCAGCAGCGCGATCCACCCGGGAAAGAGGCTCCGCTCGTCGAACAGCACGGCCGCCGTGACGATTGCGACCAGGCCAAGCCATCCGACGGCGCCGCGAATTCGTTCGGAGTGCTCTCTCGAAACGACGATCAGCGTCACGAGCGCACCGGCGACGAACTCCCACACGCGGGTGGGAGTGACGAAGTACGCCGTCGGTTGGCTGTTCGCCGTGGCGAGGACTGACCACGCCAGGGAGATCACGCCGACGGCACCGAGGCCGATGACGAGCGTTGTCCGCGTCGCAGCCGTGTGCCGAGACGCGGATCGACCAGCCAAGACGACCAGCCCGACGATGAGCACCGGCCAGAAGGCATAGAACTGCTCTTCCACCGATAGCGACCAATAGTGCTGCGCAAGAGTCGGAACGTTGTCCTTAGCCATGTAGTCCACGGCATCGGCCGCGAGAGCCCAGTTCTGCACGTAGAGCGCACTCGCAGCGATCTGCCGCGCTGTCTGGGTCCAGACCGTAGCCGGCAAGAACAGGACCGTCGCCAGCGCGCTGGCTGCGAGAACGAGGAGGGACGCGGGGAGCAGGCGCCGGATCCGCCGGGCCCAGAAGCGGCGCAACGACACAGTTCCGGTAGTAGCCGCCTCCCGGTACAGATGCGCGGTGATCAGATAGCCGGAGATGACAAAGAAGACGTCCACCCCGATATAGCCACCTGACAAGGCGTTCGGCCAGAGGTGGAACAGCACGACCAGGAGGACGGCGACAGCCCGAAGGCCCTGGATCTCGGGGTGGAACCCGGAGGAAACCCGGTCGGGACCAACCGCTGCTGCAGCGGGCCGGTCTTCGTGGTCAGCGGGCTGCGACGTAGTCGACGGCCGGGCGGTCAGGTCGACCACGGTGTCGGCTTCGGGCACCGGCACCTCCAGCGTCGAAGTTGCTCCTATTCTGCCGTCACTCTCGGCAGGACGAGACGTCCAAACACATCTGGTCAACCCAGGACGCCCGGCAGGGCCGCGCACCACGGGTGGCGACCCTGCGGGCGCCAGTATGCCAGGCCCACATGGGGCAAACTGTGATCGTCTTCTCACCGTTTGGTCAATCGACTTGTCACGACGCGATTGGGTTGGCATGGTCGAGAGCAGCGACACTGCCCGAACTGAGAAGGGCGGCGCGTATGAGGCGCTTCTTCGCCGTCATCGCGACGGCACTCACCATGAGCTTGGGGATCGCTCTACCGGCGGCTGCTGGAGGTGACTCCACTCTGCCGCCCGGTTCCTCCGCGCTGCTCGCTGGGCCATGCGGTGGCTCGTATACCCACATCGGCCACTACGCGATCACTGGGGGCGGGAAGACTCTCGGGCATCTGGACGTGTACTGGTCGGCGAGCACCAGGCGGAACTGCCTGGTGACGAATCACTGGGGTCCGACCTACGGGGTCTCCCTCTACACCGAGGCGCGGATCCGGCCCAGCGGGTACAGCTGGCCGAGCTGTCCGTCGAGCGCAGGTTGTGACGGCGGCTTCTACCGGTACTACGCCGGGCCGGTCTACACACCCGCAGGCGTGGACATGACGCATCGCTGCATCGACGTCAGTGGTTGGGTCGACTGGGCCTACCGCTCCCTGAGCCGGATCCACTGCGGCGGCTGATCGGTCGGCGAGCTCAGTCTCCTGAGGTGAAGGCCGCGTCGAAGGCGGCCGCCGGGGCGTCGAACGCCAGTCGCCGCACGAATTCGAGCGCCTCGGGGCCACCGACCAGTCGATCCATGCCGGCGTCCTCCCATTCGATCGACACGGGTCCGGCGTAACCGATCGTGTTGAGCATCCGGAAGCAGGCTTCCCATGGCACGTCGCCATGGCCGGTGGAAACGAAGTCCCACCCTCGCCTCGGGTCGGCCCATGGCAGGTGCGATCCCATCCGGCCGTTGCGCCCGTTGCCGACCTGGCGCTTCGCGTCCTTGCAGTCCACGTGATAGATCCGGTCGCGGAAGTCCCATAGGAACCCGACGGGGTCGAGGTCCTGCCAGACGAAGTGGCTGGGATCCCAGTTCAGCCCGAATGCTTCGCGGTGCCCGATCGCCTCCAGGGAGCGGACCGTCGTCCAGTAGTCGTAAGCAATCTCCGAAGGATGAACCTCGTGGGCGTAGCGGACCCCGACTTCATCGAAAACATCGAGAATTGGATTCCATCGGTCGGCGAAGTCCTGGTAGCCGTCGTCGATCATCGAGGCCGGGACGGGTGGGAACATCGCGACTGTCTTCCAGATCTGGCTGCCCGTGAAACCGATAACGGTGTCAACGCCGAGCTTCGCCGCCGCCCGGGCGGTGTCCTTCATCTCCTCCGCCGCCCGGCGGCGTACGCCCTCTGGGTCGCCGTCGCCCCAGATTCGGGGTGGCACGATGCCCTTGTGCCGGGCGTCGATCGGGTCGTCGCAGACGGCCTGGCCAGTCAGATGATTCGATATCGCCCACACCTGTAGGCCGTGGTCGGCCAGGATGTCCTTGCGTCCCTGCACGTACGAGTCGTCGGCGAGCGCCTTGTCGACCTCGAAATGGTCGCCCCAGCAGGCGATCTCCAGCCCGTCGTAGCCCCACTCCGACGCGAGCCGGCACATCTCGGTGAACGGCAGGTCGGCCCATTGGCCGGTGAACAACGTGATCGGTCGTGCCATGTCGAGCGCTCCAATTCGCAGTCCGTGGCAGTCAGCGCACGCCCAAAAGGTGCTCCATAGCCAGTTGGTCGAGTCGTTCGAAGTGCATTCCGCGCGTAGCGAGGGTCGCGAGGTCGAATGCTGTTCGGATCGTAGGTCTGCCAGCGCCTCGCCGTCGGCGAGGGTGGGTTCTGCCAGCTCGTCGACCCGGGCAGCCTCTAGCGCATCCCTGACCTCGGGGTCGGCCCGGAACGCGCGGACCCGCTCGCGCAGGATCAGAGTAGTTGCGCATGCATGCGCGCGCGGTTTCCCAGACGTCATCGACGTCCTCGGTGCGGGGTGGCTTGTAGTCGAAGTGGACGTATCCGTTGTAGGCCCGCCCGGTTCCGGCGCCCTCGAGGACGTCGACCGTCCAGAAGGCGCCGCGCAGGTTTCCCGCGCCGAAGCGCAAGTCCTGGTCGAAGCGCGGACCATGCTGACCGTTCAGGTCGATGTGGAAGAGCTTGTCCTGCCACATGGCCTGGGCGATGCCGTGTGCGTAGTTGAGTCCGGCCATCTCCTCGTGACCGACCTCTGGGTTTAGCCCAACCCGGTCCGGCTCCGCGAGGGTGTAGATGAACGCCAGCGCATGGCCGATGGTGGGCAGCAGGATGTCGCCGCGCGGCTCGTTCGGCTTCGGCTCGAGTGCGAACCGAATGTCGTATCCCTGCTCTCGCACGTAGTCGCACAGGATGTTCAGCGCCTCGCGGTAGCGGTCCAACGCGGCCGCCACGTCCTTGGCCGCTCCGGACTCCGCGCCCTCCCGGCCGCCCCACAGAACGTAGGTACCGGCGCCCAATTCGGCGGCAAGGTCCAGGTTGCGCAGCACCTTGGCCAGCGCGTACCGGCGAACGGCACGGTCGTTTGCGGTGAGCCCGCCATCCTTGAACACCGGGTGCCCGAACAGGTTCGTGGTGACCATCTCCACGCCCATGCCGGTGTCCGCAAGCGCCTTCGTGAACCGGTCGAGTGTTTCTGCCCGGGTGCTCTCGTCGGGCACGACGTCGTCGTCGTGGAACGTGACGGCTGCAGCGCCCAACTCCGCCAGTTTGTGCACGGCTGCCACCGGATCGAGTGGCGGACGGACGGCCCCGCCGAAGACGTCGACGCCCCTCCAGCCGACGGTCCACAGCCCGAAGCTGAACCGGTCGTCCTTGGTGGGCAGATACGTCATCGCGGGATCTCCGTCCACACGCTGTTCTTCGCAGCGCTTTCCTCGACAGCGCCGAGCACTCGCTGGACGGCAAGGCCATCGGCGAAAGACGGTTCCGGGTCGCGGTCCTCGGCGATGGCCGTCAACAAGTCGACGACCTGGTGGGTGAAAGCGTGTTCGTAGCCGAGCACATGACCCGCCGGCCACCAGGCTCCGACGTATGGGTGCGACGGCTCGGTGACGAGCACCCGGGTGAAGCCCGCGAGGTCCGGATTAGCCGTCTGGTCATACACCTGCAGGACGTTCATTTCCTCGAAGTCGAAGGCCAGGCTCCCGGCCGACCCGTTGATCTCGATCCGGATAGAGTTCTTGCGACCCGTAGCGAACCGCGTTGCCTCGAACGTGGCCACTGCCCCACCGGTAAAGCGGCCCAGGAAGACCGCGGCGTCATCGACGGTCACCTCGCCACGCTCGGTACCGCCAACCCCAGAAAGCCCGCTGGCGGATTCCGGCAGCGGCCGTTCCTTGACGAACGTCTCCAGCAGCCCGCTCACGCCGACGATCTGCTCGCCGGTGATGAACTGCGTGAGGTCGACGATGTGCGCCCCGACGTCGCCCAGCGCGCCCGAACCGGCCTTGTCCTTCTGCAGCCGCCAGGTCAACGGTGCTTCCGGATCGACGATCCAGTCCTGCAGGTACTGCGCCCGCACGTGCCGGATGTCGCCGACCTTGCCGTCGGCGACCAACCGGCGGGCCAGCGCAATGGCCGGAACACGACGGTAGGTGAACCCCACCATCGACCGCACGCCCTGCGCGCGCGCGGCCTCCGCCGCCGCTGTCATCGCCTCGGCCTCTTCGACGGTGTTGGCCAGCGGCTTCTCGCACAGCACATGCTTGCCGGCCGCGAGCGCCGCGATGGCGATCTCGGCGTGGGTGTCGCCTGGGGTGCAAATGTCGACCAGCCCGACGTCGCCGCGCTCGATCAGCACGCGCCAGTCTGTCTCGACGTCCTGCCAGCCGAGGCGCGCCGCCGCAGCAGTCGCGTGGTCGCGGTCGCGACCGCCGAGAACGGCCAGCCGTGGCACGAGCGGCAGGTCGAAGAAGCTCGGCGCGTTCCGCCACGCCTGCGAGTGGGCCGCGCCCATGAACGCATAGCCCACCATGCCGATCCCGAGTGTCGGCTTGCTCTCAACGGTCATGTGTTACGCCGCTTCCCCTTGCGGTCGAGTTCAGTCCGGCCTCGCGGTCGATCACGGCGAAGTGGCGCTCCGTCGTGACGCCATGGCGCCACTCCGCCGTGATCGGCACGGTCAGGACTCGAAGCAGAGGTCGGTGTACTCCTCGACGTTGTCCGCGGTCACGACCGGTGCGTTGAGCACGACGCGGCGCGGCACCTCGGGCTGGACCAGGTCGGTCATGCCCTTGCCCTGTGCGATCAAGCGGGCCAGCCTGATGCCGTCCGCAGCCTGCGTCGGCGGGTACAGCACCGTGGCCTCCATCTCGCCGTCCTGGATCCACTGCATCGCGTTGCACGAGCCGGCGCCGCCGATGAAGAAGAACTCGTCGCGGCCGGCGTTGTCGAACGCCGCCTTGACTCCCACACCCTGGTCGTCGTCGTGGTTCCAGATGATGTCGATCTGCGGTGCAGCCTGCAGCAGGTTCGAGGCCTCCGCCTCGCCGGACTCGACGGTGAACTCGGCCGCCACGCGGTTGTCTACTTCCTGGTCACAGTCGTCCAGCGCGTCGGCAAAGCCTCGAGAGCGGTCCTGGGTGAGCGGAAGGGCGTCGATGCCGGCGATCTCGGCGATCACCGGGTCGGCAATGCTGTTCTCCTCGATCAGCTGGCACGCGTACGTCCCGGCCGAGACGCCCATGCCGTAGTTGTCCCCGAGGATCGTCGACCGCGCCGCGAACGGGCTGGAGAACTCCCGGTCGACGTTCACGACTGGGATGCCCGCCTGCATGGCGTCTATTGCGACATCAGTCAGCGCAGCGCCGTCAGTCGGCAACAGCACGATCGCGTCGACGCCTTCGTTGATGAAGGTCTCGATCTGGCTGATCTGCAGGCTGGGATCGTTCGTGCCCTCGGCTGCCCGGAAGTCGATGTCCTCGTACTTTTCTGCTTCTTCCTGGGCTGAGCTGTTGATGGCGGCCAGCCAGCCGTGGTCTGCGGCCGGTCCGGAGAATCCGATCGTGACGGTTTCACCGGGTTCGTCGTTGCCTCCGGCCGGCGCCGCGGTCGAGTCGCCGCCGTCCGTAGAGCCGGCCGATTCTTCCTCGGGTTCGTTGCTCGTGCAGCCGACCACGAGGGCGCCCACAGCGACGATCGCGCCGCTGGTTTTGAGCAGCCGGCGGAACGGCCGGTTGGTTGGTGCGGACATCTTGTCTCCTCTAGTTGGGTTAGGCCCCGGGGCCCCTGCCCGGAGCTCGACGAAGTCGTCGGGGTGTCGGGCGGCCGGCTAGGTCGATCCGTTGCGGGCAGCGACCCGCTGCTGGAGCAGGACGGCGAGGACGATGATCACACCCTTGGCCACCGCCTGTGAGGACGTGTCGAGGTTGTTCAACGTGAAGACGTTGGTCAGCGTGGCGAAGATCAGCACACCGAAGACGGTGCCGACGATCGTGCCCCGGCCACCGGTGAGCAGCGTCCCGCCGATGACGACCGCAGCGATCGCGTCGAGCTCATAGAGCAGTCCATGAGTCGAGCTGCCGGTCGTCGTCCGGGCAATGATCATGATTGCGGCGATGCCGCAGGCGAAGCCCACGAGCATGTAGAGGAACAACGTGTGCCGCTTGACATTGATACCAGCAAGGCGGGCCGCAACTGGGTTGCCACCAACAGAAATCGTGCGGCGTCCGAATGTGGTCCGGTTGAGCAGAACCCAGCCAATGGCAGAGACCAGGGCGAAGATCCACACCAGCCTCGGGATCCCGAGAAAGTCCCCGCCAAAGAACTCGACGAACTCCCGGACGTCCACGATCTGGGTCTTGCGTTCGGAGATGATCTCGGCCAGGCCGCGTGCTGCCGCGAGCATAGCGAGCGTGGCGATGAACGGTGCCATCCTGCCGTAGGCGATCAAGGTGCCGTTGACCACACCGCAACCGGTGCCCACGGCCAACGCGGCCAACACCATGACGAGCCAGTGGGTGTCCTCCGCCATGGTCTGGGTGGCGAGGGTCGTCGCCCAGACCGAGGCAAGCGCCACGATCGCGCCGACCGACAGGTCGATACCACCGCCGATGATCACGAACGTCATGCCGATGCTGACGACGCCGATCACCGAGGCGAAGCGAAGGATGGTGAGCATGTTGTCGACGGAGGCGAACCGGTCTCCCGCTGTTGCCACACCGATGATGATCAACACGACCAGCGCGATCACCAAGCCCAGGTTGCGCCCGACCGAACTGTTCATCACCCGGGTGAACGACGACTCCCGCCGGGCGGTCTCCTCGGCGAGCGCCTCGACTCGCTGATGCTCGTCCGGGGGTGGCGTGACCGCCGGAGGAGGTGTGGCCTGCTCGCTCATGCGGCACTTCCTTCCATGACCAGGTCGAGGACCCGGTGCTCGTCGATTTCCTCGGCCGGGCCCTCGTAGACGGCCCGGCCCTCCCGCAGCACCAGTACGCGGTCGGCCAGGCCGAGGACCTCCGGCACCTCGCTACTGACCATCAGCACCGCCACGCCGTCGTCGGCCAGCTGGCGGATGAGTGCGTAGATCTCGCTGCGAGCTCCCACGTCGACGCCGCGCGTCGGCTCGTCGAGCAGCAGCAATGTGCACCCCTTGATCAACCATCTGCCGAGGACGACTTTCTGCTGGTTGCCGCCGGAGAGAGTGCGGACCTCTCGGGTCGGGTCGTGCGGTCGGATGTCCAGCGCCTCCACCTGTTCATTCGCCGCGGTCAGCTCGTCACCACGCTGGACGAAAGACACGCGCGAGAACTTCGCTAGCGAGGCAACCGTCAGGTTGTTGATGATCGACTCGTTGAGCAGCAGTGCTTGACTCTTTCGCTCCTCGGGAGCCATGCCGATCCCGGCAGAAACGGCCGCTCCCACCGAGCCCACCCGAAGCCGCTTGCCGCGGATACTGACTGTGCCCGTGGCGGCCTTGCGGGCGCCGTAGACGGTCTCGAGGATCTCGGAGCGGCCGGATCCCACCAGGCCCACCAGCCCGAACACCTCGCCGGGCCGGACATCGAACCCGATGTCGTGAAACTCGCCCGGTCTGGTCAGGTTGCGCACCTCGAGAACGGCACCGTCGGCCGCGATGTCGGAACGGCGGGCCGGGAAGACATATTCGATCGACCGCCCGGTCATCAACCGGATCACCTCCGCGGTCGGCGTCTCCTTGGCCGGCAGCCCGGTTGCGACCGTCCGTCCGTCCTTGAGCACCGTCACGCGGTCGCCGATCTCGCGGATCTCCTCCAGCCGGTGCGAGATGTAGACGACGGCGACGCCATGCTCGGTGAGGTCACGGATCACCCTGAACAGCCGGTGGACCTCGTTCTGGTCGAGCACCGCCGACGGTTCGTCCATCACGATGAGCTTGACGTCGTGGGAGAGTGCTCGAGCCATGCTGACGATCTGCTTGCCGGCGGCCGAGAGCTGGCCAACCTCGCGGCGCGGCGATATCTCTGGGTGCCCCAGCCTGGCCAGCAGGGCTTCCGTAGCGCGTTGGGCGTCGCCGCGACGGGACAGTCCCAGGGTGCTCATCTCGTGTCCGAGGTAGATGTTCTCGGTCACGGTCAGGCCATCGACAAGATCCAGTTCCTGGTAGATCGTGGCGATGCCGAGCCGCATTGCCGCGATCGGATTGGCCAGCCGGACTTCGTCGCCCTGCCAGGTGATCGTTCCCTCGTCGGGATGATGCACCCCGGCCAGAACCTTGATCAGGGTCGACTTGCCCGCCCCGTTCTGGCCGAGCAGGCAATGCACCTCGCCGGGCACGACATCGAGGTCGACCCCGTCGAGGGCGCGGACACCGGGGAACTGCTTGACGATCGCGTGCATCTGCAGCAGCGGCTCGGTCATGGCATACCTCCAACAGCACCTGACCCGGTGAGTGACATCGCCCAGCGCCGCAACAACAATGCAGACCTGGTCGTGGGCGGGGTCATACCGCACCTTGAGTCATCGGTGCAACGGGAAGGAAATGAACGCTCGTTGTCGGCCACGGCGGCGTCCACGCAGGACGGCCGGCGGCCACCGCGACCTCGGTCTAGGGGATGGACGGCGGTCAGTATGGGCATGGCGGCGCCACCTCACGTCATGGTCCACGCTGTGGCCGAACGTAGACCTAGTTTCGATCAGATGACAAGAGCTTTGGGCGAGCCTGAGTCACAAACGTGATCGGACGGAGCGAAAGTCGAAAGTGCCACTTCCGGGTATGGTGAGCCTGAAGTCGGAGAAGGGGCACATCTTGTCTGCTGGTTTCTCTGCACGTAGGCCCTCCGCGGGCTACCCGGCGTGCCCAAATCGCGAGCGAGCCGAGGCTCCACCGCTAGAGGTTCGCTGACTGCTGCAACACCAACGTGACGGACCTTCTCAGCCGTCGACCAGTCGTAGCCCACAAGATGGAGGGACCATGAGGACATCGAGCAGCCGCTGGCGCATCGTCCGTGGCGTCATTGTCGCCGCTCTGGCGACAGTGTGCCTCAGCTTGGGTTTGACAGGCACCGCGTCCGCACAAGCACCTGACTGCGCAGGGCGCGGCGTTCCGGTCAACAAGATCTCGATTCAGCTGTGGACGTTCGCCGAGTACGTCGGTTTCGGCACCGACCCGGCGACGATCGCGCGGCTGGAGACAGTGCTGAGCAGCCTGAGCGAGATGGGCTATCGCAACGTGGAGCCGTTCACGCTCAGCGGCCTGAGCGCGGAAGACTACCGGGCGCTGCTCGACAAGTACGGGCTGAAGGCATCCGCCCGCCATGTAGACGTCGGTACGCCAGAGAGCCCGGCCGATCTCCAGCAGATCCTGGCGGACAACAAGACGCTAGGAATCAAGTACTTCGGGTCCGGCTCCACCCCGATATTTCCGCCGATCTACACCACCGAGGCCCAGTGGATCGCCTACGCCGAGTACCTCAACGAGCTCGGCGCCCTGGCCCGCCAGCAGGGCCAGACCCTGATGGTGCACAACCACGACATTGAGTTCGAGATCGTCTTCGGCGACCGGACCGTGTTCGACATCCTGATGGCCAACACCGACCCGCGGAACGTCGTCTTCCAGCTCGACCTGTATTGGGCGACGAACGGCGGCGGTCTCGACAACCCCCTCGAGGTGCTTGAGCGTTACGGCAACCGGATCCAGCTGTTCCACGTCAAGGACATGGCCGCCGGCGAGTTCCCAGGTCGGATCGAGATCGTCGGCGAAGGGATCATCGAGTTTCCGGAGATCTTCGCCGCCTCCCAGGGTCAGATCCGGTACTACGTCGTCGAGCACGACCCACGCTTCGGCGACCCGACATTCGACCCGTTCGAAGCTGCCGAGAAGGGCTTCGCCTACCTCGACTGCGTGACGTACTGAATTCGCCAGGCAGGAGGGCCCCCGACTCGGGGGCCCTCCTCTAGCGGCGGCAGTCCACCCTCGGGCGAGGCGCCAGGTCGGGTCGCCGGATCTCGACAACATTTGCCACTGCCGAGCCAACTTGTGCACTGCTGGGCGCGAATGACATTTGGCAACAACAGAACAACATCCGGACCGCCTCTAGCTTTCGTCGACGATGTGTCGTTATGCTCCGTCGGCGTAGCAGCGGGTCCGACGCCTTGCTTGCTCCTGCGGGGCCGAACCCGACCACCTGGAGCTATGGGCGAGGTGATCGAGCGTGTGTATTGAGTTCGAAGACAGCATCGGCTCTGAAGATAAAGTCCCGCTCGTCGACCGCCGTAACTTCCTCCGCGGGGTGGCCGCCACTGCCGCTGTTGCCGCCGTGGGCAGCTCCGCGGCGTTGGCCACGCCAGCGCTCGCCGCGGAGGGTGGGCGAAAGAACAAGAACAGCGTCCCGCTCGACCAAATCAGCATCCAGCTGTTCACCCTCCGCAACCAACTCGCCATCGACTTCGAGGGCACGATCGCCGCGCTCCATGCGATCGGCTATACGCGAGTCGAGCACGCGGGCTTCGTCGGCCGGTCCGTTACGGATTTCAAGGCGGTGCTGGACGCCAATGACATCGTGTCGACATCCGGCCACGTCCTCATCCCGCAACCATTCAACCCGGCCGCTTGGAGTGCCTCGCTCGCCGACGCCAACACCCTCGGGTCGACCTACATCGTGCATCCGTTCTTCGGGATCAACTTCGCGACCGGTGAGGTGACTCGCACCACCGCGCCGTGGGAGGCGTTCGCGCGCGACATGAACCTGGCCGGCCAGATGGCCCAAGACGCCGGGCTGAAGCTCGGCTACCACAACCACAACTGGGAGTTCTTCCGGCTGACCGACGACCCGTCGCGGACCGCCTTCGACGTCCTGGCGGACGAGACCGATCCGGACCTCGTGCACCTGGAGATGGACCTGTTCTGGGTCACTCGGGGCGCGCGCGACCCGGTAGACCTCATCGAGCAGAACAAGGGCCGTGTCCTGCAGTACCACGTCAAGGACATGAACCAGGCCGGCAGCTTCACCGACCCCGGTCAAGGCCTGCTCGACTTCGCGAGGATCTTCCAGCACTCCAAGAAGGCCGGCGCAATCGAGTACATCGTCGAGCGCGACGACGCCGGCAGCCCACCGCGATCGCCCGCCGACGCCTTGATCACGGCCGAAGTCGGCTACGACTTCCTCGCGGCGATCCGCTTCTAGACCGTCCCACCGGAGACCCGGCGGGTTCTGGCTAACCGATGGAGGAGGACGTCACCATGCGAAAGGCAGCCATCTCGGTCATCCCGGCTTGCCTGGTCGTGGCGCTTGGCGGGTTATCCGTATCGCCGGCCGCCGCGCAGGTCGCCCAGCCCCCGCCCGACTCGAGCTTCCAGAAGGTCGTCATCGACGACTCGCCTGGTGAGCCGATGGACCTGGCCGTGCTTCCGGACGGCCGCGTGCTGCACGTCACGCGCCAGGGCCATGTCTGGCTGCACGATCCGGACACCGGCCTGAAGACGCTCGCCGCTCAGCTTGACGTGTACCAGCACGACGAGGAGGGGCTGCAGAACATCGCGCTCGATCCGAACTTCGAGAAGAACGGGTGGATCTACCTGTACTACTCGCCGCCCCTGGACACGCCCGTCGACGACCCGGCGACGCCGACGGTCAACGAGGGCGACGCGCCCGAGTTCGGCACGCCGGAGGAGTTCGCCGCGTTCGAGGGCGTCATCCGCCTCTCGCGCTTCCAGTGGGACGAGAGCACGGACACGATCGACCTCGGTTCGGAGGAGCAGATCCTCGACGTGCCGGTCGACCGCGGCATCTGCTGCCACGTCGGCGGGGACATCGTCTTCGACGCCGAAGGCAACCTGTACCTGTCGACCGGGGACGACACGAACCCGTTCCAGTCCGACGGCTACACGCCGATCGACGAGCGCGAGGGCCGCAACCCGGCGTTCGACGCACAGCGCACCGCGGCGAACACCAACGACCTGCGCGGCAAGATCCTGCGGATCACACCGACGGAGGGCGGCGGCTACACGATCCCCGACGGCAATCTCTTCGAGGACAGCGACCCGCTGACGCGCCCGGAGATCTACCTGATGGGCCTCCGGAACCCGTTCCGGATCGAGTACAACCTCGAAGAGGGCGAGCTCTACGTGGCCGACTACTCACCGGACGCCCAGACAGCGAATCCGCTGCGCGGGCCGGCCGGTCAGGGCAAGTGGTTCATCGCCACCGAGCCCGGCTACTACGGTTGGCCGTACTGCGCGACGGCCGAGCTGCCGTACGTCGACTACGACTTCGCCACCGGCCTGTCGGGCGAGACTTTCGACTGCGCCAACCTGGTGAACGAGTCGCCGAACAACACCGGGCTCACCGATCTGCCGCCGGTCACGCAGCCGCAGGTCTGGTACACCTACACCCTGTCGGCGGAGTTCCCGGAGCTCGAGACCGGCGGCATCGGCCCGATGGCCGGCCCGGCGTACCAGTTCGACCGCAAGACGACGCACGGCCGCAACCCGACCGCGTGGCCGGAGTACTACGACAACGTCCCGCTGTTCTATGAGTGGACGCGTGACTACATCAAGGAGTTCCGGCTCGATGCGAGCCGGACCGAGGTGGTCGACATCAACGACGTGCTCGCATCGTTCGACCTCCAGAACCCGATGGACATCGAGTTCGGTCCGGACGGCTCGCTGTACGTGCTCAACTACGGCAACGGGTTCTTCGGCCAGAACCAGCCCGGCGCCGAGCTCGTCCGGATCGACTACCTGGGTAACAAGCAGAAGCCCGGCAACTTCGCCCCGACGGTGAGCATCGAGGCCGACACCACGAACGGGCTCGCTCCGCTGACGGTCAACTTCACGAGCACGGTGAGCGACCCCGAGGGCCAGCGGCTCCGCTACGAGTGGGACTTCAACGCGGACGGCGTGGTCGACTCGCGCGCGCCCAACCCGACCTACACGTTCACCGAGAACGGCGTGTTCAACGCGACGCTCAAGGTGACCGACCAGGGTGGGCGCTCCGGGACCGATTACGTGACGATCATCGTCGGCAACACGCCACCGGTTGTCGAGTTCGTCACTCCGCAGGACGGCGACGCGTTCGCCTTCGGCGATGCGGTGCCGTTCGAGGTCAGCGTGACGGACGACCAGCCGGTCGACTGCTCGCGCGTGCAGGTGACCTACATCCTGGGTCACGACACGCACGGCCACCCGCTGACGACGGCGTTCGGCTGCACCGGCACGATCCAGACCACGCTCGGCGGCCATGATCCCGCCGCGAACCTCAGCGGCGTCTTCGTCGCCGAGTACACCGACGACCCAGGCGACGGCCTGCCGCCGCTCACGGGGTCGGACGAGGTCGTCCTCATTCCCACCACCCCATAGATAGGAGCCATGAGCTGGGGCGTTGTCTGCGGACAGCGCCCCAGCCCCACTTCATGACCATCGGCTCGCACGCTGGCAGGCACCACGGACCGCTGCCGGACACCCGAGCCGACAGCTTGGTTCTGATCTGCTCTGACCCGAGCCTCGGCCGCGACAGCATTGCCACGACTGAGGTCAACGGCCTGCTGCCGCGGCTCGCCGGGCTGGCCAAGGGGTAGTCGTCGTGGCACAGGTCTCGCGGCGGGAGCCGACGATAGGGACTGGCGCGGCGCGGCAGGCGGGCCAAAGCCCTGCGCCGACGGCTTCCTGGCCGCCCTTGCGATCCGAGCTGGCCCGCTGCATCGGCGTCGATGCGGTGACCCAGGAGCTGGCGCGGGTGGAGCAGCTTTTGCGCGCCACGACGCAGAGGGGCGACTCGTCGTTCACCGAGCCCGCGGCACATCTGGTCGCCGCCGGCGGGAAGCGGCTCCGGCCCCTGTTGACGCTGGCAGCCGCGCATGCGGGACGTCACATCGGCACCGCTGCGGGGACAGATCGGGCGATCACTGCGGCCCTCGTCGTGGAGCTGCTGCACCTGGGGACGCTCTGCCACGACGACGTGATCGACCAGGCCCAGACACGTCGGGGTTTGCCCAGCGTCAACGCCCGGTGGGGCAACACCGTCGCGGTCCTCGCCGGAGATTGGCTGCTGGCGACCGTGTGGGAGACGGCGTCGTCCCTCGGCGCCGAGGAAGCCCGCCTCCTTTCCCGGACCCTGGCGGCCATGTGCCGGGGTGAGGCGCTCGAGACAGAGCGGCTGTTCGACGTCGAGCGGAACGAGTCGGCCTACCAGCAGGCGATCGCAGGCAAGACGGCCTGCCTGCTGGCCACGTCGTGTCGTCTCGGAGCGCTCGAGGCCGAGCTGGATCGGCCACTCGTGGACGCCCTCACCGCTTATGGTCACAACCTGGGAATGGCGTTCCAGATCGTCGACGACATTCTCGACTTGACCGGGTCGGACGAAAGCGTGGGCAAGCCGACGCAGCGGGACCTGCGGCAGGGCGTGTACACGCTGCCGGTCATCCGCGCCCTTCGGGAATCCGCGGAGCTGCGCGGGCTGCTCGGCCGGCCGCTCGACGAGGCGGCTGCCGAGCGGGCCGGCGCGATCATCCTGGCCGGGGGTGCGATCGCCGCGTCGCGGTCCACAGCCGAGACGTACCTCCAGAAGGCGACCGAGGCTCTGTGGGCGCATCGTGGTGCACTCGACGAACAGGTACTCGAAGGCCTCGAGCGGCTGTGCCAGGTGCTGCTACGCCGGACTGAGTAGGGTCGGACACTGCCCTCGCTGAATATCCGACCGCATGCCGACGCCCCCTCGTGCTCAGCCGCGGCCTTGGGAATGACGGGTGCGGAAGAAGTCCCACATCACTCGTGCTGGCGTCGATCTCGTCGGTGACCGGGAGCAGCACCGCCGGGTACAGCCCTGGGTCGGACCCTGGCCAGGTGTGCCCTCCGCCGGTGACCGTGTAGAGCACGGTATCTGCGTTGGCCCGGCATCCCCGGTACGACGTGGCGGAGACGTGCTCAGTGAGCTGCGTCGTCGTCGGCGCCTGCCGGCAGTCGTTGATCTGCGCCCACCGGCTCACCGCGGAGCGCCACGGAGTACCCCCAGTACGGGAAGAGGCCGCCGCCGTCGTACCAGTTCACGATGTCCGCGGTGCCGTGGAACGTGACCACCGGAACTCCGGTGGCCGGATCGCAGGTCGTCGTGTCCGGCTGAGAGGTGTCGGCGGCCAGCGGAGCGCCTGCGCGTAGGCCGGCGACCGGGGCGATCGCGGCAAACCGGCCGGGGTGGTCGCAGGCGAACTGCGAGATCATCCGACCACCCCCGGAGTAGCCGGTGGCGTACATGCGGGCGGGGTCGGTGCAGCCCGTGCTGGCGAGGACGTCGATGAGGTCGTTGAGGAACGCTTGGTCGTCGGGGGCGCCGGGCGCCGTCGTGACGTGGGGGACGTTCCACGCCCAACTCGTCCCGCTGCCCACGCCGCCCTGCGGCGCGGCGACGACGAAGCCCTGCTCTTCCGCGGTCGCCGCCAGGCCGGAGCGGGCCATCTGCTCCTCCGGGTTGCTCCCGCTGCCGTGCAGATTGAACACGACGGCGAGCCTGCGGCCTGGATTGACGTCCGCGGGGACGTGGACGAGCGCACGACGCTCGATGCCACCGGAGGTCACCGTCAACTCGTTCGTGCCGGGCTCCAGGGAACACGAGCCGGCAGCCGTCTCCGGTCCCGCTCCCGCAGCCGCGCCGGCCGGAGCGGCCAAACCGACGGCGATCAGGACGCTCGCCCCGACCGCCGCGACAGTGGCACCCAGCCTCCCCAAGCCCCGCCGGGTATGCGTCGTCATCGGTGAACTCCTCTTAGTCCGTGGCCAGGTCGATGATCCCGATCACCGCCGCGGTGGCACGCGACACCGTCGCGATGGCGTCCTCGTCCCCACGCAACTGCCGATCGGCGAACACGTCGGCCTGGCGCATCCACCGGCGCGCCGCCTGGAGGTCGCCGGCGTCGGCGGCCGCGGCAGCCCGCTCGATGCGCTCCACGATGCGGCCGGCCGCCCCGGCCTCGAGCCGGCCGTCGGCTGTGCGTGCCTCGACCAGCTCGACCACGTCGGTGTACCAGGCGGGGTCCTGCGCGAAACCGTTGTGGAGGTGGCCGGCCGCGACCGCGGCCGCAGTGGCCACGACCACCTCGTCGACGTAGGTCTCCTCGTCCGGGTACCACTGGGCTAGGGTCGCGTCGTCGACCGGGACCGAGCTGCCATCGAGGAAGCAGAAGCCGGGGCCGCTGTTGAGTCCGGAATTGATCCGCACCGGCGCTTCCTGCTGGGCCAGTCGGATGCCGCCGAGGCCGAGGCCCAGGTCGTCACGGGCGACAGTCGGCGGTATGTCGTCGGTGAGGGTGATCGGCGGGGCGGACGGCGGCGGGGTCCCGTCGGCGACCCATTCGGCGACATGGTCATACACCGTCGACTGCACCATGTGCTGGGGGATGCGCGAGCCGGACGGCAGGTCGCAGGTCTGGGGCGTGCCCGGATAGCCGCCAGGGGCGGTCCCGATGTCGCGGATGCGCAGTCGTCCGTAGTCGGTGATCAGCTTCCAGTCCCCGTGCGATGCACCCGCCACCTCCCATGTCCGCAAGGTGTCGCTGTCGGGCTGGCGCTGCGCCGCCCCGATCAGGTTGATCGCGACGTCGGTCTCGCTGTTGAGCTTGAAAACCGGCGTGTCGAGATCGAGCCGGATGGGCGGCCCGCCCCCGTGCAGGACCACCGCGTCGACCACGCCGGCCAACGGGTCGACCGAGTTCACGTACGACCACAGCCGGAAAGCCGACTGGGAGTGCCCGGTGGCGATCACGCGTTCCGCGTCGAGCGGTCCGAGCGGCGCCACCCCGGTGGGCGAACGCACGGCCTGGACCGCCTGCGAGAACACGTCCCAGGACAGGGTGTCGTCGGTGACCGTGCCGCCGTCGGTGAGGTCGAGAGACCCGTACCGGTCCGGACTCCACGCGCGCAGGCCGGTGGCCGAGTGGACGCCGGCCCGCTGGGCCGAGACGCCGACCCAGGCATAGCCCTCGCGCACCAGGTGCTCGTGGGTCTGGAACCAGTCGACCTCCTGGTCCCACTGGTTGCTGACGTTGTACCACTCGGCGAGGACGGTGCCGTTGAAGCCTGCGGGGTCGACGGGTCGACGCACCACGATCCGGGTCGTGTAGTCATGACCGGTGCTGAGCACGGTGGCGTCGGTGGCGCCGTTGGCGGCGTACCGGGTCGCCTCACCTGACAGGAAGAACTCCTCCTCGACGTACCCGTGGCCCGCGAGGTCGTAGTCGGTGGCGAGGAACGGGTACCCATGTGCCGGGTCACCGAGGGCGGACGTGACCGGGACTGGCCCGGTGACCTCGGGATCGGCGACGGCGAGGGCCTCTTGGGCGGTGGCGCTCGTGGTGATCAGGGCGGCGCCCAGCAAAGCGGCGGCCAGACCGAGGGCGGAACGACGGAACAAGGCGACTCGCATCGATTCGACTCCTGTGGTCGACGGGTGCCCCGCACCCCACGGCAGCGGTCGAGTTCGAGCACAGCCTAGGATCCGGGTGGACCTTTTGTCCACGATCGAACAAAGTGGGTGCCCAAGAGCGAGGACTTCCGGAAGTCAGCGCTCAGCATAGGAGCGGATCCAGCCCGCTTGTGTTGGGCGTTCGGACGGTGCGACGATCGGCAAAGCCGTCGGAGCGGGGCGCCGTCGCGAAGGCGCGCGGCCTGCGCTTCTACATCCACACGCACTACTGGGAGTTCGGCACCGACCCGCAGACGGGCGAGTCGCTGTTCCAGATCCTGCTCGACGAGACCGACCCGAAGCTCGTGTTCTTCGAGCTCGACATCTTCTGGGCCGTATTCGGCGGCGTCGACCCGCTGCCCTGGCTCACCGGCTACGAGGCCCGCATCCCGCTTATGCACGTCAAGGACGGGATACCGAACCCGGCTGGTGGGTTCTTCAACGCCGGATTCACCGATCTCGGCGAAGGCGTGATCGACTTCCAGCGCCTGTTCACAGCGCTCCACAAGCAGGGCGCGCACCACTACATCGCGGAGCGTGACACGCAGCCGCACCCGGCCGAGACGGCGCGCAATGCGTATGCGTACCTCCGCGACCTGCGCGCGGAGTGAGCGCGGCCGCGCGCATGCTCGGCGGGCTCAGCAGCTGAAACGGAAGGAGACCGCGCTTTCAGAGGTCCAGGGCCGTTAGTCGTTGATGCTGGATGAGTGTCTACCCGGTCAGACGTCTCGAGGAGATCGTCGCGGGCTGTGCGCGAGAGCATCCGGGCCCAGAATCTGCACCTGCTGGGCGCACCAGGGGCTGATGGCCCACGGTGCTGTCGACGCCAGCGTGTAGAGATTGGACCATCGGACCCACCTGGTGGCCATCACCTCTTCGGGCGTCGGCGGCCGGAGTTGGTGGTGGTCCCAGGCCACGAAAACGGGGCATACCTCGTTCTCGAGGATGCCGTTGTCGTCAGTAGCCGTGTAGGCGAAGTCCTCGATTACGAGTTCCAGGTTCTGTACCTCGATGCCGAGCTCTGCCAGCAATCGCCGTCGAACAGCATGGTCAATCGGCTCGTCCGGACGTGGGTGACCGCAACACGAGTTCGTCCAGACGCCTGCCCAGGTTTGCTTTGTCAAGGCTCTGCGAGTTAGCAGAACTTCGCCGTCTTGGTTCACTAGATAGCAGGAGAACGCCAAGTGCAGGGGCGTCGTGGCGGTATGAACAGTCGAACGCGGAGCGGTGCCAGATACCCGCCCGTTTGCGTCGAGCAAGACGACGAGGTCCGCGCTCTCGGCGTTTGTCATTGTGACCCCAAGTGATGTGCCAGTTAGGCTACCTCTGGGGTTTCAGAGTGGCCGCACGTCATCGAGCACCGGTAGATGGCATTCGGATATGAATCGGGAACGAGTGCCTGGGCGTCGGCGGTCAAGGGCGGGGCGTCGGTGGTACACGACCTTGGTGACGGCCGTGGTGCTTTCGCTGCCGGGCTGCACCGATGGCGGTGGGAACGAAGCGGCCGATCCGCAGCCGGCCGAGGTGGTGCTCTTCGATGGCAGCTCGTTGAGTGGCTGGTCACACGCCGGACCCGGCCACTTCGAGCTGCAAGACGGTGTGTTGCGGACGCACGGTGGCTTGGGCCTGCTGTGGTACTCGGGTCAGAGCTTCGGCGACTTCGAACTCCGGCTCGACTGGCGGACGTCCGACCGGACGGACAACTCTGGAGTGTTCCTCCGCTTTCCTGATCCGCAGGACGATCCACGGGTCGCGATCGAGCATGGGTACGAGGTCCAGATCAATGACGACCCCAGCCGCGACCCGCAAACCACCGGCGCGATCTACGGTTTCCACGCGCCCAGCTCGTCTGCGTCGCACCCCCCCGGGGAGTGGAACTCCTATCGCATTCGGGTGACCGGAAGCGAGTACGAGGTCTGGCTGAATGACGTGCTCGTGAACCGGTTCGTCAGTACGGATTCGACCCGCGGCCTTGAGGGCTACGTCGGCCTGCAGAACCACGACCCGGACTCGACAGTGGAGTTCCGCGCCATCCGGGTCGAACCACTGTCCTAGGGGTGATCGTATTCCGACGGAAGCCAGAACCGGGGGCCGCGATCGCGACCCCCGGCCCGTAGCGGCGAGTCAGGTGCCGACGCCGGCGCCGACGAACTCGACCCAGTTCAGGTTGAAGAAGTTGTTCCCGGGGCCGCCGTCCGCGGGCTGGAACACCAGGAAGTACCGGTGGGTCCCGGTGTCGGCGATCGGGAACGTCTGACTGGCATAGGTCGTGGCGTTGGCCGTGCCCGCGATGGTCACGCTCGTGACGAGCGAGCCGCCGCCGGCGGCATTGATGGCATCCCGCCAGATCTCGACCGTGCCGGCGTTGCCGCCTGCTGTGCCGCCCGACGTGCGGAACGTGATCTCACTGATGTTGACGAGATTGAACGGTCCGTTGAGCTCGATCCAGTCGCCCGTGCTGAGCCCGCCACGCTGGAGCCCGCCACCGACATCAGTGGTGGCCGCCGTGTTAGTGCCGGACTGGTTGACCGCGTGCTCGACCTCTTGCTTCTTCTGGCGAATCTGGTTCTGGTCGACCGTTGTCAGGGCCGGAACGCCTCCCGCGCCACCGTGATCGGTGTACGACGCGCTGATCACGCCGAATACGTTGCCGCCATGCGAGACGTCGTCTGGGTCCGTCGGCAGGACACCGGTGCAGCCGGCCACCGTCGTCTCGGCGTGGCCGTGCGTGTCGTGCCCGAGGACGAAGGTGACCTCGACTTCGCTGCAGTCAATCGCACCGTCCTCCGGATCACTGACCGTCACCGTGAAGGGGATGTTGTCGCCGAAGGCGAACGTTCCGCCCTCGACCGGGGTCGTCAGCGTCACCGTTGGCGAGGTGTTGCCGACCGTGATCGTGGTGTTCGCTGCGCCCACCTTGCCGCTCGAGTCGGTGACGGTCAGCCTGGCGACGAACACGCCACGGGTCGTGTACGTGAACGTCGGGTTGGGGTCGACGGAGTCGACCGAGCCGTTGCCGTCGAAATCCCACTCGAACCGGATCGAGTCACCCGGATCCGGATCGTGCGAACCCTCACTAGAGAAGCTGACGGTAAGCGGATCCTGGCCGTCGGTAGGTGTTGCGGAGAGCACGGCCACCGGGGCGCGAAGGCCCTTGACGTACTCGAACCGCTCCATCGCGGCATCCGGGTTGATGTTGAAGAAGCCATCGCCGTAGGTGAGCAGGTAGAAGCTGCCGTCCGGCCCGAACTCCATGTCCATCGGGTTGTCGCACAGGAACGGCCTGGTGACGCTGGTCGGGGCCGGGCCGCAGTTCAGAACCGGATTGATCTTGAAGATCCGGTCCTGCGAGTCGAGCCGGACCTCACGCATGGTGTCCTGCGTGAACTCGCCGAGGATGAAAGCGCCGTCGAAGTACGGCGGGAACTTGGTCGTGCTGGGGTTGTCCGGGTCATAGTTGTACGGCGCCGCACCATGCGGACCCACGCCACCCGTGAACAGTTCCGGGAACAGCTGCGGGCAGACCCCGACCGGGTTAGGTGGTGCGCCGGGCCCGTACTGGGCGAAGCACGGCGTGCCTTGCGGGCCGTTTGGCGGCGCCTGGTTGTCTCGGTACGAGTACCAGATCTCGGGCTGGGTGATCGGCGGTGCGTATTCGAGCCCGGGCTCGACGCCGGGTCCGCCGTTCGCGACCCAGCGTGACGTGTTCTGCGGCCCCCGGCTCGGGTTGTCACACTCGTGCGGCTCGGGGGCGGCGGCGCTGGGGAGCGGTGTCGACGTGTTGAAGTCCCACTTGTAGTACGGCAGGTCAGTCTTCACGCACAGCGGCCAGCCGTAGTTCGCCGGCTCGCGCACGATCTCGACCCGGCCCGTTCCCTGCGGCCCGCGGAAGTTCTGCGGAACCTGCGAGTCCGGCGAATAATCGGTCACGTATGCGACGTCGTTCTTGTCAAGGGTGATCCGGAACGGGTTCCGGAAGCCCATGGCGTAGATCTCCGGACGCGTCCTCGGCGTCCCGACCTCGAACAAGTTCCCGTCCGGCACGGTGTACGCGCCGTCGATGTTGTTGGCCTCGGACGGTGAGATGTCGCCCTCCTTGACCGTGATCCGCAGCACCTTTCCGCCCAGGTGCGCCGTGTTCTGGGCCGTCCTGCGTGCGTCGACGTGTGGCGCGAAGAACCAGCCACCCTCCTGGGTGGTTGCGATCGTGACCGTTGGGGTGGTGCCGATCAGACCCGTTGGGTCGCCCGTCATCTGAATGACACCCTGCTCGGACTTGTCGCCGCGGAAGTTGACCGTCCGCACGGTAGTGCCCGTGACGGCGACGTCATCGAGGTTGGAGAGCGCCTCTAGCGCGGCCTCGATATCGGCGTTGACGAGCGGGAACGGGATCGGCGCCGTCGTCTGGCCGTCGAAGGTGAGCGTGAAGGTGCCGCTGGTTGCGCCTGCGACCGTTATCGTCTGGTTCTCGTTCGTCAGCTGGGAGTTGAACGGCGAGAAGCCACCGGAGTTGCCGCCACCGGATGGCGTGTCGTCACCGGTCACCAGCCACAAGTTGTTATGGGAGTCGAACTCGATGTCGCCGCCGACGTGACAGCAGGCTCCGCGGTTGTTCGAGACACGCATGATCTCCTGCTCGGACGCCAGATCGAGGTGCGCCGGGGTGCCGCCGCTCGCCTCGACGAACTTGAAGCGCGAGAGCTGGAAGTACCCGACGTAGGGGTCCCAGGCGGTCACGGCTGCGGCCGTGTTCGGTGCGGCACCCGGCGGGGTCGTCTGGGTGACGACTTCGCCGGTCGACAGCTTCACGTCCTTGACCGTCGGCGGCGAGTAGAACAGGTAGACCCACTTGTTCGTGTTGAAGTTGTTATCGAGCTCGGGCCCGTAACCCCCGTCCTCGTTGACGGTATAGACCGGTAGCGTCGCGAGCACGGTGGTCGAGTTCGTCGCCGGGTCGTGCAGCCGTACGCCACCGCGGCGGTCGGTCTGGATCACGCGGCCGGTTCCGTCGGGCAACACATCGAAGCCGATCGGCTCGCTCAGGTTCGGAGGGGCCGCGACGAACGACTGCTGGTAGTTCGCGAGCACGGTTGCGCCACAGTCGCTGTAGACCGGGTCGGACTGACCTGAGGCCCACGTGATCGCGCCGACGAGCTCCTTCGTGAGGTTCGCGTCGCTCCACGCCGCAGCCGAAGCACCGTGGTTGGTGTAGTAGGAGCGGCCGCCCTGGTAGTCCTTGCACCACGTGACCGGGTGGTCGGCGCCCATCGTGCCGCCGGTGAGAGCGTTGATCGTGGGCCCGTCGCCGGTCTTGGTTGAAGGGGGCGTCACTGACCGTGGTCAGCACGTGGCTGAGGCCACGTACGTTGGACGTCCAGTTGTAGTAGGTGTCGTTGAGGTTCCAGTACTCGGGCAGGTTCTTGCTCGCGTCGTGCACGCGGTCCGCGACCTTGTTCGTCACGGTCTGGGCGCCGAGCTTGCTTGCGGATCGGGACCCGAGGACATCGGTCAGGAACTGCCAGCCGGGCTCGGTCTCGACGGCCGACCCGACGCCGACGAACCCGCCGCCGGCGCGGAAGTAGTCCTCGAAGGCCGCCTCCTGGGCTGCGTTGAGAGGACTGCCGGTCGTGTCGAGGAACACGACGGCCCGGAACCGGGCCAGGTTCTCGGCGGTGAAACTCGCCGGGTCACCGTTGGATTGGACTCCGAAGCCGTTGTCCTTGCCGAGGTCCCTGATGGCCTGAACGGCGGCCACTTTGGCGAAGTTGGGTGCTCCGCTGGTGAAGACGAAGATCCGGTATTTCTCGGCGGGCGCCGCCGAAGCGGCCGTTGATGCCGCGAATAAGGATGATCCGATGAGCCCCAGGAGGCTCGCCAGGACTGTGGCTTTACGCACGGGAGCCTCCTAACCGCCCGGCGGACTGCGTGCCAGCCGCCAAACGACTCGTCGGGAGCGACGACGCCACGGGTCCGCAACCCGCGCGCCGGAGCCGAGTATGACCGAGTGCGACTATCCGCGAAGGGCGTTCATGTTGTGGGCGCTGATGGCCGAGAACCGCAGGGACTGGCCGGGGTCGGCGGCACCGCCCGGGGCGTTGTCCTGCTCGTAGTTCGGGTTGTGGTAGCCCTTGGCGCCCTGATTCTTGAAGAAGGTCTCGAAGTCGATGTCGCTGCGAGGATCGCCGAACGGGATGAAGATGTAGCCGTTGCCGACGCCGGGCGGGTCTGACGTCCGGTCGCCGTCCTTGGCGTGATACAGCGGGTAGCGAATCGTCTGCACCGCGACCTGTGCGAGCGGGTCGAAGATTTCCTCGACGCGGTTGCCGTCATAGTCGTAATACCAGCGGAACCGGTGCTGGGCGACGTGTGGCCCAGAAGATGTCCATCTCGAGGAGGCACAGGTCCGGGTCGGTGATGTCCAGGTAGTGCTGCATGAGCCGCTTGCCCGACTCCCCGCGAACGACGGTCGGTGTGATGGGCGCGCCGGTCACCCGGTCCTGGGTGACCGTGACCATCGGGCCGTCCTGGAGGAAGTGGTAGGCCTCGGCGTGGTTGTGCGGGTAGAGGTGGATTCCCCACGGCGAGGCTGAGCATGTTGAGGGCCTCCCACTTCTCCCCGGCGACCGTCCACGGCTCGATGTTCCGGTTGTTGGCGCTGGTCGGGATCGTTGCCGGTGCCCATGAAGGGCATGCCGAGGATCGAGGCGAACTCGAGCTCGGTCTGGAACCGGTCGTAATCGGCCGTCGACATGCGCGCCGCCGGGGCTGGAAGGTCCGGGCCAGGTGTTCGGGATGAAGCCATGGTTGCCGATCGCCTCGAGTCCGTTGTCGTCGAGGAACCCTCGAAGCGTGCTGCGCGTAGGCGAGGTACGCCGGTTCGACCGCGGGGTTGTAGACGCCCCCGGGGGCGATGGGGGGCGCTGCGCCGCCGGGATTCGCGGCGTTCTGGCCGTAGCCGGCGAACTCGATCTGCTCGAAGCCGACCATGGCGAGGTACTCGAACAGCTCTTTCCAGCCGCCCGGCAGTGGCACCAGCGGACCGAGATCCGTGGGGTCTTCGGGGAAGTTGGCACCGCCGAGCCAGCCCATGGTCGGCGGCACACCCAGCGCCGCGCTGGCGGCGATGCCGACGCCGGCCCGGCACGTCACGTTGGGTGAACGTGATCGTGCCTACCTTGGCGGGGGGGATGAGCCGGCCGCCTTGGCCCTCGGGCGGGGCCGCGAGGACTGCGGCCGGGCCGAGCGGGGCCAGACCCACGGCGATCGCACCGCCGGCGCCGATCCTCAGTGCCTGCCGTCGGCTGAACTTCTTGTCCAGAACCATCATGCCCTCCTCGAAGTACCCGGTTTGACCGCAGCGGCCGAGGTGTGGTTCGCACGCTCAGGCGGAGCCTAGCGAGGGCCCTCCTGCGAAAGCTAGAGGTAATCTGACGAAATAGAGCCGTAACGAGCAACTTATTCGCTCTCCACAGGACAAAGTCAGGAACCAGGCAAGGCCGCCGACGACGGCACTTCGGGGCACCCGGCGAACTACATCGCATGTCGACGGCACACCGTCGGGCGCCTCACCTGGCGGAGAACACCTGGTCGCTGATGAGCCGGGCTGCGCCGACGACACCGGCTTCGCCCCCCAGCTCAGACAGCACGATCGGCATGTTGCCCGTGGCCAGCGGCAGGGACCTGGCGTAGACAACGGAGCGGATCTCGGCAAGCAGTGCATGCCCAATGCCGGCGACGCCACCGCCGATCACGACCAGCCCCGGGTTGAAGAAGCTCACCAGGCCGGCCAGCACCTGCCCGACCCGCCGGCCGCCGTCACGGATCATGCCAACTGCGATGGGATCACCAGCCGTGGCCGCTGCCGCAACGTCCGCGGCCGTCAGCGTTTCGGTGCGCTTCAGCTGCCGGGCCAACTCCTCGGAGCGTTCGGAGCGGGCGGCCGCGAGTGCGTCTCGAGCGAGCGCCGCGCCGCTGAAGAACGCTTCCAAGCAGCCGGTATTGCCACACAAACAGGTCGGGCCGCTGTCGTCCACGCGGATGTGGCCAATGTCGCCGGCACTGCCCGAGACACCCCGGTATACCTCACCACCAACCACGATGCCGCAGCCGATGCCGGTTCCGATCTTGACGAACAGGAAGTCGTCCACCGACCTAGCGATGCCTGCGTGCTTTTCACCGAGCGCCATGATGTTCACGTCGTTGTCGACCAGCACCGGGCAACCGAGCTCGGCGGCAAATGTGTCTCGCACCGGGAAGAGGTTCCACCCCGGCATGATTGGCGGGGAGACTGGCACACCCTCCCGGAAGCTGACCGGACCGGGCACGCCTACCGCCGCCCCAACAAAGCCCGGTGCTACGTCGTCAGCCCGCAGCTTTCCCACCAGCTTCAGCACGGAGCCGATCACGACCTCCGGGCCCTGCCGGATGTCCATCGGCTCGGCCACTTTGGACAGGACCCGAAGCTCCCCGTCGGTAATGGCAACATCGATGGAAGTGGCTCCGATATCGATGCCGAGGAAGCGGGTTTCCCGGGCAATCTTCACGATGGACGACCGCCGGCCGCCACGGGAGGCGGCGAGCCCGCCCGTCTCGACAAGTCCGAGACGGACTAATCGCTCGAGTTCCACCGCCAATCTGGACCGGGACAACTCGACCGCGTCCCCGAGCTCGGCCCGGGAACGTGGGCCCTCATCCCGCAGCAGTCGCAGAACGCGGGCTTGCTGAACGTTGTCCGGGCGGATCAACGCCATCCCCGAACGGTAGCTGACTGATCGGATGATTGCAGGAACTTGCTCAGGAACGCACCGCCCCGACGCCGGTCGGGAGTCGGCGTCATACTCGTGGTGAAGGCGGATCGTTGCCCGCTACCACCGCCTGGTATCCGGCCGGATCACTGAACCCCGCGTCGCGGTGACTGCGGGTCAGCGATGCGTCTTCGTCAGGTCCGAGCGTTCGGAGGCGACTGCGCGCAGGTGGCCTTGCCCGCACTCAGATTCCGACGGGATGCCAGACCGTCTTGGTCTCCAGAAAGAAGGCGAGTCGATCAAGGCCAGGCTCTGCGGTCCAATCGGGCTGGGTATCGGGAGCGCGCATGACCCGCTTCAGGTTCTCGGCAGCTTGGATCTCCAGCGCCCGACCCTGATCTGCATCGCCAGCAATCCCGGTCAGGTCGATCGCGTTGATGTCCATGTGGGAGGCAAGCCAGGGCGCAATCTCCGTCGTGATTCCGGTCAGCACGTTGACGACGCCGCCTGGGACGTCGGACGTCCCGAGCACCTCGGCAAGCGTGATGGCTGGAAGCGGTCGCGCCTGGGATGCGACGACAACCACCGTGTTGCCGCTGACGACCACCGGAGCGAGCACCGACACCAGGCCGAGTAGCGAGGACGTCTGTGGCGCAAGCACAGCGACGACGCCGGTCGCCTCGGGCACCGAGAAATCGAAGTACGGACCGGCGACGGGGTTGCTGGAACCCGTGACCTGCGCGATCTTGTCCGCCCAGCCCGCGTACCAGACCCAGCGGTCGATCGCCTCGTCAACGGACCGCTCCGCCCGCGGCCGGGTGATGCCTTCGCCGGCCGCGACTTCGTCGACGAACTGAGACCGCCTGCCCTCCATCATTTCGGCGACGCGGTACAGCACTTGGCCGCGGTTGTACGCGGTGGCCCCTGACCAGCCCGGGTACGCCTTACGGGCCGCGACAACGGCGTCGCGGGCATCCTTGCGGGAGGCCATCGCAGCGTTGGCGAGGAACCGGCCCTTGGCATCGAGCACCTCGTAGGAACGGCCACTCTCCGAGCGCGGGAACGACCCTCCGATCGCGAGCTTGTAGGTCTTCTTGACGGCCAGCCGCTCGCTCATGACACCCCGTCCGCGGCCAGATATGCGCCGAGCCCGTGCCGGCCGCCCTCACGCCCGTAGCCGCTCTCCTTGTAGCCACCGAACGGTGAGGTCGGGTCGAACCGGTTGAACGTGTTAGCCCACACGACTCCGGCGCGGAGCTGCTGGGCCATCCAGAGGATCCGCGACCCCTTGTCGGTCCAGACACCGGCAGATAGCCCGTACGGGGTGTTGTTGGCCTTCTCCACGGCCTCGGCCGGCGTCCGGAACGTCAACACGGACAACACCGGTCCGAAGATCTCCTCGCGAGCGATCCGGTGCGCCTGGGAAACCCCCGTGAAGACCGTCGGTGGGAACCAGAACCCCCGGTCGGGCAGCTCGCACGGCGGGGACCAACGCTCAGCACCTTCGGCCTCGCCTATGTCGGACAGCTCGCGGATGCGGGCGAGCTGCTCGGCGGAGTTGATCGCCCCGATGTCGGTGTTCTTGTCCAGCGGGTCCCCGACCCGCAGGGTGCGTAGCCGACGCTTGAGCCGGGTCATCAGTTCGTCGGCGATGGACTCTTGGACCAGCAGCCGCGACCCGGCGCAGCAGACATGACCCTGGTTGAAGAAGATTCCGTTGACGATCCCCTCGACCGCTTGGTCGAGCGGGGCGTCGTCGAACACGACATTGGCTGCCTTGCCGCCGAGCTCGAGGGTGACCTTCTTCTCGGTTCCGGCCACGCTGCGGGCGATCTGCTTGCCCACCTCGGTCGAACCGGTGAATGCGACCTTGTCGACGTCGGAATGCTCGACGAGCGCCCGACCGGTTTCGCCCGCGCCAGTGACAATGTTGATGACACCTGGTGGCAGGTCGGCCTGCTGGCAGATCTCGGCGAACAACAGCGCAGTCAACGGCGTCGTCTCGGCCGGTTTCAGCACGACCGTGTTTCCAGCGGCGAGGGCGGGCGCGACCTTCCAAGCCAGCATGAGCAGCGGAAAGTTCCAGGGGATGATCTGGCCAGCGACGCCGTGCGGCTTCGGGTCCGGACCGAAGCCGGCGTAGGGGAGCTTGTCGGCCCAGCCGGCGTAGTAGAAGAAGTGCGCGGCGACCAGCGGCACGTCGACGTCACGGGACTCCCGGATCGGCTTGCCATTGTCGATCGACTCCAGCACGGCGAGTTGACGCGACCGCTCCTGCAGGATCCGAGCGATCCGGAACAGGTACTTGCCACGGTCGCGTCCAGGCATCCGTGACCAGACCCGGGTGTACGCCCGGCGGGCGGCCGCGACGGCTGCGTCGACATCGGCCGGACCAGCGGCGGAAACCTCGGCCAGCACCTCCTCGGTCGCGGGGTTCACGGACTTGAACGGCGTCCCGTCGATGGGGTCGACGAATTCACCGCCGATGAACAGCCCATAGGAGCTGGCGATGTCCACGATCGCCCGCGACTCGGGAGCAGGTGCGTACGCCAGCTTTGCCATTGCCATCAGTCCAACGTGAAGTAGTCGGGGCCGCTGTACCGACCGGTGGTCGACTTCTGCCGCTGCATCAACAGGTCGTTGAGCAGACTGGAGGCGCCGAGTCGGAACCAGTCGGGGTCCAGCCAATCGTCGCCGACGGTCTCGTTGACGAGAACCAGGTAGCGGATCGCGTCTTTGGTGGTGCGGATACCGCCGGCCGGCTTGACGCCGATCTGCCGACCGGTCGCGTCCCGGAAGTCCCGCACCCCCTCCAGCATCACCAGCGTGACCGGCAGCGTCGCAGCCGGCGCGATCTTGCCGGTGCTGGTCTTGATGAAATCAGCGCCCGCCAGCATGGCCAACCACGACGCCCGGCGCACGTTGTCGTAGGTGGCGAGCTCGCCGGTCTCCAAGATGACCTTGAGGTGGGCCGGGCTGCACGCCTCCTTGACCGCGACGATCTCGTCGAACACCTCGGCGTATCGGCCGGACAAGAAGGCTCCGCGGTCGATCACCATGTCGATCTCGTCAGCTCCGGCGGCGACAGCCTCGCGCGTGTCCTGGATGCGAACCTCGAGGCTCGCCCGCCCGCTCGGAAAGGCTGTCGCGACGCTGGCAACCTTGACGCCGCTCTTGCCCAACGCCTGTTTCGCCGTCTCGACCAAGTCGGGGTAGACGCAGACCGCCGCGACGGGGGGAACGGTCGGGTCAGAGGGGTCGGGCCGGACGGCCTTGGCGCACAAGGACCTGACCTTGCCCGGTGTGTCCTGGCCCTCCAGTGTGGTCAGGTCGATCATCGAGATCGCCAGGTCGATGGCGGTCTGCTTCGCGGTGGTCTTGATCGAGCGGGTAGCGAGCGTTGCGGCGCGGAATTCCGCGCCGACCTGGTCGACACCCGGCAGGCCGTGCAGGAACCGGCGCAGAGACGTCTCGGTCGCGGTGATCTCGGACAGCCGCGCACCGTCAATCGCCTCGAGGACGGTCACCTTTGGAGTCTAAGCCGGTTGAGGGCTGGTCAGGTTCTGCGATGCGCGACGATTCGGTCGACGAAGCCGAAGGTCAGCCGGTCGAGCCGGTCGATCTCGAATCCCTGCCGACGCACCAGCTCGAGCGGCCGCAGGCGGGGACCATGAACGCGGGTGCGCAGCGGTTCGAACCACTTCATCGGGATCCGCGCGTATTCGACGTGGTCGACCAGCAGCAGCGTCCCTCCGGGAATCAAGACCCGATGCATCTCGGCGATGACCGTTGATTGGTCGGGTACAGCACACAGCGCGAGTGTGCACACGACCGTGTCGAAGCTGGCGTCGCCGAACGGCAGCTGCTGAGCGTCGGCGTGAACGAGGCTTACCTCGACGCGCTGGGCCGCGGCGCGCGCAGTGGCGACCCCGAGCATCCCGGCGGAGAAGTCGACGCCGGTGAGGTGGACCTCGGGCGGGTAGAGGCCGAGGTTGAGCCCGGTCCCGATGGCTACTTCGAGAGTCCGACCGCTGGCCTGGCGACATAGCCGCCCCCGCGAATCGCCGATCAGGAAGCGGTCCAGCCACGCACTCTGGTCGTACGTCGCCGCCGTCTCGTCCCACTCGGTGCGGGCACGGCGAGTCCGGTCGTCCACCACCTGAGACATCTTGCCGCGATTGCTATAGGCCCGCCGCCGCGGCCAGGTCGGTCTTGATGGCTACCAGGGCTTCCTTAGCTGTCGCCCGAGCCGATTCGACGTCCCCGTCGCCGGCCGGGACAACGACCTCCAGATAGCACTTGATCTTCGGTTCGGTGCCGCTCGGCCGGACGATGACCCGGGCGCCCGCGTCGAGCAGATACCGCAACCCCTCCGTCGGCGGCAGCCCGCCGACCCCATCGGCCAGATCCTCGATTGCCTCGACGGCGCGCCCACCGAGAACAGTCGGCGGTGATGTCCGCAGTCGGCGCATGGCCTCGTCGATCAGCGTGAGGTCATCGACGCGCACGGAGAGCTGGCCGGTCGCGTGCAGGCCGTAGCCGCGGGCGATGTCGTCGAGCGCGTCGGAGAGGCCGCGGCCCTCGGATCGCAACGTCGCCGCGAGCTCGGCGACGAGAACCGCGGCCGAGATCCCGTCCTTGTCCCGGACGGCGTCCGGATCGACGCAGTAGCCCAGCGCCTCCTCGTATCCGAACACCAACCCCTCTACCCGGGAGATCCACTTGAACCCGGTCAGCGTCTCCTCATAGTCCAGCCCGTGCCGGCCGGCGATCTTGCCGAGCAGCGACGACGACACGATCGAGCAGGCGAACACACCGGTCAGGCCCGGATCACGGGCGAGCAGGTGTGTCGCGAGCAGCCCGCCGACCTCGTCGCCAGTGAGCATCCGCCACCCATCCGAGGTGGGCGCCGCGACGGCACACCGGTCGGCGTCGGGGTCGTTGGCGATGATCAGATCCGCTTCCTCGCGCTTGGCGAGTGCCATGGCCAGGTCGATCGCACCGGGCTCCTCGGGATTCGGGAACGCCACCGTCGGAAAGTCCGGGTCGGGAGCGAATTGCGCTTCGACGTCGGCCGGGCCGGGAAATCCGGTCGCCTCGAGCACTCGACCCATGATCTCGCCGCCACAGCCATGCAGCGGCGTGTAGACGATCCGGACCTCGCGCGGTCCGTTCGGGCGTGCGAGCGAGGCCACTCGGGCCACATAGGCATCCACTATGGCGTCGTCGAGAGTCTCCCAACCGGACTCGGCGAGTGGCACCGCTTCGACCGGGCCGACGGCCTCGATCTCGGCGGAGATCTCGATATCCGCGGGCGGGACTATCTGCGAGCCGTCGCCAAGGAAGACCTTGTACCCGTTGTCCTGGGGTGGATTGTGGGATGCGGTCACCATGACACCCGCGTCGACGCCGAAGTAGCGGATCGCGAAGGCCAGCACCGGCGTAGGCAGTGGTCGGGGGAGAACCATCGCCCGCATGCCGGCTGCCACCATCACGGCGCACGTGTCGTGGGCGAACTGGTCGGACTTGTGGCGAGCATCGAACCCGACGACCACGCTCGAGCCGCCATGCGCCCGCAGGTAGGCGACAAGTCCGGCCGCCGTTTGGATGACCACCACCCGGTTCATCCGGTTCGGCCCTGCACCGAGCGGTCCGCGCAGCCCAGCGGTCCCGAACTGCAGCCGGCGCGCGAAGCGGTCGCCGAGGTCGGCAAGCGCAACCGGGTCGTCGGACTCGGCTCGCTCGATCAACCGGGCCAATTCGGCGCGGGTGTCGGGATCAGGGTCGTCGGCCAACCAGGCGCGCGCTTCGTCGAGCACATCTGTCATCGATGGTTCACCTTCACATCGTCCGCAGCGGGAACAGCAAACGGGCCGCCGACGTGGCGGCTCTCGATACGATCGGCCTCGCTCTCCTCGGTCGCCAGCACTGCCGCCGCATAGGCTTCGGCATCGTCGAGGGGCTGATACCCGAGGGCGCGGGCGGGCTCCAAATCCCACCAGCCTCGGGTGTTGGCAGAGACGCCGTAGACGACGGCGAAATCGAGGTCGGGCGCCGTCAGGCACGCCTCGACCAGCCGGACGGCGTCGCCATGGGAAAGCCAGGTGGACAGCTCGCGACGGCTTCGCGGCCGGTCGCGGAACGATCCTATCCGCAGGCAGGCCGCCTCGATCCCGTGCCGGTCGACGTAGAGGCTGCACAACGTTTCGCAGGCCGCCTTGCCGACGCCGTAGAACGTGTCCGGCCGGAGCCGGGTTGCTACAGCTGCCATCGTCTCGCGCGGAGTGAACCCGACCGCGTGGTTGCTGCTGGCATAGACGATGCGAGGTACGCCGGCGACGAGCATCGCCTCGAGCACGCTGTGAGTAACCCGTAAGTGGGTATCGAGGGCTACCTCGAAGGTGGTCTCCTCGGCGAGTGAGGCGAGATGGACGACGGCGTCGCAGCCATGGAGGAGGGGCGCGAGAGCAGTGGCGTCTTGGACGTCGACCGGGCTTATCCCGGACGCCTTGACCAGGTCGATTCCGACGATGTCGTGGCCGAAATCGGCGAGGCCCGGGTGGACCACCCGGCCGATCCGCCCGGCTGCGCCGGTAACCGCGACCCGCATGGTCAGATCCTCCCCACGACCTCGGCGAGCAGGTGGCCGATGCGCGGCGCCGCCTGGGCGCCCGCCTCGACGACTTCAGCATGGCTGAGCGGAACCGGGCTGATCCCGGCCGCGAGGTTGGTCACCAACGAGATCCCGAGAACTTCCATGCCGGCCTCCCGGGCTGCGATCGCCTCGAGGCCGGTCGACATCCCGACCAAGTCACCACCGAGCCGTTTCGCCATCTGCACCTCAGCCGGCGTCTCGTAGTGCGGTCCCGAGAACTGCACGTAGACCCCCTCAGGCAGCGACGGGTCGACCTGCCGGGCGATGGCTCGCAGCCGGCTCGCGTAGAGGTCGGTGAGATCGACGAACGTCGCACCTTCCAGTGGCGACGTGGCGGTGAGATTGATGTGGTCGCTGATGAGTACGGGCGTCCCCGGCCCCCATTCCTCCCGCAGCCCGCCGCAGCCGTTGGTGAGAACGATGGCCCGGCAGCCTGCCCCGGCGGCGGTCCGGACCGCGTGAACGACCTGCCGCACACCCTTGCCCTCGTAGAGGTGGGTGCGAGCTCCGAAGAACAGTGCTCGACGGTCGCTGTCACCGATGCGAACCGACCGGATCACGCCGACGTGGCCTTTCACTCCCGGCGGTGGGAAGCCCGGTACCTCTGTCTGCGGCATTTCGGCCAGGGTCTCGCCGAGCAGATCGAGCGCTCCCGCCCAGCCCGACCCGAGCACGAGCGCGACGTCGTGCCGGTCGACGCCGGTCAACTCTCGGATCCGAATGGCGGCAGCAGCCGCGGCGGCCCGCGGTTCGACTCCTGGAGACCGAAGATCCATCGACGGGCGATGAGCAGTCACGGCAGGAACATAGCGCGGGCGCGATCTGTCAGTTGATCCGCGACAATGGCGGGCGTGACGCGGATCGCGATCCTCGGCGGTGGTCCCGGCGGGTACGAGGCCGCCTTGGTCGCCGCCCAACTCGGCGCCGAGGTGACGGTGGTCGACCGGGACGGTCTGGGCGGCTCAGCGGTTCTCACCGACTGTGTACCGAGCAAGACGCTCGTGGCGACGGCCGAAGCGATGACCGACGTCGGCGAATCCGCAGAATTGGGTGTCGTTGTCGACAAGGCGGCGGTCGCCGTCGATCTGGCCCGCGTCAATACCCGGGTCAAGGCGCTGGCCGATGCGCAATCGCGCGACGTCGCCGGATCGCTGGAGAAGGCCGGTGTGCAGGTCGTGTCGGGCACCGGTCGGCTCGCGCCTGGCGACCGGGTGGTGGTCGATGCGCCGGACGGGACCAGTGAGGAGTTCGTCGCCGATGTGGCGCTGATCTCGACTGGAGCTCGGCCCCGGATCCTCTCGGCTGCCGAACCGGACGGCGAACGGATCCTGACCTGGACGCAGGTCTACGACCTCGACGAGTTGCCGGAACGGCTGGTCGTCGTCGGATCCGGCGTCACGGGAGCGGAGTTCGCCAGCGCCTACAACGCGCTCGGCGCGGATGTTGTCCTCGTCTCCTCACGCGATCGAGTACTGCCCAGCGAGGATGCCGACGCTGCCTACGTACTCGAGGACGTCTTCACTCGGCGGGGTCTGACGGTTCTCTCCCGGTCCAGGGCGAAGTCCGTGACGCGGCAAGGCGATGGCGTACTCGTGACGCTGACCGACGGCCGGACTGTTGAGGGGTCGCACTGCCTGATGGCCGTCGGCTCGGTGCCCAACACCGAGGGGATCGGACTCGAGGAATGCGGCGTGCGGCTCGGCGACGGCGGCTTCGTCGAGGTAGACCGGGTGTCCCGCACGGCTGGTCGCGGTGTTTACGCCGCCGGTGACTGCACCGGTGTGCTGATGCTCGCGTCAGTGGCGGCCATGCAGGGTCGGACAGCGATGTGGCACGCGCTGGGCGACGCGGTCACGCCGCTCGACCTGAAGGCGGTCTCGGCGAACGTGTTCACCGAACCGGAGATCGCCACCGTCGGCTGGAGTCAGGCAGCGGTTGACGCCAAAGACATCGACGCCCGCGCGGTCAAGCTTCCGCTGGCGACGAATGCCAGGGCGAAAATGCACGGTATTCGCGACGGCTTCGTCAAGCTGTTCTGCCGGCCAGGGACCGGGATCGTGGTCGGCGGCGTGGTGGTGGCTCCTCGCGCGAGTGAGCTGATCCATCCCATCTCGCTGGCGATCGAAGGATCGCTGACGGTCGACGAAATGGCGCACGCGTTCACGGTCTACCCGTCGCTGTCCGGCTCGGTCGCCGAAGCTGCGCGGCGCTTGCACCGACGAACCTGACGGCTACTACCAGCCGCCGCCGCCGTCGAACCCGCCGCCGAAGCCGCCGCCGTCGAAACCGCCGCCACCCCAGCCGCCACCGTCGAACCCGCCACCACCACCGCCGCCGTCGAACCCGCCCCCACCGGCGTCATAGCCGCCGGCGCCCCAGCCGCCCATCGACGAGCCGAGCATGGTGCCCCACAAAATGCCGGGGAGGAAGCCGCCGTAGTACCCGCCGGCCCAGCCGCCCCAAGCCGGTCCCGCATCCCAATAGGGGCGACGCTCGCCGTTTCCGACGGGCACCAGCCGGACGTCTGGATCGAGGCCGCCCTTGATCCTGGTCGCGTCGGCGGCGCAAGCCGGGACGTCACGCACAGCACCACCGGGCGGTGCCCATTGAACGTCTTCGACCGACGGACCGTGCCGCGGGTCGAAGAAGCACGGCAGCCTGCGCTGCGGCGGTTCCTCGCCGGCGAGCCGGGCCCGGACGCAGGCGAGCAGCCAACGTCCCTCGTCGAGCGTGGACGTCACCGGCTGCAAATCTCCCGGCCGCTCCACCTTCGCAGCCGCCGTCTTCGCGTTCTCATAAAGGTCGAGTGCGCGGGCATACTCCTGCTGGGCCTCGGCGGGGGCGGCACCGGGTGTTCGGACGTCGAGGTCGAGTTCCGCGAGCTCCTCGCCGTAGGCCGTGACGTCTTCGTCGATAGCGGCTCGGACCGGTTCGAGATCCGCGCGCTCCTTGTTCCGCTTGTTCCGCCGGTACAGCAGGAAACCGCCCCCGCCGACGGCCGCGATGATCCCCAACGGGAGCCAGCCGGACCCACCGTCGGAATCACTGTCGGAGGAGCCTTCATTGGTCCCGCCGGAGCCGCCGGCTTCGACTTCCTCGAGCCCGTCGACCAAGTTGGTTGCCGAACTCTTCGAAGTCGCCGTCGCTAGCGTCGCTAGCCTCGTCGGCTACCCGGCGCCGCGTCGCCCGGAGGCATGGTGTCGGATAGCCGCATCGACGTCGGCCATTGGGGGAGAGCAGTGACGACGTACGTGCCGTGCTGTCCGGTCGCCTCGCCGAGGTCGTTTGCCGTCCCAGTAACTGGCCGACGACGGCATGACCGCAAGGAAGATCGGCGTGTCGACGATCCTTCGAGCCGGTCTCGCGAGCGGCGTCCTGCGCGGCCTGGTCGATCTCGATGCCGTTGTCAGCGAACTCGCTCAGCGCCGCGTCGTCGATGTAGAGCCGATCTCCGGACTGGAACGCCTGGGCGGCCTGGTCGTACACGCTGGACATGACTCCATCATCCCCCCACCAGCCGGAACGGACACGGTCGGGATGTCATGTTGTGATGTCGCCCATGAATTCGGTGGCCGAGGTCACCCCGGCGCAGGCGATGCGGTGGCGGTTACGCCAGCAGTACCTGGACAAGCTTGCCCCGGACCTCGTTGAGGTGGCATCCCGGCTCGGCGGGATCCATGCCCAGGTGATGTCGGGTGCGGTTCAGATCGTCGGTATCCGCACGGCGTCGTTCGCCGGTCCCGACCTCGACGATGCGCTCTGGAACCAGCGCACCCTGGTGAAGACCTGGGGGATGAGGGGAACGCTGCACCTGTTCCCGTCCGCGGAGCTGCCGCTGTGGGTGGCGGCGTTCACGCAACGCCAATGGCCACGGTTTACGCCCGCATGGGAGAAGTACCACGGCGTCAAGCCGGACGACCTGCGCGCGATCACCGCCGCTGTCGGCGAAGTGCTGCCCGGGCGGGTGCTCACCCGGGACGAGCTCGCCACCGAGATCGCGGCTGCGCTGCACAAGCCGGCGCTGGCCGAGAAGATCCGGTCCGGCTGGGGCGTCATGCTCAAACCGGCCGCCGCTGGCGGACTGCTGTGCTTCGGACCAGATCGCGACCGCAACGTCACGTTCACCGATCCGCGCAGCCATCTCCCGACCGTGTCGTGGGCCGACGTCGATCCGGATCTTGCTCTGGGTGAGATCCTCGGCCGGTTCCTGGACACCTACGGCCCCGCGACCCATGAGGACTTCGGCCGGTGGTGGGGGACTGATGCGGCGTCCGCTCGGCGCGTTTTCGCGGCTCATTCAGACGCGATGGCGCCCGTGGTTGTTGACGGCAAGAAGGCGTGGCTGACACCCGAGGGCGCGGACAAGATCCGTCGGCTCCGCACGCCGAGCGGGGTGCTCCTGCTGCCGGGGTTTGACCCCTACACGATCGCGCCGATCAGCGCTCGGACGTACACGATCCCCGACGGGTTCGTCGACCGGGTCTCCCGGACCGCGGGCTGGATCTCGCCGGTTCTACTGGTCGACGGTCTGGTCTGCGGAACGTGGGCCTTGGAGCAGCGGGACACCATGGCGACGATCACTGTCGAGCCGTTCGGCTCGGTCAGCGCTGCCACCAAAAAGGCCGCGGCTAAGTACGCGGAACGCTACGGCCGCATCCTCGACGCCGACGTTGCCATGAGCTGGATCACCTAGCGGGGGCGTCCGGGATCAGTCCTTGATCTCGCATAGCACGGCGCCGTTGGCGACCGTTGCACCGACCTCCGCGGCCAGGCCGGTGACGATGCCCGCCTTGTGCGCGTTGATTGGCTGCTCCATCTTCATGGCCTCGAGAACGACCACCAACTCGCCGGCTTCGACCTGCTGGCCCTCCTCGACAACCACCTTGACGATCGTCCCCTGCATGGGCGAGGTCAGCGCATCGCCGCCGGCGACATGACCAGCTCGGCCGCCCGTCGATCGTCGTGGCGGTCGAGCCCCACCGCCGCGACCGGGAGCCTCGCCGACTGTCCCGAGGCCAGCCGGCAGCGACACCTCGAACCGCTTTCCACTGACCTCGACCACGACACTCTCTCGCCGCGCCTCACCCTCGCCGGTAACACCACCGCCGGCATACGGCGGGATGCGATTGTCGAACTCGGTCTCGATCCAGCGGGTGTGAACTGCGAACGGCGTCTGCGGGTCGGAGGGAGCAAAGGCCGGATCGTCGACCACCGCGAGATGGAATGGGATCACCGTGGCCAGGCCCTGCACATCGAACTCGGCGAGCGCGCGGCGGGACCGTTCCAGCGCCTGTTGCCGGTCGGACCCGGTCACGATCAGCTTCGCCAAGAGGGAGTCGAAGTTCTGCCCGACCACGCTGCCTGCTTCAACGCCGGCGTCCAGGCGAATCCCGGGTCCGCTGGGCGGTCGGAACACCGTCACTGGACCGGGTGTGGGCAGGAAGTTCCGCCCAGGGTCCTCGCCGTTGATGCGGAACTCGATCGAGTGGCCCCGGATTGGTGGATCGTCATAGCCGAGCGGTTCGCCGGCGGCGATGCGGAACATTTCCCGGACCAGGTCGATCCCGGCGACTTCCTCGGTGACCGGGTGCTCCACCTGCAGGCGGGTGTTGACCTCCAGGAACGAGATGGTGCCGTCCTGTCCGACCAGGAACTCGCAGGTGCCGGCGCCGACGTAGCCGGCTTCCTTCAAGATCGCTTTGGACGCGGCATAGAGCTGAGCATTTTGTTGGTCCGAGAGGAAGGGCGCAGGCGCCTCCTCGACCAGCTTCTGGTGCCGGCGTTGCAGCGAGCAGTCGCGGGTGGAGACGACGACCACGCCGCCGTGCTGGTCGGCCAGGCACTGGGTCTCGACGTGCCGCGGCCGATCAAGGTAGCGCTCGACGAAGCACTCACCGCGGCCGAATGCTGCGACCGCCTCCCGAACGGCCGAGTCAAATGACTCGGGGATCTCGGCGAGCGACCGGGCGACCTTGAGACCTCGGCCGCCGCCGCCGAACGCCGCCTTGATCGCGATCGGTAACCCGTGCTCCTCAGCGAACGTGACGACCTCGTCCACGCCGGCAACTGGATCGGCCGTCCCGGCAACCAGCGGCGCGCCAGCGCGTTGGGCAATGTGGCGGGCGCTGACCTTGTCCCCTAGCGCGTCGATCGCTGCCGGCGGCGGGCCGACCCAGGTCAGACCGGCATGGATCACGGCCTGCGCGAACGCGGCATTCTCCGCCAAGAAGCCATAGCCGGGATGGACGGCATCGGCCTGCGACCGGGCGGCGACGTCGAGCAGCTTGTCGACGACGAGGTACGTCTCGGCGCTGGTCTGACCGTGCAGGGCATAAGCCTCGTCGGCCACCCGCACGTGCAGAGCGTCCCGGTCGGAGTCGGCGTAAACGGCCACGCTGCCGATGCCGGAGTCACGGCAGGCCCTGGCCACTCGCACGGCGATCTCGCCCCGGTTGGCGACGAGCACCTTCGTGATGGCCGTCACGCCCGCACTCCTTCGTCGGCTGCCGGGGAGCCTAGCCGCAGCAAGTCGTCGCGGCACCGACGCTCGAGATCGTCCAGCTCCGCGAGCGTGCGTTCGATGTCGGAGCGGCGTTGCTCCAGCTCCGAGCGGCGGACCGTGATCTGCTCGAGCAGGTAAGTGAGCTGGCCGGTCTCGCCGGTGTCGGCGTCGTACATGCCGACGATCTTCTTGATCTCGTCGAGGGGGAAGCCCAGTCGCTTGCCGCGCAGCACCAGCTCCAGGCGGACCCGGTCCCCGCTGTGGAAAACGCGCTGCATGCCCCGGCGCTCGGGTTCGAGCAGGCCGTGTTCCTCGTAGAAGCGCAGGGTGCGGGCGGTGACGCCGAACTCCCGGGCCAGTTCGGCGATCGTCCAGGTTCGGCTACCCATTCGGGGTGGTTGTCCCTTCCGGTGCAGGTTGCGCAACACCGCCGATGGGGCTTACCTTAACGTAAACGTCAAGCTGTCGGTCGTCCACCACCAGGCGAGTACGTACGTCACCAGGCTTGCAGGCCTCGTGGTGTACGGGCAGGGGTGGTGAACGTGGTCATTCCGGGAGCGCCGCATGCCTGGCTGGAGGGCGACGGATGAGCTTCGAGTTGTCTCCCGACCATGAGACGTTCCGCAAGGTCGTCCGCGAGTTCGCCGAGGCGGAGATCGCCCCGCATGCAGCCCGTTGGGATCAAGAGCATCACTTTCCGGTCGAGATCATGCCGGCGATGGGTGAGCTCGGGGTGTTCGGGCTCACCGCGCCGGAAGAGTACGGCGGGGGTGGCGGCGACTTCACCAGCCTGTGCGTCGCCATCGAGGAGATCGGCCGGGTCGACCAGTCGATCGGCATCACCCTCGAGGCCGCCGTCGGCCTCGGCATCAACCCGATACTCACCTATGGGACCGAAGAGCAGAAGCAGCGCTGGCTGCCCGACCTCGTCTCTGGCCGGGCGCTTTCCGCGTTTGGGCTGACCGAGCCGGGTGCGGGGTCCGACGCCGGTGCGACGGCTACCCGAGCTGTCCTCGACGCCGACGAATGGGTCATCGACGGTGCCAAGCAGTTCATCACCAACTCAGGGACCCCTATCACGTCCTGTGTGACAGTGACGGCCAGAACCGGCACGCTGCCGGACGGTCGGGCCGAAGTGTCGACGATCATCGTTCCGTCCGGAACGCCCGGGTTCACCGTCGAGCCGGCGTACGACAAGCTCGGCTGGCACGCCTCGGATACCCGCCCGCTCACGTTCGTCGACTGCCGCGTCCCGGCCGGGCACCTGCTCGGCGAGAGAGGCCGCGGCTTTGCCCAATTCCTGGCCACTCTGGACGACGGTCGGATCGCGATCGCCGCTCTCGCCGTCGGATGTATCCAGGCGATGCTCGACCAGTCGGTGGCATATGCCACCGACCGACGGGCGTTCGGGGTGCCCATCGGCAGCAAACAAGGCGTCGCCTTCCAGATCGCCGACCTGAAGGTGATGGCCGACGCAGCCCGCCAGCTGACCTATCGGGCGGCGGCCCTGCGCGACGCCGGGCGGCCGCACGCCGAGATCAAGCAGGCGGCGGCGGTCGCCAAGCTCTATGCAACCGAGTCGGCGGTGACTGCCACGCGAGTCGCGACGCAGGTGCACGGCGGCTACGGCTTCATGGAGGAGTACCCGGTCGCACGGTTCTACCGCGACGCCAAGGTGCTCGAGATCGGCGAGGGCACGAGCGAGGTGCAGCGCCTGGTGATCGGGCGCAGCCTCGGCCTTCCCGTCGAGTAGGTTCGAAACTCGTGGCCCCTCACGACCACTTCAAGGACATCGCCACCGCGCGCGAGGCGACGCTCGCCCCGACCGAGCAAGCGGCGGCAAAGCTTGCGACGCAAGGCAAGCTCTACGTTCGGGACCGGCTGGCCCTGCTCTTCGACGACGGCACCTTTGTCGAGGACGGACAGCTGGCGAACACGCGAGCGACCGGCCTGCCGGCAGACGGCGTCGTGACAGGGCGCGGCTTGGTTGGCGGCCGCCCCGCGCTGGTGGTTGCGAACGATCCAACCGTGAAGGCCGGATCGTGGGGTGCGCGAACGGTCGAGAAGATCGTGCGAATCACCGAGGTTGCGCTTCGGGACGAGTTGCCGGTGTTCTGGTTCATCGACAGCGCCGGCGCCCGGATCACCGACCAGGTCGACCTCTTCCCGGGCCGGCGGGGTGCCGGGCGGATCTTCAACAACCAGGTCGCCCTGTCGGGCAAGGTTCCGCAGATCTGCTGCCTGTTCGGTCCGAGCGCTGCCGGCGGCGCCTACATCCCGTCGTTCTGCGACGTGGTGTTCATGGTCGAGGGCAACGCGTCGATGTACCTCGGCTCCCCACGGATGGCCGAGATGGTGGTCGGCGAGAAGGTCACGCTGGAGGAGATGGGCGGCGCCCGGATGCACGTCTCCATATCCGGCTGCGGTGACAACCTCGCTGCCGATGACGCCGAGGCCATCGAGCTGGCCAAGACCTACTTCTCGTACCTGCCCGGTTCGTGGCGGGCGGCGCCGCCGTCATACTCCGCCGCACCCCCCGCGCGGGAGTTCTCCCGAGACCTGGTACCCGTCGAGGAGTCGGTGGGTTATGACATCCGAAACGTGGTCGAGGCGCTGTTCGACGAGGATTCGTTCTTCGAGATCAAGCCGTTGTTCGCCGCGGAACTCGTGACGGGCTTCGCGCTGCTCGAAGGACAGGTCGTCGGCGTCGTCGCCAACCAGCCGGCCGTGAAGGGCGGAGTGCTCTTCGTCGACTCCGCGGACAAGGCAGCGCGGTTCATCTGGCTGTGCGACGCGTTCAACATCCCGCTCGTCTACCTTGGCCGACGTGCCCGGGTTCATGATCGGCTCTGAGGTCGAAAAGCAAGGCATCATTCGGCATGGCGCAAAGATGATCACAGCGGTCGCGGAGGCAACCGTGCCGACGGTCTCGGTGATCGTGCGCAAGGCCTACGGCGCCGGCTTGTACGCGATGTGCGGGCCCGGATTCGGCCCGGATGCCTGCCTGGCGCTGCCGACGGCGAAGATCGCGGTCATGGGTCCGGAGGCCGCGGTCAACGCGGTCTATTTCAACAAGATCGCTGCGATCGAGGACGAGCAGCAACGGGCGGCGTACGTCGCTGGCCTACGCGAGGAGTACGAAGCAGATATCGACATCCTGCGGCTGGCCTCCGACCTCGTGATCGATGCGGTTGTCGAGCCCGAGTCTCTGCGCGACGAGCTCGTCGCCCGACTCGCAGCCGCTGCCACCCGAGACCGTTCCTTCTCCGACCGGCGGCACGGCATTCCGCCGGTCTGAGGGGCGATCGGCCACGACACACCAGGCGGCGTGGCCTATGCGTCGTTCGACGTCTCGCGCTGCGCTTGTTCGGCTTCGGCCCGCTCCTCCTTGCCGCGGCGGTCTCGACCTTCCTGCCAGTTGGCTCGGAACGGGCGCAGCCGGTCGATCATGACCTCGGCCACCGTCAGGTTGGAGAACCACTGGTGATCGGCAGGGACCACGTACCAGGGAGCCTCTTCCGTGGCGCAGGCGTTGATGACGTCCTCGTATGCCGTCATGTATTCGTCCCACGCATCCCGCGCCTTCCAGTCGTTGGCCGAGATTTTCCACGCCGTATCGGGGTTCGTCTGCCGTTCTTCGAGCCGTTTCCCCTGCTCGTCGGCGCTGACGTGCAGGAAGAACTTCAGCACGATCGTCTTACCGTCGCCGGCGAGCAGGCGCTCGAATGCCGTCACGTGCTCGTAGCGACGCCGCACTACGTCCTCGGCTGCCTCGCCGGTCACGCGGTCGCCCACCACCTGCTCGTAGTACGAGCGATCCAGGATGACCAGTTCTCCGAGCTTGGGCATCGATGCATGTGCGCGCCAGAGGAAGTCGTGTGCGGCCTCTTCGTCGGTGCGCGGCTTGAACGCCTTGACCCGGCACGACTGTGGGTTGGTGGCGTCGAAGACGTTGGCGATGGTGACGTCTTTGCCGGCGGCATCCATTCCCTGCAGGACCACCAGGACCGCGTTGAGCTCGGCCGCATACATCAGCTCCTGTAGCTCCCGTAGCTCGCTGGTCAGTTCTTCACGGCGCTCGTTCGCCTGATCTTCAGACAGTCCGCCGGCTGCACCCGAGTCGACATCGGTGAGCCGCATCCGCTTCTCTCCGGTTACTTGTGTCGCGTGCGTCAAGGTCGCTCCAAATGGTCGTTCATCGGTCAGCCCAGCCGCCTGGCCAGAGGCCGATCCAGGACACGCCGAGGTCGGCCAGCATTCGGCGTAGCGTCGGGAGGGACAGTCCGACGACGTTGGCAGGGTCACCCTCGACCCGGTCGACAAAAGCGGCGCCGAGACCGTCGATGGTGAAAGCCCCGGCCACATCGAGCGGCTCGCCGGTGGCGACGTACGCGGCGATTTCGGCGTCGGTGAGGTCGGCGAAGTGGACAGTCGTCGAGGCCACCTTGCCTCGGCTTGGTGCACCTTGTGATCGTCGGTCGATCAGCCAGTGGCCCGTGTGCAGTGTGCCGGATCGCCCACGCATCAGCCGCCACCGCTGCGTCGCCTCGTCCGGTCCGGCCGGCTTGCCGTAGGCGGTGCCGTCGAGTTCGAGGACGGAGTCACAGCCGAGCACCAGGAAACCCGGTGTCTGTTCTGCGACCGCCTCAGACTTCGCCCGGGCCAGGACGAGTGCCTCGTCCGCTGGCGTCAGGGGGCCGCGGTCGGCTCGGACTCGGTGCAGGACAGCGTCCTCGTCGATGCCTGACGGCTTGACCACCGGCTCGATCCCGGCTGCGCGCAGGATGCCGAGCCGGGCGGGGGAGGCGGACGCGAGTAGCAGGCGGATCCCGGTCACAGCCGGGCCAGAGCGTCCCGGAGCGGGTCCAGGCCGAGCGCACCGAGATCGAGAGCGGCCCGGTGAAATTCCTTGAGGTCGAAGGCATTGCCCTTTCGCCGCCTGACGTCGTCACGGGCGGCGAGCCAGATGCGCTCCCCGACCTTGTACGAGGGCGCCTGCCCAGGCCAACCCAGATAACGGTCCAGCTCGAAACGGAGATTCTCCTCGGGCAGCCGGGTGTGTCGACGCAGGAAGGTATATGCGGACTCCGGAGTCCACGGCCCGGGTGCCAACGCGTCCTTGGCCACGAGCTGGTCCGGGACGTCGAGCTCGAGATGAACACCGATGTCCACCACGACGCGGGCGGCCCGGAAGGCCTGGGCATCCAGCATGCCGAGCCGGTCGCCAGGGTCGTCGAGGAAGCCGAGGTCGGCCATCAGCCGCTCGGCGTAGAGAGCCCAGCCCTCGCCGTGACCGGACACCCAGCACAGCAGCCGTTGCCAGCGATTGAGCACCTCGCGGCGGTAGACCACCTGCGCTACTTGCAGATGATGGCCGGGCACCCCTTCATGGAAGACGGTCGTGGTCTCCTTCCACGTGGAGAAGCTGTCGATGCCTTCAGGAACTGACCACCACATGCGCCCGGGCCGGGAGAAATCCTCGCTCGGCGCCGTGTAGTAGATGCCGCCGTCCCTCGTCGGGGCGATCCGGCACTCCAGCTCACGGATCGGGTCGGGGATGTCGAAGTGCACGTCGGCAACCGCGGCGATGGTCCGGTCGGACAGCTCCTGCATCCACTTCTGCAGGCCGGTGGTGCCATGGATGCGTCGTGCGGGGTCGGTCTCGAGGGCGGCCACGGCGTCCACGATCGTGCCGGTAGGGACGATCGCCGCCGCAACCTCGACCGCTTCCGCCTCGATCCGGTTCAGCTCCTCCAGGCCCCAGGCATAGGTTTCGTCGAGATCGATCGCCGCACCGAGGAAGTAACGGCTCGCGATGGCGTATTTCTCGCGGCCGATCGGGTCGTGATCCGTCGCGACAGGGGCCACCTCGTCGGTCAGGAAGCCGGCGAATTCCTGAAATGACTGCGCTGCAGCCGCTGCCCTGGTGTCGAGTTCCCCTCGTAGCTTTTCCGGACCGGGCGCGACCAGCTCGGTGAAGAAGCTGGCGGCATTGCGCCTGGCCTGCTCGGCGACGGCGACAACCTGGCGCCGCCGTGGCGGCAGCCCCGCAGCGATGTCGGCTTCCATCGTCTGCCGGTAAGCCATGACGGCCCCCGGCAGGTCGCGCAACCGCGCGGCAACGTTCCGCCAATGCTCTTCGGTCTCCAGGGGCATCAGGTCGTACACCTGGCGGGTCCAGTGCCACGGCGTCTCGAGGACGTTCAGCGAGCGATCCAGGCCGACATCGTGCATCTCGATCTCTAGAGTCAAGCGCTCCTGCATCGCCGCGCCAGCGACCCGCTCCCGCTCGTCCTGCGCCGTGGCAGTTTCCAGCTCGCGAAGCGTGCGCCGAGCCAGCTCGACTCGCTCCGCGAAACCGGTAGGGGACAGGTCGGTCGTCTCCGCGTCGTGACCGGGGATTCCGGCGAACGTGGCGGTGAACGGGTCGATAGCGGCGTATGCCTCGACGTAGTCCTCGGCGATCGCGTCGACGTTGCGGGGGCCGTCAGTCACGAACGTCGACCCTAGACCACCGACTCATCGCGGCAAGGCGCTCTGCCGCCACGTGGATGGGCCGGGAGGTGGCTGCGTCCCGACCGAGCGCCAGTACGCCGACCAGCTCGACGGCCGATCCTCCCGCTGCGCTCCACGGGCCTCGACAGCCGCCGACATCGCCGCGAAAAGCGCTGCCAGTTCCTCGTCGGTCGGCTCGCCGCGCTCCACCCGCAACACCGGCTCGTCGGTCACAGAACCACCCTAGGCTCGCTCAACAGCCGAGTGAGCGGTGGGATCTCCGCATCGCGGACGAACCGGCCGGGCGGCGTCAACTTCAAAGGCAGCTGTCTCGCCACTGCTCGCGGCTCGCTAGAGCGGGATGTTGCCGTGCTTCTTGGGCGGCAGAGTCTCCCGCTTGGTGCGCAGAGCGCGCAGTGCCTGAGTCACCGCGACCCTCGTCCGAGACGGTGGGATGACGCCGTCGACGTAGCCGCGCTCGGCCGCGGTGTAGGGGTTGGCCAGGGTGTCCTCGTATTCGGTGACGAGTTCCGCCCGCCGGGCGTCGGGGTCGGCCGCCTCGGCCAGCTCCCGCCGGTAGAGGATGTTCACTGCTCCCTGTGCGCCCATCACGGCGATCTGCGCAGTAGGCCAGGCCAGGTTGATGTCTGCGCCGAGGTGCTTGGACCCCATCACGTCGTACGCACCGCCATAGGCCTTTCGGGTGATCACCGTCACGAGCGGGACCGTTGCCTCGGCATACGCGTAGATCAGCTTCGCGCCCCGACGGATGATGCCGTTCCACTCCTGGTCAGCGCCGGGCAGGAAGCCGGGCACGTCGACGAATGTCACCACCGGGATGTTGAACGCATCGCAGGTCCGGACGAACCTGGCGGCCTTCTCCGAGGCGTCGATGTCCAATGTCCCGGCGAAATGCATCGGCTGGTTGGCGACGACGCCGACCGAACGTCCTTCGACCCGGCCAAAACCCACGATGATGTTCGGGGCGAAAAGTGCCTGCACTTCGAGGAAATCGCCCTCGTCGACCACGCCGGCGACGATTTGGTGCATGTCGTAGGGCTGGTTGGCGCTGTCGGGAATGAGTGTGTCCAGCGCTTCGTCGGCAGCAGTGACCGCGAGTTCTGCGTCGGCGGCGAATGCCGGGGGATCGTCGAGGTTGTTCTGTGGCAGATACGAAAGCAGGGCCCGGACGTAGTCGATCGCGTCGGTCTCGTCCGAGGCCAGGTAATGCGCATTGCCGCTCTTGGTGTTGTGGGTGCGGCCACCACCGAGGTCCTCGAATGCGATGTCCTCACCGGTGACGGTCTTGATCACGTCCGGGCCGGTGATGAACATGTGCGAGGTGCCGTCGACCATGACGGTGAAATCTGTGATCGCCGGCGAGTACACGGCGCCGCCGGCGCACGGGCCCATGATCAGCGAGATCTGCGGGATCACACCCGAAGCGAGCACATTGCGGTGGAAGATCTCGCCGTACAGTCCGAGGGAGACCACACCCTCCTGGATGCGCGCACCACCGGAGTCGTTGATCCCGACCATCGGACATCCGGTCTTGAGTGCGAAGTCCATGACCTTGACGATCTTCTCGCCGAAGACTTGCCCGAGACTGCCGCCGAAGACGGTGAAGTCCTGCGCGAAGACGGTGATCTGGCGACCGTTGACCGTCCCGAAACCGGTGACCACGCCGTCGCCGTACGGACGGTTGTTCTCCATGCCGAACATGGTCGAACGGTGCCGAGCCAGCTCGTCGAACTCGACGAACGAACCCTCGTCGAGAAGCAGCGCGATGCGCTCTCGCGCGGTCATCTTGCCCCGGGCGTGCTGTTTCTCGACGGCTCGCGCCGACCCGGCATGAATCGCATCGTCCAAGCGCCGTCGTAGGTCGGTGAGCTTGCCCGCGGTGGAGTGAATGTCGACGCCCTCGTTCGTGGCGGTCATGCACCGCAGGCTAGACCCCGGTTCGTCACTACTCTGGATCAGGTGTCTTCGAACCCGCAGGAGGCTTCGCCCCCCGCGAACCACAGCGCCGTCTTCCCGACGGGCTCGCGTGCAGCCGCCCGGTTCGACATGCCCGAAGCGCTCCGTGCCGACGTTCGGCTCCTCGGCGATGCGCTCGGAACGATCTTGCGGGAGTACGGTGGCGCAGCGCTGCTCGCCGACGTCGAGCGGCTCCGGGAGCTAGCGATCGCGGCACACGGCGACGACGAGAGCGTCGCCGATGAGGCCACCCAACAGATCGAGCGGCTGGTGGTCTCATGGCCGGTCGAACGGGCCGAGGAGGTCGCCCGGGCGTTCACCGTCTACTTCCACCTCGTCAACGTTGCTGAAGAGCGGCACCGGGCCAGAGCCCTGCGGGCAGCCGACCAGTCCGATCGACCGCTGACAGGAACTGTTGGTGCGGCCGTGGACGAAGTGGCTCGGCTGCATGGGCCGGCACAGGCGCAGGCACTCCTCACCGGCCTGGAACTCCGCCCTGTTCTGACTGCGCATCCGACTGAAGCACGTCGCCGAGCTGTCGTCACCGGAATACGCCGGGTAGCACAGCTCCTCGAACGTCGGGATGACGCCCGGCTCGGTGCCTCGGAAGCGGCAGAGACGCATCGACGACTGCTGGAGGAGATCGACATTCTCTGGCGAACCGCGCAACTGCGGGCCGATCGACCCGGACCGTTGGACGAGGTTCGTACCGCCATGACGGTCTTTGACGAGGTGCTCTTCCAGGTGCTGCCGCAGGTGTACCGGCGCGCCGAGACAGCCCTGACCGGCTCTGCCGCCGCGGTACACGCGCCCCGAGTGCCAGCATTCATCCGGCTGGGTTCTTGGATCGGTGCCGACCGCGACGGCAACCCACACGTGACGAGTGAGGTCACCCGCGAGACGATGTCAATACAGTCCGAGCACATACTTCGCGGTATCGAGCGGGCCGCCACCCGGATCGGGCGCAGCCTGACCGTGGACTCGACGACGACGCCCGTCTCGCCGGCAGTTCGCCGGATCGTCCGCGACGCCCGGTCCGAACACCCCGAATTGGTCGCAGACCTGCTCACCCGGTCGCCAGGTGAGCTCCACCGAGTCGCCTTGTTGCTGGTCGGACGGCGAGTTGCCGCGAGCCGCCGACGCGAGGCCGACCTCTTGTACAGCTCGGCCGATGACGTGATGGCGGACCTGCGGGCCATCCAGCTGAGCTTGGCGGCAGCGGGGGCGGTCCGGCAGGCGTACGGCGAACTGCAGCACCTGATCTGGCAGGTGGAGTCCTTCGGCTTCCACCTGGCCGAGCTGGAGATACGTCAGCACAGCAGCGTGCACACCACAGCGCTTGCGGAGATCCGAGGAGACGGTGAGCTGTCTGCGGCGACCGAGGAGGTGCTCGCCTCGCTGCGGGTCATGGCCGAGATACAGCAGCGGTTCGGGGCAGACGCCTGCCGTCGGTACGTCGTGTCGTTCACCCGGTCGGCAGACGACGTCGAAGCCGTCTATGAACTGTCCCGCCATGCCCTTGCCGGAAACCCCGTCAGGGACGAGTTCGTTCTGGACGTCGTTCCGCTGTTTGAGACCGGCGAGGACCTCGCTCGGTGCATCGAGATCCTCGACGGCGTCATCGCGCTGCCAAGTGTTCGGCGTCGGCTCTCGGCGACCGGAAGACGGCTGGAGGTGATGCTCGGATACTCCGACTCCGCCAAGGATGTCGGGCCCGTGTCGGCCACCCTTGCGCTCTACGACGCCCAGGCCCGGCTGGCCGCGTGGGCGGGCCGGCACGCCATCCGGCTGACCCTGTTCCACGGTCGCGGCGGAGCGCTTGGACGCGGCGGCGGCCCGGCCAACCGGGCCGTGCTCGCCCAGGCCCCCGGCTCGGTCGCCGGCCGGTTCAAGGTCACCGAGCAGGGGGAGGTGATCTTCGCCCGATACGGAGACCCCGTCATCGCGCGCCGGCACATCGAGCAAGTTGCCGCCGCCATATTGCTCGCGTCGACCCCAGCCGTCGAAGAACGGGCCCGGGAGGCTGCCGAGGAGTTCGCCGACGTGGCAGCCGTGCTCGACAAGGCGGCTCGGGAGGCGTACCACGACTTGGTGCGAGCCGACGGGTTCGCGGACTGGTTCGCGCAGGTGACACCGCTGGAGGAGATCGGCGCGCTCCGACTGGGTTCGCGGCCGGCTCGCCGCGGTGTGTCCGCGTCCTCACTGGAGGACCTGCGGGCGATTCCGTGGGTGTTCTCCTGGGCCCAGACCCGGGTCAACCTGCCCGGGTGGTACGGGCTGGGCACGGGCCTCGCCGCCGTTGCGGACCTGGGGCTGCTGCGCCGCGCCTACCAATCGTGGCCGTTGTTCACCGTCATGCTCGAGAACGCCGAGATGTCCCTCGCCAAGACCGATCGCCGGATTGCGCACCGCTACCTGGAGCTCGGCGGCCGTCCCGACCTCACCGAGAAGGTGCTCGACGAACACACCCGGACTACCGAACAGGTGTTGGCGGTGACCGGGCACACTCGGCTGCTCGAAGATCGCCGTGTCCTCGGCCGCGCCGTAGCGCTGCGCAACCCCTACGTCGATGCTCTCTCGCATCTGCAGGTTCGGGCGCTGCGCGCTCTGCGTGAGGGCACGAAGGACGACACCGAGATGCGGCGGCTGCTGCAGATCACCGTCAACGGGATCGCCGCTGGTCTGCAGAACACCGGCTGAGGCTGAACCGACCAACGCGTGGAGGGTGCGGTGTTCAGCTGGCAGGTGCAACGCGTCCCCGAGACCGGGTCCACCAATGCCGACCTGGTGAAGCTGGCCAAGGCGGGCGAACCGGAGGGCGCAGTCCTCGTCGCTGATCATCAGACCGCTGGACGCGGGCGCCATGGCCGCACCTGGCATGCGCCGCCGGGCGCTGGGTTGGCTGTTTCGTTCCTGCTCCGGCCGGCCGCGGTGCCCGGGCACCGGTGGCCCTGGCTTCCGCTCCTCGCCGGCGTCGCGATCGTCGAGGCGCTGCAGGTCTATCCGGGCATCAACACGGCCCTGAAGTGGCCGAACGACGTTCTGGTCGGCCCGGCGAAGCTGGCTGGAATCCTGGTCGAGCGGGTCGATGGCACCTCTGGCACAGCCGCGGTCGTCGGCATCGGGCTGAACGTGTCGGCGGCTCCGGCCGGTGCGACGTCGTTGCTTGCCGCCGGTTTTGCCGACGTATCCAAAACCACCCTGCTGGCCACACTGCTCGACGTCTTCGGTGCACGGTACGGCGGTTGGCGCGATGCGGGCGGGGACCCCGGTCCATGGTTGGCGGCCGCCTACCGTGACCGATGCGACACCCTCGGCCGCGACGTTCGGGCCGAACTGCCCGGCCAGCCGCCAATCGTGGGCCGCGCCGTGGACATCGACGCATCGGGTCGGTTGGTCGTCCGGACCGGCTCTGGCGACGTCGCCGTCGGCGCCGGAGAGGTCACGCACCTGCGGATGTCGTAGCTGGAGACGGGCCGATGGATGCCGGCCGGGGTGTGGTCGGGCGTGGGGCCGACGAAGTCGGCCCGGGCGGGGACGGCATCCATCGGCTCGTCGAACCCACCAAAGGTCCCGCATGAATAGGCTGGACGGCATGGCGTTTCCGCAGCGGCTCCTCGGCGAGGGCGAGGACGTCGTGCTGCATATGCGGACGCACGCCAAGGCCCTGGTCGTCCCGGTGCTCGTGCTTCTCGTCACCGCGGCAGCGGCCGGTTTCGCGATGGGTGTCCTGCCCGACGAAGGAACCGGAGGATCGGCCGGCCGATGGCTCCTCCTGGCCGTCGGCCTGGGCGTCGTCGGCCGTTGGTCGGTGTGGCCGTTCCTGGTGTGGCTGAGCACCACCTATACGGTCACCAGTGAGCGGCTGATCACCCGGCAGGGAGTCGTCAACCGGCGAGGTCGCGACATTCCGCTCGGCCGGATCAACGACGTCGCCTACAGCCAGGACATCCTCGATCGGATGCTGCGCTGCGGCTCGCTCAACGTGTCGGCCGCTAGCGAGCAAGGCACGATCATCCTGCAGGATGTGCCCCGGGTGCATGACGTGCAGTTGGAGATGAGCGAGCTGGTTCGCGAGGCGCACGGCTGGGCGGCACCACGTCAAGCTTCGGAGCGCGAATCGGAGCCAGCCGACGACGTGCCGGCCGACCGAGCGACCCGGCCGCTGCCACGCGACCAGCCGTACGACTGGCGACTCGACGATCCGGGCCGACGGTGACCGCCAGCCCGCAGCTGGGCGTGCGGCTGCGACCTGCTGGCGCGCCGCACGTCGCGGAGATGGTTCTCGACCGCCCCGAAGCGCTCAATGCTGTCTCGACGGCGATGGCGCGTGATATCGCCGCATCGGTGGCGGCAATTGTCGCCGATGCAGGCGTGCGGGCAGTGGTGCTCTCGTCGTCGTCGGAGAAGGCGTTCTGCGTCGGTGCGGATCTCAAGGAACGTAACGAACTCACCGACGACGAGCTTCGGCGGCAACGGCCTATTGCGCGCTCGGCCTACCGCGCCGTCCTGGACCTGCCGGTGCCGGCGGTCGCGGCTGTTCACGGCTATGCCCTCGGCGGTGGATGTGAGCTTGCTCTGGCGTGCGATCTCATCGTGGCCGACGAGACGGCGGTGTTCGGGCTGCCGGAAGTGTCCGTCGGTGTCATTCCCGGTGGCGGTGGGACTCAGTTGTTGGCCCGCCGAGTCGGCTGGGGACGAGCCGCCGACCTGGTATTCACCGCCCGCAGGATCGACGCCAGCGAGGCTCACCGGCTCGGCCTGGCGGACCGACTCGTACCGGCCGGAACCGACCGGGCCACCGCCGTGGAGATCGCGACGCAGATTTCGCGCAACTCGCCCGTCGGCGTCCGCAACGCCAAGAAGGTCATGCGGTTGGGCCTGGACGTGCCGTTTGCGGCCGGCTTGGAGATCGAGGATGCGGGTTGGCGGGCCACGGCGTTCAGTGGGGATAGAACCGAGGGTGTCGCAGCGTTCAATGAGAAGCGTGACCCGGACTGGCCGGGGAGTGAGGACCGATGAGCGAGCTGCCGCAGCGGATCAGCCTGCGTGAAGTCGGGCCACGGGACGGGCTGCAAAACGAGGATCCGGTCCCGACCGACGGCAAGGTGGCTCTGATCGATGCCCTGTCCCGTACCGGGGTTCGCCGCATCGAGGCGGTCTCGTTCGTGCATCCCGACGCGATCCCGCAAATGGCGGATGCCACAGACGTATGGGCCCAGATAGACCGCAATCCCGATGTCCGCTACTCCGCCCTGGTGCCCAACCTCCGGGGCGCCCAGCGCGGCCTGGACGCAGGGTTCCGGGAGATCGAGGTCGTCATCTCGGCCTCGGACACGCACAACCGCCGCAACATCAACCGATCCACCGACCAGTCGCTCGCCGAGCTCCCCGCAATCGTCGACCTCGTGCATGCCTACGGCGCGGCCTTGCAAGTGATCGTCGCCACGGCATGGGGCTGTCCGTACGAGGGTGATGTGCCGACGTCTCGAGTGCTCTACGTCGTCGAACGCGCACTGTCGGCGGGCGCAGACACCATCGCGTACGGGGACACGACGGGTATGGCGACACCGACCAGGGTCACCGGGCTGGTCGAGGTGACCCGGGCGGCTCATCCGGACCTTGCGCTGGGGCTGCACTTCCACAACACCCGTGGCACCGGCCTGGCCAACGTGCTGGCTGCGCTGCAACTCGGCGTCGACGACTTCGACGCATCCGTCGGCGGCCTGGGCGGTTGTCCGTATGCCCCGGGCGCCTCGGGAAACATCGCGACGGAGGAGCTGGTGCACATGCTCGAGGACATGGGCGTAGCCACCGGCGTCGACCTGGCGGCGCTGATCGACGTCGCGGCGCAGGCCGAGCAGCTCGTCGGGCACAAGCTGCCGTCGCAGGTGCTGCGGGCCGGGCCGCGGACCCGTACCGCCGCCTAGCCGGGCGCTCCGCTCGCGCCTCGCTAGCCTTTCGATCCGTGACGGGTCTCCGGGGCTGGCCGGTGGTCGGCGTGGTCGGCGGTGGTCAGCTGGCCCGGATGACCCAGCCCGCGGCGATCGCGCTCGGAGTGCAGCTCGCCGTGTTGACCGGTCGACCCGACGATGCGGCAGCACAGGTCGTTCCGTCGACGACGATCGGCGATGAGAAGTCGCTCGACGACTTGCGGGCGTTCGCCAAGCAATGCGACGTCGTCACCTTCGACCACGAGCATGTGCCACCGTCGCATCTGCGCGCTCTGGAAGCGGCGGGCGTGGTCATCCGGCCGGGAGCCCAAGCGCTGCTCCACGCCCAGGACAAGGGAGTGATGCGGGAGCGTCTGATGGCCGCGGGCGTCCCGGTTCCGCGGCACCGGATCGTGTCGGGGCCAGGGGATGCCGCCGCGTTCGCTGCCGACCTCCCGGTGGACTCCGAGTTGTCCGGGTCCGGTGCTGCCTCGCAACCAATAGGCGACTTGGCCGACCTGACAACCGCCGTCGTGCTCAAGACGACGAGAGGTGGATACGACGGCAAGGGGGTGTGGATCGCCCGATCCGCCGCCGAGGCAGCCGAGCCGTTCCTCGCTCGGGTGCCGGTCCTCGCCGAAGAGCTGATCGATTTTCGCCGTGAGCTGGCCGCGGTCGTAGCCCGGACGCCGTCGGGGCAAGCCGTCGCCTACCCAGTCGTCGAATCCGTTCAACGGGACGGGATCTGCCGCGAGGTCGTGGCACCGGCGCCTGAGCTTCCGGAGCGCCTCGGGCTCGAAGCGCAACGCATGGCGCTCACCATTGCCACCGAGCTCGATGTCGTCGGCATTCTCGCCGTCGAGCTGTTCGAAACTCGGGACGGCCGCCTGCTGGTCAACGAGCTGGCCATGCGGCCGCACAACACGGCGCACTGGACCATCGACGGCGCTGTCACCAGCCAGTTCGAGAATCACCTTCGCGCGGTGCTCGACCTGCCGTTGGGATCTCCGGCCGCATTGGCGTCCTACACCGTCATGGTCAACGTCTTCGGCGGGAACCAACCCGACGTCTACACCGCCTATCGCCACTGCCTGGCCGATGACCCGGCGCTCAAGATCCATTGGTACGGCAAGACGGTCCGGCCCGGCCGGAAGGTCGGGCATGTGACGATCGCGGGCGAGGATGTCAGCGATCTGCGCGACCGTGCCCGGCGCGCGGCTGCCCACTTGCAGAGGGACATCGATGAGTGACCTGGTGCACGCGGTCGGCGACGGCGATCCGCTGGTCGGAATCGTCATGGGCTCCGACTCCGACTGGTCGGTGATGTCTGGCGCCGGTGCAGTGCTCCTCGAACTAGGGGTGCCACACGAGGTCGGCGTGGTTTCTGCTCACCGGATGCCGCAGGCGATGCTCGACTACGGTTCGGCCGCGGCCGAGCGTGGTCTGCGAGTGCTAGTCGCGGGTGCCGGTGGTGCGGCTCATCTGCCTGGCATGCTCGCGGCGGTCACCTCGCTCCCGGTGATCGGGGTGCCGGTACCGCTCCAGCAGCTGGACGGTTTGGACTCCCTGCTCTCCATCGTGCAGATGCCGGCTGGCGTACCCGTTGCGACGGTCTCCGTCGGGGGAGCACGAAACGCCGGCCTGCTGGCGGCGCGCATCCTGGCCACGTCGGACGTCGACCTCCGCGCTCGACTCGACACTTTCCGGGCCGACCTCGAGGCCACCGCCCGCCGGAAAGGCCAGGCGCTGCGCGATCAGCTCGACTGACGGCCGCAGCTGCCAACCTCGCGGCTCAGATGTCCGCCAAGGCGTGGCGTTCGAGTCGTATTCCGGCCATCTCGTCCGCGAGGACCGATATCCACAGCGACGTCGTCGGGGCGCAGCCGTCCACACCTGGGCAGGTGGTCCATGGGAACCAGTGACTCGCCGAACGAGGCTTCGGCGCGTGCCGAAGTTACTCACCGCTCTTCCCGAGGACGTCCGCGAGCTGCTGCTGGTCAACCACGGGATGTTCCAGTTGGCACAGGCGCGCGGGTCAGGGATCACCCATGGGCGCATCCAGCGGTTGACGGACGCTCACCTACTCACCCGGGTTGGCGACGGTATCTACGTCTCTGCCGCGGACTACCACGTGCTCGATGCCTGGGAGCGGCACATGGTACGGGCGCGGGCCTTCTCTGCCTCATGCGCGACTGCGTTCCTCACCGGTTGGTCGGCCGCCGCCACGTGGAGATTGCCGACGATCGGGTCACCACCTCTTCTTCCCGTTGCCCTCGAACCGAAGACGGGCTCGGGCGGATCGAAGGTAACGCCATACGGGCGCATCCTCGTGGCCAACCTGCCGAAACACCACCGTTGGCGGATCGGTTCGACGAAGGTGGTGAGCCGAGCATGGACGGCTCTCGAGGTCGCCAGAACGTCGCCCCTGCCGGACGCCCTGATTGTCGCCGATGCTGCCGTGCGGTCCGGCGCCGATCTGGCCGAGGCGGTGCAGTTCATGCAGCGCTGGGGAGGAGTCGGCCAGGCCGGTTGGGTTGCTGATCATGCCAACCCGAATGCCGAGTCCGCCTTGGAAACGCTGGGCCGATTCACGTGTATCGAATTTGCCTTGCCGATGCCCGTGTGCAATGCCTGGGTTGGAGACGGAGAACCGAGGTTTCGCGTCGACGGTCTTTGGCCCTTTCACTGGTCGGCATTCGAGGGTGACGGAGCGATCAAATACGACAACCGGCCGGACGCATCGCGGGTGATCGCCGCCCAGAACGAGCGCGAGTGGTACCTGCGCCGGCTCGGTCTCGATTTTGCCCGGTTCACGTGGGAGTTGGGTCGTCGGCGCCGAGCAGAGCTCGCGGGCCGGTTTCGAGGCCCTGCTCCGTGACAATCCGCCGAGGTCGGAGGCGATTCGCTGGTGGAAAGATGTGCCGGGCGTAGGGCCGGTGGAGCCGGGGCATGCGACTGGCCCTCGCCGTACCCGGTGGCGATTGGGTTGCCGAGCCGGTATCGGCCGTAGATGGCCTGCGAGCCCGACCTCGCTACCGAGATGGCCGCCAAAGACCGCCCTAGACGCCGGGAAACGGTCATCTCTTCCGCGAGGTCACCGTGAAATATTGACAAATCGGGCTTAGTGGGCGGGGTTGGGGGCTTCCATGGCGGGGCAGGTGTTCATGACGACGTCCAAGCCGGCGGCGCGGGCGCGTTGGGCTGCGGCCTCGTCGATGACGCCGAGCTGGAGCCAGACGGCCTCGATGCCCAAGCGATCCTTCTCGGCGATCGCGTCGTCGACCACGTCGCCCACCCGGGAGCTGTTGACGAAGCAGTCGACGACCTGGACCGGGCCGGGGACGTCGGCGAGCCGGCGGTATCCCTGCTCACCGAGGGTGTCCTCGCCTCGAAGGTTGACCGGGACGATGGTCATGCCGAGTCGGTCGCGCAGGTACCGCCCGATGCGGTATGCGGTGCGCTCGGTGTTGGCGGACAGCCCGACGACCGCCCAGGTTGCCGGCGTCGTCATCAGCCGCCTGATCACGTCGGGGTCCCGCCACGTCGTCACGGGAGCCCTCCACCGAGCAGCTCGCGGGCCATGACCACTCGCTGGATCTGATTGGTGCCTTCGTAGATCTGGGTGATCTTGGCATCGCGCATCATTCGCTCGGCCGGATAGTCGCGCGTGTACCCGTAGCCGCCGAGCAGCTGGACGGCGTCGGTGGTGATCTGCATGGCGGTGTCCGATGCGAAGCACTTGGCAGCGGCGCCCAGGAAGGTCAGGGACTGCTCGTCCCGCTCGCTGGCCGCGGCGGCCCGATACACGAGCTGGCGAGCGGCCTCGAGCCCCATGGCCATGTCGGCGAGCATGAACTGCACCCCCTGGAACTGGGCGATGGCAGTGCCGAACTGTTGCCGATCCTTCGCATACGCCGTCGCGAGGTCCAACGCACCCGCTGCGATGCCCACGGCCTGAGCGCCGATCGTCACCCGGGTGTGGTCGAGCGTCCGCAAGGCGATCGGCATGCCTTCGCCCGGTGCGCCGATGACGCGGTCGCCCGGCAGACGGCAGCCGTCGAACAGTAGCTCACGGGTGGGAGATCCTCTGATCCCCAGCTTGCGCTCCGGTGCACCCAGGGCGAAGCCGTCATCGGCGGCTTCGACCACGAACGCTGTGATCCCGCGACCGCGATCGGCGTCGGGATCTGTCACAGCCATGACGGTGTAGTAGTCGCTCACCCCGGCATTGGTGATCCACGACTTCTGGCCCGACAGGACCCAGTTGTCGCCGTCGGGCACTGCACGAGTCCGCATGGAGACCGGATCCGAACCGGCCTCGCGCTCGGACAGGGCATACGCGAACAGGGCCTCACCACGTGCCACTGGCGGCAGATAGCGCGACTTGATGTCGTCGGATCCCGCCAGTAGCAGCGGCGTCGTACCGAGCTTGTTGACCGCAGGAATCAGCGACGACGCCGCGCAAGCTCGCGCGACTTCCTCGACGACGATGCAGGTCGCGAGCGCGTCGGCGCCTGCCCCGCCGTACTCCGCCGGGATGTGCGGTGCATGAAAATCCGAAGCCCGCAGCGCGTCGTAGGACGATTGTGGGAACTGTGCCGTCTCGTCGACCTCGGCCGCGTGCGGAGCAACCTTGTCGGCGCAGACAGCTCGGACCGCGTCGCGAATGGCCTCGTGTTCCTCGCTCAACCGGTAGAGATCGAAGCCGACGTCCATGCCATCGATCGTATGGCGCTGGCCGGAGAGGATCGCCAGGTCAGATCCCCCAGGTACCCTCATCCGCATCTCGGCTCCCACCTCGAGGATTCATGTGAGCAGGCAGATCTCGGTGATCGGCACCGGCTACCTCGGCGCCGTTCATGCGGTGGGGATGGCCGAACTCGGATATTCGGTCGTCGGAATCGACGTCGACGCTGCCAAGATCGCCGCGTTGCAGGAGGGGCATGCGCCCTTCTACGAACCCGACCTCGACCCATCGCTCCGCAAGCACGTCGACGGTGGACGACTGAGGTTCTCCACGGAGATCGCCGACGCGGCCCATGCCGACGTGCATTTCCTCTGCGTCGGCACGCCGCAGCGCCACGACGGCCTGGCCGCGGACTTGACGTTTCTCGAGACGGCGGTCGATGCGCTTGCCGCGGTCCTGCGGCGGCCATGCCTCGTCGTCGGGAAGTCAACCGTTCCGGTCGGAACAGCGGGCCGACTCGCTGCGCGGCTGGTCGAGGCTGCGCCGGTCGGAGATGCCGCCGAACTGGCCTGGAACCCGGAGTTCCTGCGGGAGGGGTTCGCGATCGAGGACACCCTGTACCCGGATCGGCTGGTCTTCGGCGTGCGGTCCGAGGCAGCGGAGCGGACGCTGCGGGCGATCTACGCACCGCTGATCGCGGCGGACGTCCCCGTCGTGGTCACCGACTTCCAAACCGCGGAGCTGGTGAAGGCATCGGCCAACGCGTTTCTTGCCACCAAGATTTCTTTCATCAACGCTATGGCCGAGATCTGTGAGGTAACCGGCGCCGACGTCACCCAGCTGGCCGAGGCGCTTGGTCACGACCCTCGCATTGGCCGCCGGTTCCTGAACGCCGGCGTCGGCTTCGGCGGCGGTTGCCTACCCAAGGACATCCGGGCATTCATCGCCCGCGCAGGGGAGATCGGTGCCGGTCAGTCGCTGGCGTTCCTCGCCGAAGTCGACGCGGTCAATCTGCGCCGCCGCGAACGCGTCGCGGAGATCGCCCGGGAGATGCTGGGCGGTGTCGTCGCCGGCAAACGGGTGGCGATTCTGGGCGCGGCGTTCAAGCCCAACTCCGACGACGTTCGCGACTCGCCGGCCTTGACTGTGGCCGGCCAGCTGCATCTGCAAGGTGCTCACGTCACCGTGCACGATCCCAAGGCCATCGACAACGCTCGCCGGCTCTTCCCGACGTTGGAGTACGCAGAGACCGTGATCGCGGCGTGCCGCGATGCCGACCTGGTGTTGCATCTCACCGAATGGCCGGAGTATCGCGAGATCGATGCCGAGGTGCTCGGCGCGGTCGTCGCCGTCGAGAAACGTCGTCGACGGCCGCAACCGCCTCGATCGGGCGGCCTGGCGCGCAGCCGGGTGGACCTTCTGGGGCTTGGGCCGGCCCTAGCCGGACCCCGCCTCGACGACGGCTGGCGGAATCTCCGTCCCGGTCTGCATGGCGGCCCACAGCTGATCGGCCTGCTCGTCGTCCCAATCGACGGTGTTGCCGACCCGGCCGAGCGGCACCGTCAGGGTGTCGCCAGCACCGGATGTGACCCGGCGCATGCCGAGGGCGAACCGGGCGAGGTCGATCGGACCGGTCTGCTCGTCGACGGTCAGCGCGTCGCCGCCTGCTATGGCGGTGCGGGTGAGGGTGAACGGGTTGAGCAGGGTCGCCGGCGACAGCGCGGTGCTGGCGATGGAGCCGATCAACTCCCGCTGTCGCTGCACCCGGCCGAGATCTGCGGTCGCGTCGAGTTCTCGCGCCCGCGCATACCCCAAAGCGTTCACCCCGTCGAGTGTCTGGCAGCCGGCGGGCAGGTCGATGTGGGCCTTGTCGTCCTGAGCCGGCTCGGGTAAGCACATCTCGACCCCGCCGAGCGCGTCGACGACCGAGGCGAACCCGCCGAACCCGATCTCGACATAGTCGTCGATCGCGACGCCGGTCTCGTTCTCCAGCGTCTGGACGAGAAGCGGTGCGCCGCCGAAGGCGAATGCAGCGTTGACCCGTTCCTCGCCGTGGCCGGGAATGTCGACAAGCGAGTCGCGGGGCACGCTGACGAGGGCCGGGCGACCATCAGTGGGCACGTACAACAGCATGATCGTGTCCGTGCGCTGCCCCTCCGCGGAACCGGTACCCAGCTCGGCTCGCTCCTCCGCGCTGAGGTCTTCCCGACTGTCCGATCCGACCAGCAGGTACACCCGGCCTGCCGACACTGCCGCGCCATGGTCATCGGGAATGGCGGCGACCTTGTCGATTCTCGACCACGCGATGACCCCCAGCACGACCAATGCCGCGAGGAGTACGACGAAGATTCCCCCGATCCAGCGGGCAACGCGGGCGGCGCCGCTCCGTGGTCGTGCCGCTGGCGGATGACTGCGGGGTGGGGTCGGCTGGCGAGTGGCCCGGACCGGACTCGGTGACGGGGATCCGGCCGGCTTTCCGGGCGCCTTCACCGGCGGCGCCTGTTCCCCTTCGACCGGGCTGCGCGCCAACCCGTCGCGGTAGGACACGCCCGGAACCCGGCCGGCGGTGTAGCTGGTCACGTTGGGTGGTCCGGCCGGCGCCGGGTTGGGCGGGTTTTGCACACTCACGTTCGAAACGGTACCCGGAGCACGTTCGGTGCCCAACGTGGCCGATTACCCGTACGGTCCTGGTGTGCTGGACAGCTTGCCGGGACGCCCGACGTCGGCCGCGGAGACGACGCTGTCGCGGATCATGACCACGCTCGACACCAACCTGCTCGGTACCGTCCACGGCGGCGTGATCATGAAGTTGGTCGACGATGTCGCCGGCGCGGTGGCACAGCGGCATTCCGGCGGGCCCGCGGTCACAGCGTCAATGGACGAAATGGCTTTTCTGGAGCCCGTACACGTTGGTGATCTGGTGCACGCCCAGGGCCGGGTCAACTGGACCGGGCGCACGTCACTGGAGGTTGGCGTCAGGGTCGTCGCCGAGCCGTGGAACGAGGTCCGAGCCGCCAAGCGGGTTGCCACCGCCTATCTGGTCTTCGTCGGCCTCGACGCCAACGGCGAGCCGCGAGCGGTACCGCCGGTGCTGCCGGAGACCGACGAGGACCGGCGTCGATTCGCCGAGGCCGAGATACGCCGGACCCACCGGTTGGCTCGCCGGGCCGCGATCTTGAAGTCCCGTGGGGACGCCCGCTGACTCGCTGCCGCGACATGCAGTCGCACTCGGCGCGCCGCGGCAGCGACAGCGAGCCGGACGGCGATACTGGCGACGCTGTGCCCGTTTCGAGGTCGACCTGACGACTGGGGGCCCCGATGGTCACGACCGCGCCGCCTGGCAACCGGGCGCCTCGGTCGAGTGCACCACGGATCCGATCGGTCCGCGGACAGCGGGCCGAGTCCGTGCGTTTTCGGCGCGCGATCACCTTGGTCACCGTTTCCGCGATCGCGCCTGGAAGCGCACAGTGGATGGCCGGCAACCGACGCCTCGGCACGATCATGTTGCGGTTGTGGGTCGGGATCGTTGTCGTTGGCGGGCTGGTGCTGTGGCTGGTTCCCCTCGACCAGCTCGCCCGTCTCGCCGTCCGGCCGTGGTTGTTGAACCTGTTCACCCTGCTGGCGTTCGCAGTGGCGCTGGGGTGGACAGCCGCGCTCGTCGACGCCTGGCGGCTGGGGAATCCGCCGAGGTTGGATCGCCGGCATCGGCTGATGCTGGTCGGCGCGACGTTGGCGCTGATCGCGGTGGTTTCGACGCCGCTGGTGGTTGCTGCCCGTTACGCGGCCGCCACCCGTGAGGCGGTAGTCAAGCTGTTTCCCACCGGCGAAGCGGCCGCGACCAGCGATGGCCGGCTCAACGTCCTCCTGCTGGGAGCCGACGCCGCCGAGGGGCGCGATGGCGTCCGACCGGACAGCGTCAACGTGGTGTCGATCGACGTCCGGTCCGGCCGTCCGGTCCTGATCAGCCTGCCCCGGAATCTGGAGAAGGCCCGATTCGCCGAAGACAGTGCCGCCGCGGCCGAGTTCCCGGCCGGGTTCTCCGGGCCGGGGGATCGCGCCGAGTGGCTTCTCAATGCGACCTGGACCTATGGCGAAGCGCATCCGGACCTTTTCCCTGGGTCGGCCGGACCGGGCGTGACCGCCGTCAAGCAAGCCGTCGAGGGCACGCTCGGACTGCCGGTGCATTACTACGTGGTCATCGATCTCGCCGGCTTCCGTGATCTGGTCGACGCGCTCGGAGGAGTGACGATCCGGATCACCGAACCGGTACCGATCGGTCAATCCGGCCGAGTCCTGACCCCCGGCCTGCACCGGCTCGACGGTTACGAAACCCTCTGGTACGCGCGCTCTCGCAGCGATTCGTCCGACTACGGGCGGATGAGTCGGCAACGCTGCGTGCTGGGAGCGATGCTGCATGAGGCCGACCCGGCGACGGTCCTGCGCAACTTCACCGACCTCGCGGCCGCCTCGACGTCGATCGTGCGGACGGACATTCCGCAGGAGCAACTCCCGGAGCTGATCGAGCTAGCGGTACAGGCGAAGGACCTACCTATTTCGTCGTTGCAGCTCGTGCCGCCGCTAGTGACCCCGGCAGATCCGGACTTCGAGGTGATCAGGGAGAACGTGGAAGGTGCGCTGGAGGCGACGACGAGCGGAGCGCAACCGAGCGCGGTAGGGACCGAGGCCGCTGCGCCGACTGCCGCACCTGCTTCAGGCGAAGACACTGAGCCGACCGACAGCTCCGAGTCCGACCAGAGTGCTGCCGCGACCACTGACCAATCGACAGTCGACTTGTCGTCCGTGTGCGCGTACGAATAGATCGCCGCGGCGGGTATGGTGCTCGCCGTCATGGAGTCGACCCGCTCATCTGGCTGGCCGCCGGTTTCGGTGATCATGCCGGTCCTCGACGAGGAACGGCATCTGGCCGAAGCCGTGACCGGTGTCCTGGACCAGGACTACGGCGGAGAAGTGGAGTTGGTCCTGGCCCTCGGACCCTCTAGGGACCGCACGAGTGAGATCGCAGCGCGGCTGGCCCAGAGCGACCCCCGAATCCGTCTCGTCGACAATCCGATCGGCAGAACCCCGAACGGTCTCAACGCCGCGATCTCCGCTGCCCGGCACCAGATCATCGCTCGGGTCGACGGTCACGGCGTGCTGTCACCCGGGTACCTCCGGCGAGCCGTCGAGGTACTCCAGTCGACGGGCGCGGCCAATGTCGGCGGCATCATGCGGGCCGAAGGGCAGACGGACTTCGAACGTGCAGTGGCGCGGGCGATGACCTCGCCGTTCGGCATCGGCCGGGCCCGCTTTCACCTCGGCGGTGACGCGGGCCCGGCCGACACGGTCTACCTCGGGATCTTCCGTCGAGAGGTGATCGAACGCCTCGGCGGATACGACGAGCACTTTGCGCGGGCGCAGGACTGGGAACTGAACCACCGAATCCGTGCCACTGGCGAGACGGTGTGGTTCACGCCCGATCTGGAGGTGACGTACCGCCCTCGCGGCAGTCTCGCCGCATTGGGTAGGCAGTTCTTCCGGAGCGGAGAATGGCGCCGCGAGGTGCTCCGCAAGTACCCCGGCACCGCCAGTCTTCGGTACCTCGCGACCCCGGTTGCGACAGTCGCGCTCGGCGTCGGTACTGCGGCGGGCATCGGGTCGGTGCTGGGCGGCCCGCCTTGGCTTGCAGTCGGCTGGCTGATCCCGTCGGCCTACCTCGGTGGCGTGCTCGTCGTCGGACTGGCGGCGGGCCGCGGCCTTCCGTGGCGCTCCCGGCTGTGGCTGCCGGTGGTGTTGGCCACGATGCACACGACGTGGGGCACCGGCTTCCTGGTCGGTCATCGCCACGCTGCTCGCGACCGCCGAGATCTGGTCGCGACCGCCGAATGGTCCTGACATGCGCGTTCTCATGCTCGCTCAGTCACCGCTCGCGGGTGACACGCGGATCATTCGCGAGGCGGCCACGTTGGCTGCGGCGGGACATGAGATCCACATCGTCGGCCGCGACGTGCCCGCTGATTTCGTCCCAGCACCAGAGGTAACAGTCTCCTCCACGCGGCCTGCTCACGGACTACGGCCGTCGCCCCGGCGTGATCGCGACCCGCTTCCGGTCCGAGCGGCGCGCTGGTTACTCCTGCCCGAGCATCGCCGCCTGGTGGAGCGCGCGTGGGTCGACGAGGCGAAGGCACTGGCGCGAGACGGCTCGAGACCGTCGGTCGTCCATGCGCATGACTTCAACACGCTGGCGCTCGGGGCGGAGTTGGCCGGGATCGCGAACGCGAAACTCGTGTACGACGCGCACGAGTTCTGGAGCGGTCGCCCGAGGGTCGGTCGGCCGACCCCGGTCCGTACCCTGCGCGAACGGAGACGGGAGCAAAGACTCGGGTGGCAAGCGGCCGCCGTGCTGACGGTGGGCGAAGGCATTGCCGAAGCTCTACGGCGGCGATACGGATGGCGGCACGTGCACGTCGTCCGGAACACCTTCGAACCACGTCCGCAGGACAGCCTGCCCGCCACCGAACCGGTCGGGGCGGTCTATGCCGGCCGGCTCGCCCCTTTTCGGGAACTCGAGGTGATCGCGGCCGCGAGCGGCAAGCTGGGCCTTGCGGTGTCCCTGGTAGGCCCCGCAGATCCCGCCTGGCTGGCCCAGTTCGACCCGGGGGAGGCCGACATCTTGCCGCCGACGTCGCTCGAAGGCGTGGACCACCTGCTCGCCGACGCCGGGCTGGCTCTGGTGACGCACTCGGACCGGTGGCTCAATCACCGCCTGGCGCTGCCGAACAAGCTCTTTCACGCCGTGCGAGTCGGCGTTCCGGTCGTCGCCACCGATGTCGGTGAGCTGGCGAAGACGGTTCGAGAGCACCGGGTCGGCACGCTCTACCGGCCGGGTGATGCTCGAGATCTGGTCCGGGCCGTGCACGACGCCAAGAAAGAGTACGCATCGCTACGCGCTGCCGTCACCGCCGCCACGCCCGCGCTGACCTGGCCACACGACGAGGCGGTGCTCCTCGACGTCTACGCTGGTCTGCAGGACTGAGGTGCGGCGAGGCCGGCTGGCGACGACGGGTCAACTATCCTGGTCCGGCTCGCCGCGCTCTGCCGCCGCTGCCACCCATCGACCCTCAGGAGCTGCACCCCGCATGACGCACGTAACGGCGGAAGACTCGGAGTTCGAGTCCGACTTCCACGTCTACGAGCCGCACCGGGTGGGGTTGCCCAAACTCCGGCCGTATCTCACCGAGCTATGGCGGCGGCGCGAGTTCGCCGCGGAGTTGTCCCGCTCGGGGATGCGGGCAGCACATAGCAACACGTTCTTCGGCCGGCTCTGGCTCGTGCTCAATCCTCTGTTGCTCGCCGCGGTCTACTACGTTCTCGTAGCGATCCTGGCCGGCCGCACCGGCTTCGACTACTTCGTCCACCTACTCGCCGGGCTGTTCGCGTTCTACTTCATCTCCGGCTGCATCACCACCGGAGCCGCATCCATCACCGGCGGCGGCCGGCTGGTGATGAACATGGCCTTCCCACGGTTGTTGATGCCATATTCAGCGGTTCGGACGGCGTTCTTCCGGTTCCTCCCGACGATGGCCGTCTACTTCGTCTTCCACATCATCGGCGGCCTGCCCTGGTCGCCGAACATGCTGCTGGCACTCGTCTTTCTCGCCTTCATGATCGTCTTCGGGCTGGGGGCCGCGGCGATCTTCGCCACCGTACAGGTGTACTTTCGAGATGCCGCGAGCTTCTTGCCGTACTTCATCCGCATTTGGCTCTATCTCTCCCCGGTGCTGTGGTACCCAGAAGAGGCCCCACAAGCGCTCAAGCCATTCTTGGTCCTGAACCCGCTGTATGGGCTGCTGGGTGGCTGGACCGACCTGCTGGTTCGCGGCCACATGCCACAGCCGGCGATCTGGATATCGGCCGCGGTCTGGTCGTTTGTCGTCCTGATCGCCGGTTCACTGTTCTTCATGTCCAGGGAGCGTGAGTTCGCTGTCCGTATCTGAGTCGACGCGGGCGCCGGCGGCCGGCACTGCGTTGCCGGCGGTCAGCGTCCAGGACGTCTCGGTCACCTACCGGACCACCTTCGAGCGGGTGCCGACCTTCAAGGGCGCCCTGGTCCGGTTCGGTCGCGGTGAACGTGCCATCCGGGAGATCGAGGCGGTCAAGGATGTCTCGTTCGATGTCCCACGGGGTCAGGCGATGGGGATCATCGGCGCCAACGGCGCCGGGAAGTCGACGCTGATGCGGACCCTCGCGGGAATCCTTCCTCCGACCCGGGGGCGCATCGAAGTGCGCGGCCGAATCAGCGCCTTGCTGGCGTTGGGTGTGGGCTTCAACGCTGCTCTGTCCGGGCGCGAGAACGTCATCCTCGGCGGTTTGGCGTCTGGGCTGAGCCGCAAAGAGGTGCTCGAGCGAGCCGACGAAGTCGCCGAGTTCGCCGAGCTCGGCGACTTCATGGACATGCCGATGCGCACGTATTCGTCGGGCATGTATTCCCGGCTGGCGTTCTCGGTGTCGGTACACATGAAGCCGGACATCTTGCTCATCGACGAGGCACTGTCCGCTGGCGATGCGTCGTTCAAGAGCAAAGCGTCGACAAAGATGCACGACCTGATGTCATCCGCGCGGGCCATGTTCCTCGTCAGCCATTCGCTCGGCAGCGTCAAGGACTTGTGTGACCGGGTCATCTGGATGCACAAAGGCAAGCTGATGCTCGACGGCTCGCCTGACGACGTGATCAAGGCGTACACGAAGTTCGTCCAGGTTGGTGAGGATGCTTTCACCTTCGAGGACCTCTAACGCCCGACCGCGGGCATGGGCCTGCGACCTCAGTGTGATCACGTCCGGCCATGACGTGGCTGACGCCCGGCTGCACCGGATCGTGGCTGCCGCCGTCCGGGCCGGGTTGTCGGTCGAGGTGCTGGCGACCGGAGATGCAGGCGGCGGCCCAGCCAACGCGGCTGTGCGAACTTGGCCACGCCGCGGACTGCTCACCCGTGCGGCGCGAGCACTGACAATGCCGTGGCGCGCCCGTGGCGCCGTGTGGATGACGCTCGATCCGGACGTGGCCGTCGGCGCTGTGGCCCCCAGCGTCGTCCGGCGCTGCCTCCGTGTCGTGGACGTGCATGAGGACTATGCAGCCCTACTCCGAGACCGCGCGTGGGCCGGTGGGTGGCGGCGTCCGCTAGCGTCCAGCCTGGTCCGACTGGCCATGATCGCCGGCGAGCGGGCGGATCTGACCGTCGTCGCTGATGAACATCTGCCGCCGCCATCGGACCGGTGTCGCAGGCGGCTGGTGGTGCGCAATCTGCCGGATCTCTCGGTGGTCGGGATCGCGAGCACAACCGAGAATGCCGGACCGCTCCGGGCCGTCTATGTCGGCGATGTGCGTCGCTCACGGGGATTGGAGACGATGATCGAGGCCGTTGCCGGTGCGGAGTCGTGGGTGCTCGACATCGTCGGTCCTGTCGACCGTGACGATGCCGCATGGCTCGACAGCCGGATGCTGCGTGCCGATGTCGCCGGTCGGGTTCGGCTGCACGGCCGACAGCCGCCTGAGTCGACATGGCGCATCGCCACCGGCGCTGCCGTAGGCCTGGCGCTCCTCGAGGACACCCCAGCATTCCGCGCCGCCCTGCCAACCAAGGTGTACGAGTACCTCGCGGCGGGGATGGCGGTGCTGGCGACCCCGCTCCCCCGGGTCGAACGGCTGCTGGCCGAAGCAGGCGCAGGCGTAATAGTGCGAAACGCCGCCGAGGCTGCCCGGTCTCTTCGGCACTGGGCCGGGCCCGGAAGGGCTGATCTAGAGCGCCTGCGCGCGGCCGCCCGACGGTGGGGGCGGACCCTGGAGTCGTCGGAGTCGCCGTACGACGAACTGGCCGGGGAGCTTCTGACAATGTGCAGGAACGCCGGCCGCGTCGGCGACAGCCGGCGCTGAGGCGGCGTTACGATGCGAGTTCGACGCGCCGCGCGGCAGCCAACTGGATCGAAATGGAGCTTGATGTCGACGAGATTGGCGGCGCGAGTCAAACGTCGGACGGTGAACACGGCTCGTGATCTCAGCCGTCCGTTGATCGTCCATCGGGACAGCCTTCCGGCGCCGGTGCGGTCCGCGCTTCGGCGCGCTCACCGTGCTCTGCCAGTGAGAATCCGTCGCGCTCTTCAGAACCCACCGGTCGCGCCGGTGATCGAGGAAGAACTGCCGCCGCGGCCACCGGTGAGACCGGCGAAGGTGCGCCTGCTCGTCGGTCCGGCGAACTTCGCCGGCCAAGGCTGGCAATGGGCACGGGCTGCGGAACGGCATCTTCCCGATGTCGCAGCGGAGGCGTTCGCCTTCGTCAAGGGCTCACTCGACTTTCCGGTCGACTACGGCGTTCCCGTCGCGATGTACGCCAACTCGCCTCGGTGGCAGGAGGACCAGGAACGACACGTCTTGACGTCGTACACCCACGTACTGGTGGAGGCAGAGCGGCCGGTGCTAGGCACCCGGTACGGATCGACGTGCGACGGTGAGCTCAAGGTGCTGCTCAAGGGTGGCCTGAACGTGGGCTTCATTGCGCACGGCTCGGACGTCAGAATCCCCAGCCGGCACGCCCGGGAGAACGAGTGGTCCCCGTTCGTCGACACCAGCTGGGAAGTGGTTCCCGTTCTCGAGCGGAACGCTACTCGCAACGTCATGATCATGGCCGATTACGACGGCCATCTGTTCGTGTCGACGCCTGACCTGCTCGAGTATGTGCAACGCTCGGTGTGGTGCCCGGTGATCGTCGACCCGGCGGTCTGGACAGCGGACTCTCCGCCGATGCAACGTCGGCTGCCGCTCGCGGTGCACGCGCCGAGCAACGAGCGCATCAAGGGTTCGGACCTGATCGACCCGGTGCTTCAGCTACTGGCCGATCGCGGCCTGATCGAGTACCGGCGAATTCGAGGTGTACAGCCGGAGCAGATGCCAGCTGTCTATCGTGAGGCAGACATCGTGCTCGACCAGTTCAGGATTGGCAGTTACGGAGTCGCCGCCTGCGAGGCGATGGCGGCCGGTCGAGTCGTCCTCGGCCACGTCACGCCAGCGGTCCGGCAGACCGTTCTCGATCTCACCGGCATGCTCCTGCCGATCGTGGAGGCCACTCCGGCCTCCCTGGAGGACGTCATGCTCGGTCTTCTCGACGACCGATCGAGGTCGATCGCAGCGGGAGCCGCCGGACCAGCCTTCGTCCGCGAGATTCACGATGGACGTAGGTCTGCCACGGCGCTGTCGGAATTCCTGTTGGGCGAAGCCGCGTGACTGACCTACTCGACGAGTTCGATCTGGCCGACGAGATCGACAACGCGTCCGACGTCCCGCACGTCGTGATGATGGCGGGGAACAACTTCCTGGTCGACACCCGCGCATTGAAGTCAGCCGTATCTGTTGCTCAGTGGAAACTGCGGGTCACGGCGATCGGCCTGGCCGAGCGCGGCGTCAGGGGAGAGCGACAGATCGGCGACGTGCGGCTGCTGTCCCCAGCGATCCCACCCCGTGCCTTGGTGACCGGCCTGCGCTATCGGCTCAGCGCACTGCGTCCGTGGTTCACCAGCCAGGCTGAGTACAAACGCGCGCTTGGCCGGTGGGAGTACGGCACCAGGGAGCTCCGCGGAGATCGCGGTCGCGACGCCCGCATGCGAATGCGCAACGGCGCTCCGCCGCAGTCTCCGGCGGGTTTCCGGCTGGGTCGAGCTGCCCGGTGGCGGTTGCTCCGACTGCGGCGGGTTCTCCTGGCCGTTCGAGCCGCTCCACTTCGGCGAGCCCGCCGTGGGAACGAGGGAATCGGCTCCGGTCGCCAACTGCTCCTGACGACCTACCGCCGTCTCTCGCTCGCACGATGGCGTCGAATTCTCCCGGAGATCATCGACCAGGATCTGGTGATCGGGCGGATGCTCGACCGGCTTCGCCCGGACGTCATTCATGTTCATGACGTGTTCATGCTGGGTATCGCCGCCCGGGCGGCGCACCGGTTCGCGCTGGAAGGCCGGGACGTCAAGATCATCTACGACGCACACGAATACCTCCCCGGGATCGCGGTGATCGCCCCCCGCCGGATCGCCGCATACTGCGACCTGGAGAAGGAGTTCATACAGGATGCGGACCGGGTGGTCACCGTATCCGAGCCGCTGGCGCAGTGGCTGCAGCGCGACCACGGGCTGGATCGGCTTCCGGACGTCGTCTTGAATGCGCCCGTCGAGGCGCCGACGGACACTGTGCCGAGCACGGTCCGCGAATTGGCCGACTTGCCACCGGACGCGCCGCTCCTCGTCTACGTGGGCGGCGTCAACCGTGCCCGGGGCATCAACACGGTCGTCCGCGCGTTGCCGGCCCTCCCCGGCATCCACGTCGTGGTGGTCGCTCGTGGCAACTCGGTGACCCAGGAGCTCCACCAACTCGCCGAGCGGCTCGGCGTCGGCGACCGGTTCCATCTCGCGCCGTACGTGGATCCTGAGCTGGTGCCGAGCTATATCCGGCCGGCGACGGTCGGGATCAGCCCGCTGCTCCGCGCTCCGAATCACGACATCGCCGTCACCAACAAGTTCTGTGAGTACATCGCCGCGGGACTGCCGATCGTGACCAGCGACACCCCGGCTCAGGCTGAGCTGGTTCGTGACCTCGACCTCGGAGCCGTGCATGTCGCCGGGGACGTCGACGACTGTGCCAGAGCGATCCGAGCAGTCCTGGCTGACCGTGACCGGCTAGCGCGCCGGATCAGTTCCGATGCCGAACTCCGCCACCGGTTCTCCTGGGCCGCCCAGGCCGAGACGCTGCGAACGGTCTATGACGAGCTCTTGGGAAAGCTGCCCGAACAGGCGTGGGCGTCTGATGCCACCAGGGTGGACCGGCTGGTCACCAACGGAGAGGAAGAAGATGCCTGACGTGAGCACTCGCATTCTGCCGACGGCGGACGTCGACGATCGCGCTTCGATCGGGGCCGGGTCGGCGGTGTGGCATCTCGCTCAGGTGCGCGAGAACGCGACGCTCGGGAAGAACTGTGTCATCGGTCGCGGTGCCTACATCGGGACCGGCGTACGCGTCGGCGACAACTGCAAGATCCAGAACTACGCGCTGGTCTACGAGCCGGCCGTGCTCGAAGACGGCGTGTTCGTCGGTCCGGCCGTCGTGCTGACCAACGACACCTTTCCCCGGTCGGTGACCCCCACCGGAGAGCTCAAGCGGGGCGACGATTGGCACGCCGTCGGTGTCACGCTCCGAGAGGGCAGCTCCGTCGGCGCACGGGCGGTCTGCGTGGCCCCCGTCACGGTGGGACGCTGGGCGACGGTGGCCGCTGGCGCGGTCGTCACCCGAGACGTGCCAGACTTTGCCCTGGTCGCGGGCGTGCCAGCTCGGCAGATCAAGTGGGTCGGCCGAGCGGGGCTGCCCCTGGTGCGGCTCTCGGGCAACCGTTGGCGTTGTCCGGAGACCGACGAGGAGTACGTCGAGGAAGCCGGGCGCCTCACCCCACTGAAGAACGCCGCAGAGCCGAACGAGGAGAACGAATGAGACCCGGGACGATCCCGGCCGCGCAACCGATCATCGGCGACGAAGAACGGTCGGCGGTCGACCGGGTCCTGCGCAGCGGCATGGTCGCGCAGGGCCCGGAGGTGGCGGCGTTCGAGCGGGAGTTCGCCGACGCCCTGGTTGCGGGCCGGGTCACCGTCGCCGTCAACTCTGGCACGGCCGGTCTGCACCTGGGGCTGCTCGCTGCAGGTATCGGCTCAGGCGACGAGGTGATCGTCCCCTCGTTCACGTTCGCCGCGACGGCGAACTCAGTCGCGCTGGCCGGAGCCACGCCGGTATTCGCCGACATCGAAGGCGACTACTTCGGTCTGGACCCGGCCGCAGTCGAATCGGTCGTCACCGCGAAGACGGCCGCCATCATGCCGGTTCATCTCTACGGGCACCCAGCCGACGTCACCGGGCTCACGGCGATTGCGCAACGGCACGGTTTGCAGCTGTTCGAGGACGCTGCCCAGGCCCACGGCGCCACCTGGCACGGCGCGCCGGTCGGATCATTCGGCGCGTTCGCGATGTTCAGCCTGTACCCGACGAAGAACATGACCTCGGTCGAAGGTGGCATGGTCTCGTGTGCGTCTGAGGAGATCGCTCGGCGACTGCGGCTGTTGCGCAATCAAGGCATGGAGCGGCGGTACGAAAACGAGATCGTGGGCTTCAACGCCCGGATGACCGACGTGCACGCCGCCATCGGACGAGTCCAGCTCGCCCGGTTACCGGGCTGGACGGACCGGCGCCAGGCCAACGCACGTTTCCTGGACCGGCATCTCGAGGGCGTCACCGTTCCGCAGGTCGCCGAGCACGCAACCCACGTCTATCACCAGTACACGATTCGGGTGAGTGACGACCGTGACGGGTTTGCCAAGGCGCTCCTGGAAGAGCACGGTGTCGGCACCGGGGTGTACTACCCGATTCCCAACCATCGACTGCCGTCCTTCGCGCTGGCACTAGATCTGCCGCAGACCGAGCAGGCGGCGCGCGAGGTACTGTCCTTGCCCGTGCACCCCTCGCTGTCGGACGACGATCTGGACCGCATCGTCACGGCGGTGAACACCGTGGCGAAGGCGGGAGCCTGATGACAACGCTGCGGGCCGGACTGATCGGTCTCGGCATGATGGGCCGGCACCATGCCCGGGTGCTGAGGTCGCTGGAGGGCGTCGAGCTCGTGGCCGTCGCCGATCCGGGCGGCGATCCCCATGGAGTAGCCGGCGGATTCGAGGTACGGCCCGACGTCGAAACGCTGATCAAGACCGGAATCGACTACTGCACTGTGGCCGCGCCGACCGCACACCACGAACAGATCGGCCTGACCCTTGCCGACGCCGGGGTGCACGCCATGATCGAGAAGCCGCTCGCCCAGGACATCCTGGCGGCGCGCAGGCTCGAGGAGGCCTTCAGACGGGCGGGGCTCATCGGCGCTGTCGGGCATATCGAGCGGTACAACCCGGCCTTGCAGAGTCTGCGGGACCGGCTCGAGGCCGGCGAGCTCGGTGAGGTCTACCAGATCATCACCCGCCGCCAAGGCCCGTTCCCGGCCCGGATTGCCGACGTCGGCGTGGTCAAGGACCTCGCCACCCACGACATCGATCTCACCGCATGGGTCGCGCAGCAGCCCTACGCATCGGTGGCGGCCCGGACGGCCAACAAGAGCGGCCGAGAGCATGAAGACCTCGTGGCAGTCACTGGGCAACTCGTCGACGGTACTGTGACCAGCCACTTGGTCAACTGGCTGTCGCCGATGAAGGAGCGGATCACCGTGGTCACAGGCGACCGGGGCACCTTCGTCGCTGACACGCTGCACGCCGATCTGACCTTCCACGCCAACGGCGTCGTCCCCACCGAGTGGGATGACATCGCCCAGTTCCGCGGTGTGACCGAAGGCGACATGATCCGTTACGCGATATCGAAGCCAGAACCATTACGCACCGAGCACGAGGTGTTCCGCGATGCGCTTCTCGGCAAGGACACTGACATCGTGACGATGGAGCAGGGTCTGGCCACGGTCGCCGTGGCCGAGGCCGTGATCGAATCGGCCAGGTCCGGCCGAACCGTCGATATCCCGCATTGACTGGACGAACAGGTGGCGGTCAGCACGCCTGAGCGGGGGCCGGCTGCGAAGTTCTGGGACGAGCGTCATCGCCGCGTCGATGACGTCCGCTCGGGCGGTCATGTGGGCTACGACGCTGGGTCGAACGAAATCCTCTACGCGGTCCGGCTCGGACGGCTGGTGGAGATCATCGGCGATCTCACCGAGGGCGCCGCTCCGTTGCGTGTGCTCGATGCGGGATGCGGCAAGGGCTGGTTCGCCCGGGCCATGGGCCGGTTTGGCCACCGAGTCGACGGTATCGACGTCAGCGATCACGCGATCGAGCGGTGCCGACGGCTCAAGGGGCCGTTCGAGCGATACGAGGTCTCGGCGCTGGACAGCTGGCGTCCGCCGTACTTGTACGACGTTGTCTACAGCGTGGACGTCTTGTTCCACATCATGGACGACGAGCTCTGGCGGACCAGCGTGGTCAACCTCGGCTCGGTGCTGAGGCTGGGTGGGCAGCTCGTCATCGCCGAGCACGACAGCGAGACCGACCGGACGTGGTCGGACTATCAACGGACCAGGGCTTTGTCCCGGTATCGCTCGCTGCTCGAACCACGAGGGATGCGCTATGAACGTTTTGTGCCCAACCGGTTCCGTGGCGGGCCGGTCGGGTTCCTGGTGATGACGAAGGTGTGCTGATGAGGCTGCCGCAGTTCCTCCACGAAATCGTCTTCGCGACCGCCGTCCTCGATGCGACCGGACATCGATGGGATTGGCCGGACGACCTGCAGGTGCGGGTGGGACAGCCCGATATGGCGAATGCCGAGGAGGCCGTCCTGATGGTGGTCGATCTCGACCCGGACCGGGCCGCGGACGAAGCGCAACGACTCCGAGGGGCTCCGCTGGACGCGACCGTGGTGATCCTGGTCGCGCCCTCGCCGGAGCAGGTCCCCGTCGGCACGCTGGTCGACATTCTGGTCGCTGGTGGCGTCCAGGCCCTGCACGCGTTGCCGGTGACCGAGGACGGTCTCGGTACCGTGATAGCGGGCCGGCGCAGCCTCGGCGAAGCCGCCTCTATCGCGCGGTATTTGGATCCGCGCCGCGAGCTCCATGTCACGCCCTGGTGCGGCCCTGTTGCGGATCATGGCCGAGCGCGTCCTGGAAGGGGCCGGCTGGCGCGCACTGGAAGTAGCTGTAGGCCGGGAACGGCAGGCGAGGTTGGCGGCGGATCGCGAGCGCGACGAGGCCCGGGCCGCTGCGGCGGCCGCGCGGCAGCAACTGTCCAACCTGCGGGCGATCCACGAGCGGCAGACGGCTGATCTGAGGGCAAAGTTGGCCGCGGCCGATTCCCGGGTCCAGCGAATCCTGGCGAGCACCCCATACCGGCTGGCGCGTGCGGTCAGTTCGCCGGTTCGGGTGCTGAAGTCGCGGTCCCCCTCCCGCTGAGCGCGCGACTGATACGGCGACGATCACGACACGAGGTACCCTGTCCGCCGTTGTCAATTCGCATCCGCCGTAGCGGGGTCGTTCGTGAGAATCAGCGTCGTTGCATTGGGGAAGATCGGCCTACCACTGGCTGTCCAGTTCGCCGGCAAGGGCCATGATGTCGTCGGCGTCGACGTCAACGCGGAATTGGTAGAACTCGTCAACCGAGGTGTCGAGCCATTCCCCGGCGAGGCAGAACTGGCCAGCAGGCTATCCGCCGCGATCACCGCCGGTCGGCTCCGCGCGACGACCGACTATGCCGACGCGATCCCGGGCAGCGACGTCGTGGTGGTCGTCGTGCCACTGTTCGTCCACGACGACAGCTGGCAGCCCGACTTCGGCTGGATGGACTCGGCGACCGGTGAGATCGCGGCGAACCTGAGCGCGGGCGCCTTGGTGTCCTATGAGACGACGCTCCCAGTCGGCACCACCAGAAACCGGTGGAAGCCGATGCTGGAGAAGGGCTCCGGCCTGGTCGAAGGTGACGACTTCCACGTCGTGTTCTCGCCCGAGCGGGTGCTGACCGGCCGGATCTTCGCTGACCTGCGCAAGTACCCGAAGCTGATCGGCGCCCTGTCCGACAGTGGCGCCCGACATGCCGCCGACTTCTACCGTGCCGTGCTCGACTTCGACGAGCGCCCAGACCTATCGCGGCCGAACGGTGTATGGGACCTGGGCAGTGCCGAGGCCGCCGAGATGGCGAAACTGGCCGAGACGACCTACCGCGACGTCAACATCGGCCTGGCCAACCAGTTCGCTCGATTCGCCACCGATCGCGGCATCGACGTCTACCGGGTCATCGAGGCGGCGAACTCGCAGCCCTACAGCCACATCCATCGGCCTGGGATCGCGGTCGGGGGGCACTGCATCCCGGTGTATCCGCGGCTCTACCTGTGGACCGATCCGGATGCCACCGTGGTCCGGGCCGCCCGTGGGGCCAATGCGGAGATGCCGGCGTACACCGTAGGTTTGCTCGAAGCGGCGCTCGGCTCGCTGACCGGTGTGCGCGTCGCCGTCCTCGGCGCGTCGTATCGCGGCCGAGTCAAGGAGACTGCTTTCTCTGGCGTGTATCCCACGGTCGCGGCGCTCCGCTCCCGCGGGGCCGAGGTCGTGGTGCACGATCCGCTGTACAGCGACGCTGAATTGGAGCAGCTCGGCTTCACGCCGTACCACGTCGGCGATCCCGTCGAGGCGGCGGTCGTACAGACCGACCATGCCGAGTACGGCGAGCTGACACCGGAGGACTTGCCGGGGCTCAAGGTGATCGTGGACGGCCGCGACGTCACCGACCCGCACCGCTGGATCGGCACGACCCGCATCGTGCTGGGCCGCGGCTGAGCCGCGCCGCGTCGATCACTTCCCGACCAGGGGTTGCCAAGCAGGGCCATCCGGTCAAGACTCCCTCCTAACACTTCAGTCACATCAGTCACACCCGCCACGGGGGTCGTCATGGCGAACGGGAACCAGCGCCCGGCGGGCTGGCGACGAGCGGCAGTGACGCTTTCGGTGCTGCCAGTCCTCGGGCCCGGCCTGGTCATGGCGCCGTCGATCGAGGCCGCCCCATCACCGCAACCGGTGTCGCCTCGGATCCAGACCGTTGCGCTGACGAGCCCAGCCACAGATACCGCCTTGCGGAGCGACGCCGCTGAAGCTCCAGCCGACGCGAGTCAAGACTCGGGCCGGAAGATTCGTACCGCCCCGATCGAGACCGATCCGTACCGGCTGGTGGCCGCGACATGGTCGGCCGCGGCGGCCGACCTGACGGTCACAGTGCGGCATCGAGCCAGCGGGCGATGGTCACCGTGGCACACCCTCCCAGCCGGCGACGGCCACGGCCCCGACCCCGGCTCCAGAGAAGCTGATGGGACCCGGCTCGGAACGGACCCGCTGGTGGTCCCGGATTCTGATGCCGTTCAGGCCCGGGTCGACGTCGTCGATGGAGTCCTGCCGGCCGATCTGCGCCTCGACCTCATCGACCCTGGGCAGTCGCCGGCGGACGGCTCCGTGGGTGTGGCGTCCGGTGCTGCCGCCGTGGCTGCCCCCACCCGGCCGACCATTCTCACCCGGGCTCAATGGGGCGCCGACGAGTCCGTGCGCGAGCCCGGCCTGCCTTCCTACGGCGACGTGCGCGGGGCCTTCGTGCACCACACGGTCAACGCCAACAGCTACTCGGCGGCGGACGTGCCGGCGATCATCCGCGGCATCTACGCCTACCACGTCAAGTCCCGCGGCTGGCGCGACATCGGCTACAACTTCTTGGTCGACAAGTTCGGCCGGATCTGGGAAGGGCGGTTCGGCGGCATCGACCGACCGGTCACTGGGGCGCACACCGCCGGCTACAACGACGACGCGTTCGCCATGTCCGCGATCGGCACATATACCTCCCAGCCGCCCGAGGCGGCCCTGATCAGCGCTTACCAACGGCTTTTCTCGTGGAAGTTCTCCATTCACGGTGTCGACCCTCGGCGGGTCGTCAACTACGACGGCGAGATCTGGCCGGCGATCGCCGGCCATCGCGACGCGGCGAGCACCGAGTGCCCGGGGACCGCGCTGTACCGGCAATTGCCGTCGATCCGGGCCGGCACGGTGGCCGCGATGAGCGTCGTACCGGCGTTGTCGCTCGGTCGGGACGTGACCAACGACGGCTATCCTGACCTGCTGGCGCGCCGGCAGGCCGACGGCTCGTTGTGGGTCTGGCAGGGGGCGGCGACCGGCGGCTTCGGCCAGCTCACCGAGATCGGCGCCGGCTGGCAGACCGCCGACCAGGTGATCCTGCCCGGCGATCTCGACGGCGACGGCGCCGACGACGTCGTGGCCCGGCGCCCGAACGGCGAGCTCTGGCTGTATCGCGGGGACGGCAGCGGCGGACTCCTGCGTGCCACCCAGATCGGGGTCGGGTGGCAGGGCTTCGCCACGCTGCTCGGTCCTGGCGACCTCGACGGGGACCTGATCGTGGACCTGCTGGGGCAAGCGCCCGACGGCGTGCTCTGGCTCTATCGCGGCGACGGCGCCGGCGGCGTCAGGCCTGGCGTCGAGATCGGCTTCGGCTGGAACGCGATGAACGCCGTCGTCGCGCCCGGAGACTGGGACGGAGACGGGCGCGTGGACCTGATGGGGCGGCGCGCCCTCGACGGTTCGCTGTGGCTCTATGCCGGCGTGGGCAACGGCGGGTTCGGCCGGGCCGTCCAGGTCGGTAGCCACTGGAACAGGCTGAACACGATCATCGGCGGCGGGGACGTGAACCACGACGGCCCGGCCGACCTGATCGCCCGCACCGCTGACGGCCGCATGCTGCTGTACCCCGGGAACGGGCACGGCTACTTCCGGCCGACCAGCCAGATCGGTCACGGCTGGAACGTCTTCGACCTGGTGGTCTGACATGGCCGCCCGGTTCCGGCTTGTCGTCGCGTCACTGTCCGTCGCGGCAGCTCTGACGGCGGCGCCGGTGCCGGCCGGCGCGGCGGAGGAGCTGTGGATCTGGCCGTCGTCGGGGGCGCTGACCCTCGCTGGCCACGGGTACGGGCACGGTCGCGGGTTGTCCCAATGGGGCGCCTATGGTGCCGCGACCGAAGGTCTCGACTCGGCCGCGATCCTCCGCCATTACTACCCAGGCACCGAGCTGGCGACCCGGCCGGATGACACGATCCGCATCTGGATCACCGGCGATTCCGACGGCGAGACTCGGATCGTGCCGACCGCGGGCCTGCGCGCGAGCGCTGCCGCCGGAGGGCGGACGTTGCCGGTCACCATCAGCGGGTCGACGGTCACGGCGTGGCGGGTGATTCGCACGGCATCCGGACTGGTGTTGCAGGGCCTGGCGGCGGGCACCTGGCGAACCCAGCCGCTGGGAAGCACATCGGCCCATCCGGGACCGATCTCCTTCTCGACACCTCTTGATCGGGTCCGCCTGGCCGCCGGTTCGACGTCGGTCGAATACCGCGGCTTCATCCAGGCAGTCGGCGTCGGGACCGGCCTCCGGACGATTGTCGTCAGCTCCCACGAGGCGTACCTGCGGTCCGTCGTTCCAGCGGAGATGCCCGCCTCGTGGCATCCGCAGGCGGTTCGTGCGCAGGCCGTCGCCGCGCGGAGCTACGCCAGCTGGGACCAGGATCATCCCGGACCAGGCTGGTACGACACGTGCGACAGCACCGCCTGTCAGGTATTCAAGGGTGTTGCGACCTACAACGCGGCCGGCCAGGTCATCGCTCGACATGAGCACCCGTTGTCCGACGCGGCCGTCGCCGCCACAGCGGGGCAGGTCGTCACGTTCGCCGGTCAGGTGGCCTTCACCCAGTTCAGCGCATCGAACGGGGGCTGGGCTGTCGCCGGCAGCCTGCCGTACCAGCGCGCTTTCGCCGATCCCTACGACGGCGTCGTCCCCAGCACGGCGCATACGTGGACGGCGACGCTGCAGGCGAGCACCCTGGAGTCGGCCTATCCCGTCCTCGGCCGCCTTCGAAGTCTGCGAGTGCTGGGCAGGGACGGCAATGGCGAGTGGGGCGGCCGGGTGGCGAATGTGGTTCTGCACGGGTCGACCGGCTCGGTGAGCCTGACCGGCGCGGACTTCCGGACAGTCGCCGGGCTCAGAAGCACCTGGTGGATCCCGACCAACGCCAGCCAGCCAACAGTCCACTCCTTCGATGGTGACGTCACGAGCGATCTGCTCGCGCGAGGTTCGGCCGACGGCTCGCTGTGGCTATATCCGGGTAGCGGGACCGCTGGCTTCGGGACGCCGCGCCAGATCGGCCTGGGCTGGCAGCAGATGGATGCGATGGCGGCGGTCGGCGACCTCGACACCGATAGCCGTCCGGACCTGGTTGCACGGCGGGCGATCGACGGAGCGCTGTTGCTGTATTCGGGCCTCGGTGCTGCCGGGTTCCGCGCAGCCCGACAGGTCGGCAACGGCTGGCACGTCGTCAATCTGATCGTCGGCGTCGGAGATCTCGACAGCGATGGCCGCCGCGATCTGGTTGCGCGTCGAACGTCGGAGGGCTCCCTGTGGTTGTACCCGGGTCGGGGAGACGGTGGTTTCGGCGCTGCTCGTCAGATCGGGACCGGTTGGTCGACGATGAATGCCGTGGTCGGGTCGGGTGACTGGAACGGTGACCTGAGGATGGACGTGATCGCTCGCAGGTCCACCGACGGCTCGCTCTGGCTCTATCCGGGTACCGGGACCGGGGCGTTCGGCGCGGCTCGGCAGATCGGTCACGGTTGGGACTTCATGAACTCGATCGTGGCACCCGGCGATTGGGACGGTGACGGTCGCGGCGATCTCGTGGCTCGTCGGACAGCAGACGGCTCGCTGTGGCTGTATCCGGGGACCAGCTCGGCGGGATTGGGACCCTCCCGCCAGATCGGGCGTGGTTGGGCGGTATTCGATCCGATCTTCTGATGGATACGTCGGTCCGGGTTCAGAGATCCAGGTTGAGAAACGGTGTCAGCGCATCGGGGTTGCGTAGAGCATCCCGGCTGACGGCCTGCTCGGGCGGCGTGCCGGTCAGGATCTTCTTCACGGGGACCTCGCACTTCTTGCCGTTCAGTGTGCGGGGGACCTCGTCGATCACGACGAAGCGGTCCGGCACGTGTCGAGGCGACAATTGAGTGCGCAGTTCCCGGCGGAGTCGGGGTTCGATGTCTGCCAACTCGACGTCCGGGGTGAGGACGACGAAGCACAGCAGCTGGCCGTCGCTCGTTCCGGCACCTGAGGTGTCGATCACGAGGGAGTCCTCGATCTCGGGAACGGTCTCGACCACGCGGTAGAACTCCGACGTCCCCATCCGGACACCGCCACGGTTCAGCGTGGAATCACTGCGGCCGTAGATGACGGCCGAACCGCGCGGCGTGATGCGGATCCAGTCGCCGTGGCGCCAGACACCGGGAAAGTCGGCGAAGTACGCTTCCCGCAACCGCGACCCGTCGGGGTCGTTCCAGAAGAACACCGGCATCGACGGCATCGGAGCGGTGATCACCAGCTCGCCCACCTCGTCCACGACCTCACGACCCGTTTCGTCGTAGGCGGCCACCGCCGAGCCCAATGTTCGACAGGACAGTTCACCCAGCCAGACCGGAACGTCGGGTGCCGCTCCGACGAAGGCAGTACAGAGATCGGTGCCTCCGGAGATGCTGGCGATCTGGACGCCGGGGAGCTCGTCGGCGATCCACCGAAAGCCCTCCGGTGTCAGCGGTGCCCCGGTGGAGCCCAGGATGCGCAGCGCCGTCAGGTCGTGAGCCGCCGCCGGATGCAGGTCCGCCTTCAAGCAGGACTGCAGGTATGGCGCCGAGGTGCCGAAGTAGGTCACCCCCTCCTCGGCGGCGATACGCCACAGCGCCGACAGGTCGGGGTGGTTCGGGCTGCCGTCGTACAGCACGATCGTCGAGCCGACCAAGAGCCCGCCGACCAGGAAGTTCCACATCATCCAGCCGGTCGTCGTGAACCAGAAGAACCGCTCGCCGGGGCCGAGGTCGTTGTGCAGGGAGAGCGCCTTGAGGTGTTCGAGGACGATGCCCCCGTGCCCGTGGACGATGCCCTTCGGCAGGCCCGTGGTCCCCGACGAGTACAGCACCCACAGCGGGTGGTCGAACGGCACCGCTCGGAACTGCAGTTCAGCGTGGCCGTTCGTGGTCAGCAGGTCGTCCCAGGTCACCGATGGCGGTGACCTGTCAGGCGGCCTCATGAGATCCGCTGGATCGTCGAGATAGGGCACGAGCACGGTCGCCCGCAGGCCGGGCAGCTTGCCCTGCAGGCTCGCTACCGTCGGCCGGATGTCGAATGGCCGGCCGTTGTAGCGGTAGCCGTCGACGGCGATCAGCACACTGGGCTGAATCTGGGTGAAGCGTTCCGCGACGGCTTGAACGCCGAAGTCCGGTGAGCACGACGACCAGATCGCGCCGAGACTCGCCGTTGCGAGAAACGCCACCAGCGCTTGAGGCGAGTTGGGCAGCAGTGCGACCACCCGATCGCCGACGCCGACACCGAGATCGGCAAGTCCAGTGCGGACGGCGGCGACCTGGGTACGCAGTTGTCCGTAGGTGAGCCGCTCGGTACGCGCGTCCTCACGCCGGAACAGCACGGCAATGTCGTCCTCGCCTTTGCCCGGACCATGCCGCAATGCCTGCTCGGCGTAGTTCAAGGTCGCGCCGGGAAACCACTGGGCGCCGGGCATGACGCGATCCGGGAGAATCGCGGTCGGCCCGTCATGGACGGCGACGTCGAAGAACTGGGCAACCTCGCCCCAGAAGGTCTCCGGCTGGGCCGTCGACCAGCGCCATAACGCGTTGTAGTCCGCGAACTGGCGACCGTGCCGTTGCGCGGCAAAACGTCGAAAAGCTGTCATCGTGCTGCGCTCGACCCGGTCCGGATCGGGTTGCCAGATCAGCTCCGGACCTGCCTGCGCATCGTCAATCACTCTCACCTTCCGGGAGAGCCAGGTCCTGCTCGACAACTTGCGGAGCCAACCCGCCAGCGGGCGCGACGTACGGTGTGCTCAGCTGCTCCGCGCCAAGGGGTGCCACGCGTCCGGTCTGCGCCCAGGAGAGAACATTGGCCACGACCTGACCGACGACGGCAGCATCCTCGTCGCTGATGACGAGTGGCTGCTGCGGATTGCCCCAACGCCAGTTGTCCGGGGCCGAGCCGATCAGGAACGGCGAATATGCGAACGTCGAACCGCCGAAGACGCGGGCGCCTGAGTCTGCGTCCGTGCGCGCGACGATGTCCATTCGGCGCGGCTCGCTCCCGATCTTGCAGAAATCCAGGGACGCGGTGTGCAGGATTTCCGTTCCGTCGGGGATCGGAGCCTCACTGATCGGGTGGACCCAGTCGTTCTCGCCGTTCACGAACCCTTCCAGCGTGGTGCCGGGAGTAATTCCGGACCACAGCCAATTCGAATCCGTCGTGACCGAGCCATTGGACGGGCAGCCGTACTCGGCCCCCAAGATTGCCTGTTCGTGCAAATCGCGGCCGCGATGGCGCCAGGTGGTGGAATACGGCCACGCACTCCAGCGCTCATGCACTTCGAATTGGCTGCCCGTGGAGTTCGGCCTGATCTGGCGGAATATCTGATTGGCCCCGAAGGACACCAGATTGACGCCTTCAGCGATGGCGTCGACGACGCCGGCGCGCATGGCTGGGGAGTAATACTCGTCATGCGCTGGCAGGATGAGGGTTTCCGCGCGGCTGGCGACCTCGGTCGGCCGAAAATGCAGGTCCATGTCGGTCCAGTACCCGACGTCGTAGCCGTTCTTCTCCAGCCAGTAGACCAAGCCGTACTCGAGGCTCAGGTACTGACCCGACCCCTGCCCCTCGAGGTACGGCCGATTGAACGTCAGACTGGCAGAGCCAGGGGTGGTATAGAACGAGCGGCCACCGAACTTGTTGTACGCCTGCCAGGTCGTCGTCGCCTGCACCAGCAGCAGCGCATGTCTCGTGCCGGTGTCATCGCGGACGGTGAACGGGACATAGGTCGCCATACCTGTCTTGTCCGAGATCTTGACGAGGTAAGTGCCTGGCGTGAAGCTGCCGTCGACTCGGATACCGAGAGAAAGAAACCAGGCACCGGCATCGACCATCTGTTGGGGTTGCGATGGAACACGGCCCTGCACGATGACCGGCGCCGGCTGCGCACCGCCGAGCGAATTTCCTTCCGTTGCCCATACCAGCCGGGCGCCGATACCGCCGTAATACCCCATGCGGAACACTTCAGCAGTGACCCATGGCGACGACGTGCAATGGACCCGCAGGTAGACAGTCTCACCACAGGTATAGGAGTCTTTGCCGCTGTACGCCGACAATTTCGCCGGATCAAAGCTGCTCGGCTCGATTTGCCAGCCAGAAGTGCCGGGCTTGGCGTTCTCCTCGATGATGTAGTCCGTGCCCCATGAGGCGACACATGGTGTCCCCCGGTCGACCAATGTGATGGTGCCCGTGGCGTACGTGAGCACCGTCCCGTTGACCGTGGACGCGGTCAGCCAGAGCGGAAAAGTACCTGCCTGGCGCCACGTCAGCCCGGATACCGGAATGACCAGGTTGGCGCCGGCGGGCAAGGCTAGCGGCTTGGCTGGCCGCCAGATGATCTGGTTGGGCCGGTAATACGCGACGGTCCCGGATGACGAGCGAAGCCTGCCGAAGTTGGTGTTGGTCGGAACCGACATGACGATGTGTGTCAGCGTGCCACCGCGCGTCAGCGGTGCGCGATAGGTCAGGGTCTGCTGTCTGGCCCAGGCGTCGGTCGTGGAGGTATGCAGTCCGAGGGGGACTGGCGGAGGGAGCGCTGCGCGAGCAGATTCGTCGGCGTCCGACGTTGCCATGGTCAAGGCTATCGCGTAGCCCGGGCGTCGGACGAGTGGGCGAAACGATCAGAGATGCTCGACCGAAGGAGCGGCGGGGACGACCCCACGCGTGTCGAGAATGCGGCGTGCCTTGGTGGCGAGCTGTTCCAGGTCGTAAGACGAATGACCCTGCAGCAAGATCGTCAGATCTGCTTCCACCAATGACGTGTCGAGGTCGTCGACCCGTTCCCGCACATCACCGGTCGTCTGCCAGGTCTCCAGATACGGGTCATGGAACGCGACCGAGGCGCCCCGTGCGACGAGTTGCTTGGCAAGCGGCACGGCTGGAGACTCCCGTTGGTCGGCGATGTCGGCCTTGTAGGTCACGCCGAGGAGCAACACGGTTGCTCCGTTAAGCGACTTTCGATCCGTGTTGAGGACCTCCTGGGCTCGCTGTACCACGTATGCGGGCATTGCCGCGTTGATCTCCTGCGCGAGCTCGACGAAGCGAAAGGGATACCCCAGCCTGGCTCGCACATTGTGGCTGAGGTAGTTCGGATCGATCGGGATGCAGTGCCCCCCGACACCCGGGCCGGGGTAGAACGGCTGGTATCCGAACGGCTTGGTGGCAGCGCAGCGGATCACGTCCCACAGGTCGATCTGTAGCTCGTGACAGAACCTGGCCATCTCGTTCACGAGGGCGATGTTCACGTGTCGGTAGGTGTTCTCGAGCAGCTTGGCGGTCTCCGCCTCACGGGTGCCGCGGGCTCGAACGACCGTGTCGACGAACTGCGCGTAGAAGGCCACCGCACGGTCGGTGCATTGGGGTGTGTGGCCGCCGACGATCTTGGGCGTGTTACGGATGTTGAACGCCGGGTTCCCCGGGTCGATGCGCTCGGGTGAGAACGCGAGATGGAAATCGACGCCGGCGACGAGCCCGCTGGCCTCGAGCAGCGGGCGTACCACCTCTTCCGTCGTGCCCGGGTAGGTCGTCGACTCCAATACCACCAACATGCCTGGCCGCAACTGCGCGGCCACGCCGACCATCGCGGACCGGACGGCCGACAAGTCAGGACCTCGTTCTTCGGTCAACGGAGTGGGGACGCAGACGATGACTGTGTCCACGGCATCGAGGTCGTGGTCGTCGGTGCTGGCGCGGAATCCGGCGGCACACATCGCCCGAACATCGGAGTCGCTGAGGTCATCGATGTGCGAGACGCCGGAGTTGAGCCCGTCCACCACCGCCTGACTGACGTCGATCCCCAGGACGGACAGCCCGGAGCGGACAGCCTCGCTGGCCAGCGGCAGCCCCACGTAGCCGAGCCCAACTACGGCTAGATCCGTCGCCATGTCCGGTCCTCCTCCAACGGCAGCGACGAGGGTGCCACGCGGGCCGGTGTTCGCGCCAGTACTCGGGCGCTGACCCCTGCTGTGTGCTCGCGTCCCGTTCTTGGCAGACGGACCGAACTCAGGGCCGAGGCAGAGCTTTGTCCTGCTCGATGACTTGCGGAGCCACCCCGTCCCGGGGCGAGATGAACTCCGTGCTCGGCGGCGCCACGCGAGCTGCTGCTCCCGGTCCTTCGTCGCCAGTGCTCGCCCAGGAGAGAATGCGGGCGACCATCTGACCGACTGCCGCCGCGTCGCCGGAGCTCACCACGAGGGGAACCTGCGGGTTGCCGGTGCGCCAGTTGGTCGGGCACGACGCGATCAGGAAGCACGAGTAAGCGAAGGTTGAGCCGCCATAGACCCGCGCGCCCGATGCAGCATCGGTCCGGGCGACGATGTCCATGCGCTGCTGCTCGCTCGGAATCGTGCAGTAGTCCAAGGGGGCCGTCTGCAGAATTTCGGTGCCCGCCGGAATGGGTGCTTGGTTGGCCGGGTGCACCCAGTCGTTCTCCCCGTTGACAAATCCCTCCAGCTTTGTGCCGGGGGCTACTCCGGCCCATATCCAGCTCGAATTCGTCGTGACCGTGCCATTCGACGGGCAGCCGTATTCTGCCCCCAGGATCGCCTGTTCGTGATACTGCTGGCCGCGATAACGCCAGGTTGTTGAGTACGGCCAAGAGCTCCAGCGCTCGTATACCTCGAATTGGCTCCCCGTGGAGTTCGGCTTGATCTGCCGATATATCTGGTTGGCCCCGAAGGAAACCAGGTTCACACCTTGGGCGACGGCGTTGACGATGCCCGTGCGCATGTTCGGCGAGTAGTACTCGTCATGCGCCGGCAAGATGAGTGTCTGCGCCCGACTGGCGACCTCGGTCGACCGGAAATGCAGATCCATGTCGGCCCAGTACCCGACGTCGTAGTTGTTCTTCTCCAGCCAGTAGACCAAGCCGTACTCGAGGCCCAAGTACTGACCCGAACCCTGCCCCTCCAGATAAGGCCGATTGAACGTCAGATAGGCAGAGCCGGGAGTCGTGTAGAACGATCGGCCACCGAACTTGTTGTACGCCTGCCAGGTGGTCGTTCCCTGCTGCAGCAGCAGCGAGTGCTGCGTGCCGGTGTCGTCCCGGACGGTGAACGGGACGTAGGTATACCTGCCCAGCTTGTCAGTTATCTTGACCAGGTAGGTGCCGGGAGTGTAGCTGCCGTCGACGCGGATCCCGACGGTGAGGAACCACGAGCTCGCATCGACCATGTTCGAGGGCCGCGACGGGACACCTCCCTGCACGATGACCGGAGCCGGCTGGGTCCCACCGAGCGAGTCGCCCTCCGTTCTCCACACCCGGCGCGCACCAATCCCGCCGTAATATCCCATCCGGAACACTTCGGCGGTGACCCAGGTCGCGAGCGGTGCATTGACCCGGAAATAGGCAGTCTCGCCACACGTATAGGAGTCCTTGGTGCTGTATGCGGACAACTTCGTGGAGTCGAAAGTACTCGGATTGATTTGCCAGCCAGGGGTTCCCGGTTTGGCGTTCTCCGTCTGTATGTAGGACGTGTCCCAGGAGGCGACACACGGTGTCGTCCGGTCGACGAGCGCTATGGTGCCCGTCCCATACGTGAGAACCGTGCCGTTGGCAGTAGATGCGGTCAGCCAGAGCGGGAAAGTGCCTTCCTGGCGCCACGTCAACCCGGATACGGGAATGACGAGGTTCACACCAGCCGGCAAGACCAGCGGCTGGGCCGGCCGCCAGATGATCTGGTTGGGCCGGTAATACGCGACCGTGCCGGAGGACGAACGAAGGTTGCCGAAATTGGTATTGGTGGGAACCGACATGACGATATGTGTCAGCGTGCCGCCGTAGGTGAGCTTGGCGCGATACGTCAGTGTCTGCTGCCGGGCCCAGGCATCCGTGGTCGAGGCGTTCAGGCCGAGCGGAACCGGCGGCGGCAACGCCGCGCTGGCGGGAACGGCGTCGCGTACCACGGTCAACGGCACGATGACCGCCATTGCCGCAAGGACGATGAAGCCGCGAAGGAATAGCGTCGCTCGGCTGGTCAACACGATCCTGGCCCCCTTGAATCCCACCCTTTGCGTACCCAATCCACAGCGTGACGATTGCCGGAGGGGACGCGGGCTGGAGCCTACCTGACCGAACTAGAGAATCGCAGCCGAACCAAGCAGATTTTCGGCGCTAGTTGATGAGCTCTCCGGTAACAAGATCACCATGCGTGGCAACGAACGATCTGACGTCGTCCGCACGGACGGCCGTCCAGAGCAGGCCCGCCGTCTCGGCGTCATAGACGACGATGCTTGCCGCACCTGCCCAGCCGGTCCCGTGCGTCGGAACCGTCAGCAGGGTGATGTCGTCGCCGCCCAGGTCACCCAGCGAGAGGGCCAGACCCATCAGGCCCGTGGTGGAGAGCTCGTCGTCGACCTTCGCCGCATCGCCGACCGCATCGAGAACCTTCAGCAACCGACTCGGATCGGACACGATGTCGCCGGCTCCCAACTGGCGCAGCAGCGCGCGCAAGTAGTTCTGCTGGCGCTTGACTCGGTCGAAGTCGCCCGCGGGCAGGCCCTTGCGCTCACGTACGTACTGCAGTGCCTGCTCGCCGGTCAGCGTGTGTGTCCCCGCCGGGAAGGTGGTGCCGTCCGCCGTGACGACGGGCTCCGCGAACGTCAACTCGACGCCACCCAACGCGTCGGTCAGGGCCCGGAAGCCGCTCCAGTCGATGATGGCCAAGTGGTCCATCCGCAGTCCGGTCAGTTCCTCCACGGTCTGGACGTACAGCGGCGGGCCGCCGAAGGAATATGCCGCATTGATCTTGTTCTCGCCGTGCCCGGGAATGGGTACCCAGGTGTCGCGCGGGATCGAGATGAGGTAGGCCTCGTCGCGCGCCTCGTTGAGATGCAGGATCATCACCGCGTCGGTTCGTGCCTCACCCTCCTCGAACGAGCCCACGCTTGCCTCACTGTCCAGGCCGGCGAGCAGGAAGTTCATGCTGCCGTCGGGGGCCGGTGTCGGCCGGGTGTCTTCCGGAATCTCGAATGCGTCCGGAATGCGCTCGATACTGCTGGACACGTCCCGGACCTTCCACCACGCGCCGGCGGCGATGAGCAGCACGACCGACAACAGAGCGGCCAGGCAAGCGAGTAGCAGCAACCAACCGCGCGGGCGACCGGACCGCCTGTCACGTCGCGAGGACGGAGCGGCCGTTTCGCCTTTCTGGGTCGTCCCCTCGTCCATCGCTGCCCGGTTCGGTCCGTTATGCGGTCGATGTAAGGATCGCACACTCCGGTCGGGCATCGGCCCACTACGATGATCGGCCGAGGCAAACCGTCGGGGGAGAAGACGAAGGCGAGCAGTTGTGCCGGAGAAGCCCGTAAGAGCGGCGATCGTGAGTGGGTATTTCAGCCCCCTGCACGAAGGACATCTCGACCTGTTCGAGGCTGCTCGGTCACGTTCGGGATACCTCATCGTCATCGTCAACAACGATCGTCAGCAGGTCCTCAAGAAGGGTCGGGTCATCCAGCCGGAAGGACCGAGGATGCGCATCGTGTCGGCGCTTCGCGTCGTCGATGCCGCGTACCTCGCGGTCGAGGACGGTCCAGGTATCGACGGCACATTCGACGTGGTGCGCAGGGACTATCCGACCACCGACCTCGAGTTCTGCAACGGCGGCGACCGACGAGACATCAGCACGCTCCCTCCAGACGAGGTAGCCTCCGCCGCGCGAAACAAGATCACTTTGCTCTACGGCGTCGGTGGGACCGACAAGGCGGACTCCAGCTCGCGAATCGTCGCCGCCATGGAGGCATCCGCGCCACCGGCCGCCGAGGGGCGGGGTTTCGGGTAGCCCTCAGCCGCCGTTCGGCTCGGGGGAGTCGCTGAACGGGTGTGCGGTGACGAAGTCACGGATCACCTCACCGGAGAGCTCGCCGCAGTACTGCCGGAAGCCCTGCTCGGCACCCCAGTGCGTCAACGCGAAGGACGTACCCTCAGGGAATTCGCCGCGTTCGGTGTCCCACGGCGCGACCACGAACTTGCCCGCGACCTGCTCGGTGACGTCTTCGCTCTCGGTCACCTTTGTCCCGAGCTCCTGCAGCGTCTCCTGTTCCGTTTCGAGGACCGACGGGTCGTACCAGAGGATGGTGTACCCGTGCTCGAGGTTGTGCACGAGCTGCTCGATCTCCGGGCTGTCGTCTGGCGTGTAGAACTTGCGCGTGAACGGCGCCGGCACCTGGTAGTGCGGTCCAGACGTCGGGGGCGCCGAAGCGTAGTCGATCTGTTCGCCGTCGGGCCGGTGGTCTGAGCTGCCGGTCTGTTCCTCCTGCGTGACTGCCTCACAGGAGGCTTCCGAGGCGGACACTCCGATGTCTGACCAGTCCCGCCGAGCTGGGTCGTCGAGCCATCCTCGAATCAACGGCACGGCCGCGGCCGCGATCAGTCCGAGTCCCACTGCCACGGCGATCCCGACGAACAGGAGCGTCCGGCGCCGCTCGGAGCGTTGCTGCTCGCGACGCAGCGCATCGACCTTTTCGCGCCGAGCGGTCTCCGGTCGTTTGACCGGCTTCTTGGTGTTCTTCGCCACAGGGTTGCTTCGCTCCCGGAAAGTGCGGTTCGGTCGAGGGATTCTACGGATGGCGGGCCAGGATGGTTCCGTGCGGGCCTTCGAGCGGGTGTGGCGACCTGGCCGCCCGGTGGACGTTGCCGGCACTCTGGGGGTCCACTGGCGCGGCCGTGGCGACCCGGCACACCGGATAACGCCGGACGGCGCTGTGTGGCGCACCTGCCGGACCGCCGATGGCCCCGCCACGGTACGGGTGACCGCCCGGCCCGCCGACGGCGAGGTGGCCGCGACAGCGTGGGGACCGGGCGGGCCGAACACCCTGGAGGCCTTGCCGCAGTGGCTCGGGGCCGACGACGATCCAGCCGGCTTTCGCCCCGCCCATCCGCTGTTGGCCCGGGCGGCCCGGCGTCATGTCGGATTGCTGCTCAGCCGAACCGGCCTGGTGATGGAGGCGTTGGTGCCGGCCGTACTCGAGCAGAAGGTCACCGGTCGGGAGGCCTGGCGGGGGTGGCGGTCACTGCTGCTTCGTTTCGGCGACCCCGCTCCCGGGCCAGCACCTGAAGGCATGCGAGTGGTACCGACGCCGCGTCGCTGGGCGAGCCTGGCGTCATGGGAATGGCATCGCGCCGGCGTCGGCCCGAACCGGTCCGGGACTGTCGTGCGAGCCGCTCGGCTCGCCACCCGGCTGGAGGACGTGAAGGACCTGCCGGGTGGCGAGGCGGAGCGTCGGCTGCGCACGGTGCCGGGCATCGGCGCCTGGACGGCAGCCGAGGTCATGCAGCGGGCTCTTGGCGACCCGGACGCTGTCTCGGTTGGTGACTTCCACCTGCCTCGACTGGTGGCCTACAACCTGGCCGGCGAAGAACGCGCCGACGACGACCGGATGCTGGAGTTGCTCGAGCCCTATGCCGGACAGCGCTACCGCGCCTGCTTGTTGCTTGCCCGTGCGGGTGCCATGCCTCCCCGTCGCGCCCCCCGCCTGCCGGTCCGCGACTTCCGCCGGATCTGACCGTCGCCGGAGAAGCGGTCACCGTGCCACGCTCGACAGTTCAGCGTGCCACGATGAACTCGGCCGGGTCGCGGGGCGGGCGATCGCGTGGCGGCGCGGCAGCGTGCCCGATCGCCACCGTTCCCATTGGCTCCCAGGTACCGGGTAGGTCGAGGACTGTGCGGACGACGTCGCCGCAGAAAAGCGTCGACGACACCCACGCCGAGCCGAGTCCTTCGACGGCCAGGGCGATGAGCAGGTTCTCGATGCCGGCACCCATGGCGAGGTGGAACATCGTGGTTTCGGCTGCTGCTCGCCGTGCGTCCGGGTACGGATGAGAGCCGTCGGCGACGAGGCATGGGACGACCAGGTAAGGGGCGCGGCGCAGCACGTCACCGCGGGCTATCCGGCGCGCGATCGCGCCTTCGTCGAACCCGTCGGCGCGCAGGTCGGCAACCCAGGTGTCGAGCATGGCGTCGAGCAGGCGGATGCGGGTCGACTCGTCCTCGAGCAGGACGAACCGCCACGGCGTGGTGTGATGCGGCGCCGGCGCAGTGACGGCCGCAGCGACGGCGCGCTCAACGACCGCTCGATCGACAGGCTCGTCGGTGAACGCGCGGACGGTTCGCCGCGCGAACACGGCCTCGCGCATCGCCTCGCTGGTGCCGAGTCGAAACCGATCCTCGTCGGCCGGGCGGACGAGGGCGGCGGCGCCAGGTCCGTCGTCGCCTGTGACCAGATGAGGGAGACCGCGGACTACGGCGGCCGGGATCTGGGCCAGCTTGGTGCGGACCAGCTCGGTCGCGGCGGCGAGCTCGTCGGCGACCGCGACGACTGTGACCTCCAGCGTGTTGCCGTAGGCGTCGGTGCGCCCGCGCAGGTCGTCCCGGACGACAACGCCGGCCGCGCCGACTGCGAAATCGACGACGCCGTCGCGCCACGGCCGGCCCGCGGTATCGGCGATGACGACACCGACGCGGATGCCGAGCTGATCACGTAGGCGATGGCGAATCGCGCGAGCGGATCGATCGGGATCCGCCGGGAGCAGTGCGACCTCGCCAGGGTGCACATTGGATTCGTCGACACCTGCAGCCGCCAGGACGAAGCCGTGTCGGGTCCGGGCGACGACCGTCCGACCCCGGGGCGTCATCCACTCGGCGACCACCCGCTCGGTCTCGGCGTCGATCGCGGTATCTCGGTCGACGTCCGAGCGTGTGCGACCCTCCGCTTTGCTCACGGCCTTGCTGCTGACGACGACGATGTCGCCATCGTGTAGCGCTACGTTCGCGTCGGCGATCAGGTCCGCCAGCTCGTCGCCGGCTCTGACGTCGGGAATCCCCTCGATCGCCAGCACCTGGTACACGGTCATCGCAGCGACTCGGCCAGGTCGAGAGCAGCGCGGGCCATGGCGGCGGCCGTGTCCACGTCACGCATGAGCAGCGGCAGCGACCGGCACCGGACGCCGGTCGCCTCGACGGATGCCACGGCGTCCGCGTCGGCCAGGTCGACGAGCCAGCCGTCCAGAATGTCGGTGAACAGTCCCGCGACCGCGGCGGCCGTCGTCTCGACGCCGATGGCGCTCAGGCATGCGTCGGCCATGCCGCGGACCGGTGTGCCGCCGACGATCGGCGACAAGCCGACGACCGGGGCCGGCGCCGCCGCGAGAGCCTCTCGGATCCCCGCGACAGCCAGGATCGGGCCGATGCTCACGACCGGGTTCGATGGCGGCAGGAGCAGGACATCGGCTGTCGCGATCGCGTCGAGAACCCCCGGGCCCGGCTTGGCGGCGTCGGCGCCCACGAGGACGATGCGTTCGGCCGGTACGGCGGCGTGCAGTCGCACCCACCACTCCTGGAAGTGGATCGCACGCTGCTCCGGGCCAGCAAGGACGATGTGGGTCTCGACCCGGTCGTCGGTCATCGGCAACAGCCGAACCCCGGGCCGCCAGCGGTCGCAGAGAGCCTCGGTGACGGCGGAAAGCGGGTACCCGGCATCGAGCATCTGGGTGCGCACGACATGCGTGGCCAAGTCCTTGTCGCCGAGGGTGAACCAGTTCGGTTCGGCGCCGTACGCGGCGAACTCCGCCATCGCCGCGTGGGTCTCGTCCGCGCGGCCCCAACCCTGGCTTTCGTCAATGCCCCCGCCCAAGGTGTACATGACGGTGTCGAGGTCCGGGCTCACGTGCAGGCCGTGCAGGGTGATGTCGTCGGCAGTGTTGCCGATGACGGTGATCTCGGCGTCCGGGGCCGCACGCAGTAGTCCGCGTAGGAATCGTGCGCCGCCGATCCCGCCGGCCAGTGCGGTGATTCGCGGCACGGTTCGCGACGCTACACCGCCTCCTCTCCTGATCATGTCGAGGGGAATCGATTTGCGCTCATAGCACGGTTGGGCTTGACGTACACGTATTGCAGGCATGTAATTTCATCCGTGTCGTGCGGTGTGTCGTCGACTTGGCGGGACACTCGGGGGACGAGGGTCGAGGGAGGCGAGCCATGGGCGAGTGGGACAGCCTGCTCACCGGCGACGCCGAGGAGATGAGCTGGCAGGAGCGCGCCCTGTGTGCGCAAACCGATCCGGAGGCGTTCTTCCCGGAGAAGGGTGGCTCCACGCGGGAGGCCAAGAAGGTCTGCCTGGGCTGCGAAGTGCGCGCGGAATGCCTCGAGTATGCGCTGATGCACGACGAGCGGTTCGGTATCTGGGGCGGACTCTCCGAGCGCGAGCGGCGCAAGCTGAAAAAGCGCGCCGGCTGACAGACGGGCCCCCGCAGTCGGGTGTCGGGCGGACTAACCGTTCGTCCGCACTCGGGGTGTCGGAGGGGCGGGGAAAGGGTTGGTTGCGAGGCTGAAGAACGAAGCTGGGGAACAAAGCGGCACTGACGTGGGCACTCTCAGCTTGGATTGGCCCAACCAACCGTTTCTCCGCCCCGACAAGACCGCAACCCAAGACCGAGTTGGCTGCTCGTCGCGTGGGTTTGTGCACCGCGTAAGGTAGGGCCTCGCCCGGCGCGCGGGGCTTCTGCCCGCCGGCACCCGAGCCCTGGACCACCGACGAGGCATGCCGACCGACCCGATCTCTCCGCCAGATCTGCGTGACGGTACGCCGAGCGTCTATTCCGACCCCGGGATCGGGGCGGACTCCGCGCTCGACGCGTTCGTCGAGCCCATGCAATCCGAACCGGTCGAGCCGACCGCGCTGCTGGCCCATGACGTCACCGCTGTCCTCGTTGCACATAACGGCGAGCGCTGGCTGCCACGGACCCTTGCGGCGCTCGACGCCGCTGACCGTCCGCCGGACCGCTTGATCGCGGTCGACACCGGCAGTCGGGACGCGACCGTGAGCCTGCTCGACCGGGCACTCGGCACCAGCTCTGTGGTGTCGCTGCCCGCGTCGACAGGGTTCGGTGCCGCGATTCAGGCTGGTCTCGAAGCGGCGGAGGCCCGCACACCGGTGCAGACGACATGGCACGAGCAGGTTGAATGGGTCTGGCTGCTCCATGACGACTGCGCGCCTGCGCCCGACGCATTGCGCCGCCTCCTCGAGTACGCCGTCCGCCGGCCAGACGTCGGGGTCATCGGGCCCAAGGTCCGCAGCTGGCGGGATGAACGCCAGCTGCTCGAGGTCGGCCTGTCGATGACCGGCGGCGGCCGTCGGCAAACCGGTTTGGAGAAGCGCGAGTACGACCAGGGTCAGCACGATGCAACCAGGGACGTCCTCGCCGTCGGCAGTGCCGGGATGCTGGTCCGTCGCGACGTCTGGGATGAGCTCGGCGGTTTCGATCCGAAGTTGCCGATCTTCCGGGACGACATCGATTTCGGCTGGCGGGCCAATCTCGCTGGATATCCCGTCGTCGTCCATCCCGACGCCATCGTCCAGCACGCGGAGGCTGCCGCACACGGCCGGCGTCGGCTCGGCGCAACCCGAGACCGGGCTCACCTGGTCGACCGGCGCAACGCTCTCTACGTGCTGCTCGCCAACGCCCCCGCGAGTCACGTGCCGTTCGTCTACCTGCGCATCCTGCTCGGCGGCCTGGCGCGGGCCCTCGGTTTCCTCTTCGGAAAGCAGCCGGCGCTCGCCGGCGAGGAGCTCGTCGCGGTACTCGGGATTCTGGCCCGGCCGGATCGGGTGTTCATGGCCCGACGACGGCGAGCCCGCACCCGCACGGTCGGGCAGTCCGAGCTGCGCCCGTTCTTCCCGTCCATGAGCCAACAACTGCGCAACGCCGGGGAGACGGTGCTGGGGCTGGTAACCGGCACCGGTGGCGGCTACGACCTGCCCGACCGTCGGCGAGCCGCGTCCGGCTCGGCGGACGACGACGAAGAGCCCGTCGAGGCCGACTCTGTACTTCTGCGGGCCGTGCTGCGCCCGTCGGTGTTCCTCCTGGCCGGGCTGGTGGTGCTGGCCCTGCTCGCCGCCCGAGATCTCATCGGATCCGGCCGGTTGACTGGCGGCGCCCTGCTTCCTGCCCCGGACAGCGCGCCGGACCTGTGGTCCACCTACACGGAGTCCTGGCACGGCGTCGGACTGGGCAGTCCGACTGCGGCGCCGCCCTATCTCGCGGCGATCGCTGCGCTTGGCACGCTGCTGCGCAGCCCTTCCTTCGCCGTGGACCTGTTGTTGATCGGTTCGGTTCCGCTGGCGGGCTTCACCGCGTACCTGGTCGCACGTCGCCTGGTGGAGTCACGCTGGATCCGGGTCTGGGCTGCCGGGACGTACGCGCTGCTGCCGGCCACCACGGGTGCGATTGCCGCAGGCCGGCTCGGTACGGCCGCGGCAGTCGTGCTGACGCCGCTGGTGGCCCTGGCTGCCGCGCGGACCTTGGGTCCCCCGGGGCGACCCGGCCCATTCCGAGCGGCGTGGAGCACCGGGCTGCTGCTGGCGGTGACAGCGGCGTTCGTACCGCTGGCCTGGGTGTCGGCGCTGGTGCTGGCCGCTGTCGGCATGGCGACGGTCTACCGCGACCGAGGTTCAGTACTTCGCATGCTGGCGGCCCTGTCGGTCGCGCCGGTCGTCCTCATGCCGTGGACCGGCCAGGTCATCCGCGACCCCGTCCTGCTCGTGACCGAGGCCGGCACGCCGGGACCGGGTCTGTCCGACTCGGCGTTGGCGCCGTGGGCAGTCCTGCTCCAGCACCCGGGCGGTCCTGGTGCCGCCCCCGTCCTGCTCGGGATTGGCGTCGTGCTCGCCGGCTGGGGCGCTCTGCTTCGGTCGGATCGGCGCCTGCCGGTGCTGGCCGGATGGGCAGTCGCCGGGGTGGCTCTCGTGCTGGGCGTGATCGTCTCCCGCTTGCCGGTCACCGGGCCGACGTTGGAGACGCCGGTCGCCGGTTGGCCTGGGTACCCGACGGCACTGGTAGGCGGCGGCCTGCTGGTCGCCGGCGCCGTTGGTGCCGAACGACTCCGCCAGCGCCTGTCCGGCGCTAGCTTCGGCTGGCGACAGCCGCTCGCGGTCATCGTCGTCGCGATTGCCGTCGGCTGCTCGGTGGTCGCGGCCGGATGGTGGCTCGTGCGGGGAGCGGACGATCCGCTGGAGCGGCGTGACCCCGCCGTGCTCCCGGCGTATGTCGTCGATGAAGCGGCCCGGCCCGAGCGGGTCCGAACCCTCGTGTTGAGTCGCGCCGAGGACGGCCGCATCACATACGCGCTGCTGCGTCGCTCCGGGCCCCGGCTCGGAGACGCCGAGACCGGACCCCCGCCAGAGGACTATGCGGCCCTCGACCAGGTCGTGGGTGACCTGGTATCGGATCGCGGCGGTGCCGATGCCTCAGCCCTCGCGCCGTTTGCGGCTCGATACGTCTACTTGCCTGCCCCCGCCGACCCCGGCTTGGTCGATGTCCTCGACACCGTTCCGGGCCTGTCCCGCGCAAGTGCACCCGAGGACGCCGTCATGTGGCAGGTGGCCGGCGACATTGGCCGGGTGCGTGTCCTGGGGGGTTCCGACGGTCCGGTCGTGGTGCCGAGCGACGAGGTGGTCGCCACCGGTGTCATCCCGGCGGATTCCGTCGACCGTCAGCTCGTGCTCGCCGAGCGGGCGGATGCCGGCTGGCGGGCCACCCTCTCGGGCGAAGCACTGGAAGTCGCGGCCGTCGACGACTGGTCGCAGGCGTTCGCCGTGCCGACCGGTGGCGGTGAGGTCGAGATCAGCCACCGAGGCCCGCAGCGGTCGGCCTGGCTGACGGCTCAGCTGGTCGCTGTCCTGGTGGCCGTTGTCCTCGCGTTGCCTGGAATCCGTCGGGAACGCGGCGCCGTCGACGATGCCGCAGATGTCGATCACGACGGGCCCGAGTCGCTCGACCTGCCGCCGGCGCCTGAACTCGTGCCGGCAACAAGCACCGACGAGCTCGTCACTGCGGACGCGGTGGCAGCTCCGACCCGATCCAGGCGCCGACGCACGCTCACATCCGACGATCAGACCTACGTGGGTCGGCGCGCCGCCGGACGTGGCGGGACGAGCCGCGCTGGTGAGCGTCACGGCGGGGGTCGACGGGCCAAGGGTCGGCAGCAACGCAACGGGGACGACTCATGAGCCGGCCCGGACTGGCGGCGTTGTGGGTGCCGGCAGGCGTGGCGGCGGTGCTGGGGGTCGCCGCCTTCGTCGGCCCGCCCGAATCGGTCGTCCGCGATCGTCCCGGCCAGGAGGAGCCGCTCGTTCGCGCGACTCTCGTGTGTCCGTTCGTCGGCGGGGAGGCGCGTGCCTCGTCGTATGTCGGTGTCCTGGCGATGGGCAGTGACTCGACGCCGCAGGACGGGACGGAGAATGAACCGATTGCCGTCCAGCCGCTACTCGGCCCCGAGGCCGAGGTGACGACCACGTTCTCGGCCGCCGATGCCGGTGTGCTCACGGCACAGGAAATCGACACCGAGGACCCTGTTGGCTATGCCGTCCGGGCCGTCGGGCCGTTGGCTCCGGGTCTCGCCGCGGAGCAGTCCATGATCGCGAGCGGCCCGGACTTCCGTGGGCTGGTCACTGGTCGATGCACTGCACCCGCCAGAGAGCAATGGTTCGTCGGCGGCTCCGGAGAGGTGGGTCGTCGAGGACGGCTGGTGCTGTCGAACCCGACAACCGTGCCAGCCGTGGTCGACGTTTCGGTCTGGGACGAGTCTGGTCCGGTCGACGCACCGGCGACTCAGGACATCGCGGTACCCGCTCGCAGCCAACATCTGTTGCTGCTCGACGCCCTCGACCCATCGGCGCAGCGGATCGGCGTGCGGGTCTCGGCTTCGCAGGGCCGCATCGCTGCAGCATTGGAAATGCGGGAGAGCAACGACTTGGATCCCCAAGGCGTGACGTTCATACCCGCTGCGGAGCCGCCAAGCACCGAGGTCGTCATTCCTGGCGTGCCGGGGCATGGTGAGCGCACGCTGCGGATCCTCGCTCCCGGGGACACCGACGCCATCGTGTCGCTGCGCCTGCTCGGTCCCGACGGACCGTTCAGTCCACTGGGTCAGGATGTCGTGACTGTCGCGGCCGGAACGGTGGGCGAGATACCGATCGGGGATGCGGCCGGCGAAGCAGCCGTAGCGGTCGCCTTGGACAGCGACGCGCCGATCACGGCGTCGGTCCGCGTCGTCGACACTCCCGAGGACTCTGCGCCAGACCTCGCCTACACGGCTGCCGCCGCCGCCCTCGCCGGCCCGGCACCCGCCTTGCTCGCGCTCAGCAGCGAGAGCCTCGCGACGTCGCTGCTGATGACCGCTGTCGGTGAGCTTCCGGCCCGAGTCCATGTGCGCAGCTTGACCACCGACGGGTCGGTCGCCGAGGAGCAAACAGTCGACGTGCCGGGCAGGAGCACGGTGGCGGTCGCGGTGGCGGCCGTGCCCGACAACTCGTGGACGACGGTGATTGTCGAACCGGCCGAGCCCGGCACGGTGGCGATAACCCGCGAGATCGTCGGGTCCGACGACGCCGGCGCACTGCTGGATCTGATGCCTCTGGTTGCCCCGGTCGTGACGGTGCGGGTGCCAGAGGTCACCGGTGAGCTGCCGACCGGACTCGCTCCGGCCGGTCCGATAACCCGCTGACCTTGTCCTCGAGCCTGGCATGCGGAGCGCCCAAGGTCGGTCCCTCAGGCTGTCTACCGGCCGCCACGGCCGGATGCTCCGCGGGCTCCGCGAACCGTGGCGAGAAAGCATGCCACGGTTCGCTCTTTAGACGCCCGCTTCCGCATCCGGCCGCGTCGACCGGCAGGTGGGCGCACAGGCCGGCGCGGCCCGGCCGGGCTCAGTCGTCGCGGGCGGAGCCGTAGGACGGATCGACCTCGTCGGGCTCGACGCCCAACAGCTCGGCCACCTGCTCGGCGACGACGTCGCCCAACAGCAGCCGAAGCTGTCGCGGGGCGGTCGCTCGGGTCTCGACCGGCCGCCGGTAGATGACGACCCGGGTGGGCAAGGCGCCGGTGGCGGCGTAGGTGCGGGCCAGCGGTACCCAGTCGCGATTCCAGTCCTCCATCGACGGCACGTCCTCGACGGCGAACTCGACAGCGGCGAGCTGGTCGCGCCAACGCCGGTTCAGCCGATCGACGGTGTCGATCACCAACTCGTCGAACCGTTGGGCCCGGCTGCGCGCCAGCGGGGAACCGGCGGGGGCCAGCGGACCACGCACACCACGGCCATGCCGGTCCCGCTGCATGGCCGGTACGGTCGCCTGGGCGCGTCGAATAGTTGGTCGCCGGCCCACACGAGCAGCCTAGCCGTGGGCTGCGAGAGTGGGTTGCCGCTGCAGGCTGCCTGGGCGCGCCGAAGCGGACGTCGCGTGGACTCGCGCTACGGTTCGCCCGTGAGCCCTGCTCGTCGATGTTCGCGGTCCGCGTGCGGCCGCCCGGCGACCTCGACTCTCACCTATGTGTACGCGGATTCCACGGCCGTGCTCGGCCCTCTCGCCACCTATGCCGAACCCCACTGCTATGACCTGTGCGCCGAGCACTCGGGCCGACTGGTGGCGCCGAACGGGTGGGAGGTTGTCCGGATAGCGCCCGACCCGGCAAGTCTGCGGCCTAGCAGCGACGACCTCCTGGCATTGGCCGACGCGGTCCGTGAGGCAGCCCGACCGCAGCCGGTCGAGCGAGCGCGAATCAGCGAGGTCGGTCGCCGCGGTCACTTGAGGGTTCTGCGCGATCCCGACGCGTGAGTGGTGCGACGGTAATGTGCGCGCATGCGTGACCTCGGAACAATCGTCAAGGCGTATGACATCCGTGGTGTGGTTCCCGACGAGCTCGACGAAGATGTAGCGCGCGCGGTTGGCGGTGCGGTCGTCGACGTGCTCGAGGTGCTCGACGGGCCGGGCGCCGTGGTTGTCGGTCATGACATGCGCCCGTCGTCCGAACCACTGGCTCAGGCATTCGCGGACGGCGTAGCGGACCGCGGCGCGAACATCGTGCACATCGGGCTTGCCTCGACCGACCAGCTCTATTTCGCCAGCGGTTGGCTCGGCCTGCCGGGTGCGATGTTCACGGCGAGCCACAACCCGGCGCAGTACAACGGCATCAAGTTGTGCCGCGCGGGTGCCGCGCCGGTCGGCCAGGACACCGGGCTCGAGCGGATCCGGGAGTTGGCAGAAGCGGGCGTGTTCGATGCGGCCGACACCCCTGGCTCGCAGGAGCACCGCGACGTGCTGGCCGACTACGCCGAGTATCTACGCGGGCTCGTGGACCTGTCTGCGGTGCGGCCGCTGACCGTGGTGGTCGACGCAGCCAACGGAATGGCCGGGCACACCGTTCCCTCGGTACTCGACGTGGCGGGCTTGCGGGTGATCCCGCTCTACTTCGAGCTCGACGGCTCGTTCCCCAACCACGAGGCCAATCCGATCGAGCCGGAGAATTTGCGCGACCTGCAGGCGGCCGTGGTCGAGCACAGTGCCGACATCGGCCTGGCGTTCGACGGCGACGCCGATCGCTGCTTCGTCGTCGACGAGCGCGGCGAGCCTGTCGCGCCGTCGACCCTGACCGCCCTGATCGCCGTCCGAGAGCTGGGTCAGGCCCACGGCTCGTCGATCGTGCACAACCTGATCACGTCTCGGGCCGTACCCGAGATCGTTCGTGAGCACGGTGGAACACCGATCCGGACTCGGGTCGGCCACTCGTTCATCAAGCAGACCATGGCAGAGACGGACGCGATCTTCGGCGGCGAGCACTCCGGCCACTTCTACTTCCGGGACTTCTGGCGAGCGGACTCCGGGATGCTGGCCGCGCTGCACGTGCTGGCTGCGCTCGGCCACGAGCCGGAGGGCACCACGTTGTCCTCACTGCTCGCCTCGTACGAGCGGTATGCCGCCTCGGGGGAGATCAACAGTCGGGTCGCCGACCAGGGCGCAACCATGTCTGCCGTGGAGGCCGCTTTCGCGGATCGGCCCGGGGTCACGCTGGACCACCTCGACGGGCTGACCGTCGAGCACGCGGACTGGTGGTTCAACCTACGGGCGTCGAACACCGAGCCATTGATCCGGCTGAACGCCGAGGCAACCGACCGAGCCACCATGGAGAGGGTTCGGGACGAGGTGCTTGGCCTCGTGAACGAATAGCACGGCACAGGAGATCCTGGATGAACCTCGACCCCACCCTGCTCGAGATCCTCGCCTGCCCCGCGTGCCACGCCTCACTGCGCGTAGACGAGACGGCAAGCGAGCTCGTCTGCACGGGTTGCGGGCTGGCTTACCCAGTTCGCGACGACATCCCGGTGCTGCTCGTCGACGAAGCCCGCCAGAGCTGACACAGGCGTGTTCGACGACACCGCGCTAGACAACCCGAGCGCCCTGGCGTCCATCGACCCGGTGTTGCGCGAGGTCGCGAGTTGGGGTGCGGAGGTGCGTCGCTCGATGGACGAGGCCGCCGAGGCGTTGTCCAGGCTGTCGGCTCAGGCTCGGCCGCGGGCCGTGATCGCCGGCGGTGTCGACGGACGGCTGTTTCGGGCTGTGCTGGAGCCTGTGTGCCCGGTGCCGTTCGTGGCCTGGCCGCATCCTGGCCTGCCGGGCTGGGCCGGACCGCTCGACCTGGTCGTCATGATGTCGGTCGACGGCTCGGACGAGGACGCCCTGATGCTCGTCGCCGAAGCGGTGCGCCGGGGTTGTTCCCTACTGGTCGCTGGGTCACCGGACTCCGCCCTCGCGGCCGCGGCGGCGAGCCGGGACACGACGCTGCTACCCGCCACGACCGGCGACGCCACCGCGCTTGCAGTGCCGGTCCTGCGGGCCCTCCACCTGCTCGGCCTGGGTCCCGAGGTCGAGGCTGAACCGGTGGCCAACGCACTGGACGACGTGGCCGAGCGTTGCGCGGCCGCCAATCCTGTCGACATGAATCCGGCGAAGGAGATCGCGCTGGCTCTCGCCGACGACGTGCCGGTCGTCTGGGGCGGATCGGTGCTGGCCGCCCGGGCCGCTCGGCGCGTTGCGGAGGCCTTGCGCGCCGCGTGCGGACGGCCGGCGATCGCCGGCGTCGACAGCCAACTCGTCCCGCTGCTCGAGCGGGCACCGGAGCCGGATGTCTTCGCCGACCCGTTCGAGGAGGGCGTCCCGGTGTCGAGGCCGTCGCTACTGGTGCTCGACGACGGCGCCGACTCGCCGGCCATCCGGCTCGGCCGCGGCCGAGTTCTCGGGGCTGCCGAGCGGTCGGCTGTCCGGGTGCACGAGGTGCGTGCGGTCGAGGGCCCTGACGTCGGCCGATTCGCAGCCTTGCTGGCGACCGGCCGCTTTGCTGCCGCCTACCTGGCGCTCGGCCTGGGCCGCCCAGCCGCCTGACGAGATCCCGTCGATCACGTTCACCACCCTGGACGGTGGTTCACCAGGCACACGGCCATGGTGAACCACCAATTCACCTAGTGAAGTGAGTTGCCACGCCTAAGCTCGCCGACGTGGTGTACCTGCTCGACAACCCCATCAGGCATCACCCATGGGGCTCGCCGACGGTCATCCCCGAGTTGCTCGGGGTTCCTCCGAATGGCCGGCCGCAGGCCGAGCTGTGGCTTGGCGCGTACGAGAGTTCGCCGTCGATCGCTCGCACCACGGCGGGACCGGTGCCACTGGATGAGCTGGTTGGCCGCGACCCGTCGAACGCGCTCGGCGCTGATGTCGTCGAGGCATTGGGGCCCCGGCTGCCGTACCTGATGAAGGTGTTGGCCGTCGAGCGGCCGTTGTCCATCCAAGCCCATCCCGCCAGCAGACAGGCCGAGGCGGGCTTCGCGGCTGAGGACGACGCCGGAAAAGCCATCGACGCTCCCGACCGCTCGTATCGTGACCCGTTCCACAAACCGGAGTTCGTCGTCGCGCTGTCGGAGTTCAGAGCGCTGCTTGGGTTTCGGATCCCGACCGAGACCGAAGAGGTGATGTGCGAACTGGAGATTCCGGGACTCGACGAGGTGGTCGAGCTGATCCGGGCGCCGGACGGCTTGGCAGACACCGTTCAATGGATGCTGACACTTCCGGCTGAGCGGGCCACAGATCTGGCCAAGGCGGTTGCTGCCTCCTGTCGAGAGCGCTCTGGTATCGAACCGTTCACCACCCTCGCCGGGATAGGCGATCTCTTCCCAAGCGATCGAGGCATGTTGCTGGCGCTCGTTCTACAACCGGTTCGCCTGGCGGCCGGTGAAGCTTGCGCCGTGCCGGCTGGCACGCCCCATTGCTACCTGCACGGCGTCGTGATCGAGGCCCAGGCAGCCTCTGACAACACCGTGCGGGCCGGGCTCACGCCGAAGCACATCGACGTGCCGGAGCTGTTGAGCGTCCTGCGATACCGAGCGGGCATGGACCTACGGCTGATGCCGGCAACGATCGACGGGGCCGATGTCTTCGAGCTGGCCGACGTGCGGGACGTCCGGCTCCAGCGGGTCCGGTTGGGAGCCGATCCGGTAGTCGTGGAGGGCTCGCTGATCGTGCTCGTGACAGAGGGTCGAGCCGAGTTGTCCGATGGCCACGCGACGACGACGCTCGATCGGGGCGGTTCGGCGTTCGGGCCGGCCGATCATGGTGTATTCGCGCTTACCGGAGTGGGTACGGCTTTCGTCGTCACTCCAGCGCTGAAGCCATTCGGTAGGGCAAGATGACCATCGTCCGGACCACGAGCGAAAGGTAGCCATCGTGGCGGCCAGTGGTGGGACCAAAGCAGTCATCGCGGCATTGCTGGCCAACACCGGCATTGCGATCACCAAGTTCATCGCGTATCTGCTGACCGGAGCGTCCTCGATGCTTGCCGAGGCGGTCCACTCAGTCGCCGACGCCGGGAACCAGGTCCTGCTGTTGGTGGGTGGTCGGCGCGCTACTCGCAAAGCCACGGCTGCCCACCCGTTCGGCTATGGCCGGGTGCGCTACGTCTACGCGTTCGTCGTGTCGATCGTGCTGTTCACGGTCGGCGGGCTGTTTGCCCTGTACGAGGCATGGCACAAGTACGAGGAAGTGCACGCAGGCGAGCCCAACCAGCTGCTGGACAGCGGATGGTGGTGGGTGCCGATCGCGGTGCTTGTTGTGGCCATCGTGATGGAAGGCCTCTCGCTGCGTACTGCCGTCATGGAGTCGAACAAGCTGCGCGCCGGCGCATCGTGGGTCAGCTTCGTGCGGCGCGCCAAAGCCCCGGAGCTGCCGGTCATCCTGCTCGAGGACATCGGTGCCCTGCTCGGGCTGGTCTTTGCGCTCATCGGGGTCGGAATGACGCTGATGACCGAGAACGGGTACTGGGACGTCGCCGGGACCGCGGCGATCGGCATCCTGCTCGTCGTCATCGCGGTGACCCTGGCGCTCGAGATGTCCAGCCTGCTGGTGGGCGAGGGGGCGTCCGAGAACGCCGTCGACGCGATCGCCGCCGCGCTCGCCGGTGACGGGTCTGGACGGGTGATCCACCTGCGGACGCTGTACGTCGGACCCGAGGAGCTGCTCGTCGTTGCCAAGATCGGCGTGGAGCCAACACAGAGCGGGGAAGAGATCGCCGAGACGATCAACTCAGCCGAGCGTCGGGTCCGAGAAGCAGTACCCGAGGCGAAGGTCATCTATATCGAGCCCGACATCTACCGAACGTCCGCCCCCGCGCCGAGTGAGGCGATGTCCCCTCGGACGCCATAGACTGCTGCGATACACCACCCGGCGCAGGTGATGCCGCGGGTCCAGATGGACCGTGCCGGGGGCCATCGGAACGAGTCCGGCTCCTGTGGTCGGCCCGTTGTGGTCACCCTTGGCCGATCACGATGTCGTCGACGCCGTGAGATATCAGGAACGGCTCACGACCACACCGCGATCGGCTTCCGTGGTCACTCGGCGCTTCCTCGGTGCCGTTCTTCGTTCTGACGGACCCCGTCCCGTCCCATCGTGGAGGAGTTGAAGTAATGGAGTTCAAGGTCGCGGATATCTCCTTGGCCGAATTCGGGCGACGTGAGATCCGGCTCGCCGAGCACGAGATGCCTGGGCTGATGGCAATGCGCGCCGAATACGGCACAGCGAGGCCGCTCGCGGGCGCGCGGATCACCGGATCGCTGCACATGACGGTCCAGACCGCCGTCCTGATCGAGACCCTGGTCGAGCTCGGCGCGCGGGTGCGCTGGGCGTCGTGCAACATCTTCTCGACTCAGGATCACGCCGCAGCGGCCGTGGCCGTCGGGTCGGAGGGCACCGCGGAGAATCCGCACGGTGTGCCGGTGTTCGCCTGGAAAGGCGAGACGCTGGAGGAGTACTGGTGGTGCACCGAGCAGGCCTTACTCTGGCCTGACGGCGACGGCCCGAACATGCTCCTCGACGATGGCGGCGACGCTACGCTGCTCGTCCACCGCGGTGTCGAGTACGAGAAGGCAGGTGCAGTACCGGACGCGGCACCCGGCGACTCGGCCGAGTGGACGGTCGTCCTGGCAGCGCTGCGCACATCCCTGGCGGCCGATTCGCGGCGCTGGACGTCGGTCGCGGAGCAGATCAAGGGCGTCACCGAGGAGACCACCACCGGGGTGCACCGCCTCTATGAGATGCAGCGTGACGGCGCTCTGCTCTTCCCGGCCATCAACGTGAACGACTCGGTCACGAAGTCGAAGTTCGACAACAAGTACGGCTGCCGACATTCGCTGCTCGACGGCATCAACCGCGCCACCGACGTTCTGATCGGCGGCAAGGTGGCCGTGGTCTGCGGTTACGGCGATGTGGGCAAAGGCTGCGCCGAGTCACTGCGGGGCCAGGGCGCGCGGGTCGTCGTCACCGAGATCGACCCGATCTGCGCGCTGCAGGCAGCCATGGACGGGTTCGAGGTCACCACGCTCGACGCAGTAGTCGACCGTGCTGACATCGTGATCACCGCCACCGGCTGCCGCGACGTCGTCACCGCCGAGCAGATGAGCCGGATGAAGCACCAGGCGATCGTCGGCAACATCGGTCACTTCGACGACGAGATCGACATGGCTGGCCTTGCCACCGTCCCGGGGATCGATCGGGTCGAGATCAAGCCGCAGGTCCACGAGTGGACCTTCCCCGACGGGCACAGCGTGATCGTGTTGTCCGAAGGGCGGCTGCTGAACCTCGGCAATGCGACGGGGCATCCGAGCTTCGTGATGTCGAACTCGTTCACCAACCAGGTCCTGGCGCAGATCGAACTGTTCACGAAGACCGCCGACTATCCGGTGGGTGTCTACACCCTGTCCAAGGAGCTCGACGAGAAGGTGGCTCGGCTGCACCTTCCGGCGCTGGGTGTTCAGCTCACCGAGCTGACCCCCGGTCAGGCGGAATATCTCGGCGTCCCTGCCGACGGGCCGTTCAAGAGCGAGCACTACCGGTACTAGAGCTGCCTCGCGTCGGGGTGGGGTCGTTCGGTCTGGCAGGCCACGTCTGCTCTGACAGAAATGGTCCCGCCCTACGTGTACCCCGGGCTTCGGGATTAGCCTGCCCGACCGAACGACCCCACCCCTCCTGTTGGCTTGCGGTTGTTCGTGACGAGACTCAGACAGGTGGCCTGAAACCGCCTGGGGTGGGTGCCTGATCACGTGCCGGCGGGACGACGGTTTCCGCGTTTGCCGGAGGCGGAGTCGGAGCTACGAGTTCTCGGGCCTTCAGCGGGGGGTTGCCGAGTGTGGGCGGCGTTGGCGAGGCGCTCGGACTCGCGGCGGCCGCGCTCGGAGAGCACAGCAGCGAGATACGCCCAGGCCGGCGTACCGGCAGGCGGCGCAGGTGTCACCACCGCCGCAACCTCCGCCGCCAGCCGTGCGCCCATCTGGTCCCGCACGGCCGGCGCCAGTTGCGGGTAGCGGGTCAGATAGCTGCGAGCGGCCAGCGCCAGGTCGGCGGGTAGTCCGGACAGCTCCAGTCCAGTCGCCCAGCCGGCCAACTGCGGGGGGATGGCCGGTAATGGCAACGAGCCGGCGGGAGCCCGTTCCCGGACGACGACGGTGCCGGCCAGGACGTCACCCACGCGCTTACCGCGTTCGTTGAGCAGGGAACAGATGACCGCCCCGGCGCCGAAGGTGAGCAGGAAGTCGGCGAACACACCGGCGAGCCCTCGGGTCAGGGCATGTCGGAATCGGGCCGGACCGCCGTCGTCGCGGACGACTCGCAGCCCGAGGACAAGCTTGCCGAGCGATCGGCCACGGCTGAGCGTCTCGACCAGCACGGGGACGCCGACGAACAGCGTGATGAACCCCACCAGCACCACAGTGGCCTGCAGCGCCGGGTCCGCGCCCGAGAAGGCGGACTCCGTTGCGATCGCGAGCGGTATGCCGACCAGCGCCAGAACGGACCAGTCCAGCGCAATCGCGAGCGCGCGCGACGGCACCTTGGCCAGGCGCATCTCCAGTGGCACGGCCTCGCCGGTCACCAGATCGCTCACGCTGGCTAGTGTGCCAGCCGTGGACGTCGACGCCTTTGTGGCGGCGCACCAGGCCGAGTGGGACCGGCTCGACTCGCTGGCGCGCCGCAGGGGCAAGCTGTCCGGACCCGAGGCCGACGAGTTGGTTGCGCTTTATCAGCGCACGTCGACACACCTGTCGATGCTGCGATCGGCCGCGCCAGACCCGGCGCTGCTGGCGAAACTGTCGAATCTGGTGGGCCGGGCCCGGACCGCGATCGCAGGATCACCCGATCCGGGATGGGGCGATGTCGTCACGTTCATCACCCAGCGATTTCCCGCAGCCGTCTACCGAGTCCGGCTGTGGTGGGTGCCAACGGCGTTGGCGTTCGTCGCCGTCTCGACCGTGATCGCGTGGTGGGTCGCCGTGACCCCCGCCGTCCAGGCGAGCATTGCCGCGCCGGAGGAGATTCGCCAGCTCGTCGAACGCGACTTCGAGGACTATTACTCAGCCAACCCGGCAGCTTCGTTCGCGGCCCAGGTCTGGACGAACAACGCGTGGGTGGCGGCGGGCACCCTCGTGCTCGGCGTCTTTCTCGGTCTGCCGGTGCTGTACATCCTGTTCACCAACGCCGCCAACGTCGCCGTTGCCGCCGGTTTGATGGCGGCACATGGCCAGCTGGACATCTTCTTCGGCCTGATCACCCCCCATGGGTTGCTGGAGCTCACGGCCGTCTTCATCGCAGCCGGGATGGGGCTACGACTGGGCTGGACAGTGATCGATCCTGGACCGCGCTCGCGGGGCGCGGCACTCGCCGAGCAGGGCCGGGTGGCCGTGGGCATGGCGATTGGGTTGACAGGCGTGCTGCTTGTGTCGGGGGTGATCGAGGCGTTCGTCACACCGTCGGGCTTGCCGACCTGGGCGCGAATCGCGATCGGTGTCGCCGCCGAGGTCGCGTTCCTGGCCTATGTCTGGGTCTATGGCCGCCGAGCCGCGGAGGCCGGCGAAACCGGAGACATTGCCGCCGCGGACCGAAGCGATGTCCTGCCCGTCTCCGCCTGACGCCGCCCGTTCATCTCCTGTCGATCACGTTCACCACCCTGGTCGGTGGTTCACCAGGCACCTGCGCCTAGTGAACCACCGCGAAGCCTGGTGAAGTCAGACAAGGACGGCTCGCCGACGGCCGGCCCGAGCGAAGGCCGCACGGAACCGCTCCGCTACAGCCGACCGGTTCCGCAGCTCAGCCCAGATCAGCCGGCATACTTCGTAGCCAAGATCGCGTAGCCGATCTTCACGTTTCTTCTCTCGCCAGACCACGTCCCCCGGGTCCTCGCCCGGCTTGAGCAGCCTTCCGTATTTGATCCGACCGTCGAACTCGCCGAGGGTGTCGTACTCCTCGAAATAGAAGTCCGAGCGGGCGACCTGTATGCCGCTGGGCAACGTGATGATCTTCTGCAGGATGGGTCGGGCGAAGCCGACCGCCTCGAAGAGAACCCGCGCCCGAGACTCCCCGACGCTCTCCGCCAGGCCGTCGGCGAATTCCACTACTCGGCCGGAATTGCACGTGCCCGGCCAGTCGCGCATCCGCTCGAGGCGGTTGAGCATCGTGGCCTTGTCAACCAGGCCGCGATGGAGCATTGCGTCGGCCACAACGACCGACGGCTCGAAGGGCGCTTCTCTCGAGGTGTCGATCGCGGTGCGCGCAGGGGCCGTCACCACAAGGCCGCCGACTTTGTCGACGTCTTCATCGAGCAACGATCCAGCGTGATGGTGGACGCCGGCCTCGACCCTGGGGGAATGGAGGTCGCCGCGCGTGACGTGCACGAGCGACAAGTCCAGGTTCCAGACCGGTAGGTCGTGAGCAACGACTGCGGATTGGTGACTCACGACTGCGGGGACATCGAGACTCTGGACGACGGCGTGGACATACGCGAGGTGGCGGTGCACCGGTGTCATGGCCTCCCACACGGCGCGGTTGACGTATGCACCACGGCGGATCGACATCCATTCTCGGGTTCGCCGACGCCGGTCGATCTCGGCAGGGGTGTACCCGGCGGCGAGGGCCTGCTCCCGCATGACCACGCCGCCATGCCGGGCGGCGATCGATTCGAAGATTTCGTCCATGGCCCCAACCTGGCCAGCCGGCCGAGCCGTATCGAGGCCCGAAAGCGATCTGTGGACAATGACTCGTGCGGTCAGGCCGCTGTGGACGGCCGCGGTCGCTGCGTACTTCACCAGGCTCGGCAGTGGTTCACGAGGCTCGTGCGCCTGGTGAACCACCGACCAGGGTGGTGAACGTGATCGACGGGGGAGAGGGGCCTCAGAGGCGGCCGGCGGCCTTGAGCTCGAGGTAGGCGTCTGCGACTGCAGGTGGCAGTTCGGCTGGGAGCGCGTCGACGACGTGGGCGCCGTGGCGTTCGAGCAGACGTGAGACCCGAGACCGGCCAATCCGGTCATGTTCTGCCGCTGCCGCGCCGTAGACGGCGGCGGTGTCCCCTCGCCCGCTGGCCAGCTCGGCCAGCCGAGGGTCCGCGACTGCTGCGACCAGCACCGTGTGCCGGTGCGTCAGCTGCCCGAGCACCGGGAGCAGGCCGTCCTCTATCGGGCCAGCATCCAATCCGGTGAACAGCACGACGAACGAGTGCCGGCCGGCCCGGCGCAGCACCTCGACGGCCAGACCGCGATGGTCGGTCTCCAACAGCTCGGGCTCGAGATTGGCCATGGCGTCGACCAGCCGTGGCAGCGTCTCGGTCGACGACGGCCGTTCGACGATGACGCGCGTCCTGCGGTCGTATGCGAGCAGGTCCACCCGGTCACCCGCCCGGGTCGCGAGTGCCGCAAGGAGCAGACCGGCGTCCATGGCCGCGTCCAGGCGCGGCGCGTCACCGACCCGGCCAGCTGACGTCCGGCCGGTATCCAGCACGAGCAATACATGTCGGTCTCGCTCGGGTCGCCACGTCCGCACGACGACGTCGCCGCGCCGGGCCGTCGCCCGCCAGTCGATCGACCGCGTGTCGTCGCCCACGACGTACTCGCGCAACGAGTCGAACTCGGTGCCGGCACCACGGATGCGGATGGCCGATCGGCCGTCCAGCTCCCGCAGCCGGGCCAGCCGCGACGGCAGGTGCCGGCGGGAGTGGAATGGAGGCAGCACCCGTAGCGTCCAGGGAACGACATGCGTACCCTGCCGGCCGGCCAATCCCAGCGGCCCCAGACTCCGGATCGTGACTCGGTCGGCTGGGCGGTCGCCTCGTCGGGTGGGTCGAAGCGTCACGGCGACGCGCTGCCTCCCACCGGGCTCGACGTCGAGGGCGGCGCGCTCACCGATCGCCCCGGCGGACGGCGGCCACGCGTCTCGAAGGACCCCACGCAGTCGCCGGCCGTCGTTGCGGACGTGCAGGGTCACCTGTGCCGACTGTCCCAACCGGACGGTTCGATCTCCGCTTCGGTCCAGCCGGATCGGTCGCACCGGCCCAGCCAGGGCTACGTCGACGAGGCTGGTCGTCAGCAAGATGCCGCTGACGACCAGAACGCCGACCATCGATGGCGCGGCCAATCCGACGACCAGGGCACCGAGCGCCGCCAACAGGGCGACCCGGCCGGTCAGCGCCATCAGCGGGGGACCGGCACACTGCCGAGCACGGTGTCGAGCACCGAGTCGGCGGTGACGCCCTCGAGTTCCGCCTCAGGCCGCAGGATCACCCGATGCCGCAGCGTGGGTCGAGCCAGCGCCTTGACATCGTCGGGCGTGACGAAATCACGCCCGGACAGCCACGCCCAGGCACGGCTGGTGGCCAACAGAGCGGTCGCACCGCGGGGCGACACTCCGAGCTGGAGCGACGGCGACGATCGGGTGGCCCGGCACACATCGACGACGTACCCGAGGATGTCGCCGCCGGCCTGAACGGCGAGCACGGCGGCCCGACCGGCGGAAAGATCGGCCGGACCGGCGACGCGGGACACGCCGGCCGCGGCGAGGTTCCGCGGATCGAACCCGTCGGCATGGCGCTGCAGAACGGCGATCTCGTCGTCACGATCCGGGACGGGCACGGTCAGCTTGAGCAGAAACCGGTCGAGTTGAGCTTCCGGTAGTGGATACGTGCCCTCGTACTCGATCGGGTTCTGCGTCGCCGCCACGACGAACGGATCCGGCAACGGCCGCGGCACGCCGTCGACAGACACCTGTCGCTCCTCCATGGCCTCGAGCAGGGCGGCCTGGGTCTTCGGCGGCGTTCGGTTGATTTCGTCGGCGAGCAGGAGGTTCGTGAACACAGGTCCCGCGGAAAACGAGAACTGTGCCGTGCGGGCGTCGTAGACCAGCGAACCGGTGATGTCACCCGGCATCAGATCCGGAGTGAACTGGACCCGCTTGGTCTCGACCTCGAGCGCCGCCGCGAGAGCACGAACCAGGAGTGTCTTGGCCACACCAGGGACGCCTTCCAGCAGCACGTGTCCCCGACACAGCAATGCGATCACCAGGCCAGTCACCACGGGGTCCTGACCGACGACCGCCTTGGCGACCTCCTGGCGGAGGTCAGTCAGCGCTGCCCGGGCCCGGTCGACGGTCGGCTGGTCGGTCATGGGCGAGGTCATGGACTGCGTACCTCCTGCTCGAGCCGGTCCAGGTCATGAGCCAGTTCCACCAGAGCCGAATCATCTGGCGGCGGTGGCCCGGCCAGGATGGCACCGACCTGCCTGGGTGGTTGGCGCACGCGGTCGGACACAGCCTGGGTCACGGCTGGCGGGCCGGCATCACGCGGCAGCCCGAGACGTGATCGCAGCCGAGAAATGACGGCGGCGCGCAGAACGCCTGCGGCGTGACCACGGGCTCGGCCACGGCGGTACAGCCGGGCCCTGCCCTCGGTGGCTTCCGCCGCGCGGACGACCACAGGCAGCGGCTCGGCGACAACCGGGCCGAGTCTGCGGGCCCGCCACCACGCGGCGAGCACTGCAGCGATGGCGAGTTGCCAGACCACCGGCGCGACCCAGTCAGGCAAGAGCTCGCGGAACGTGGCCTGTTGCCCGGCCGGAGCCGGTTCGATCGTCGGCCGGAACCAGACCAGCTGCGGGTGACGGCCGAGCAGGCCCAGGGCAAGCGCGGCATTGCCGTCCTCGTCGAGGTAGTGGTTGGTCAGTGGATCGCCGGTGCCGAGAACGACGAGCTGCGCTCCGGTTTCAGTGGAGTCAACGACAAGGAACGCCACGTCATCCCCGCGATAACACCGGTGCGCCGCGGAGCCAGCGTCATAGCCAACACCGCCCAGCCGCGCTGAACCAGCCCGTTCGGCTGCGGGCAGGTCACATCGAGGATCGAGTTCCTCTGGCGCAGCCGAGCCAGCCGGAGCGATGCCGTCGGCGAAGGCCGAAGCATCACCCGGGGCAATCAGGACGAGATCGGCACCTGTGTCGACGAGTCGCTGGACGTTCTCCGGCCGGACCAGGTCAGGGATCGTGACGAGCATCGTTTCGCCGGCTGACGTCGCCGACGCGGCTTCATCGACCGTGCGTACTTCGTCGACTTGCACGCCTTGAGCTGCCAAGAGCCGAACGACGGCACGGGCTCCGGACGGGTCGACTCCCTGCGGGTCGAGATAGCCGCGCCGCTCCTGGCTGGCAACTACGCCGAGCACGATGCTGGCCAACAGGACGACGCCGACCACGAGGGCGACCCGACGGCCCCGGTGCCAGCGCTCGGACAGCAATGGATCAGCTGCCGTCATCGCGGTACCGCAGGTACAGCTGGAGCGAATCCGGACTCGGCCGGTCCTGGCCGCGCCATCAGAGCCTCTTCGTCAAGACGGCGCATGAGCGCATCGTCGGCTGGCGTCGCCACGTGCCCGCCGTATCGAAGACCGTCGAACGTGACGGAACCTCTCGTCAGATCGTGGACGAGACCAGGGAGGACAGCACCGGCTTCCGCGGCCGCCTCGTCAGCGGTTCTGCCGGGTCGTGGATCGAGCAGGCCGCGCTCCTCGAAACCCACGACGACGGCGCGGTAGCGCTCGATGACCGCGGTCGACCAGTCCTGCCGGCTCGCAGCAGCCTCGGCGGCAGCTCGGTACTCGGCAGCAGTGCGGCGCTCGGCCGGGAACAGCGGATCGGAGCGTGTCCCACGCCGTGCCAGCGGGCCCATCCGCAGGAGGACCACGGCGATGACCAGCCCGAGCACCACCACGAGCAACCGCAGGGCCACAGATCCACTCAGGACGCCCGCCGTCCGGCTGATCAGATCCTGAATGCGTTCGATGACCCACTCGACAACTTGCTGCACGAGCGGGGGTTCGGCGTCGTAACTCGGGTCGGTCAGTTCGCGGCGAGCCAGTTCGCGTGCCTCTTCCCGCCCCAGCTCGACCGGGATGTCGGCGGGCAATCGGGCCCGCGCGGCCATGCCCGCCTGCATGATGTCGGGACTCACCCAGGACCGGCGGTGGGTGGTGCCGGTGGAGCGAAGTCGGTCCTGCCGGGGATGCTGACACCAGCTGCACGGGCCAGCTCGATGTCGAGGCCCTCGCGGCGGATCCTGCGATCGACGTAGAGCAGGGCGGTCGCTGCCGCGGTGAACGGCGCCGTGATCGTCGCGGCGACGATGCCGCCCAGCGCCGACACGATCAGCGTCAGCAGGAACTGGGCGTCGCTCGGCTGTTGGTCGAGGAAGAAGGCCGGCAGCGCGAACGGCACGCTGATGACCTGCGAAATGATTCCGGCGATCAGCAGGATCAAGAGCAGGATTCCAAACAACCGCCACCATGATCCTCGGACGAGCTCGGCCGATCGACGCAAGGCACCGAACACGCCGATCGGCTGGGAACCACCGCTGTTGGCCTGGGCGGTCGATTCGAGCATCAGGGCGGGGCCGGACAACGCGTAGCGGACATAGAGCCAGACCGCCACCGGGATTGCGACTAAACCCAGGACCACTCCTGTTCCCGCTGCGCCCTCGCCCTCGACACCTGCCGCCAAAAGGAGCAGACCGGCCACAGTGGCGACCAGGAACGGAGCGAGCCAGATCAGGCTGTACATGACAGTGAGCAAGAGCAGTCTGGGTAGTCGGCGCCGGGCTGCAGCCCATGCCTGTCCGACCGTTGGTCGCTCGCCCAGGACGGCCCGACTGACGACAACGGTGAGGATGCCGGTCAGCAATACGGTGGCGATCCAGGTGACGATCACCACGATCGCGGACGCCCCGAGGAGACCGGCCACCGCATTGAAGACCTCTGCCGGTCCGGCCGTCGGCGACAACGACTCGAGGTCCGCGATGTCCTGGAACAGGATGTAGCCGAGTGCGACCCCCAGCAGCTGAGTGATGACCGCGACGATGGCGGACAGGCCGAGCATCGGTGCCGGACTGCGTCGGATCGTCGTGACGGCGCCGTCGAGGATTTCCCCCACCCCGAGCGGCCGCAGCGGTATCACGCCTGGTCTGACCACCGGCGGAGGCGCCCACCCCCACGGAGCACCGGCCGGCGATGCCGGTGGCGCGCCCCAGCCTCCGGGTGGTGAGGTAGCGGTGCCGGAAGGTGACCCGGCCGGGCCCGATGGTCCACCCGCAGCCGGTGCTTGACCGGGCGCGGCCCAGTCCGAGTTCGGCGGCTGGCGAGTCGACCAGCCGGGGTACGGCGGCTCACCGGGCCGCGAGGAAGCATCGTCTTCCTCAGGCCGGCCCCACCCGGGTGTTTCCGACACGGCGATTTGCTCCTGCGGTTTGGCGGGTGCGCTGCGGGCGCCCATCTCGGTCCGGCACATCGTGTCACGAGGTTTCCGCAGCGATCGTCGTTGCTCCAGCTTGATGGTCGCACTCGGGCCCTCGCTCGTTCCTCGCTCGAGACCCTCGTTGCTCCAGTTTTCACGATTCGCATACGGCGACCGCACAATGGGGGCATGAAGGGACGCGTGCTCGTTGTCGATGACGACAAGGCACTGGCCGAGATGCTCGAGATCGTGCTTCGCAACGAGGGTTATGACCCGGCGGTGGTCATTCGCGGCGACGAGGTACTTGCGGCTTTTCGCGAATTCAAGCCCGACCTGGTGCTACTCGATCTGATGTTGCCCGGCAAGGACGGCATCGACGTGTGCAAAGAGATCCGCGCCGAGTCTGGCGTGCCGATCGTCATGCTGACGGCCAAGAGTGACACGGTGGACATCGTCGTCGGGCTCGAGTCGGGAGCCGACGACTACGTCGTCAAGCCGTTCAAGCCAAAAGAGCTGGTCGCGCGTGTTCGGGCTCGGCTGCGGCGCACCGATGATCCCAAGCCTGAATCCCTTCAGGTCGGCGATATCTCCATCGACGTCGCCGGCCATTCGGTCAAGCGTGATGGTGTGGCGATCGCCCTCACTCCGTTGGAGTTCGACCTGCTTGCCTGCTTGGCCCGTCGCCCGTGGCAGGTGTTCACGCGCGAAGAGCTGCTGGAAAAGGTGTGGGGCTACCGCCACGCCGCCGACACCAGGCTGGTCAACGTTCACGTCCAGCGGTTGCGTTCCAAGGTCGAGCTCGACCCGGAGCGGCCCGAGGTCGTCGTGACCGTTCGTGGCGTCGGCTACAAGGCGGGCCCGGCCTGAGGTGACCGACGCCGTCGGCCAGACCGTACGTGACGGCGATTCCCGCCGGCGAATCGTCATTGTGCTCGGCGGCGCGGGTGAGTGGCTGCTCCGCATCAGCCGGCGAATCAGCAACGTCTGGCAGCGCTCGATCCAGCTTCGGGTGGTCACCGCGACCTTGGCGCTGTCGATCGTCGTGGTCTCCTTCCTGGGAATCACCGTGTTGCGGCAGGTCACGGACGGTCTGCTCAGCCAGCAGCGCGATACTGCATTGGCACAGGCGACATCCGGGGTGCGGATCGCGCAGGACCTTCTCGACGCCTCCGAGGATGTCGAGCCGGCCGGCTACAACCAGCTCTTACGGCAGATCGTGCGGGACCTGGCAAACCGGGCCGGAGCTGAGGGATTCGAGGTTGTCCTGACCCGGGGGGACGACCCCTCGGTGACGTCGCGGCGGGTCGAGGCCGACAGCGTCCCGCAGCGCCTGCAAGATCGCACCGCCGAGAAGAGGTCCGTCTTCTGGACCTACACGGAGATCTCCTATAGCGGCAACCCGCCGCCGGCACCGGTCCCGGGCATGGTTGCCGGTGCACAAATCATCCCGCCCGGCGGGGAGCCGTACGGGCTTTACTACCTGTTCCCGCTCACCGAGCAGCAGGAGACTCTCGATCTTGTTCGTGCGGCGCTAGCGACAGCCGGGCTGGTACTTGTCCTCTTGTTGGGGGCGATCGCGTGGCTGGTGACTCGCCAAGTCGTCACTCCGGTTCGAATGGCGGCAAACATCGCCGAGCAGTTCTCTGCCGGCCGGCTATCCGAGCGGATGGTCGTCCGCAGCCGCGACGACATCGCCAAGCTGGCGACCAGCTTCAACCAGATGGCCGGCAGCCTCCAGCGTCAGATCGGACAACTCGAGGAACTTTCCCGGGTCCAGCAGCAGTTCGCGTCCGACGTCTCACACGAGCTCAGGACGCCGTTGACGACGGTCCGGATGGCGGCCGACGTGCTGCACGAGTCCCGCGACGACTTCGACCCGTCGGTGCGACGGTCCGCTGAGCTACTGCAGGCCCAACTCGACCGGTTCGAGGCGCTGCTGTCTGACTTGCTGGAAATCAGCCGGTTCGACGCGGGTGCCGTCGTCCTCAGCGCAGAGGCCGCAGACGTGCGCGACGTCGTGCACGCCGTGACCGAGAGTGCTGCACCGCTCGCCGCACGAAAGGGAAGTGCCCTGCGCCTGAACCTACCGGCAACGCCCTGCATCGCCGAGATCGACTCCCGCAGGATCGAACGGGTCCTGCGGAATCTCGTCGTGAACGCGATCGAGCATGGCGAAGCTCGCGACGTGGTCGTCCGAGTGGCCACCGACGACAACGCTGTCGCCGTCGCCGTCCGAGATCACGGTGTCGGGCTCAAGCCGGGGGAGTCGTCACTGGTCTTCCACCGGTTCTGGCGGGCTGACCCGGCGCGGGCTCGGAGCACCGGGGGGACCGGGCTGGGGCTGGCGATCGCGCTCGAGGATGCCCGCCTGCACGGCGGATGGCTGCAGGCCTGGGGGGAACCGGCTCGCGGCTCGCAGTTTCGGCTCACGTTGCCCCAGCGCGCCGGCGCCGAATTGACCTCGTCACCGATCGCGTTGGTGCCCGAGGACGCTGGTGACGACGCCGACGTGCTCGACGTCGGCGAACCCTACCGGCAGACGGGACAGCCGGCTGGATTCGGCGGCGAGGCCACGACCGGGAGGTCTATCCGGCCCAGTATGGAAGACAGCTCGGGAGCCGGCACGGAGGCCAGTCGCCGTGTCTAGACCTCGCCTCGGGTTTGCTGCCGTGCTCGTCATCGCGTTGGCCACGGGCTGCGCGCAGATCCCGACGTCGGGGCCGGTCGTCGAAGGTGAAGCGGTCCCCGAGCAGCTGCCGGTGTCGGTTGGTTTTGTTCCGAATCCGCCAGCAGCAGGCGCGAGTGAGACCGACATCGTCCAGGGATTCCTGGAGGCGATGGCCTCCTACGAGGCCGGCTATCAGACCGCGGAGGAGTTCCTCACGCCGGATGCCGCGTCTGTGTGGGAGCCGTCTGCGGCCATGACGATCTACTCGGGCACGCCTACCGTTACCCAGACAGCCCGAGGAGCGGTCCGCCTCGTCATGACGGTTGAGGCGGTAATCACAGCCGAGGCGGGTTATGACCGCCGGGCACCGGCGGTGGTCATGGACTTCGACCTGACCCTGAGTCAGGTCGAGGGAGAGTGGCGGATCGCCAATCCACCCCCCGGCCTGCTGGTATTCGAAAAGGACTTCGAGAGCGAGTTTCGTGAGTACAACCTGTATTACTGGGATGCTGACTTCGAAGAGCTCGTTCCGGATCCGGTGTATGTGCCGACCCAGGGCAACGTGCCATCCCTGCTCGCCGAAGCACTGGTGCGTGGACCGTCCCGATGGCTCGCGCCCGCGGTCTCGACGGCCTTTCCCGACGGCACCACCGTCCCACTTCCGGTTGCGGTCGACGCCGGTCGCGCACAGGTCGAGCTCAGTGCCGAGGCGGCCGACGGGACACCGGAGGATCGGCGTGAGCAGATGACCGCGCAACTGGCCTGGACGCTGGACCAGGTCGACGGCGTCCAGCAGGTCGTGGTGGAGGCGGACGGTGTTCCGCTGACCGACGCCGCGTCGACTGCCGGGCCGGCCGAGTCCTTCGGCGAGCTCGACCCGAATCGACCGCGCGGGAGGGATCTGTTCGCGCTCACCGACACCGGTGTCGTCGTCGGTGACCAGCTCACTCCCGTCGCCGGACCGCTCGGTGAGCTCCCCGAAGCACGGACCGTGGCCGTCGATCCACGGGCCGGCCGGGCTGCCGTGGTCGACGCCAACGGGACGCAGGTGTACTGGGCGCCGTTCGACAGCGCAGCGGAGGTCGCTGTGCTCGTCACTGGCACCGACCTGAGATCGCTGTCGTGGGATCGGACCGGCTTGGTGTGGGCGGTGGACCAGGTTCCGGGCGGATCGAGGATCGTCGTCGCAACGCCGGACGGTGCGGTGTCCGATGTTCCGAATCCGCAGATGCTGGCCGGGCGCGACATCGACGACCTGGCCGTGTCGCCGGACGGAAGCAGAGTGGCGGTGGCCGTCGAGGGCGAATTGATGGTGGGAGTTGTGCTCCGCGATCTCACTCAGACGACGGCCAGCATCGAGGGCCTCCGCCGGGTTCAGGTCGACAATCGGGTGGTCACCAGCGTCGCGTGGTCGGGACTGACCGAGCTGGCCATCCTGGTCCAACGAGACGATGAGTCGACCGAGCCGTACCGGGTCGGCATCAGCGGCTCGGACCTCAGGCCGGCCGGGACGGTGGCCAACGCCGTCGATATCGCCGCTGCTCCCGGTCAAGGTCTGGCTGTCAGCACCGAAGACGGCACGCTGTTCCAGCAGATGCCCACTCTCCACTGGGCCGAGATCGGCGCCGCGGTGGATCCGGCGTATCCAGGTTAGGTGGAGATGGGCGGTGCGACATTGCCGCCGTTCCGGCCGGATCGAGTGTGCACAAGCCGGGTGACACGGACGGCGAGTCCCGCGCATGTTGTGCACAGTTGATCAAGAAGGTGTTGGCGAGCCGATCGCGCTCGGCCACGCTGAATCGGTGGATCAGGGTGGCTGGATCAGACAGCTCGCGACGGCTGCGACCGACCTCGCTCTCGGCGGGGTGTGCGCAGGCTGCGCGAGGTCGCCGGGCTTGCTCTGCCCTGCGTGTCGTCGCGAGTTCGGGGGGCCGGCCCGGGTTCTCGGCCTGCGGCCAGGCGGAATACCGGTCGTCGCGACGTGTGCGTACGGCGGAGCCGTGCGCAGCGCTGTGCTGGCGCACAAGGAACATGGTCGGCTCGGATTGTCCCGACCGTTCGGTGCCGCGCTAGCGGCTGCGGCAGGCCATTTGCTCGACACACTCGAGTTCGCCCTACGGCCAGTGGCCTTGGTCCCCGCACCGTCTGCCCGAACTGCGACTCGCCAACGCGGACACGATCCCCTGCTTCGCGTTGCCCGTCGAGCCGGCATCGTGCTCCGCCGAGCCGGTGTCGACTGCGCCGTCGTTCCGGCGGTACGACACGGTCGTCGGGTCTGGGACCAGGCCGGTCTGGGACAGGCCGCTCGCAAGGCCAACCTGCACGAGTCCATGATCATCCGTTCGGGCGCGCCACAACTGCTGACGTACCGATGGGTCGTGATAGTTGACGATGTCGTGACGACGGGGGCGACGATCGATGAGGTTGCCCGGACAATTCGGCTGATGGGACTGGAGCCTTGCGGTGCGGCTGTCATCGCAGCGACACCGTGAGGTGCTCCCGCCCACGATCGGGGTGTCCCCGCTGCCGGTGAGCCGCTAGCGTGAGGACATGGCATCTGCCGCGCACCCGTGTCGCCGGTGGTGACGACGAGGAGTCCAAATCGCGCCGCGGATGCCCTCCCGACTGACCGACCAGACGAGGGAGGTCCGGTGGAGATCGTGTTGAAGGGGCGCCGGGTAGCCGTCACCGATCGGTTTCGCCGCCATGTGTCCGACAAGCTGGCCAAGCTGGAGCGTTTCGACCACAAGGTCATCCGGATCGACGTCGAGCTGTCCAAGAAAACCAATCCGCGTCGATCCGAGCAGTCCGACCGTATCGAGCTGACGGTGCATTCCAAGGGCCCGGTCGTCCGAGCGGAGGCGGCTGCGGATGATCGTTATGTGGCACTGGATATCGCGGTGGAGCGGCTGATGACCAGGCTGCGCAAGGCGGCCGACCGACGCCGGGTCCACCACGGGACCCGCACGCCGGTGTCGGTACGGCGGGCTGCCGTGGCGGCCGATGGCGCAGCTACATCGACCGATGGCGTTTCGCCTGAGTCAGCGCAAGACGAGGCGCCCGCGGTCGTTGCCGCTGACATGGGTCCCATGGTCGTCCGCGAGAAGACTCACCAGGCAAGCCCCATGAGCCTCGACCAGGCGCTCTACGAGATGGAGCTGGTTGGGCACGACTTCTACCTGTTCGTCGACGCCGACACCAAGACGCCGAGCGTCGTATACCGACGGCGCGGTTACGACTACGGCGTCATCCACCTCGACGTCTAGGCCACCGTTGGCCTCCGCTTTCGTGAGGTTGTCGGTGCCGGCTGGCAGTATCACCGAACGTGCCGCCGGCCCGACCTGCTCGAGCCAGCCTGTCGCAAGTGCAGGCTCGTCGGGTCGCCCTGGCCGCTCAGGGCTTCGCCGACCCGACTCCGGTACGACCCGATCGTCGTGCCCTACGACGGGTCCTCGACCGGATCGGGATCATCCAGATCGACTCTGTCAACGTGCTGTGTCGTTCGCACTACCTCCCCCTCTACAGCCGGGTCGGGCCGTATCCGCGGGAGATGCTCGACCGAGCGGCCAGCCGAGCACCTCGGCTGCTGTTCGAGTACTGGGCGCATGAGGCGTCCCTGGTTCCGATCCACCTCCAGCCGCACCTGCGCTGGCGGATGGATGCCGCTGCCGACTCCGCCTGGGGCGGGATGCGGCGCATCGCGCGCGACCAGCCTGAGCTCGTTACTTGGGTCCTCGGCGAGGTGCGCCGACTTGGACCAGTAACAGCCGGGATGATCGAGCACGACTCACCCAAGACGCAGGACTACGGCTGGGGCTGGAACTGGTCGCAGGCAAAGCGGGCGCTGGAGTACCTGTTCTGGGCCGGCGAGGTCGCGGCAGCAGGCAGGCAGAACTTCGAGCGGCTTTACGACCTGCCCGAGCGGGTGCTGCCGCCGGCGGTACTCGAAGCACCGACGCCTTCGGTCGCCGATGCACATCGCGAGCTGGTCGCGATCGCTGCCCGAGCTCAAGGGGTGGCCACTCGGCAATGTCTGCGCGACTACTTCCGCCTCGACGTCGCCTCGACCAGGCGAGCCGTCGATGAGCTCGTCGAAGATGAGGAACTTCTCCCGGTCCGGATCGAGGGGTGGAACCGGCCGGCGTATCTGCACCGGGCCGCCCGAGTTCCGCGCCGGGTAGCCGCACGTGCCCTGCTGAGCCCTTTCGACTCGTTGATCTGGGAACGCGCCCGTACGGAGGCCCTGTTCGGCTTCCGGTACCGCATCGAGATCTACGTTCCGGCGGCCAAGCGGGTGCACGGCTACTACGTGCTGCCGTTCCTGCTCGGCGACGAGCTGGTGGCCCGGGTCGATCTCAAGGCAGACCGCCAGGGCCGCGTGCTGCGAGTCCAGGCGGCCTGGGCCGAGCCTGGCGCGCCGGGCGATACTGCCGCCGAGCTGGCGGTCGAGCTGGTCGTGTTGGCGGTTTGGCTCGGCCTTTCCGACGTCGTGGTGGCCGACCGTGGCGACTTGGCGCCCGCCCTGACGGCGGCTCTGGCAGCTGGCTAGGAAAGGCCGTTACACACCAGCCACTTCGCCATGATCGACGGAATCGGTAGCCAGCAGGTCGTACCAGTGCAGGTCGACGTAGGAACCGTCGCCGAGCCGCTCGGCCGACCTCTCCGTTCCGGTATGGACGAAGCCGTTGCGGACCGCGACGGTCTGCGACCCGATGTTTCCGTGCGCATGCGCCAGCAACAGCCGGCGGAGGCCGAGTCCACCATCGTCGGTCGCGACGAACGCGTGCCTGACGATCAGCCGTACCGCCGTGGTCGCGATACCTCGACCCCGCGCAGACGGAGCCGTCCAGTACCCGACCTCCGCGACATGGCGGATCGGTGAGTCGCCGCCTGCGCGGGCCATCAGCGAGAACGAGCCGACGGCCGGCGCGTCGTCGTCGACCGCCGCGGCCCAGTGGATGCCCCGACCGACCGCATGCGCTTCCTCTCGGTTCTCGATGAAGGCGAGCGCGGTGTCTCGCGTATAAGGGTCGGGCAGGCTGCCCAGCCAAAGCCGTGTCACCGGGTCATTGCATGCCTCGACGACCGCCTCGGCGTCGCTGTCTCGCCACCGCCGCAACACGACGCCGTCCCCGCGCAGCGTCGGCACTTCGAACCACGGTCTGACCGGCTGCATCGGATCGCCGGCTAGCAGAGTGGCGACCCATGCATCCTGTCGTTCACCATGTTTGGGCAGATGAGCTCGGAGCGTCCCCTCGACGGTGAACCCCAGCCGCCACGCCACGCGCCGGGATGCCCAGTTGCCGACGGAGGCGTGCCAGATCAAGCGCTGCAGCCCGAGACCCGTTGGATCGAATGCGTGGGCGGCGACCAGCCGGACCGTTTCGGTCATCAGCCCGGATCCGCGTGCCTGGGCGGCGAGCCAATAGCCGATCTCGGCCGAGCCTTGACCGTCAAGGCCGAGACCGACCATGCCGAGAACGGTCGTATCACCTGGGTCGCGCACCGCCCAGGTGAGCTCGCTGCCGCTGTCCCAGCCACCGGAGACCATTTCGCTGACGAACACGTAGGCGTCGCGACGCTGATAAGGCGAAGGCACTGTCGTCCACCGCTGGATCTGCTCGTCCTGGCACAGCTCGGTGATTCGGTCGATGTCGTCGCGAGTCGGCACTGACAGCACGACCCGGTCACCACGTAGTTCGTACGGACGCATGGCCCAATACTGTCCGGGTGAAGTCGGCCGGGCCGAGGCATTTGCGGCAGCTGGGCTGAAAAGGGCCGGGGCGACGGTGTCGATTCTCCTCCCCGGCCACGCCACGTACCATGGACGACCGGGGATGTGTCGCGCCCACCCGCGCGAGTCGGCGCTGGCAGCGTCGCACCAACCAGCCGTCCAAGGAGTTGACCCGCGTGCCCGTCCTGTTCGACAAGCTTCTCCGTGCCGGCGAGGGCAAGATCATCAAGCGTCTGAACGGGCTCGTCGACCAGGTCAACGCCGTCGAGAACGACTTCACCGTTCTGTCCGACGCCGAGTTGCGCGGGCTCACCGACGAGTTCCGCTCCCGGCTTGCCGACGGCGAATCTCTCGATGATCTGCTTCCGGAGGCATTCGCCACGGTGCGTGAAGCGGCGCGCCGCACCCTGGGTCAACGCCATTACGACGTCCAGATCATGGGCGGGGCCGGCCTGCACCTCGGGAACATCGCGGAGATGAAGACCGGGGAGGGCAAGACGCTGGTCGCGACGCTGCCGTCGTATCTCAACGCTCTGGCCGGACGCGGCGTGCACATCATCACCGTGAACGACTACCTGGCTCAGCGCGACGCCGAGTGGATGGGTCGCGTGCACCGTTTCCTCGGCCTGGACGTGGGCGTGATCTTGGCCGGTCTCACTCCGGAACAGCGCCGGCTCGCCTATGGCGCCGACATCACCTATGGCACGAACAACGAATTCGGCTTCGACTACCTGCGCGACAACATGGCGCTGCGCGTCGAGGACATGGTCCAGCGCGGGCATGTCTACGCAATCGTCGACGAGGTCGACTCGATCTTGATCGACGAGGCGCGCACACCACTGATCATTTCTGGCCCAGCCGACCAGCCGACCCGTTGGTACACCGAGTTCGCCGAAATCTCTGCCCTACTGCAGCGCGAGCGCGACTACGAGGTCGACGAGAAGAAGCGCACCATCGGCATCCTCGAGTCTGGCATCGAGCGGGTCGAGGACCGGCTCGGCATCGACAATCTCTACGAGAGCGCCAACACCCCGCTGATTCAGTTCCTGAACAACTCGATCAAGGCCAAGGAGTTGTTCCACCGGGACAAGGAGTACGTCGTCAAAGACGGCGAGGTCCTCATCGTCGACGAGCACACTGGGCGAATCCTCGCTGGCCGCCGCTACAACGAAGGCATGCATCAGGCGATCGAGGCCAAAGAGGGGGTGGATATCAAGCAGGAGAACCAGACCCTGGCCACCATCACCCTGCAGAACTACTTCCGGCTCTACGACAAGCTGGCCGGGATGACCGGTACGGCAATGACCGAGGCATCGGAGTTCAACAAGATCTACAACCTGGGCGTCGTGCCGATCCCGACCAACATGGAGATGATCCGCGACGACCAGGCCGACCTCGTGTACCGGACGGAAGAGGCCAAGTTCGCCGCGGTCGTCGAGGACCTCGTCGACCGGCACGCGAAGGGCCAGCCGGTACTGGTGGGCACCACCAGCGTCGCGAAGTCCGAGCACCTGTCCCACTTGCTGCGCAAGCGGGGCATCCCGCACGAGGTGTTGAACGCCAAGCACCATGAGCGGGAGGCGGCGATCATCGCCCAAGCGGGCCGCCGCGGCGCGGTCACCGTCGCGACGAACATGGCCGGTCGAGGAACCGACATCATGCTCGGCGGCAACCCCGAACCGATGGCCATGGCCGAGCTCAAGCAACGCGGCATTGACCCGGTCGAGAACCCCGAGGAGTACGAAGCCGCCTGGGGTCCCACATTGGAGAAGCTTCAGCATCAGGTCGAGGCCGAGCACGAGGAGGTCATCGACCTCGGCGGGCTGTACGTGCTCGGTACCGAGCGGCACGAGTCACGGCGCATCGACAACCAGCTTCGCGGCCGGTCCGGCCGACAGGGCGACCCTGGTGAATCGCGGTTCTACCTGTCCCTGCAGGACGACCTGATGCGACTGTTCAAGAGCGAATGGGTCGACATGATCCTGCGCAGCTTGAACATTCCCGACGACCAGCCGATCGAGCACAAGCGGGTCAGTAATGCGATCAAGGGGGCACAGACCCAGCGTGAAGCGCAGAACTTCGAGATCCGCAAGGACGTCCTCAAATACGACGACGTGCTCAACCGCCAGCGCCAGGTCATCTACCAAGAGCGGCGGATGGTCCTCGAAGGCGGCGACCTGTCCGAACAGATCGGTCACATGCTCGACGAGTCGGTGACGGCGTACGTCCGCGGTGCGACCAGCGAGGGTTACCCGGAGGCGTGGGATCTCGATCAGCTGTGGACGGCTCTGCGCACGCTGTTTCCCGTTGCGGTGAGCATCGAGGAGATCGAGGACGAGGCAGGCGGGCGCGATGCCCTGACCTCGGAGTTCTTGACTCAGCGGCTGGTCGACGATGCCCGAGCCGCGTACGCGCTTCGAGAGGCCGAGCTCGGTTCCGATCCGATACGCGAGCTCGAGCGGCGGGTGCTGCTCACTGTGTTGGACCGCAAGTGGCGCGAGCACCTCTACGAGATGGACTACCTGCGTGAGGGCATCGGGCTGCGGGCGTTTGCGCAGAAACAGCCCCTGGTCGAGTACCAACGGGAGGGATTCGACCTGTTCTCCGTCATGATGGACGCGATCAAGGAAGAGTCTGTCGGGCTGCTGTTCCACCTCGAAGCTCGCGTGGTAGCACCGGCGACAGACGGCGCCGATGCCCAAGCCGCCCCAACAGCCACCTCCTCGCCGGTGATCGTTGCCAAAGGTTTGGTCGAATCCAGGCGTCCGCAACAGTTGCAATACACCGCCCCCAGCATCGACGGTGAGAGTGCCGTCGAGCAGCGGGTTGAGCGGTCCGGTTCTGCCGACGGGTCGCGTTCGGCCGCAGCCGATGGTCCGGTCCAAGAAAGCGTCGAGTTCGCCGGCGCGAGCAAGAACCGGCCCTGCCCGTGCGGATCCGGCAAGAAATACAAGCTCTGCCACGGCGCTGCCAAGCACCGGCCCACGTAGCGAGGCCGCATCGGTCGGGCGTGGGAGGCCGACGGGGCAGCGCTCCTGCTGAGGCGGGCTGCGGGATGCCGGCTGGGGTGTGGTCGGGCGTGGGAGGCCGACGAAGTCGGCCGACGGGCGTAGCCGGCATCCCGCAGGCCGACTCGCAGACTTCAGACGATGTCCAGCGCGGTGCACCGCCAGTGGCCGTGGTCGGCCTCGAGCCGCAAGGCGAGTGCACGGCTACGCCCGGAGACCTCCACGACGGCGGTGGCTTCCAGGACGCCGTTGCGCGGGCGGCAGATGCGCACCGAGCGCACCCGCGGGCGGGCTCCGGCTGCGGGCACGCGGCCGGCGAGCCGGTGAGTGAGCATCTCGTACACGCTCTCGTCGGTCCATCGCACCAGCTGCTGCAGCGGCCGATGGCCAGAGAGGGCCTCGGCAATTCCCTGTGCCAGCCGAGCCGACCACCGGCGGGCATCTGGTGGCTCCGCAGGCCGACCCGGGACGTGGCCACGCCGGTTGGGTATCGGTGTCGACACACCACCAGCACCCAGGTCCACCAGGTGAAGGGCAGCGGCGGGTTCGGGCACTGCGGGTACTCCGCCAGGCAGGACATGAGCGAGGGCGAGCGAACCCTGCGTTACCGGCGGTGAGGTAGCTGGCCTGCCGACGGATACGACTGGACCATCGCCGCGCTCGTCGTCGAACGGCGGTTCGCGCGTTGGCAGAGGTATGCGCCGAGCCGTGGTTGCCTGCTCGGGCGTCGAAGTGGTCGACATTGTTGTTCCCTGTCTGTCGTCACTGTGCCGTGGGTACACGGAGCACCATTCCGGGCAGCAGCAGGTCTGGATCGGCGCCGATGGTCGTGCGGTTCAGCGCGTACCAGCGGGGCCAATCAGCGGCAATGGCGGCGTCGGTCGGGTCGGCATCGGTGGCCAGGGCGAGCGCTGCGGCTGCGATCGTCCATAGGCAGTCGCCCGGTCTGACGACGACCGTCGAGACCTCTCTCTCGGATGATCCGGGGTGTCCTGGTCGGCTTGCCACCGTGGCGGCGCTCGCCGACTGACTCCACCCCGGGCGGCCGACGTCGGGTAAAGAGAGAAGGTCGGTCGCGGTCGAGTTGAGCCGGGTCGTGGTGCTCGTCGCCACCGGTGCGGCGTCCACAGGTAGGGCAGCGACAGCACCCGGGCCGGCAGCGACCGTGAGACCGAGAACAAGCCGCGCCGCTCCGCGTAGCGCGGCGGGAGTCAGCCGGGCCGCAGCCGCGGTGCCGAACCGTCCCAAGGCGCCAGGGATGGAGCCCAGCACCGTCACCGCGAGCACCAGCACCACCCAACCGAGCAGTGCCCAGCAGACCGCCGCGGCGGCCAGACCGAGCAACTCGTCGAATCTGGCGGCACCCGTACGGGCCGCCGCAAGCGGCACAGCCGTAGCCCACCGCAAGGCCAGGACGACGAGGACAAACGAGACGGTGCTCACCGTGCGGAGTAGGACTCGGTAAATCACGGTGATCTCCGTAGGGGGGAGTACGTGTTTGTTTACTTCCGTTTACTTACTAGAACGTCCAGATGATGTCAAGTATGGCTGTCCACTGACCACAGGTATACGGTCGCTGCACTTCTGCTCGGCGGAGAGGAAGGTCTCGGCATGCGGTGGCAGCGACTGTTCGACGATCTCGAAGCTCAGGTGGAGCAGGCCGATCAGGCCATGCTCGACACCGAGGTCGCGGACCGAACCCGCCGGGAGATGGCTCGGGTGCGGCTGGCCGACCGGCTGCGTGCGTCGGTGGGAGAGTCGATCGTGATCCGGCTGATGGGTCTGGGGTCGCTGACCGCGGTCGTCGAATCGGCCGGGCCAGACTGGGTGCTGGTCACCGAACGGGCAGGCATCGAGACCCTGCTGCCACTGCGCGCCGTGCTGAATGTAACGGGGCTCGGCGCGCAGGCAGCGGTACCGGGCAGCGAGGGAGCCGTCGAAGCCCGACTCGGACTCGGCTATGCCCTGCGCCGCATCGCGCGCGACCGGAGTCCGGTGGTCGTCACCCTTTCCGACGGATCGACGGCCCGCGGCACCGTCGATCGCGTCGGCGCCGACGCATTCGATCTCCGCGAGACCGACGCGGCCAGGGTCGGCCGTTCGGCTCGCGAGGCCACCGGCCAGACGGTTCCCTTCGCGGCCTTGAGCGCCCTGCGCAGGACGGTCTAGTCGCGACTGTTCATGCTGTCTTCGCGGTCATCAACTGAGGAGGACGGCGCTACGAGCGGATGGGTCGTGACGAAGTCACGTGTCTGCGCGTACATCCGCTGGATGTAGTCCTCCAGGACGCTCGCCTCGATCCGCCACTGCCCCCGGCCACCGATCTTGATGGCGGGCAAGTCACCGCTGCGAACCAGTGCGTAGGCCTGTGCTGAGGAGATGTTGAGAACCTCGGCGACGTCGGCCAGCTGCAGAAACCGTCGGTCAGCCGTCGTCATCGCTTCTCCTCGTCACTCCGATCGTCCCGATGCGGCAGTGTGGCACGGGTTGCCTGTGGACGATTCCGGTTGTCCACAGCGGCTGACGGACTATCCTCTGCGCGATATTCAGCCGTGCTCGCGCAGGGGGAAACGTTGGTTCAGACCGATGCCGCTGTCGTCCAATCGCCATCCGTTTCGCCGAGCGCAGGCGACATCGGTTCGCCACCGGCGTCGAGACTGCGGCGAGCCCGCTGGCTCGACCCGCGCCTGATCACGGGCATCCTGCTCGTCCTCGGGTCGGTGATCGTGGGCACGAGAGTGATCGCAGCCGCCGACCAGACCCTGCCTGTCCTGGTCGCGGCGACCGACTTGGCCCCCGGGCAAGCCCTCAGTGCCGAGCTCGTCGAGACTCGCAACGTCATGCTCGACGGCAATCTCGATCGCTACATCAGCGGCCCGATCGGGGATGGATACGTGGTCGTCCGGGCAGTCGGCGAAGGAGAGTTGCTTCCGCGCTCCTCGGTCGCGCCGGCAACCGAGGACGGCGAGCTCCGCTATGTCACGATCCCGCTACCGGCAGCCGAGGTTCCGGTGAATATGAACCGCGGAGCGGTCGTGGATGTGTGGCGGATCCCACCGGTTGACGCTGCAGATCGGATTGCCGAGCGCCTGCTCACCGGGGTCGGCGTCACCGACTCCGACTCGGGGGAGGGCGGTCTGGCGAATGCGGGCGGGCAGGCGCGGGTGACGCTTGCCGTCGCGGCTGCCGATGTCGGTCGATCCCCGGCCGAGCAGAACGAGGCCATTGGCGCGCTGGTCACGGCCGCCCGTGACGGTCTCGTCTACCTGACGGTCATCCCAGAGGCGCCCCAGTGACCATCACGGTCCTGACGGCGGTGACCGGCGCCGCTTGGGAGTCGAGGCTCGTAGCCGCATTGGAAAGCGGGAGCAGCGGCCTCACGGTGGTCCGCCGATGCGTCGACGTGGCTGATCTGTTAGCCGCCGTTGCCACCGGGCACGGGCGGGCAGTTCTCCTCTCGGCCGACCTGCGGCGCCTCGACCGAGACGTTCTCGGTCGAATCACGACGGCGCAGGTCGCCGTCGTGGGTGTCGTGCCAGTCGGCGAGGAACAGGCCGAGCGCCGGCTTCGTCAACTCGGCGTCGACCAGGTAGTGACCGCTGAGGCCACGACTGGTGATGTCTCCATGGCGGTACGTCGGGCGATCGAGGAGTTGTCCGCTCACGCCAACGGCGTCGACACCAGCGAGAACGACGACGAGCAGAACGAGCTGGTCAATGGGCTGTCGGCAAGTCTTCAGACGACGATGGGCCGGCTGGTCGCCGTTTGGGGGCCCACCGGAGCACCCGGCCGGACGACCATCGCCGTCAACCTGGCAGCCGAGGCGGCTCTGTTGGGCCGTAGTTCCCTGCTGGCCGATGCGGATACCTACGGTGGAGCGGTCGGGCAAGTCCTCGGATTGCTCGACGAGGCGCCGGGTCTCGCGGGTGCCGCTCGGGCGGCCAACAACGGGCAATTGGATCTGCCGGCGCTGGCCCGGCACGCGCGGCAGGTGACGCCACGGCTACGAGTGCTGACCGGAATCACGCGGACAGAACGGTGGCCGGAGATACGGCCAGCGTCACTGGAGGTGGTGTGGGCGCTGGCGCGGGGCCTGGCTGAGGTCACCGTGGTCGACAGCGGGTTCTGCCTCGAGCAGGACGAGGAGCTCAGCTTCGACACCGCCGCACCACGCCGCAACGGCGCGACCCTGACGACCATCGAACTGGCCGACGTCGTGGTTGCCGTCGGTACGGCCGACCCAGTGGGACTGCAACGGCTCGTGCGTGGGCTGTCGGACTTGCGCGACGCGGTGCCCGGCGTCGACGTCCATGTCGTCGTCAATCGGGTCCGGCCCGCAGGTCGTCGGTATGGACCCGGAACGGCAGGTGCGGGCAGCACTGGAGCGTTATGCGGGTGTGCTCCGCGCCACTCTCGTACCCGAGGACCGGGCCGCCGTCGATGCCGCCATGCTCCGCGGCCAAACGCTGGCTGAGGTCGCGCCGAAATCCGCCGCCAGGCAAGCCGTCGCACGGTTGGCCGGCGAGCTGCTGGGCGTCAGCCAGCAACGGCGCGCGCCGAAGCGCCGTCGCCTTCGGGTCCGCGCCTGACCCCGACCCCCCGGCAACTGGAGGTTTCTCCGCATCTCCCGATCATCGAGACGTAGAAGTACCTCCAGTCAGCGATGGGTTTGGACTGTGCCGAAGATCGGTCAAGCGGCGAACAGAAGCAGCAACCCGGTAACGGTGTAAGCGACCATCACCGCGAGTAGCGGCAGTTGGGCGATCAATGACCGCCTGGGTGGGAAGAGTCGGACTGAGCGGTCGTGCGCCGAAATGATGCCCAGGACATGGCCGATCACGATTGCTGCGACTTGCAGACTCGCCACCAGCGTCGGCTGGTTGGCCAGCCATCGGTTCTCGGCCACGTTGCCCAGCCCGAACCAGTTCGCGCCGGTGCCCAACGGGTCGGCCAGTAGCACCAGGGTGTGCTGGCCCTCGAGGACGAACAGGGTCAGGTAGTGGGCGATGACATAACCGACGGCGATCGGCACCACCGAGTGCGCGAATACGTCCGAACGGGTGGGCAGCCCGGCTGCGAGCCCGGAGCACCACACGGCGAATGCAAACGTCGTGTAGACGAGCACGACGGTGCCGATCAGCCCGGCAGTACCAGCTGCCGTCGATCCGATGCCCGACTCCTGCGTCCAGCGAGCCCACCACGGCGAGGCCGACGCACTGTCGTACATGGTGGAGCCGAGCAGCACCGCCATCACAGCGGTGAGCCCAGGGTGAGCAGGCAGCCCGTCGAGGTTCTCCAGCGGACGGCGGGCGACCAGCGGGCCGTCGGAGCGCCGACCGAGCCAGGACAGCCGTCCGACCACCATCGAGTAGGTCTCGAATGGGTCGGCGCGCTCGAACCACCGCGACCCGAACACCACCGCGCCGACCAGCGAAACCCCGACGAAAACGGCAAACCACGCGCGGATCACCGGTGTCGTGGCCCGATCGGGGGCCACCAGTTCCAGCCAGGTGAACGCGACAAGCCACCCTGCGGCGGGCCAGAGCCCGACCCATGACGGCAACCGCCGGACCCCTTTGGCCGGATCGAGCCCGATGGCTTTGCACAGCACCAGATGCGCGGAGCGGAGTGGGTTGACCAGCCGCCACACCGGACCGAGCAGGAGCGAGGCGGGCACAAGCCCCACCCAGAGCAGCACGAAAACCACGCCCGCCGTCGGGTTGGTCGCGAGGTCGGGGCCGGCAACGGCCGCGAGCGTGACATAGGCAGCCATCGCTAGACCGAGCATGCGCAGCGTCCACCGCGTCCATGGTGAGTCGGCGGCCCGGGTCAGCCCGTCGGGCAGCGGGTGGCCGCTGTCGTCGCCGTGATACCTCGACTCCTTCCAGGCGAAGCCCAAGATCAAAAACGACACGACCAGCGCGAGGGCAGCCCCGAGAACGGCCAGCGCGAACGGGATCGGCAGGTCCTGCCGGCCGCCGACACCGTGCGCGAGGAGGGCCGCTGGGATCACCGGACGAGCAACTGGACCAACAGCAGGCCGCTGTCGTGGGTCTCCACGTCGAAGACGCCGGGCTCGCTGATGGTGAAATCGAGAGTCGTCGGGACACCCGCGACCAGGGCTGCCGTCGCGTCGGCGCCATGAACGTGCAGCTCGTCGGCGGCGTCGCTGGTCACGATCAGTCGGATGGCCGCACCCGAGGTCATCTCCACGCGGTCGGCCTCGGTGTGGACCTCGCCATCGGCGATGTGGACCTCGATCACCTGCACCGACGGGCTGGGGGACGCTGTGGATGGCGGCGTCGGAGGTGGCGATACCGGCTCTGCGCTGAGGCTCGGCGCGGTCGATCCCGGCTCTGCTGCTTCACCCGAGTCACCGCAGCCGGCGAGACCGAGAACAAGCGGGACGAGTGCAGACAACCACCTGGCAGAGCAGGGTCGGGGCAGCATCAGTGACTGGCTCCTGCAGAAACAGAGGGACGGCCTATCTTCGCAGCATGGACCGGCTGAGCTCGCTGGACGTCTCGTTCCTGTACTTCGAGGACCGTGACACGCCGATGCACGTCGGCAGCGTGGCGGTCTTCCAGGCGCCCGGCGACGGCTTCGACTACGAGCGCCTGGTCGCAGTGATCCAGGACCGGATCGCTTTCGTCCCCCGCTACCGCCAGCGGGTTCGGCCGATACCGGGCCGGCTAGCCAACCCGGTCTGGGTCGACGACGCGGAGTTCGATCTGGACTACCACGTCCGGCGGTCCGCGCTGCCCAAACCAGGCACCGACGAGCAGTTGCACGAGCTGGTGGCCCGGGTGATGAGCCGGCCACTGGATCGGGCCCGGCCGCTGTGGGAGATGTACCTCGTCGAGGGCCTGTCCCGTGACCGCTTCGCCGTGCTGTCCAAGACGCATCACGCTGTCGTCGATGGAACGTCGGCGGTCGACATCGGCGCGCTGATCCTCGATGACACACCAGAGCCGCGTGACACGCTGCCCGATGCGTGGCAGCCGACCCCAGAACCAGGGTGGTCGGCCCTGGTAGCCGATGCGCTCGCCCACACGGTGCGCCGGCCGCGTTCGCTCGTCGACAGTTTCCGAGTCGGTATTGCCGACGTGGAGCACACCGCGAGCCGGGCGTTCGGTGCCTTGAGCGGAGTGACCGCGGCCGCGATGCGAACCGTGGTCAGGCCCGCCCCGAGCCTTCCGCTCAACGGCCCGATCAGCGCTCAGCGCCGGTTCGCTACCGCTGACACTGCCCTCGACACCTACCGGCGGATTCGAGCGGCGCACGGCGGCACGGTCAACGACGTCGTGCTGGCCACCGTCGCGGGTGCGTTACGGACCTGGCTGCTGACCCGGGGGGAACCGGTGCGCGCTTCGACGTCGATCCGAGCCCTCGTGCCGGTGAGCGTGCGGCGTCCGGAGGAGAAAGGCAGCCTGGGCAACCGGATCTCGTCGTTCCTCGTCGACCTGCCCGTCGGCGAACCGAACCCGGTGATCCGGCTGCACCGTGTCTCCCACTCGATGCAAGCCCACAAGGACAGCGGCCAAGCGGTCACGGCCGAAGCCCTGGTCGGGCTGGCGGGCTTCGCCCCGCCGACCCTGCACGCGCTCGGTGCGCGGGTGGCGGCGGGCATGTCCAGTCGCGTCTTCAACCTCGTGGTGACCAACGTTCCTGGCCCTCAGGTTCCGCTCTATGCGAGCGGAGCCCGGCTGTTGACGGCCTATCCCGTGGTGCCGCTTGCGCCTGGGCAAGCGGTCGCGATCGGCGTCACGTCGTATGACGGTGGTCTCTATTACGGCGTCAACGCCGATCGGGACGGCATGCCCGACGTCGATGTGATCGCGCAATGCCTCGTCGACGCCCTCGGCGAGCTTGCCGAGGCGCCGGTTCGCGGCCCCGACGACGACAAGCCGCCCACTGCGGGCTGAGCGAAAGCCCGCTTGGTGGCGGGGGCGGCCGGGTCCGCAAGCGCCCGAGGGGGCCGGCCGGATGCGGAAGCGGGCGTCTAAAGAGGGATCCGTGGCATGCTTCACCGCCACGGATCCCGGAGCCCGCGGAGCATCCGGCCGTCCCCCTCGGGCCCCAGCCGCAGAGCGAAGCGTGTTGGGCGGCGCGAAGTTGGCACACTGAGATGGTGACGCACGCGACGCAGCCCCGGCGCGGACTCGTGCTCGGCGCAGGCGGCGTGCTCGGCGCGGCCTGGTCGGTCGGTGCGTTGTGCGCGCTGCAGGAATCGACTGGCATCGACCCGCGGAGCTGCGACTACATCGTCGGCACCTCGGCCGGCGCCGTCCTTGCCGCCCTGCTCGGCTCGGGTGTGACGCCAGCGGAGCTCCGCGACCATCAGCGCGGCCTGATGACGCAGGGGCGGCTCGCGGACCTGTCCTGGGACTACGAGCGATCCACCGGCGGTGCCCTCCCCAAGATTCCGCGTTGGGGCGTCGGCTCGCCGGCGCTGGTCCGGCACAACGCCTGGCGACTGCGCCGGCTGCCGCCCACGGTGGTCATCTCGGCCTTGCTTCCGGTAGGCCGGGGATCGCTGGACGAACTTGGCGAACTGGTCGCTGCACTCGCGCCGGGGGGCGGATGGGCAGAGCATCCCGGCGTGTGGCTCGTCGCGATGGACTACGAAACCGGCCGCCGGGTGCCGTTTGGCCGTGCCGGTGAGCCCACGGCGTCGCTCGTGGAGGCGGTACTGGCCTCCTGTGCGATTCCGGGATGGTATGCGCCGGTCATGATCGACGGACACCGGTTCGTCGACGGAGGCGCGTGCTCGGCGACGTCGGTCGACTTGTTCGCGGGAATGGGCTTGGACGAGGTCTACGTCGTCGCTCCACTGGTTTCGTTCGAGACCGACCAGCCTCGTTCATTCCTGGTCAAGATGGAGCGGCGCTGGCGCGCGGTCGTGACCCGGCGCTGCCTGCACGAGGTCGAGAAACTCAGGGCGCAGGGCACGAAGGTGACGATCCTCGCGCCAGGACCGGAAGATCTCGAGGAGATCGGTGGCAACGTCATGCAGACATCCCGGCGGATCGCTGTCCTGGAGACCTCGCTCCGGACGTCGGCACGGGCGTTGGCCGGCAGGGACTTCCTGCAGTCGACGGGCACCGGATGATGCGGGTGTTCATAGCGGCGACGCTGCCGCAACTGGCGGAGTTGCACCGAACCGGAAGGCTCCGGATCGACGACCGGCCGGCATTCGCCGTCACGCCTGCACTGCGGGAGTGGTACACCGAAGGAGACGGCGAAGAGCTCGAATACGCCACGCTGATCGAGGCGGCGCGGGCCTCGCTGGCGTTGCTGGTCGCCGACCCGACGGCTCCGCCGCGGCGGGTCGTCGTCACCGCTGACATCGACCATGCCGTGCCGGACGCGGTCCAAGGCCGAGCAGGCGTCCGGCTCGCCGAGGCAGTCCGTATCGATCAGGTGGCGTCTCTGCACATCGATGCCGGTGACGCCGAGGAGACAGTGCGCGCCGCAGTGGAAGCGCACGACGCAGCCGCGGCAGGCGACGAGGACGCGATGATCGCCGTCGAGGAGCCGGAAGGTTTCGAGTTGCTCTGGTACGCGACGCAAGAGCTTCCCGACCTGCTACATGCCTGACCGGTCGTGCCACGATGGGTACCCCACCTCGACGTCGAGGAGTACCCGTCATGGATGCCGTCACCCGGGTCCCCATGCCGGTGAACGAGCCGGTTCTCGACTACGCACCGGAAACAGCGGAGCGAGCTCAGGTCCAGCTCCGGCTAGCCGAGCTCGCTGCTGAACGGCACGAACTCACCTGCACGATCGGAGGCGACCAGAAGCTCGGCGGCGGCGAGGAGATCGACGTCGTGGAGCCGCACCGGCACTCTCACGTGCTCGGCACCATGCGCAACGCGACAACGGCCGATGCCCGAGCCGCGATCGATGCCGCGGTGGAGGCCGCCGCCGGCTGGCGCGCGCTGTCGTACGACGACCGGGCGGCGATCTTCCTCAAGGCGGCCGAGCTGCTCTCTGGCCCGTGGCGGCAGACCCTCAACGCGGCCACCATGCTGGGGCAGTCGAAGACCGTCGTGCAAGCCGAGATCGACAGCGCCTGCGAGCTCATCGACTTCTGGCGGTTCAACGTCTTCTTCGGCCGCGAGATCGTCGAAGAACAGCCCATCCGGAACAGCGCCGGTGTGTGGAATCGCTCCGATCACCGGCCGCTCGAAGGCTTTGTTTACGCCATCACACCGTTCAACTTCACCGCGATCGGTGGCAACCTCCCCACCGCGCCGGCGTTGATGGGCAACACGGTGCTGTGGAAGCCGAGTCCGACCCAGCAGCTCGCAGCGCACTACACCATGCGACTGCTCGAAGCCGCTGGCCTGCCGCCGGGCGTGATCAACCTGCTCACCGGCGACGGGCTGGCGGTGTCCGAGGTCGCGCTGCTGGATCCAGGCCTCGCGGGCATTCATTTCACCGGGTCGACGGCGACATTCCAGCGCTTGTGGCGCACCGTCGGAGAGAACATCTCGACGTACCGCAGCTATCCGCGCATTGTGGGAGAGACCGGCGGGAAGGACTTCGTCGTCGCTCATCCCAGTGCCGACATCGACGTCCTGCGAACTGCCCTGATTCGTGGAGCGTTCGAGTACCAAGGCCAGAAGTGCTCAGCCGCGTCGAGGGCCTACCTTCCGCGAAGCGTCTGGGATCAGATACGCGACGACTTCCTTGCGCTGACCGAGTCGCTGTCCGTCGGCTCAGTGACCGACTTGTCCAACTTCATGGGAGCGGTGATCGACGAGCGCGCGTTGTCCAAGCACAAGGCGGCTTTCGACCGGGCACGTGACGTCGACGCGGTGACCGTCCTGGCGGGCGGAACCTGCAACGATTCAGAGGGGTACTTCGTTCGCCCGACCGTGCTCGAAAGCACCGACCCGGAGGACGAGGTCTTCACCACCGAGTACTTTGGTCCAATCCTCGGCCTCTACGTGTACGACGATGGTGACTACAGCCGCGTGTTGGCGCAGCTGGAGAACGTGGCGCCGTACGCGCTGACCGGTGCGATCATCGCGCAGGACCGCTCGGCTATTGCTGAGGCCACGCACCTCCTCCGCTTCGCTGCCGGCAACTTCTACGTCAACGACAAGCCGACCGGCGCTGTTGTCGGGCAGCAGCCGTTCGGTGGTGCTCGGGCGAGCGGCACTAACGACAAGGCTGGGGCAGCGCAGAACCTGCAGCGTTGGACGAGCACCCGGTCCCTGAAGGAAACCTTCAACCCGCCGACCACGCATACTTACCCACACATGGCCTGACCGGGCCAGCAACGACTGAAGGGGTTTCCTTGTGTTAGAGGACCGGCTGCCTACCCGTCCGCTCGTCTCTCGCGCTGTTCGTCTGCTGTCGCAACCGCGTCGCAGTGCCGCTGACAGCGCCCTGGTCACCGGTGTCGCGTTGCGGCTCGCTGCGCTCGACAGCGACAGCGAGACTGCCGAGAAGCTGGTTGCCGCTTCGGAACAGGTGATCGTCGGAGTCGCTGGCCTGGTCGGTGAACCCGCACCGCAAGGCGACTGGAGCGACACAGTCGAGGCGCTGGCGCTGATGATCGCCGGCCGGCCACTGCAGCGGCGCCACCTGATGGCGTCCCGGTCGGCGCTCGGTTCTGCGGACAAGGTCCTCGACCTGTCCGACCGGTTGCGCCGGACGGCCGAGGAGGACGTCGACCGCGACGACCTCGGTCGGGCCCTGGCAATGGCCGTCACCGGTCCGGCCGAAATGGTGGAAGCGCTGATCGAGCGTGAGCAGGTCGCCCGGGAGCGCACCGACCCCGGCGCCCGTCCGGTCGAGCCGCGCCTGCCTGGGCCTGGGCCGCGCGGCAGCCGGCCGGCTCCCGGTGAGCGCGGCGTGTCGTTGCGTGCTGTCGACGGTGGGCTGCCGCGGCCCTGAGGGGCTCCTGCGGTCGTCGGATCGGGGGATGCCGGTCGGCCCGTCGGCCGACTTCGTCGGCCTCAACGCCCGGCCACCCCGACCGGCATCCCCGACCCGACTCCTGCCCGCCCGTCGGCCGACTTCGTCGGCCTCAACGCCCGGCCACACCCTGACCGGCATCCCCCGACCCGACTCCTGCCCAGCAACGGTCGGCCGACTTCGTCGGCCTCAACGCCCGGCCACACCCTGACCGGCATCCCCCGACCCGACTCCTGCCTCATCCGGTTGGCCGGCGGGTTCGCGTTTGATGGCGACGAGGAGACCGTCGCCGACCGGGAGAAGCGCGGCAATCAGGCTGTCGTCGTCGCGGACGGCGCGGCCGAGTTCCCGGATCGCGACGGTGTCGGGGTCGCGCTGCGCCGGGTCGGCGACGCGGTCGTGCCATAGCGCGTTGTCGAAGGCGACGGCGCCGCCGACTCGCAGCAGCCGGATGGCTTGCTGGAGGTAATCGTTGTACTCGGCCTTGTCGCCGTCGCAGAACACCAGGTCGTACGCGCCGTCGGTCAGCCGGGGGAGCACGTCCATCGCCGCGCCGGTGATCAGGCGGGTGCGGTTGTGGCCGATGCCAGCCTCGCCGAAGGCTTCGCGGGCTAGCCGTTGGTGCTCGGACTCGATGTCGATGCTGGTCAGCACGCCGTCCTGGCGCATGCCAGCAAGCAGGTACAGTCCCGAGACGCCGGCGCCGGTGCCGACCTCGACGACTGTGCGCGCGTCGATGGCCGCGGCCAGCATCCGTAGCGCCCGCCCACCACCTGGGCCGATCGGCACGGCACCGACCTCGCGGCCACGCCGGCGGGCCAACGCGATCGCGGAGTCCTCGGTCTGGTAGTCCTCGGCGTACGCCCACGACTCGGGTGTGATCGTCGCGATGACGGCCTCCTCGACGCCCGACAGCAGGGTCGCGTGGCAGCCTAACCGGCATTCGGTGCCCGCATGGGGAACCCACGCAAGGACGTGGCTCGTTGGCCGATCAGGTCGGTCTGGTCGGTCGTGCCCGTGGGCAGAACCTCTCAGGGAACACCCGTGTGGCTGCCACTGTTGGTCAGGAAAGGGGATGACGGGTGAGGATGGGAGCAGTACTCCTGCCCGTGCGCCCAGATGAGGGAGGACTCCAGGTGGCCGACGCACCGCGGCCCGGCGGCGGCGAGCCCGACTCGGGCCTGCCCACGCCGCGGGAGGTGCCTGCCCCCGCCGACTGGACGCCGCCGAGCTGGGACGAGGTGGTCCGCGAGCACTCGGGGCGGGTGTACCGGCTGGCCTACCGGCTGACCGGCAACGTCCACGATGCCGAAGACCTCACCCAGGACGTGTTCGTCCGAGTCTTCCGTTCGCTCTCCTCGTACACGCCCGGCACGTTCGAGGGTTGGCTGCACCGGATCACCACCAACCTGTTCCTCGACGGCGTCCGGCGAAAGCAGCGGATCCGTTTCGATGCACTCGCCGACGACGCCGCCGATCGCGTCTCCGGGCGGGAGCCGCCACCGGACCGCGCCGTGGACGAACGCATGCTCGACGGTGACATCCAAGCGGCGCTCGACCAATTGGCACCCGATTTCCGGGCCGCCGTCGTGCTGTGCGACATCGAAGGCTTGTCGTACGAGGAGATCGCCGCCACCCTCGGCATCAAGCTGGGGACCGTGCGCAGCCGCATTCATCGCGGCCGGGCTCAACTTCGGTCCGCGCTCGAACACCGTGCGCCTCGTGCCGGACTCGCCGAAACCCCTGCCACTGATGCTGCTTCCCGTGCTGCAGCCGAGCCAGCGGCTCGCGAGGAGGCGCCGTGAAGCACCTGGGGATTCAGGTGAGCGCGCTGGTCGACGATCAGCTCTCGCATGACGAGCGTGACCGCGCCCTCGCTCATGTCACCCGCTGCGAGCAATGCCGCGTCGAGATGGAGCAGGAGCGGGCGACCAAGGCAGCACTGCGCCGGCTGCTGCCCGTCGAGCCACCGGCCGAATTGGTGAAGGCCTTGCGGGCCATGGCCGAAACCGGAGGTCCACTGCCGCCGCAGCGGCGCCCCTTTCCCGGTCCAGCGACACCCGCAGTCGGCTGGCGGCCCCGTGAGGTGGCCCCCCGCACCGGCCGGCCAATCAACGTCCAAGGCTCCCGGCGTCCTGCGGTAACCCCTCCGGCGCATCGGAGCCGCCTTCAACTCGCCGCAGCCGGCGCGCTGTCCGCAGGTGCGCTGACGCTGCTGCTGGCCACCCTGGGTGCCCCCACGACAGCCGCGCCCGCCGCCGTTGTCCCGCCCATGCAGACCTTCGCCCTCGAACATGCGAAGTCGACCGGCGCCTTGCCGTTCGTCGAACCGGCGGCACTACTGGTTCCCTTGGGTGCCGGTCCGTGATCGGATCCTTGGCGCTACATCGCCGAGGCCCTGTTCCGCTAACGGTGCTGGCTGTGCCGGTGATCGCCGTTCCCGTCTTCGTCGGTTCGTTGGCGATGTCCTTGCCGGCATCGGCCGTGGAGGCCGGTGACGAGCTCAGCGCGGTGAGGTTGTTGCACCGGGCCATGGAGGCATCGGATTCTGTTTCTTATAGCGGAACCCAGTACGTGGCGGCCTGGTCGTCGATGGACAGCGGCGATTCGACCAGCGCGATCGTCGACGTCGTCCACCGAGCCGGTGGGTTGACCGACGTCCGCGTGCATGGTGCCGGAACTCTCCCGGTGGTTGACGAGCACAGCAGTGCTGCGTGGCTTGCCGATGGCAGCGGTCCAGTTGCGCTGATCGCCCGGGCCTACGACGTGGCCGTTGTCGGTGTCGGCTCCGTCGCGGGCCGGCAAACCTACGTGGTAGAGGCGCGTCGGCCCGACGGCACGGCTGCAGCACGGTTGTGGCTGGATGCCGAGTTGGCCTTGCCGCTTCGCCGCGAGGTCTACAACGAGGACGGCACGACCCGCGCGGCCAGCGCGTTCATCGAGCTCAGTCTCGAGCGCGCTCCCCGCATCATCGGACCTTCGGCTGCAGCGGCGACCGAGGACACGTCGTTGCGGCACCACGACCTTGCCCAGCTGCGGGGGAACGGGTGGAGCTGCCCGGACCAATTGGCAGACGGGCTCGTGCTCTACGAAGCGCGACGCGTCGGCGACGCCATCCAACTCAGCTACTCCGATGGTGTCGTCACCGTCTCTGTGTTCGAGCAACGGGGAGATCTCGACGAGGAGAAGCTGCACGGGTTCGCGGCCCGAGAGGTCGATGGCGGCGTGGTCTACAGCAGCACCGGGCCACCTGCACAGTTCACCTGGTCTGTCGGCGACCGGGTGGTGACCGTCGTCGCGGACGCGCCGACGGAAACGATCGACGCCGTCCTGGCGGCGATGCCGCCAAGGGAGTCCGATCATGAACGCGGGTTCCTCGCCCGCGTCGGCAAGGGTGCCGAGCGTCTGGCCTCGTGGGTCAACCCGTTCGGCTAGCCCGGCGATACGGGGGAGGATGGGCCCATGAGCGGCGACCACGTGGCGCCCGGCACCGGCTGGTCGCGTCCGGCTGAACCGTCCTCCGACCCGTGGGCTCACGTCGGGCCGGCGCTGGCCTCGCCAGAAGCGGAGCCACCGAGGCATCGTGGGCAGCCGGGCAATTCACCGGCCTCGCGTCCGGGCCTGATGATGATCGCAGCCGCGGGCATCGCGTTGGTTGCCGGAGCCATCGGAGCGGTGAGCGGCATGATTGCCGCGGATCGTTTCGACGACGCGACACGCGAGACGGTCACCGTGGTCGGCGCAGATCCCGCCGCTCTGACCGAACGGCCGCCGGATTCGGTGGCCGGCGTCGCATCGGCCGTGCTCGCCAGCGTCGTCTCGGTCACCGTCGAACAAGGTTCGGGCTCCGGATTCGTGATCTCGCCAGACGGCTACATCCTGACGAACAATCACGTCATCGCCTCCGCCGGGAGCGGCGGGATCGAGGTCGGGTTCTTCGACGGGACCACGATCTCGGCAGAGATCGTCGGGCAGAGCCCGAACTACGATCTTGCGGTATTGCGCGTCGAACGCGACGACTTGATCCCGGTCCGGCTCGGCGACTCGGCCGACGTCGTCGTGGGCGATCCCGTCATCGCGATCGGTAGCCCGCTCGGCCTGGAGAGCACGGTCACCAGCGGAATCGTCTCGGCGCTCGATCGCCCGGTCACGGCCGGCGGAGAAGGCGACATCGCTTTCATCAACGCGCTGCAAACCGATGCGGCGATCAATCCGGGCAATTCCGGCGGTCCGCTGGTCGACGCCGCCGGGCGTGTGATCGGGGTGAACTCTGCTATTGCCTCTCTCGGTGTCACCGCACCGGGAAGTATCGGGCTCGGCTTCGCGATTCCGATCGACCAGGCCGCCCGGACCGCGGAGCAGATCATCGCCACAGGCGAGGCGGTGTATCCCATCATGGGCATCCGCCTGGACAACGCGTTTCCTGGGCCGGGAGCGCGAATCGCGTCCGACGACCCTGGCAGCCCCGCCGTCGAGCCGGATGGGCCAGCCGCGAGTGTGGGCCTGGTATCCGGCGATGTGATCACCGAGATCGAGGGCCGGGTGATCGATTCGCTGGAGGAGATGATCGTCGCGCTCCGGGCCCAAGAACCGGGTGACCGCATCACGATCATGGTCGAGCGCGACGGTGAGGCGAGTGAGGTCACCTTGGTGCTCGGCTCTGCGGTCGGGTGAGTCGGCCTACCCTGAAGGTGGTCGGCAGCGAATAAGCATCGACAGCAGCGGTGAGGGAGGCTCCACGTGTTCGGCATCGACGCACCCGAGCTGCTCGTGCTGCTCGTCGTCGGGCTGCTGGTGTTCGGGCCGGAACGGCTGCCGGAGATGGCTCGGCAGGCCGGCTCGTGGATGCGTGACCTGCGCCGGATGGTCGCCAATGCGCGGCGGGACCTGTCTGAAGGAATCGGCGTCGATGAGGCTGACCTGCGAAGACTGCAGAATCTCGACCCGAAGTCCTATGTTCGCCGCAACGTCCTCGATGGGCTCGACCTCGACCTTGGTCTCGACGACAAGGCGCGGCCCAACGGCCGCCCGGCCGAATCCCGCCCCGCCAACCGGCAGCCGGCGGTGACCCCCGAGTCTGCGCCCGCTGCGGCCCCCTTCGATCCCGACGCCACCTGATCGTGGCGAAGGTCGGGTCGTGGCGAAGGTCGGGTCGTGAAGATCGCCGTGCGTCCCGATGCGCCCGACTCAGCCCGCTAGTTCTTCACGACGATCTTCACGACACCACGATGATCGAGACCGTTGCGTCGTGAAGATCGCCGTGTAGCTCCGTGCGCCCGGCGCAGCGGGCTGATTCTTCACGACGATCTTCACGACACCTCACGATGGAGCGAGTCGTCGCGGACGCGTCAGTGAGCGGCAGGGGTGAGGTCGAGCGAAAGACCGGCGAGGCCACGACGGCGATGCGAGAGAGAGCGGGCCGCCTCCGTCAGCGCCTCGGCGGCCGGTGCCGACGGGTCGGACAGCACGAGCGGGATGCCCGTGTCGCCGCCCTCCCGGAGCCGTAGATCCATCGGCACATCGCCCAACACCGGGATCGACGCCCCGAGCCGCCGACTCAGACCCGCGGCCACCTGCTTGCCGCCGCCTGCTCCGAACACCTCGATCCGGTGCGACGGACCACAGTGTGGGCAGGGCAGGTAAGACATGTTCTCGATCACGCCCGCGACCTGCTGATGGGTCTGGATCGCGATAGAGCCGGCTCGCTCGGCGACCTCCGCAGCGGCCAGCTGCGGCGTCGTGACGACCACGATCTCGGCCGACGGCAGCAATTGCGCCAGCGAGATCGCGACATCGCCCGTGCCGGGAGGCAAGTCGAGCAGGAGGATGTCGAGATCGCCCCAGAACACGTCGGACAGAAATTGCTGTAGTGCGCGATGCAGCATCGGTCCGCGCCAGGCGACCGGCGCGTCACGGTCGGGCTTGAACATCTCGGTGGAGATCAGCTTCACGCCGTGTGTCGGCACGGGCATGATCATCCGCTCGACGATGGTTGGGTGGCTGCCCTCGACGCCGAGCATGCGTGGCGCCGAGTGGCCATAGATGTCGGCGTCGAGAAGGCCGACGCGGACGCCGTCGGCCGCCATCGCCGCGGCCAGGTTCACCGTGACGGTCGATTTGCCGACCCCGCCCTTTCCAGACGCCACCGCATAGACGCGGGTGAGCGAACCGGGCTTCGCGAACGGGATCTCGCGTTCGGGTCGTCCGCCGCGAAGCTGCTGGGAGAGGTCAGCCCGCTGCTGATCGGACATCACGTCCAACGCCACGTCGACGCCGGTTACGCCCCCCAGCGCAGACACTGCACCGGTGACGTCCCGAGTGATCGTGTCGCGAAGTGGACAACCGGCGACGGTGAGAAACACCTCGACCCGGACCCGTCCGCTATCAGCGACGTTGACCGCCTTGACCATTCCGAGGTCGGTGATCGGGCGCTTGATCTCGGGGTCGTTGACCGTCGCCAGCGCGGCCATGACCTGCTCGGTCGTCGGGAGGGTGCTCATGTCACGATGCTACGTCCGGCGCTGCTGGCCTACGATCGACGGTGTGTCGACGGAGGTGTCGCCCGAACGGGTCACACCGGAACAGCTCCGGGTGTGGCGGTCGTTCCTGCGAGCCCACGCGGTGATCGTCCGCCGACTCGAGACTGATCTGATGGATCGCCATGGCATGCCGCTCGCGTGGTACGACGTACTCGCCCGCCTCGTCGAATCCGATGGGCACCGGTTGCGGATGAGCGACTTGGCCGACCGGGTGATGCTGTCTCCCAGCGGGCTGACCCGGCTGGTCGACCGCCTGGTCGAGGCCGGATTGATCTGCCGGGAGCCGTCGGAGAGCGACGCTCGCGGCTCCTATGCCGTGCTGACCGACGAGGGTTACGAGCGCCTACGCGCAGCCACCGGAACGCATCTGCGCGGCATCCGCGACCACGTCCTGTCGCGATTTACCGACGAGGAGCTCGACGAGATCGCTGCCTACCTCGCCCGCCTGTAGAACCCACGCTGTGGTGAGACCTGGGGCCGCGGAAGCGGGCGTCCGCGAGAGCGATCTGTGGCATGCATCACCGCCACAGATCGCGGAGCCCGCGGAGCGGCCCCAGGTCTCACCACAGCGTCGCCCGGCATCGCCCCACCGAATCGCGGCGCCCGCGGAGCATCCACCATCCTCCCGACCATGCCGGTTCACGCCCACACCGGCTGAAACGTGCCGAGCGTAATGCTGACGAGCGCCGCCACCGCCAGCAGCACGAATGCTCCGATGATCAACGCGACGTCGGATGGCCGGACGACTTGCGGACGCGCCACCGTGCGGGGAGTCGTCGCGTCGAAGCCGCGTGCGTCCATGGCGAGAGCGAGGCGGGTACCGCGGCGTACCGCACCGACCAGGAGAGTGAACACGGTGCCGGCGAAGAGCTGGATGTGCCGGAGCGGGCTGCGTCCCGCGTCGATCCCGCGGGCTCGCCGCGCGGCCTTGATCGTCTGCCACTCCAGGCCCATCAGCGGAAGCAGCCGGAGGGCGGCGAGCGAGGCGTAGGCGAACCGGGCTGGGACGCGGGCATTCTGCACGAGCGAATCCGCAAGATCGGTCGGGTCGACAGTGAGAAGAACGACGACGCCGGGCAACGCAACAGCCAGCACCCTGATCATGACGGTCAGAGCCGTCAACAACGGTGTGGGGCTGTTGCCGAAGAGCAACGTCGTGACGCCCAGGCCGGCGGCCGATACGCACAACGGCCAGCCGCGTCGTAGCAGCTCGGCAATGCCGACACCACCCGCTCCCACGCACAGCAGAAACAACAGCAGGATCACGGCTGGGGTCACGGCATCGTCGGACAGTGCCGCTCCGAAGCCCAGCACCAGCGCTGCCGCGAGCTTGGCAACGGGGTTCGCCCGGGCCAGCCGGCCGGTCGGTACGGCGACGGTATGGACGTCGAGCACCATCAGCCCACCGTCTCAACGGTTCTCACGGCGCGCCCGTTCTGCAGGGTGAGGACTCGGTCGGCCAGCGAAGCGACCAGGGCCTCGTCGTGCGTTACGGCGCAGACCGCCCCGCCGGCGTCGCGGTGGCTGGCAAGCAGGTCGACGAGCTCGAGCCAGGTACGCCGGTCCTGCCCAAAGGTGGGCTCGTCCAGTATCAGGACCGCGGGATCGCTGGTGAGGGCCGTGGCGACCGAAAGGCGGCGCTTCTCGCCGCCGGACAGCGTGAACGGATTCGCCTCGGCCAGGTGGGTCAGATGGAGGCGGTCGAGCAGCGCACCCACCCGGGGTTCGACCTCGGCGGTTGGCGCGCCGCGCCGTATCGGCCCGACGGCGAGCTCGTCCCGTACCCGCCCGGTGAGGAACTGATGCTCGGGATCCTGGAACACCGTGCCGATCCGATCGGCCAGGTCCGCGGCTCGCCAGCGATGGGGCGGGATGGCGGCGCCGCTGCCGGCAAGCCGGGTGGTGGCTCGAACGGCGCCGGAACTCGGCGCCACCAGTCCGGCCAGAATCGTCGCGAAGGTCGACTTGCCCGAGCCGTTGGGGCCGACGACCGCCAGCGTTTCCCCGGCTCGCAGCACGCCCGATACGCCGGACAAGGCGCGTTTACTGGAGCCGCGGTGCTGAAACCCGACGTCGGCCGCGATCAACAGATCCCCGTCCACTGAGTTGTCAAGGTCACGCCCCTCTACGACCGGGGTGATGGACCTGGCGGACCCGACACGTCGCCGACGTACGGGCAGAGGGTGGTTGGGTACCCAGACGCCGGATTCGGCGAGCTGGTCGCCATAGCGGAAGAAGACCTCGGCCGGCTCGCCGTCGGCGAGCAGTCCGCCGCCGGCCTGGATGACGACCACCCGGTCGACCAGCGGCACGGTCTGCGCCACTCGGTGCTCGACCACAATGATGGTCGCGCCCGTCTCCTGCTGAACAGCTCCGATCGCCGCTCGGACCAATCCGGCGCCGGCGGGATCGAGGTTCGCGGTCGGCTCGTCGAGCAGCAGCAGCCGGGGAGACAACGCCAATACCCCCGCGAGGGTGAGCCGCTGCTGCTCACCACCGGAGAGCTGGTCGGTGCGCTGGCCGCGTCCGTACGGAAATCCGACGACAGCCAGCGACGTGTCGACCAGCGGCCAGATACGAGAGGCGGGAACGGCGCGATTCTCCGGCCCGAACGCGACATCGTCTCCGGCCCGGGCCATCACCAGCTGGGTTTCCGGATCCTGCAGGACCAGCCCGGTCCGGTCGCGAGTGCTGCGTGGATCGAGCCCGTCGACGGTCAGCAGGCCCTCTGCGTCCCCTGAGTGGGACGGGTCCAGCAGGCCGGCCAGCGCCAGCAGCAGCGTGCTTTTTCCCGCGCCGGACGCTCCCAGCAACAAGACTCGTTCACCCGGTTCGACGACGAGGTCGAGCCCGCGGACGGCGTGCCGGCGCCGGCCGGCGTGCCGCCAGCCCCACCCGCGAGCGTCGATCCGGCTGCCGGTCAGACCCGCTCCCGGTCCCGCCCGGACGGCAGTGCGTCGAGAACCCCGGTCGTCGCAATTCGACGGACGAGAAGCCATGAGCCGAGACCGGCGATCAGCACCGAGCTGGTGGTCAAGACGACGGCATACACCGTCAACCAGCCTGCGGACCAGGGCCGGTAGTAGAAGTACCAGTCCAGCCCGAACGCGGTGACGCCCGCTGCCGCAGCAGCCGCCGAAGCGATCGGCAGGGTGAAGCGCCGGTAGCCGAACGCCAGGAACACCAGTTCCGGCGCCAGACCTTCCAGAGCGCCGTACCAGATCACCTGGGTTCCCCAGGCACTGCCAAGGAGGGCGCTCACGGTGGCTGCCAGCACCATGGCGAAGACGGCCGTGCCGGGTTTGCGGACGACGAGCATTGCGAGCACGCCGGGCACCAGCCAGATGCCGTACATGAATGCCTGGGCGGGCGGAAACGCGGTGAAAGCCGGACCGGTGGCGTTCCACAGCAAGCCCCACGCCCAGAAAACCACTCCGAATGCGACCGCAAGGACCGCGGTGACAACGATGTCGACCGTGCGCCAACTCCGGCGGGGACCGCCGGAACGTGCCGTCGCAAGATCGTGTTCGCTCATCTGGTACCTCCCATGGATCAGGAGGGGTGGCGTGCGCGCCCGTCACCGACGACGAACAGCGCGCCACGGATTCGTGGACGCGCCGCCGTGAGTGACTGTCGACTTCCTGCGCCGGCATTACCCGGATCAGGTTCGAGGGTCTGCGGGCCAGTTGGTTGTTGCCGGTTCTTACCTGGCCCACACTCTCAGCGCTGTGCGCTCCCCTGTCGTATGAACTTGTGATCTTCAGCCTACACCGGGTCGTCCTGACGCTCGTCGGCCAGCGGACGGGCCAGCTCCTCGGCGAGCTCCCGCAGCTCGGAGCGGAGGAAATCGCGAGTCGCCACTTCGCCGACGGCGATTCGCAGCGAGGCGACCTCCCGCGCGAGGAACTCCATGTCAGCCCGCGAGCGTGCGTTGACCTCTCGGTCCTGCTCGAGATTGACCCGGTCACGATCGTCCTGGCGGTTCTGGGCGAGCAGGATCAGCGGTGCCGCGTAGGAAGCCTGGATCGACAGCAACAGGGTCAGGAAGATGAACGGGTACGGGTCGTAGCGCAGGTCTGGCGGGCCGAACGTGTTCCACAACGCCCAGACCACGATGAACACGGTGAGATAGAGCAGGAAGCGCCCAGTGCCGAGGAATCTGGCGATCCGCTCCGACGCCTTGCCGATGACCTCGGGATCGACATTGGGACGCCGCAAACCTCCCGGCACCCGGGGCTGGTCGAGCCTGTCACGCGCCATGTCCGGGCTCCTCCCGGGTCGCTCGGGAGCGCCACTCCTCGCCGAGCATGTGGTCCATGACGTCGTCGACCGTGACGACGCCGAGCAGTCGCCCGTCCTCGTCCACCACGGGACACGCGACCAGGTTGTACGTCGCGAACACGCCGGCTACCTGTTCCAGAGAGGCGCCCGGAGGGAGGGCGTCGAGGTCGGTTTCGACGACAGCGGACACCAACAGCGATGGCGGTTCGCGCAGCAGCCGCTGGAAGTGCGCAACACCGAGGTACCGGCCGGTCGGGGTGTCCATCGGCGGGCGACAGACGTACACCATCGCCGCCAAGGACGGCGTGAGTTCGGGATTGCGGATACGGGCGAGTGCCTCGGCGACCGTGGCGTCCGGGGACAGCACCACCGGCTCGTTGGTCATCATGCCGCCGGCCGTGTAGTCCTCGTAGGTGAGCAGCTGCCGGACGGGCGCAGCTTCGTCGGGCTCCATCAGGGTCAGTAGCGTCTCGGCTTGGTCGGCCGGTAGGTCGGCCAGCAGGTCGGCCGCGTCGTCGGGATCCATCGCTTCCAGGACGTCGGCAGCGCGTTCACCGTCGAGGCTGCCGATCAGCTCCTGAGCCTCGGACGCGTCGAGCTCCTCCATCACGTCGGCGAGCCGCTCGTCGTCCAGGGCGAGCGCCACCTCGCGCCGACGCTTGCTGGACAGCTCCCGCAGAACTCCCGCAAGATCAGCCGGGCGCATCTTGGCGAAGGCAGCGAGCAGGTTGGCTGCGCCCTGGATCTCCTCCGGCACCGCGAACCCGGTCAGGTCGTCGAACCCGTAGATCCTGGTTTCGCCACGTCGACCGAACCGCTTCCCTCGGCGATGCGCTGCGACCTTGGTCACCTCCCAATCCCGGGTCCGGGTTTGTTCGATACCGACGTCGGAGACGATTACCTCTTCACCGGTCGCCGGAGCGAGCACGCGGCGGTCGAGCATCTCGTGCAGCACCAGCGTCTCGCCTGGACGTTGCTCGAACCGGCGCATGTTCACCACGCCCGTGGTGATCACCTGGCCGCCGTCGATGCTGGTCACCCGCGTTATCGGGAGAAAGATCCGGCGGCGCACCGGGACCTCGACGACCAACCCGAGAACCCGAGGGAGCGAACCGGGCAGCGGCATCGTCACCACGACGTCGTGGACCTTGCCCACCTGGTCACCATTAGGGTCGAACACGGCAGTCCCAGCGAGCCGCGCGACATACACCCTGGTCAGCGTCGCGCTCATGGCCGCAGGTTACCGGCCGAGTTCGCAGGTAGACTGTCACGCCGCGGTCGACCCGGCCGCACTTTCCGTCAACCCGAGGTCCCGCCGAGCATGCCGCGATCATTGCGACGATTGCTGGTGGGGGCTCTATCGGTATGCCTGGTAGTCCTGCCCGGGTGCCGCGACGAGGCGCCGAATCCGCTGGAGCAGATCGCGACGGATCAGGTGCCTGCCGCGGCCAACGGGCTGGACCGGGTGAGTGCAGAGGACGCTCTCGAGACCGTCCTTTCCGCGCTCGCGGCGACGGGTTCGTACCACGTGACCGGCACCTCGACGAGCGGTGAGGCGATCGACATCTACTTCGTCGAAGCCGGTGCCACGGGGACGGTCGGTGCAGGAAAGCCAGTGACGATGGTGGCGCTCGACGGACGCATCTACGTCACGGGTGATGCCGAGTTCATGGCAACCAACGTCGGGGCGGACGCCGCGCAGCGGATGGCCGGCAAATGGCTGCTGCTGCCGCCGGACTCGACCTCCGACTTCTCCATCTTCGCCGACGGCGAGACGTTCGCCCAGACCGTGCTCGGCGCGGGGGGACCCGTTGAGATGAGTGACGTCCGTGATGTCAACGGCGTCCCGGCCGTGGGCCTGGTGTTCCCGGAGACCGGCGGCACTCTGTGGGTGTCGGCACAGGGCGATCCGCTGCCGATCCAGTTCGAGGAGAAAGGCGCGTCCGCTGGCGCCGGGGTGCTGACATTCGCCGACTACGGTGCCGATGTCGCTCTGCAGGCTCCGCCCGCAGACTCCGTCGTCGACGCCGCAACCCTGCCAGCCCCTGCGCCCTGATCGTCGTCAGTACACCTGTCGCTCGAGCACCCATGGCACAGTAAGTCGCGTGAACCGGGACGAGTTGCGGGCGCTCGTCGACGAGGCTATGAAACGCACGGCGTTGGTCTGGCTGACGTACGCCGGCAGCGATCGGGCCCGCGCAGTCTGGCACGTCTGGCATGACGGGACGGCATACGTCGTCTGCGGCGGCCCCGAGCAACCCCTGCCGGAGATCGAGGGTGCCGGGAAGGTGACGGTCACGGCTCGCGCCAAAGACTCCCGTGCCCGGCTGGTGAGTTGGATCGCCGACGTCACAGTCGAGGTACCCGGGAGCGACAGCTGGCGGGTGGCAGCGGCGCTGCTCAAGGCCGAGCGTCTCAATGCTGTCCAGGGCGATGCGCTCCTCTCGGTCTGGGCCGCCGAGTCGTCGATCCTGCGGCTGACTCCGACGGGGGAGGTGAGCGAGTATCCGGGTGCGTATCCGGCCGAGTCGCTGGCCGCGGCACCAGTCGAGTCGCCGGCGACGACCGCTGGCAAGCCGCCCTGGGTCGTTCACCGGCGGGCCCGGCGCGCGCCCCGGCTGTAACGCGCTGACCGACTGTTCGGGTCCGGAAACATCAAGCAGAGAGGTCTCCGCCGCCATGTCGTTCGGTTCCGGGACACTCGATCCGTGGGAGAACCGGCAGCGGTCCATCTCGACGGCTGCCACGATCGCCGCTTGCCTCGCCGCTGACGGATTAATGGCGTTCGGGGATTCCATCCTCCGCGCTGACTACGTGCCCCTGGCCCAGGCGCTCCACGACGCCGACGGCACGGTCACCGCCGTCAACGCGTGGAACGGCCGGCCGGCCGCGCCCGCCATAGACGCTCTCGAGGAGTGGGCAGCCCAGTTTGGCCTGCCGTCGCGGCTGCTGATGGCCATCGGGTCGAACGACATCTTCGATCCGTCTGAGTTCGCCGACCAGATCGAGCGGATGCTGGAAATCGCCGGTCCCTATCGTCAAGTGCTGTGGGTGAACGTGCATGTCGCCCGCACCACCGTGCCTGCGTCGGTGCAGTTGGCAGATCAGCGGAACTCGGGCTGGGTGAACGCACAGCTCGCCGAGGCCGCTGGCCGGCACCCCAATCTGACGTTGGTGAAGTGGTCGGAGTTCTTGAACAGGAAACCGGGCTACCGGATCTCCACCTACCTCTCCGACGGGGTCCATACGTCGGTGCCGCTGGGCCAGGCCGCGCGGAACGCGCTGATCATGGAGGCGGTTGGCATCAGCGGCCGACACACAGGACAGTGACAATTCGGTGAACATCTGTTCACCATCGGTGTCGGCGTGAGCTACCCAGATGCGCCGTGTCTTCCTGACCAGGCAGAATGCCCACGGTAGGTCGGTACGTACCTGACGATCCTGCCGGAGAGCGAACGCGAAAGGAGGCGCACCGATGCAGACGCTGGTGCTCAACGCCTCCTACGAGCCGCTTGCTGTTGTCTCCGTGCGACGGGCCGTCGTGCTGGTTCTCACCGAGAAGGCGGTCATGGAACACGCCGACGAGGCCCGGCCGATCCGTTCGCCCAGCCGCCAGCTGCCGACTCCGCTGGTTGTCCGGCTGTTGAAATTCGTCCGGGTGCCGTACCGGCGCAAGCTGCCATGGTCGCGGCGCGGTGTCCTGGAGCGCGACCGGCATCGCTGCGCGTACTGCGCCGGACGGGCGAGCACCATCGATCACCTGGTGCCCGTCTCGCGCGGGGGCGAGGAGCGGAGCTGGCTGAACACCGTCAGTGCCTGCGTCCCGTGCAATCAGGCCAAGGCGAATCGCACCCCTGACGAAGCCGGGATGCACTTGCTCCTGGCGCCGCACGAACCGAAGGCACACGCTGCCCTCGTGCTGGCAATCGGCGTCACGACGGCGCAGAGGTTGCCGGAGTGGCTGGCCACTGCCACCGCGTGATGCGCTGTTGGCCTCCGGGCACCAGACCGAGCAGACTGCCTCTGTACTGATCACCAAGGAGGATGGCAATGGCCAGCCCAGTACCAGGACTCCCGACCGGCCTGAGCGTGGGGACGTATGACTCCTATGCCGATGCGCAGAAGGCCGTCGACCATCTTGCCGACGAGAAGTTCCCGGTCGAGAACCTCGCCATCGTGGGCACGGACCTGCGCCAGGTCGAACGCGTCACCGGCCGGCTGAGCTGGGGCAAGGTCGCCCTCGGTGGGCTGGCAAGCGGCGCCTGGATCGGCCTGTTCGTGGGTCTGCTCCTCGGCCTGTTCACCGACGAAGGCTGGGGCCAGATCATCTTGCTCAGCCTGCTCTGGGGTGCGGTGTTCATGCTGATCCTGGCTCTCGTCGGCTACGCCGCCACCGGTGGCCGGCGCGACTTCACCAGTCAGAGCGTCACTATCGCCAGCCATTACGAGATCTTCTGCCAGCATCAGCACGCCGATCAGGCGAGGGAGTTGCTGGCCAAGCTCTCGCTGAAGGCCTCGTAAGTTTCCGCGCCGGCGGGACTCGCTCGGTGCCAAGCCGGCACTTCAATGATCCAAAACGCGTGAAACCGGACGGGAGTGGGTTTTCGCGGGTATTTGATCATTGAAGTCGGCGTGAGGATTCCAGTCTCCGATGAGTTCTGTCCGTGGCTTGAGTCATAGTGGGCGACCAACCGCCGACGAACAAGGACTCGACATGAGCGCAGACCTGATGTCCGCCATCACCCTCCGCCCCGGCGATGCCGGGTACGACGACGCCGCGACCACGTACATGCGGACCGGCCGGCCTGCCCTCGTGGTCCGGCCGCGGGACGCCGCGGATGTGGCCGCCGGTATCGAGCATGCGATCGACCACGGCCTGGTGCTGTCGGTGAAGAGCGGTGGCCACAGTGTGCTGGGTTTTGGCACCAACGACGGCGGTGTCGTCATCGATCTGTCTGGACTCGATTCCGTCGACGTGCTCGACGACGTGACGGGTAACGTCCGGATCGGCGCGGGCGCCGTGTGGGGCGACGTTGCCACCAGGCTGGCAGCGGACGGGTTGTCGCTTACCTCCGGCGACACGAAATCCGTCGGTGTCGGAGGTCTCACCCTCGGCGGCGGCGTCGGGTGGATGGTACGTAACCACGGGCTGACGATCGACAGTCTCGTCGCGGCCGACATCGTCACTGCCGCCGGTGAGCGATTGCGGCTCAGCGACGACGAGAACTCTGACCTGTTCTGGGCGATCCGCGGCGGCGGCGGCAACTTCGGTGTCGTCACGCACTTCGAGTTCATGGCGCAACGGGACACAATGGTGCATGCGGGCACCGTCACCTACTCCGTCGATGACGTGTCCGCCCTGGTCCGTGGCTGGCAGGACGTACATCGGGCCGCTCCCGAGGAGCTCAACTCGACGCTGGTGCTGATGCCAGAGTTCGGTGCCGAGATGCCGGCCATGGCGATGGGCATGGTGTGTTTCGCCGGGCCTGACCAGAACGCAGCTGACGCCGCATTCGCGCCACTGCTCGCATTGGACGGCCTGACCAGCACCGAGATCATGAAGAAGCCGTACGTCGATGTCCTGGAAGAAGCGCACCCGCCGCCGGGCGTCACCGCCATGGCCACCAACACCCTGGTGGAGTCGGTGACCGACGACGTGGTCGCCGCCGTCGCCGACTGGTACGCCGCTGGAACGGCCGGTCGTCTTGCCTTCCTGCGCGCTCTAGGCGGTGCCGTGTCCCGGGTGCCGTCCGACGCAACGGCATTCGCATACCGCACGGCTGAGGCAATGCTGGTCGGCGCTGCATTTCTCCCGGAGGACTCGGCCGCGGAGCAGTTGACTCAAGCAATCCGGCCATTCGACGCGGTCAAGCAGTTCGGCATGGGTGCCTATGCCGGCTTCCTCGGCACCGCCACCGACGACGACGTCGCCGCGATCTATCCGGCGCAGACACTGAACCGGCTGCAAGCAGTGAAGCGGAAATATGACCCGGCCAACGTCCTCCGCCAGAATTTCAACATCCGGCCGTGACGACGAGGCGTGGCCCTATAGCCAGCCGTTGCGTCTGAAGCCCCGGTACAGCAAGACGCAGACCAGCGCGATCACCAGCAGCACCGCCGGATAGCCGAATCGCGAGCCCAGTTCGGGCATGTAGTCGAAGTTCATCCCGTAGATGCCGGCGATCGCCGTCGGCACCGCGATGATCGCCGCCCAGGCCGTGATCTTCCGCATGTCCTCGTTCTGCGCGATCGATAGTTGCGCCAAGTTGGCCTGCAGCAGCGAGGCGAGCAGGTCGTCGAAGCCGGCGATCGTTTCGTGGACTCGGGTGAGGTGGTCTTCGACATCGCGGAAGTACGCCTGCACCTTGGGGTCGACGACGCCGAGCTCCGTACCGGTGAGGACTCGTAACGGCTGGGCGAGGGGATAGACAGCGCGGCGGAGTTCCATCAGCTCTCGCTTCACCTGGTATACCCGACCGGCGTTCCGGCCGCGCTGGTCGGCGAAGGCGAGCTCCTCGATCTCCTCGATGTCCTTCTCGATGGAGTCGGCGACCTGGACGTAGGTGTCGACGACATTGTCGGCGATGGCGTACAGGACGGCCGACGGCCCACGCGAGAGCATGTCCGGGTCGGCTTGTAGCCGCTCACGGACCGGCTTGAGCGCACCGTGCTCACCGTGCCGGACCGTGACGACGAAGCAGTCGCCGAGGAACACCATCACCTCACCGGTCTCGACGATTTCGTTGGTCTCCGTCACCGCCTCGTGTGGGATATAGCTAACGGTCTTGAACACGGCGAACAGGCTGTCGCCGTAGATGTCCAGCTTGGGCCGCTGATGAGCATGGACCGCATCCTCGACGGCGAGCGGGTGCAGAGCGAACTCTGCTGCGATACCGGCCAACTCGCCTTCATTTGGCTCGTACAGCCCGATCCACACAAAGCCGCCGTCCGCGCGGGCACGTTGGATCGCCTCATCGTGGCTGCTGACGCTGTCCCGGAACCCGTCTCGGTACAGCGCCCAGTCGACGACGGCCATGGTGACACCCCCTGCGCTGTCACGGAGTCGGCGCTGTGCCGCTTGATGCTATCTCCGGCTCGATGCGCAGTCCTCGCATCAGCGTCGCTGGGAATACCGATGTTCAGGTGCCGATGTAACTCATGACGTGCTTGACCCGGGTGTAGTCCTCGAGCCCATACATGGACAAATCTTTGCCATACCCCGAATGCTTGAAGCCGCCGTGCGGCATCTCGGCGACCAACGGAATGTGGCAGTTGATCCATACACAGCCGAAGTCCAGCCGGCGGGCCATCCGAAGCGCGCGTCCATGGTCCGTCGTCCACACCGATGACGCGAGGCCGTACTCGACTCCGTTCGCCCAGCGCAGCGCCTCCTCCTCGTCGCTGAACTGCTGGACGGTGATGACTGGTCCGAAGATTTCCGACTGGATCAACTCATCGTCTTGTTGCAGTCCAGAGATGACAGTTGGTTGGTAGAAATAGCCCCGATCGCCGACCTGCTTACCGCCTGTCGCGACGTCCGCATGTTCGGGTGCACGTTCGACCATGCCGGTGACCCGGTCGAGTTGGCTGACGTTGTTCAGCGGGCCATACGCGGCGTCGGTGTTGTCCGGCGGGCCGACCACCGTGTTGCGAGCCTCCTCGGTGATCGCATCGACGAAGTCGGCGTGTACTCGCGGTCCGGCCAGGACCCGAGTCGCGGAAGTGCAGTCCTGGCCGGCGTTGAAGTACCCCGCCGATGCGATGCCTTCGGCCGCCTTGGCGACGTCGGCGTCGTCGAAAACGATCACTGGCGCCTTGCCACCGAGCTCCAAGTGGACTCGCTTGACGTCATCGGCGGCCGTGCGCGCGACCTCGATGCCCGCCCGGGTCGAGCCGGTGATCGACACCATCTGCGGGACGGGATGCCTGATCAGCGCACGGCCAGTGTCGCGATCTCCACAGACGACGTTGAGGACGCCCGGGGGCAGGAATTCCGCGGCGATCTCGGCGAGCAGCACGGTACTGACGGGAGTCGTGTCCGACGGCTTGAGCACGACGCTGTTCCCGGCGGCGATGGCCGGCGCGAACTTCCACACCGCCATCATCATGGGGTAGTTCCACGGCGTGACCTGAGCGACGACCCCGATCGGCTCACGACGAACCATCGAGGTGTAGTCCGTCATGTACTCACCCGCTGCTCGTCCCTCGAGCACTCGGGCCGCCCCGGCGAAGAACCTGATCTGGTCGACCATGGGCACGATCTCCTCGGATCGCGTGAGCCCCAAGGGCTTCCCGGTGTTCTGACTCTCCGCCTCTATCAGGTCGTCGGCCTTCGCCTCGACAGCATCGGCGAACTTCAGCAGCGCGCGGCCGCGATCGCTTGGAGTGGCATCTCGCCAACCGTCGAAGGCACGTTCGGCGGCCTGCATGGCGGCATCGACGTCGGCCTCGCTGGAGACGGGTGCCTCAGCAAACACCTCGCCGGTGCTGGGGTCGATCAACGCAGCCGTCTGGCCGCTGCGCGTCTCCGCATACTCACCGTTGATGAAGTTGCGAACTACCCGATCTGCCATCGGGAACCTCCTTGTCGATCCGGCTTGCTTGGTTTCAGGACACGGCGTTGGGGCGCGAGCCCGCGGCAGCGACGCGGTCGGCCGCGTGGCGGCCGACGACGTGGTCGAACGCGTCGTCGATCACGTCGAGCCCTTCAGCGAGCAGCGGCTCAGGAATGACCAGCGGCGGTAGGAAACGCAGCACGTTGCCGAATGTGCCGCACGTCAATACAACCAACCCGGCTTGGTGGCAGGCTCGCGCCACCGCCTGTGTCATCGCCGGGTCGGGAGTTTTCGTGCCCGGCTCGACCAGCTCGACGGCGATCATCGCACCGCGGCCTCGGACGTCTCCGACGGCGGGGTGACGCAGCTGGAGTGCGTGCAGTCGAGGCAGCATGATCGCCTCGATCCGACGTGCAGCGGCAACCAGATCCTGATCTTCGATCGTTCGGATCGCACCGAGGGCGGCCGCGCACGACACCGGATTGCCGCCGTACGTGCCGCCTAGCCCGCCGACGTGAACGCTGTCCATAATCTCGGCCCGGCCGGTGACGGCGGCGAGTGGGAGCCCGCCCGCGATTCCCTTCGCCATCGCCATCACGTCCGGCACGACGTTTTCGTGTTCGCAGGCGAACCAGTCGCCGGTCCGGGCGAACCCGGTCTGGACCTCGTCGGCAGCAAAGACGATCCCGTTGGCCCGGCAGTAGTCCGCAAGCATGGGCAGAAACCCGGCTCCTGGTACCACGAAACCGCCCTCGCCCTGGATCGGCTCGATCAGCAGGCAGGCAACGTTCTGCGCGCCGACCTGCTTGTCGATCGCGGTGATCACTTCTACAGCCGCTTCAGGCCCGCAGTTCTCCGGCCCGGTAGGCCATCGGAACGGGTAGGCCATCGGCAGTCGATAGATCTCTGGCGCAAATGGTCCGAAGCTCTGCTTGTACGGCATGTTCTTCGCGGTCAGTGCCAATGTCAGGTTCGTGCGGCCATGGTAGGCGTGGTCGAAGGCCACAACGGCCTGCCGACCTGTGTACGCCCGGGCGACCTTCACTACGTTCTCGACTGCTTCTGCGCCGGAGTTGAACAGCGCTGAGCGCTTGTCGTGATCGCCCGGAGTGATGCGGGTAAGTTCTTCACAGACTGCGACGTAGCCCTCGTACGGCGTGATCATGAAGCAGGTGTGGGTGAACCGGCCAACCTGTTCCCGGACATCCGCGACCACCCCATCGGCCGCATTGCCGACGCTGACGACAGCGATGCCTGAGCCGAAGTCGATCAACGAGTTGCCGTCTACGTCGACGAGGACGCCACCGCCTGCCCGCTCGACGAAGACCGGCAGCATGGTGGACACGCCGCCCGCGACCACGGCGGTGCGGCGCGCCATCAGCGCGGTCGACCGGGGCCCTGGGATCTCGGTGACGAGTCGGCGTTCCTGCGCAATTGCCGGCCCGCCTGTCGGCTCGGAGCCCACGGTCGACCTCCACGCTCGGTTCTGGCCCCGGATCGAGTCGTTGAGCACATGAACCATTCCGGCGGCCGTTTCAGGCCTTCTGCTACCTGGACTCTAGGTGCGCTGGCGCATGTCGGGTCATGCGCCGACAGACAATTCGGTAAGCGGAAGCTCGAAGGCCGGCATGCCGTGGCGCGAAGTCCAGCATGCGGTCGAAGGTCGGCATGCGGTAGCTCGAATGCCGGCATGCGCATGAGCCAGCCCATCCGCGATTTCGAACGCGATGTCGATGTCACGCAATGATCGACGTCCGAAGCCGATCCACCCAGACCTCGAGAGTGGAGAGCCCTGGCTTCTCCCAGTAACCCGTTTCGTCTAGGGCGGTTGGGGCGCTTGTTCTGCTGGTGGTTCTGGCAGGCTCATCTGTGCGGCGGCGGCCTGTCTTGCGGTTCGGGGTGGGCTGGCTTTGCCCGGTGGGGCGGCCGGTCCGGGCACGGTGGGTGGTCTGGCATCCTCTGCCGTCGCTGTCGGCCGTGTACTGCGCGCCGAAGCAGTGGGCGGCCTTGTGTCCGCGGCGGCTGGACCTGCTCGGGCTGGTTGCTGACTGGGGTGTCGGGGGTCGTCGGGTGCGACGAAGGCTCGTTTGCCTTTGCCGGGTACGAGGGCCCAGTGGAGTCGGGTTTTGAGGTCGTGGTGGAATCCGCACAGCGGGTCGAGTTCGTCCAGGCGGGTGTGTCGGGTCTGCGCCCAGGGTTTCTGGTGGTCGTATTCGATCCGCCGCCGGTCACAGCCGTGGACCGAGCAGGTCGGGTTGGTCCACAGCAGGGCGATCTTCTGCGCGGTGGTCGGCCCGCGACCCAGATGGGTCACGTTCAGCCACGTCGACCCCGTTGGTGATGACCAGTTTGAGGATGGCCTCGCCGAGCAGGTCCCGGGCCACCGAGACCGGGACCGGGCCGACCCCGGCGATTTCGCACAGTTCCTCACCCTGCACGTGGCCGCGGCGCAGCGCCTGCGCGTCGACCCGCAGCAGGGCCAGGTAGCGCGGATTGGTCGATTGCCGCGCCGCGCACCCCGACCCCGACCCGGACTGGCTACGGCCAACGCTGCCGGTGGCGCCGGCGTTGGCGGCGAAGATCCCCGGATCACCCGCAGCCGGGCTCGGCCGGCGTCACATCGGCCCGGACGCCGACGGCCCCGGCCGGTGCAACACCACCGAGGCGCTCCAGCTGGGTCGGTCGACCGGTTGGTACGCGATGCCCGATCGGTCCGGCCACCGGATCGGCCGCCTGCTGCTCGCGGCCGCGTCGCCGCTCCGCACGCCGGCTGGCCGTGCCATTCAGCCCGGCATCGGCGTCAACCCCGGCGGCGCCAGCCCCGGCGGCGCCAGCTCCGGCGGCGTCGGCCTGAGCGGCGTCGGCCTCAGCGGCGTCGCCCCGTCGGCGCCGGCTCCATCGGAGTCAGCCCAGTCGCGGCGTCGCCAGCGCCCGGCCGCGCTTCGGCCCCAGCGGCTGCGGCCCAGCGGCTTCGGCGTGGCCGCCGTGCCTGGCGTCGGCTTGTCGGCTGGCTGGCTGGCTGGTGGCAGGTGCAGTGGCCGGCGGCGTGTTCGGCCAGGTGGATCAGGGCGTCGAAGGCGTAGGCGTCGGGGTGTTCCCGCCGGCCTTGGGCTCGGGCGGTTTTGAAGATGCGGTCGATGATCGGATCCAGCACGGTGTTGAACAGCCGCCCCGGCCTGTGGGGTGCCCTTGGCGTGCAGGTTCCAGAACCCCTCGGAGTCGGTCCAGCGGCGCAACCGGCGGCCGGCGTGTAGCCGCCGGTTGGTCGCCTCCGGATCCGGATCGGCCGCGGCCCGGACCCGGGCGCATTCCTCCCGCAACTCGCCCAGCGACACCCGCGCCGGCCAGTTCGGTCAACCGGCGCTCTTCGGCCGGGTTCGCCGCCGGCCGCGGCTGCTGATCAGCCCGGCCTGCGCCGCCGACAGCTCACCGCGGCGCAGGGCCTTGTCCAGCTCCGGCTGTTCCGGCAACCGTTCCGAGGTGTCCATCGCGTCTTTGGCCGCCCCGGCCGAGGTGCCGGCCTTGCGGGCCAACTCCTCGCTGGCCGAACGGGTACCCGGACCGGTCCGGCCGGTGCGTCTCGGCCACCCGGCGGGCCAGCAGAGTCTTCCCGGCCGCGGACAACCGCTCGGCCCGGTCGAAGGCCGACCACAGTTCGCGGGCACCGGACCCGGACACCGCATCCGGGTCGAGCGTGTCGAGCACACCGGCGATCAGATCACCGGCCCGCACCACCATGTCTTGGAACATGTGTTCGACCCTAGCCGTCGCCGGAGACAGCCCACCCAGCGTCGACCGACCAATCTGTGCACAACCAGCAACACGCACGACCCGCTGTGGACAACTGCCCGAAGCGGAGCGTCACTACCCGCTGACAGACGACCCGCGGCCATGGAGCAACGTGGGTGGAATGTCCTGCCAGCGCCCACCCCGCTTGCGATAGGCGATACCGGAGAGCAACTCCAGCACCACCCGGTTGGCCAGGAACGCTGTGACATCGGCTGAGTCGTAGGGCGGAGAGACCTCGACCACGTCCATGCCGACCACCGGCAGCTCCACAGCGATGCGGCGGACCGCGTCGAGCAGCTCGCGAGGGGAGAACCCGCCCGGTTCGGGAGTTCCCGTGCCGGGAGCTGAGCCAGGATCGGTGACGTCGATGTCGACCGAGACGAACACACCGTCGCAATCATCCGTGGCGATCGCGAACGCCTCATCCAGGCACGATGACAGACCACGACGGACGATCTCGTGCATCTCGAAGGACCGCATGGCCCGATCGGCCATCCACTCGAGCACGTCAGGTCCGGGCCAATAGCCGCGCAGCCCGAGCTGCAGGAACCGGTCGCCTCGGCAGGCGCCGGATTCGATCAGCCGCCGCATCGGCAAGCCATGACCGATCAGGGACCCGAACTGGAACTCGCCAGTGTCGGCATGTGCGTCGAAGTGGATGACCGAGACGCGTCCCCACCCGACAGCGCGGGCAACACCCGTCACGTCCGGCCACGTGATCGTGTGGTCGCCACCAAGGACTACTGGTATCGCGCCAGCTTTGGCCACTCGCTCAACGGTTTTCTCGAGTCGGTCCAGCGGCTGACGTCCTTCCGCACCGGCCATCTCGACGTCGCCCCCGTCGACGACGGTCAGGTCGCTCAACGGATCGACGCGCAGGGTCAGATGTGGCCGGGACGCGTCGTGCGGGAGGTAGTCCGTCATTCTGATCGCCTGGGGGCCGAACCGCGCGCCTGGGCGGAATGACGTGCCGGCGTCGTATGGCGCACCGATCACCACCGCGTCCGCGCTTCTCATGCCCGTGACGTCATCGAGATCGCAGCGTTCGATACCGAGGAACGTCACATCCGGTCCGTACATCACGCTGTCCCGCGCCATGGGCGTACTGTGCCACCGCTCCGTCCGACCCGACGCAGTCTGCGGCCGGCCTCATTGACGTGCGCAAATAGCTCTGACCGACAACAGACCACCGAGTCGACCGGCCGTGCTGGTCGAAGGCCGCGAATCAGCTCAGGACGTGACGTCTTTGGTCGTAAAGCGCGCCCAGGCGAGGGTGCCGAAAACGGCAAGATAGACCACCTGGGTGAGCAGGCCGGTGCGGATGTCGTCGAAGGCCATCGGGTCGCGCATGAAATCGCCGACCGCAAGCCACCAGTGGGTGTAGAGGTACTCGTGGACCACCCTGACTTGCGGAATCGTGTCGACGATCTGGGCGATCACCGTCAGCGTCGCCGTCGCGGCCATGGCGCCCATCGGCACCTCGGTCAACGTGGAGAAGAAGATGCCGATGACACCGATGGTGGCGAGCATCGCCGCGATGTACAGGGTGAACAACGCCGCTCGGAACAAGGCCTCGCCGAAGCCGACGGTGGAGCCGGACAGCAGCACCACGTCGCCGCCCGGGAACAAGACCAGGCCGGTCAGGATGCCGACGCCGACGACCGTCGCCGCGCATGCGATCGCGAACGCCACGACCCCGACGTACTTGACGGTCAGCAGTCGAGCCCGACCAGCCGGCACGACCAGGATGTTTCGAAGCGTTCCGGTGCTGGCCTCACCCGCGACGGCTTCACCGGAGACGACCGACACCGCCAGCGGAAGGAACAAGGGCAGCGCCACGAGCACGGAGGCCAAGCCGAGGAACAGCCCGTTCTGGGTGACCTGCGCGAAGAACGGCGGACCTTCACCAGGTGCTGGCCCGGCGGCGTTGATGGCCAGGCCCAGCAGGATCGGTCCGGTGGACAGCACGGCCAGCATCGCCAGGTTGCGGCGCCGGCGGAAGACCAATCGCAGCTCCGAGCGCAGCAGCCGACTGCTGACCCGTCGAGCCGGCCGCGCGGAGGCTGGCACGGGGCGGGGGAGCGTGAGCTCACTCGTCGACATCGAAGCCCTCCCCGGTGAGCCCGACGAACATCTCCTCGAGGTCTGGCTTCTCCACGAAGATCTGACGGACCGGGACGCCCGCCTTGACCAGAGCCTCGGTGAGGTCCTCGCTGGCGGTTGCCCCCAAGTCGGCCACGACGCCGTGATCGACGATCTCCGGCTCGCCGGTGCCGGCTCGGCGTAGCACCGCAGCGGCAGCGGCGGAGTCCGAGGTGTCGACCCGTACCCGGCTGGCCGACGCTGCTCGCAGCTCGCCGAGAGACCCGGAGAACACCAGCCGTCCGTGGCTCATGACCCCGACGTGGCTGCATACCTGCTCGACCTCAGGGAGGAGGTGCGAGGAGAGGAACACGGTCGTGCCAGTCGCTCCGACATCGCGGATGATCGAGCGCACCTCGCGCGTGCCTTGCGGATCGAGGCCGTTGGTCGGCTCATCCAGCACGAGCAGCTCACGGGGCTTCAGCAAGGCTCCGGCAAGCCCCAGCCGTTGCCGCATGCCCATCGAGTAGGCGCGGTAGCGCTTGCCCGCGGCAGCGGCGAGGCCGACCCGGTCGAGCGCATCGTCGACACGCGCCCGGGCTCCTGACGCCTTGACGGTGCGGTCCGCGGCGTCGAGGCGCAGGAGGTTGTCCCGTCCGGACAGGTACGGATGGAAGGCAGGCCCCTCGACCAAGGCGCCGACCCGGGGGAGCGTCCTGGAGGCTCCCTCCGGCATGGGCTCACCGAGCACCTCCATGGTCCCTGCGGTCGCGCCGACCAGCCCGAGCAGCATCCGGATCGTGGTCGTCTTGCCTGACCCGTTCGGACCGAGGAACCCGAAGACGGTTCCCACGGGAACCTCGAGGTCGAGCGAGTCGACCGCGGCCTGGCTGCCGAACCGCTTGGTCAGGTCGCTGGTCCTGATCGCTGCAGGGCGCGTCGACTGAGTGCTGGCCGCGTCCCGGATGGTTTGCTGATCGATGTCGACGTCGGTCACGACGCCGGGCCCGCAGCGACCTCGGTGAGGACCTCCGGTTCGACCGCCCCGACGAGCAGACGGCCGTCGTCGAGGAGCAGCACGGACAGCAGCTCGGTCTCGAGCAGTCGGCCCGAGCCGTAAGAGCCGCTGACGGTCGACGCGCCGCTCAGCAGAGCGTCGAGTACCCCCTCATCATCTGGCGCCGGCAGGGTCACATCCGGTACGACGAGCACCGTGGTCCACGCCTCGCCGACAACTGTCGGTCGCGGTCGAGCGTTCTCGTCGAGGTCGGCCGGTGGCTCATCGCCCTTGTGCGCGTCCATGGCCATCAGGTCCAACTCGTCGACGGTCGCGCCCGGAGGGGGGTTGAAGCGGAAGACATCGTCCGCCGGCTCCGCGAAGGTCACCGAGGTGAACCCGACCTCGAATGCCGGCTCGTCCGCACCACTCGAGTTGACCTCGACACGCAGAGGCATCGACGTGGCGCCATCGACCGCGAGGCGGACGTCCTGGATCAGCGACCGGTCATCCCGGGGCGTCACGACGAGCTCGTACGCCGCGCGGCCCGCCACTTCAGCGGTCCCGTCGACGGCGACCTCGGTGCTCGGGTCGATGGCTGCGAGCAGCGCAGCCGCAGCCTCGGCCGGGCTCACCGGGGCGCTCGGGGTCGCGGGAACGCCACTCTCGTGCGGTGGCAGGACCGCGTGCTGTGCCGTGTTCGTCCGACTGGACCAAACCCAGACGTCGCCTCCGTCCCGGATGACATTGGTCTCGTCGAGCTGATCCATCACGGCGACGCGTGCCTGCTCCGGCGAGGAGTACCAGATCCGAGCGGTGTGTGATCCGGTCAGCAAAGCGACCGGACCGGCCGCCTCTGTCGCCGAGGTCGGCAGCTCCGGTAGGCCGAGGCGTGAGGTCTGAACGACGGTGCCCGAGAACGGTTGGTCGGAGTCCGTGACGGCGACGAGTAACTCCGCAGCGGTCTTCACTGGCAGGTCGGGCGAGGAGGCGCCGGCGATGATCGCTCCGAACCCGATCGCGGCGCCCACGGCCGCGACCGTCGCGATGGGTACGGCCCAGCGGGCTCGGCGGGAGCGCAGGAACGAAGGCATTGGCCCTCCTCGGTGAACGATCTGGCTTCTACTGTGCGCCACCGAGGCTGTGAACACGCTGAGAGGCCGGCGCGCGGTCGTATAACCCTCGGGGAGACTGGAGCCGTGCGGGTGCTCGTCGTGGAGGACGAGGTCCGGCTTGCGCAGGCGTTGCAGCGCGGCCTGCGGGCCGAGGGCTTCGCGGTCGACCTCGCCCACGATGGTGAGGACGGCCTGCATCGGGCCCGGGAAACGAGCTATGACGTGATCGTCCTCGACGTGATGTTGCCGAAGTTGTCCGGATATCGCGTGTGCCAGGAACTTCGCGCCGAGCAGAACTGGGTGCCGGTCCTCATGCTCTCGGCCAAGGACGGCGAATACGACCAGGCCGACGGATTGGACGTGGGCGCTGACGACTACCTGACCAAGCCGTTCTCCTATGTGGTGCTGATTGCGCGGCTGCGCGCCTTGCTGCGCCGTAGTCCACCAGCCCGGCCTGCGGTGCTGGAGGCGGGTGACTTGTCGCTCGACCCGGCTGGGCACACCGTCCGGCGCAGCGGCGTGGAAGTGCTGCTGACCCCGCGTGAGTTCGCGCTGCTCGAGCTGTTGATGCGGCATCCTGACCACGTGCTGTCCAAGACGGAGATCTTGGGGCACGTGTGGGATGCCCACTACGACGGTGACCCCAACGTCGTGGAGGTGTACGTCGGTTACCTGCGCCGCAAGATCGACGCACCGTTCGGGCGCCGGGCTTTGCAAACCGTGCGCGGCGCCGGTTACCGCCTGGCCGGCGACGGTGGCTGAGCCGGACATTCGTTGGCCGACGCTGAGCCTGCGCGCGCGGCTCACCGTCGTCGCGACGGTTCTCGTCGCCGTGGCGCTGCTGGCCGGAACGGTGCTGCTGCTGGTCGCCTTGCAACGGTCGTTGATCGCTGCGCTGGACGAGACGGCGCGTCAGCGGGCTCGAGACGTCGTGGCGCTGGTCGACAGCGGCCAGTTGCCCGACCCGATTCCGGTAGCGGCTGGGACGCCGTTGGTGCAGGTCGTCGACGCCGACGACCGCGTGGTCGCTGCCTCAGCGGGCGGCGACCGGCTGGTTCCGATCTTGTTGCCCGACGACGTGGCGGCAGTCCGAGACGGCAGTGTGCGTACGATCGGCGGCTCGCGGCTGGGATTGTCCGGCGAGCTTCGGGTGGTCGGCGAGCCGGCCGGCGCCGACGAGCCGCAGACCGTTCTCGTGGCGATGTCGCTGTCTGAGGTCGAAGGCAGCCAGCGGGTCGTGCGAACCGCGATGATCGTCGGCGCTCCGCTTCTCGTCGCCGGATTTGCCGTTGTCTGCTGGCTGCTCGTCGGGTCCGCTCTCCGGCCGGTGGCTGCCCTGCAGCGAGGAGCGGAGGACATCACGACGACTCGTCAGGCAGGTCGGCTACCAGTCCCCGAGGCGGACGACGAGGTGCGCCGGCTCGCCTTGACCCTGAACGACATGCTGGAGCGGCTCGAACGCTCGAGCGCACGCCAGCGGTCTTTCGTCGCCGACGCGGCACACGAGTTGCGCAGCCCGTTGACCGCCATCCGAACCCAGCTGGAAGTCGCCCGCGCACATCCTCAGCAGGCCAACTGGTCCCAGGTGTCCGCCGATACCCTCGCCGATGTCGAGCGGCTTTCCCGACTGGTCGACGACCTGCTGGTGCTTGCCCGGGCTGAGGACGGTGGGACGCCGGCGTCGGTCGACGCGGTAGACCTGACCCGAGTAGCCGACGAAATCGTCGCGCGCACGGTCGCTGACGTCTCGCTTCGTCGGTCGGGAGCCGACCCCGTGGTGGTGCACGCCGATGCCGACGCCGTGGAGCGGGTGGTGGCCAACCTGGTGGACAACGCCGTCCGACACGCGGCGACGGCGGTGACCATCGACGTCCGGGACGGAGCCGGAGGCGGCGCCGTGATCACCGTGGCCGACGACGGACCGGGCATTCCGGCCGAACAGCGCGAGCACGTCTTCGAGCGGTTCACTCGTCTCGATGACGCCCGCAGCCGCGACGTCGGTGGTGCCGGGCTAGGCCTGGCCATCGTGCGTGAGCTCGTCCGCTCACAAGGTGGAGACGTCTCGCTGGAAGACAATGCGCCCGGACTGCGGGCTATCGTGCACTTGCCCGAGACTCCCGTGCGTGGCGATGGTTGACTGGCTGGTGATCTTCGCGGGACCGTCGTCCGTGTGAAGGAAGACCCCACCTGTCCCCGGTGCGGTGGCGATCTTCGCCCGCCCGGTCTGTGGTCGAACAGGTGGAGTTGTCCGATCCACGGCGAGGTGTTCCCGCTGCATCCGGTGACGGTCCCGAGCGCGCGACTTGCCCGTCAGCTCGCAGAGCGGTCCGCCGTGCCGCTCTGGCTGCCGTGGCCGATGCAACGCGGATGGGTCGTCGGGGGCATCATCCACGCGGGTGACGACATGTCCGGAGTCCATGCGACGGGCGTCGTCGTCAGCGGTCCCAACCCGATGGGCGGTGCGGCCGATCTGTTGCTGGTCGCGGAGGAGCAAGGGGTAGGGCTCGGCGCCCGGTTTGCGGGCATGGAGGGCGGCGATCCCGGCGACGCGGTGGAACAGGAGCCGCACGCGCGACTCGAAGTCGAAAGCCGACCGGTGCCGCTGTGGTGGATCGACTCGCCATCCGACCGGGCCGTCTACGTCGGGCAATGGGGCGGGCGGTGGCTGTGGATGATTCTGCGACCGCAGAGTGCCGGCGTCCTGCTGATCGAAGACCTTTCGATCGCGGACTTGCGCACTCTTGGCCACGAAGCCGACCTGCTGCCTTATGGGACACCGCCGCCCTGGCTGACCGCATAGTTGGTCGGTCCGCTCTACGATCACACCCGTCTGTCTCGTCGACGTACCCGCGGGGGCGCTGTCCGTGCGCATCGACCTGCACACCCACAGCAACGTCTCCGACGGCACGGATCGCCCGGACGAGCTGGTCCGCCGAGCAGCTGCTGCTGCGCTCGACGTCGTCGCGCTCACCGACCACGACACCGTCGACGGGTGGCCGGCGGCTCGAAGCGCCGGGTTAGCACAGAATGTCCTCGTCGTGCCGGGAGTCGAGATCTCGACCCGGCTGCGCGGTGCCGGCGTGCACGTCCTCGCCTATCTGCTCGACCCCGCGTACCCGTCCCTGGCCGAGGAGCTTTCCCGGGTGCGAGGCGGCCGAGCCAACCGGCTGGCGGAGATGACGCGGCTGCTCACCGAGGCAGGAATGCCGTTGGATGCGGCGGACGTGCTGGCGGTTGCCGGCACCGCGTCGTCCATCGGCCGGCCCCACGTCGCCGATGCGCTGGTGGCGAAGGGCTACGTCGCTGACCGAGCCGAGGCGTTCACCAGACTGCTCGCCGACGGCGGGCCAGCCTACGTGCCCAGGTACGCGCCGACGACCGCCGATGCTGTGCGGCTCGTGCAGGATGCCGGGGGCGTGACAGTGCTCGCGCACCCGTGGGGTCGCGGATCCCGACGCGTGCTCGACTCGACGACGATCGCCTCGCTTGCCGAATACGGCTTGGCCGGAATCGAGGTGGACCACGAGGACCACGATCTCGCCGACCGGTCCACTTTGCGGCAGATCGCGAGTGCACACGGCCTGGTCGTCACCGGCTCGAGTGACTATCACGGCACCGGCAAGGTCGGGCACGCCCTCGGCGTCAACACCACCGACCCGGCCGAGTTCGAGCGATTGTTGGCCCTGGCACAGTCAGCGGCGACCGCCGCCGGCCGTGACGTCCCACGACTCGGGGTCGCATGAACTGGCAGCTGTTCGTCGAGGGCTTCGTCACGCTCTTCGTGATCATGGATCCGCCGGGCACCATCCCGCTGTTCCTCGCGCTGACGGCCAACCTCCGTCCAGGCGAGCGCAGGCGCGCCGCCTGGCAGGCCGTGACGGTGTCCTTCGCCGTGATCGTCGCCTTCGCTCTGTTCGGGCAGGCGATCCTCGACTACCTGAACATCAGCCTCGCCGCCTTGCAGGGCGCTGGTGGGCTCTTGCTTCTGCTGGTCGCGCTCGAGCTGCTCACCGGCAAGCTCGACGACCCCGAAGCGCCTCCGGCCGGGAACATCGCACTTGTTCCGCTGGGAACGCCGCTGCTGGCCGGGCCGGGGGCCATCGTCGCCACCATGGTCTTCGTGCAGGGCTCAGACGACGCACCTGACGTTCTCGCCATCGGACTCGCCATCCTGGCCGTGCATCTCGTCATGTGGGCCTTCTTGCGGTACAGCGTCGTGATTCGGCGGCTGCTCCAGGACTCCGGGATCCTGCTGGTATCCCGGATCGCCGGCCTTCTGCTCGCCGCCATCGCCGTCCAGCTCGTCGCCGAGGCCGTTCGGGCGTTCGTCGAGGGCTGAGCGCCGCTGTCGTCGATACGAGTGACGATAGAGGGATGAGCGAAGACAATGCTCGTCCTGACGCGCCGGAGCGGGCCCGACTCGCCGAGCTGTGGCCCTACGTTCGCGACCACACCGGCGTGCTGAGCGCCATCGCGGTGATCTCATTGGTGGCGACGGCGCTCGCGCTGATCCAACCACTGACGCTGCAGCGGGTGATCGACGACGTCGGCACCGGTCGAACGCTTACTCCGGCGATCACCGTGCTCGTGGCCGTCACGTTGAGTGAGGCGATCTTCTCGGCGTTGCAGTCGTATCTGCTGCAACGCACCGCGGAAGGTGTCGTGCTGGGCGCCCGGCGCAGCCTGGTTGCCCACCTGTTCCGGCTGCCGGTGGCCGAATACGACCGCCGGCGGCTAGGTGACCTGATCTCCCGCGTCGGGGCTGACACCACGCTGCTGCGCGCGGTCGTCACCTCGGGATTGTTCGACATCGTCTCGTCGGTCCTGATGTTCGTCGGTGCCGTCGCGCTGATGGCGTACGTCGATGTCTCGCTGTTGCTGATCACCTTGACCGCGGTAGTCCTCGGCGCGGCCGCGGTACTGGGTCTCGGCAGCGCGATCCGCCGGGCCAGTCAGCGAGCTCAGGCGAGCGTCGGCGACATGACGGCGTCGGTCGAACGTGCTCTCGGTGCGATCCGTACGATCCGGGCGGCCGGTGCCACCGAGCGTGAGACCGAGCGGGTCGGGGAGGCTGCGGCTTCTGCGTATCGCGCCGGTGTCGACATGGCGAAGCTCAACGCTCTGGTCCAGCCGATCATGTCGCTGTGCATTCAAGGCGCGTTCATCGTGGTGCTGGGCTACGGCGGATATCGGGTGGCGACGGGCGACATGACCCTTGGCGACCTGGTGGCGTTCCTGCTCTACCTGTTCATGTTGGTGATGCCGCTCGCTCAGGCCGTGCACGCGTTCACGACGTTGCAGGCAGGTCTGGGCGCGCTCGACCGGATGCAGGAGGTCATGCAGATCCCGGCAGAGGACGCCGACGAGGCTTCGCTACCTACCGCGTCTCCGTATAACGCGGCCAGGTCAGAAGCCATGCTCGAGCTGGCCGACGTGAGCTTCGCCTACGACGGCGGGCCGGCTGTGCTGGACCAGGTCAGCTTCACGGTCGAGCGCGGCTCCCGCACCGCCATCGTCGGCCCGTCTGGAGCGGGCAAGTCGACGACGCTCGCCCTGGTCGAACGTTTCTACAACCCTTCGGCCGGCACCGTCAGTCTCGACGGAGTCGATGTCTCGACGCTACCGCGCGACGAGGTACGCCGGCGGATCGCCTACGTCGAACAGGAGGCGCCGGTGCTGGCCGGCTCGATCGCGGACAACCTGCGGCTGGCTGCCCCCGACGCGAGTGATCGTGAGCTGATGGAGGTACTCGACCAGGTGGGGTTATCGGAACTGGTCGAGCGGACCGACCGCGGTCTCGACGTGCCTGTCGGCGACGACGGCGTCCTGCTCTCCGGCGGCCAGCGCCAGCGGCTGGCCTGGGCCCGGGCCTTGCTGGCGGGCCCCGAGCTTCTCCTGCTGGACGAGCCGACATCTAGCGTCGATTCGCGGACCGAGCAAGTGCTCCAGGATGCTTTGCGTACAGCCTCCCGCGAGCGCACGGTTCTCGTGGTCGCTCACCGGCTCGCGACGGTGGCGGACTCGGACCGGATCGTTGTCTTGGACGGTGGCCACATCACCGGTGTCGGCACGCACGAGGAGCTGCTCGCCTCGTCCGCCCTTTATCGCGAGCTCGCGACGCATCAGCTGCTGGTCGAGTCATCTAGGCCGGCGACGGTCCGTCCGTAGGCCACCACCAGGCGAATACGTACATCAACAGGCAGGCAGGCCTGGTGATCTACCGGCACGGGTGGTGAACGTGGTCATTCCAGCTGGGAGGTGGCGGCGGTGTCGACGGCGGCCAAGAAATTCGCCAGCACGGTGGCGGTTTGTCCCGGCTGTTCCGCTGCCGGTGAATGGCCGGCGCCCTCGATGACCACGACGGGCGCGTCGAGGCGGGCGGCCATGCTGCGCTGCTCTTCGATCGGCCAGGCGTCATCGTCCGCGCCGAACGTGACCAGGACCGGAACACCGACCGCCGCCAGAGCGTCCACGACGTCCTCGGCGGTGGTGAGATGCAGCGTCATGGCCCGGATCGACTGCGGGTGGTTGGCGAGGAACCGGATCTGCATGAACCGCTCGATCTCTGGCGGCGGCTCCACCATGCCCTGCGATCGTTCGTAGGCCCGCTTGGCCGTCCACGTCGCCGGCAAGCCGATCGCCGGGATCGCGTCGGCCATCCCCCGCAGCAGATGATGTGAGTCCGCGCGTGCCGGACCTGGACCCGAACCCAGCAACGTGAGCGAGGCGACAGCGTCGGGTTTGGCAATCGCGGCGCGGCGCGCGACGATCCCGCCGAACGAGTGCCCGACCAGATGGACCGGTCCGCCGATCTGGTGGATGAGCTCGACCAGATCCGTCGTGAAGGCAGGCAGGGTGTAGTCGTCGTCTGCGGCGGTGCCCGGCGTTTCGTACTGGCCCTTCTGATCCAGGGCCACCACGTGGTACCCGGCATCGGCGAGCGGCGCGAGAATCGCGACGAAGTCCTCTTTGCTGCCCGTCCAGCCCGGCACGAACACGACGCTTGGCCCCTCCGCACCCGCTTCGAGTACGGCGAACTCGACCCGCTCGGTGCGGATTCGGGCACTGCGCACGCCCTCTGGTAGGTCGAGAAACGGTGGCGCGCTCACTCGGCCACGGTATCCAACCAGTCGACTGTCACTGCGGCATTCGGCTCAGTGGTCGGGTCGGTGATGAGGACCCGAGCGAGCGCGTACGCTACGTGTCGATCTTTGACGGTGGGTCGTTCGTCACGTCGAGGGAGCGTCGGATGCCAGCGCGGTACGGCGACCGTCGCCGGCTGGGCCGGCGCGTGTCTCGCCGGCGGTACATGGCGCGGCGGATGGTGGTCACCCTGGCCCTGGCGACCGTCGTTGTCGCGATGGCCAACCTGTTCGGTGCGCTGACCTACGACGGCAATGCCCGCGCCGCCAGCGCCGGCTCGGTTGAATCGGTTGACGCACGCGTGTCGGCCAGGTGGCTCGAGGCGCCGCGGCGCGCTCGAGAGGTACAGCCGGTTGCGGCAGTCACTCCAAACGCGATTCCGTCGGCTGCACTGGTGACCGCACCGGCCGACTCGAAACCACCGGCTGCAGAGGCCTTGCCTGCTGGCAGCGGCACCGGGAAGCGCGTGGTGTACGACATCTCGGCTCAGCAGGTGTGGCTTGTCGATGCCAGCGAGGGTGTAGCGCGGACATACCGGGTATCCGGGAGCCGGTACGACCAGCTGGCGGCAGGCACCTACCACGTGTTCTCGCGCTCACGCCACGCGACCAGCTGGCATGGTACGGAATCGATGGAGTTCATGGTCCGGTTCCACCGCGGCGACCGGTCCAACATCGGCTTCCATGACATTCCAGTCGACGCGTCGACCGGCGGCGAGGTGCAGACATTGGCCGATCTGGGGACGCCGTTGTCAGACGGCTGTATCCGCCAGGATGTCGCCGATGCAGCTGCGCTGTGGGAGTTCGCGCCGGTGGGGACGCCGGTCGTCGTTTTACGCTGACGACGGCGCGGCCGGCGTGGACGCGTTGCTCGTCGTCGTGGGCACCGGGACCCCGGCTCGGCTGCGCTGACGAGTACGGCTCCGCCGACGGCGGGAGGTAGCGCTGTCGCGGTCTGCGTCGGGCTCGCCGTGTTCTGCCCGACTCGGCCGTTCCCGCCGGTCACTACCGCCGCGGGTCCGGTCCTTGTCCCCGACGCGTTTGGTTGGGTTTCGCCGCCGGCCCGTCTCACCGAGATCCTCGACCGCCTCGGCCGCGAGCCCCGGTCGGGTACGCGCGTTCGTCGGCAGCCGGCCCGTGGTGCCGGGCGGTATGCCGAGGTCGTGGAAGAGGTGATCGCTGGAGGAGTATGTCTCGACCGGCTCGTCGTAGGGCAGATCGAGAAGCCTGTTGATCATCTTCCAGCGAGCGATGTCTTCCCAGTCGACAAGTGTGACGGCGACGCCGGAAGCACCTGCGCGCCCAGTGCGGCCGATCCGGTGCAGGTAGGTCTTCTCGTCCTCGGGGCAGGCGACGTTGACGACGTGCGTGACACCTTCGACGTCGATGCCGCGCGCTGCGACATCGGTGGCGACCAGCACGTCGACCTTGCCGTTGCGGAATGCCCGCAACGCCTGCTCCCTGGCCCCTTGGCCGAGATCGCCGTGTACGGCCGCCGCTGCGAAGCCCCGGTCGAGTAGTTCGTCGGCGACCCGCTGTGCCTGCCGCTTGGTCCGGCAGAAGATCATCGCCAGCCCGCGACCTTCGGCCTGAAGCAGCCGGGCGATGATCTCGTCCTTGTCCAGCGAGTGCGCGCGGTAGACGAACTGCGCGGTGGCCGGAACGGTCTGGGTTTCATCTGGCGACTCCGCCCGGACGTTCAGCGGGTGCCGCATATAGCGCCGGGCCAGGCCAACGACGGCCGCGGGCATCGTCGCCGAGAACAGCATCGTCTGGCGAAGCTCGGGCGTCAGCCCCAAGATCTTCTCCACGTCGGGCAGGAAGCCGAGATCGAGCATCTTGTCCGCCTCGTCGAGCACCAGCACCTTGACGTGGCCGAGATCGAGATGACCCTGGTCGGCCAGGTCGAGCAAGCGTCCGGGTGTGCCGACGACGACGTCGACACCGGTGCGGAGCATCTCTACCTGGGGCTCGTATGCGCGACCGCCATAGACCGTCAGCAGGCGTACCTGCCGGATCGTCGAGGCTGTTTTCAGGTCGGCCGTGACCTGGACGGCGAGCTCACGAGTCGGCACCACCACCAGGGCCTGGGGCTTGCCTGGAGCGGCGGCTATCTCGTAGTCGCGGTCGGCCGGGGCCACGATGCGCTGCAGTAGCGGGAGGCCGAACGCGAAGGTCTTGCCCGTACCGGTGCGGGCCTGGCCGATGACGTCGCTGCCCATGAGCGCAACTGGCAGGGTCATCTCCTGGATCGGGAAGGGCGCGGTGATGCCGACCCGCTCGAGAGCGTCGGCAATGGGTGCAAGTACTCCGAGGTGTCGGAACGTGGTGCTCAGGCGGCTCGCCTCTTCAGTCGTCGGGTCCTCGAACGCTGGCTGCCGGTGAGTTCGTCGCGCCACGGGCGGCTCGGATGACCGAGTGGGCAGGGGCTCGCCGCGAGGCTGCGGACGTCGGAAGCTGTCCTCGAGGGGCGCTCGAAGTGCTTCGGGCGCCGGGTGTTCGGGGTTCCCACTATACCGGTCGCCATGCGGCCGCCGAACCAGCACACCCCGTCGGCAGCTGCCCGCCACCGACAGGAGTGGGGAGCAGCGGCTGCCGGGATAAGGTGCGCGCCATGAGCGAGTCCGGGCCACCTGCTGCGTCTGCCCTGGATGACGCGAATTACCGGGCGGCCGTCGTCGACCTGCTCGGTGTGCTCGGACTGGGCGAGCTGACCGCGTTCGAACGGCTGGCCGCCGATGCCGAGTTGGCCCCGACGATCGGTGACAAGGCGGCTCTCGCGGCCATGGCCGTTGCGGAGTTCCACCACTTCGAGCGGCTACGGACCCGGCTCGGAGAGTTGGGTGCCGACCCCGACGAGGCAATGGCACCGTTTCGCGAACCGCTCGAGGCCTTTCACGACCACACGGCGCCATCGGACTGGCTCGAGGGACTGGTCAAGGCGTATGTCGGTGACGGTATCGGTGCGGACTTCTACCGCGAGGTGGCGGCATACCTCGACCAGGACACCCGGCTCCTGGTGCTGGAGGTTCTGGAGGACACCGGCCACGCCGACTTCGCCGTGGACCGGGTGCGGGCCGCGATCACGGCCGACCCGCGGGTCGCCGGTCGGCTGGCGCTGTGGGGGCGACGGTTGGTCGGCGAGGCGCTGTCACAAGCGCAACGGGTCGCGGCCGAGCGGGACTCGTTGTCGGCACTCATTGCCGGGGGCGTCGACCGACCCGGTATGGACCTGGCCGCTATCGGGCACGTCTTCGCCCGCCTGACCGAGAACCACGCCAGACGGATGGCTGCGCTCGGCCTGACGGCGTAGGTGCTCGAGCCGTCCATGATCAAGTGGTCAGAGGTTACGAGACACGCCAGCGGGTCTCGACAAGCTGCAACCACTCGATCATGAAAGTCGCTACGGCGAGCGGACGGACTCAGGTCGCAGCTGAGCCGCCGCGCATTCGGGCGACCCCAAAGACGCCGAGCGCGGCGAGAGCGATCTGAACGATGGTCTCGATCCAGTCGAAGCCATCGGTGTCACGCAGCGAACCGACGATGAACGAGCCGATCAGCGCGGCGATGATGCCGATGAGGATGGTCAGCCAGATCGGGATGTTCTGTTTGCCCGGTACGGCGAGCCGCCCGAGCGCACCGATGATGATGCCCACGACGATGGCCGAGATGATGCCGCTGACTTCCACGAGCGCCTGCCTTTCAGGGTGCCGACGGACTGAACGAAGCCCGATAACTCAAAGCCTGCCGTGTCTACGCCGCCGGCGCTAGGCCATCCGGGTTGCCGCGTGTCGGCTAGAGCGCGCCGAAGCCCACCCGCCGCTCGACCGGCTCCCCGATCTCGACGTAGGTGAGGTGTGCGGTGACGACAATGACCCGCCGGCCGCGCTCATCAGTCAGGTCAAGGACATCGCTCTTGCCGCCCAGCGCGTCGAACACCGCTTTCTCGACCTCTTTGGGCGTCTGCGCGCTCTCCAGGACGAGCTCGCGCGTGGCGTTGTGAACGCCGATCTTGACCTCCACGGGGCCTTCCCTCCGGTGCTCGGCGGGCACGAACGCGCGCCCAGTGGTCTCCGGTTCGCCAGGCTAGTCCAGGCCGAGCGACTCGACTGCCTGGCGCCCTGCGCCGTCGGCGAACGTCAGCTGTCGTCGCGCTTTGGGAACCCGCGGATGCCGCGCCAGCTCAAGGTCGCCACCAACTCCGCGGCAGCGTCACGCGGAATCGAGCCACGCGAGTCGAGCCAATACCGCGCCGAGACCTGCGCGACGCCCACCAGGCCGATCGCGAGCAGCGTCGACTCCTCGACCGGCAGGCCGGTGTCCTCGGCGATGATCTTCGCGATCTCGTCGGCACACGCGGAATTCAGGCGATCGAGCCGATCACGCACGGCACCCTCGTTGGTGAGGTCGGACTCGAAGAGCAGCCGATAGGTCTCCGCTGGATCGTCCACGTACTCGAAGTAGGCGTTCATGGTGGCGCTGACGCGTTCCTTGTTGTCCTCAGTGGAGCGCAGCGCGTCGTGCAGCCGCCGCAGCAGGACCTCGGCGCTGTGGTCGAGCAACGCGAGATACAGGTCGAGCTTGCTCGGGAAATGCTGGTAGAGCACGGGCTTGCTGACCCCCGCCCGTTCGGCGATCTCGTCCATGGCAGCAGCGTGGTATCCGTTCGCGACGAACACGTCATGGGCTGCCTGCAGCAGTTGTGCGCGTCTGGCCACCCGCGGCAGACGCATGCCGCGGGTGGGGACGTAGGGCTCGCTCGTCACGGCGCTCCTGGTAAGGGCTCGGCTGGCCGGATGGTAACCCTGCGGACTGCCTTCGCCGAACGGCTCAGCGGTAGTCGTCGTCGTCGTATCCGACCGAGCGACTCTGATCAGCGGCGTCGGCCGGATCCACGTCGTAAGGCACCTCAGGAGCTTCGTCACGCGGTGTGTCGATGACTTCCTGCTGCTGCTCGACGGCGTCGGCCTCCGGTGTCTCGAGATCGGAAGCGCCCGGCTCGTTTCCGGGGGACCAGGTGTTCTCTGTCTCGCTGGTGCGGACATCGCTTTCGGACATGCCGCCCTCCTCCGTCGCGAGGCACCGAGCCTACTGTGCTGTCGCGGCATACGATCACGATCCGTGAGCGACGATCCTGTCGCGCGATGGCCGGGCGAAGCCGTAGAGCAGGCCGGCGGCGCGGTGTACGTCCGGCATGCCGAGCCAACCAGGCCGGGGCTGCCTGCTGCGGTCATGGTGCACGGGCTCGGAGGATCGTCGACGAACTGGGCCGGCCTGATGGCTGAGTTGCGCAGTCAACTCGACCAGTGGGCGATCGATCTGCCGGGATATGGGGAGTCGCCGCCCGGCCGCCGGCACAGCGTCAGAGCGTTCGCCGGTGTCCTGACCGCATACCTTGATCGCTTCGGCCGGCCAGTTCACCTGCTCGGCAACTCCATGGGCGGTCTGGTGTCGGTTCTGGTCGCCGCCCGGCGGCCGGATCTCGTATCAACGCTGACCTTGATTTCGCCGGCCATGCCGAATCTGCGCCAGCCCCATGCAGCCCGAGGCATGGCGCTGGTCGCCGTCCCGCGACTGGGGGAGCGGCTGCTCGCCCGCTCCAACGCCATGCCGGTCCAGCAGCAGGTTCGCCAGCTCGCCGGCATTCTCTACGGCGATCCCGACTCGATCGAGCGAGGGCAGCTGATGGCTGCATCGCAGGAGCGGGAGCGGTGGCTGGGCCAGGAGCACGCCGATGCCGTCCTGCTCCAGTCGTTGCGGTCGATCGTGCGGCAGTACGCGGTACCGCGGTGGCGTTCGGCGTGGGCGTCCGCCCGGCTGGTGTCGTGCCCGACCCTGGTGATCGTCGGCGGTCGAGACACGTTGGTGCATTCCTCGACGGCCGCTCGCTGGCGGAAGATCCTGCCGACTGCCCGCGTCGTGCATCTGCCGACAACCGGGCACGTGGCCATGATGGAGCGGCCCGGCCTGGTGGCGTCGATGGTCCGCGAACACATCGGGCCCGCATAGCCGCGGGAACAATCCAGGCGCGGACCCGGTGGCCGGGAATGGCCGGTGCGGTGGGACCGTTGGCGTGGACGAACACCGATCGTGAGCATGGAGAAGAACGTGTCGTTACCACCCCTGGTCGAACCCGCCGCGGAGCTCAGCGCCGACGAGGTCCGCCGGTACTCCCGGCACCTGATCATCCCCGACATCGGGATGGCCGGGCAGAAGCGGCTGAAGAACGCCCGAGTGCTGGTGATCGGCGCAGGCGGGCTCGGCTCTCCGGCGTTGATGTACCTGGCGGCGGCTGGCGTCGGCACGCTCGGTGTCGTCGACTTCGACGTCGTCGACGAGTCCAATCTGCAGCGCCAAGTCATCCACGGGCAGTCCGACATCGGAACCCCGAAGGCGCTGTCGGCCAAGGCCAGCGTGGCGGAGATCAACCCGTACGTCGCCGTCGTCGTGCACGAGGAGCGCCTCGACAACGACAACGTCATGCCGATCTTCGCCGACTACGACCTGATCGTCGACGGCACCGACAACTTCGCTACCCGATACCTGGTCAACGACGCCTGCGTGTTGATGGGCAAGCCGTACGTCTGGGGATCGATCTACCGATTCGACGGCCAGGCCTCGGTGTTCTGGGCAGCGGCGCCCGGTGGTACGAGCCCGTGCTATCGGTGCCTCTACCCAGAGCCGCCGCCTCCCGGCATGGTGCCGTCATGTGCGGAGGGTGGAGTCCTCGGCGTGTTGTGCGCTTCGGTCGGCTCCGTGCAGGTCACCGAAGCCATCAAGCTGCTCACCGGCATCGGGGAGCCGCTGCTCGGTCGGCTGATGGTCTATGACGCGTTGGAGATGTCCTACCGGACGGTAACGGTCCGGAAGGATCCCGAGTGCGCGATCTGCGGCGTCAATCCGACCGTCACGGAGCTGGTCGACTACGAGGCGTTCTGCGGGGCAATCAGCGTCGAAGCGGCCGAGGCTGCGGTCGACTCCACGATCTCGGTGCACACGCTGGCCGACTGGCTGTCGGCGCGGGAGCGCGGGGAGCGTGACTTCGTGCTCATCGACGTCCGCGAGCCGGTCGAGTACGCGATCAACCGGATCCCTGGTTCCGTCCTGATCCCGAGGGGGGAGTTCCTCACCGGCGACGCGTTGCCGAAGCTGCCCGCCGACAAGCAGGTGGTGCTGCACTGCAAGACCGGCCCCCGTTCCGCCGACGCGCTCGCCATCGTCAAGGGGGCGGGGTACGCCGATGCGGTGCACGTCGGCGGCGGGGTCGCCGCCTGGGTGCGGCAGATCGACCCCAGCCAACCGGCGTACTGAGGTCCGTTGCCGCAACGGACGCGGCGGTCCCTTCGCCGTCGATCACTCGGCCTGGCGCGGGTTCGATCTACCCGGGTGTCAGCTGGGACAGCGAGGGCGCGACTCGGCCGCGTTCATTAGTCCATCGCTACGTCGATCGGTATTGCAGCGCGTCAAATCAGAGTCCGGGTCAGTGTGCCCTGGCACTGGGGGTCCGCATGGGAGCTTGGGCAATTGGCATGCTCAACTGTCGCGATTGGCACGCTGAAATGCTGCTCCCGTGCCCGAAATCGGTCGTTTGTGGAACCGCTGAGCGTGCCAATGCTGTGGAGGCAACGATCGTCGAGCGGCCATACATAGTCGCGATCGATCAGGTCACGGGCCTGGCACAGCCGAACCAGATCCGCCTGGCTTACGGGAACAGAAATCCCACGGTCAGCGGTCGGCTGCCACGCCGTCCGCTTCCCGAGCGAAAGTCTCCATGAGGAGGTCGAGGAGAGCCGCGCCGTCGGCCTGGAGAGCGACGTGCGCGTTGGGCACCTCGGTCGTGTCCGGCCGCAGATCCATGACTGTGCGGCCCGCAGTCAGCGGGCTCGCCGTGTCGACGACGACGTGCAGATGTCGAGTACTGATCACCTCTGGCCGGACGAGGTAGGCGGGGCACACCACGTCGTGGACCGGGGTGGCCGTCGCTGTTGTCGTTCTGGCCTCCGCGTCCAGGCGGCGCCCGATGAACCGCGCGGCCGCGACACCGGCCGGAGTTCCGAGATCTTCGAGGTCCGCACAATTGGTGCGGGTGAACAACGCCTGGTGGGTGGCATCGAGCGGCACGAGAGTGAGGTGGTCGAAACCCGCAGAAAGCACGACGTTGGCTGCTTCGGGGTCGACCCAGATGTTGAACTCCGCCGACGCGGTCACGTTTCCGATCGCATGGCTCCCGCCCATGACGACCAATTCGTCGACGGCGTCGACGAGCGAGGGGGCGATCGTCACCGCCGTGGCGACGTTGCTCAATGGGCCGACGGCCACGAGGGTCAGTTGTTCCGTGGTGGATCGAAGGGTCTCGATCAGATACTCGACGGCCCCGACGTCGTGCTGCGCCAGGTTTGTTGGCGGGATGGGCAACGAGCTGCCGTGCCCGTCGTGCGGCGAATCACGGAAGGCGTGGATCTCGTCCAACCTGCCACGCCGAGCGATCGGTTGGGATAGGCCCTGGTAGACCGGAATATCCCGCCTGTTGATCCAGTCGAGCACGCGCAAGGTGTTGTCAGTGGTCCTCTCGACCGGCAGGTTTCCGTTCACGGTCGTCAGGCCGATCAGCTCGATATCGGGATGCAGCGCGGCAAACATGATGGCGACGGCGTCGTCGGTGCCGGTATCGACATCCAGGATCACGGTGCGGGCCATCTCAGAGCAGGCCGCGCTTCTGCATCTGGGTCCAGAGGATCCAACCAGGCACGATCGGCAGCCAGAACGACACGATTCGGAACAGCAGCACAGCCGACACGGCGAGCCCGGCGCTCAAACCGAGCGCGCTCAGGCCGGCCGTGAGGGCGGCCTCGACCGCGCCCAGGCCGCCTGGCGTCGGCACGGCCGTCCCGACTGTGTTGCCGACGAGCTGCACGACGGCCAGCGCCGCGGGGTTCACGTCCGCACCAAGCGCCTTGATGCACGCGAAGAAGCAGAAGACCAAAGCGACGACCTGCAGGAGCGTTCCGCCGACGGCCTCGGCGAGCTTGCGCGGGTTGCCGAGCACGTCCAGCAGCCGCGGGAGCCCGCGGGCGGCGAAATCGTTCCACATCTCCCGGGCCCGGCTGCGAACCGGCGGTGTGAGCAGCAGCAGGCCGGCCAGCAGGAGCACCCCGGCGATGATCGCGATCGTCGTCGGCGACGGTTCCAGGCTCGCGGTGGCCGAGGATCCGGTGATCAAGCCCAAGACGATGATCAATGGAATGGTGATGGCGACGTTGCCGACCTGGTTGGCGGCCACGCTCGCCGCCGCGAGCGGGCCACCGACGCCGGCCCGGGTGAGCAGGCGGATGTTGATCGCCGCTGTCCCCACCGTCGCCGGGGCGATCAGTCGAACGAAACCAAGGCTCACCTGCGCGCAGAAAGTCCGCCAGAACGGAACGCGTTCGGGAACGAAGCCGAGCAGGGCGTACGAGGCGCCGATGAAGCTCACCACCATCGAAACGACGGCCGCTGCCACCCAGCCCCATTGGACCCCAGCGAACAACGACCCGAGCGGGACGTCGGTCAATTGCGTGCCGACGAGATAGAGGGCGACGACCACGCCCAACCCGGTCAGCAACGACAATGGGCGCAGCCGCTCCACCCGGATGGCCGCCGGCTCGGTGACATCGGCGCGCGCCACCACTCCGTCACGCAGTTCGCGGAGCAGCGGTCGTCTGGCTTTCAAGCCATGCCTGGTCGGGCGCGCCAGCGCGATCGGCTGCATGAGCGGCACCGCCGAAGCCACGCGCTCGGCGCCGAGCACGTTGAAGGCCGTTCCGACAGCCCTGTCGGCACCGACGACCAGGCCGACCGCGACCAACGCCTGCGCCAGGTCCACGCGCAGTGCGAGCTCAGGCGCCGCGATCTCGCCGCCAGATGGGTTCAACAGCCAGAGGTGGCCGTCGTCGCCGACCAGGATGGTACGGCCGGAAAGCCGCCGGTGCGCGACCTGGTTCAGATGCAGCCGCTTCAGCTGCCCCCACAGGTCGTGGAGCAGGCCGTCGCTGACCTCGTCGGCCGTGAGGTTGGCGAGCGGGCGCCCCGGAACGTGGTCGAACACGAGGACGACCGCGTCGTCGCCGATGCTGAGAGCCTGCCGTAGCCGGGGGGTTCGGGCGCCGGAGCGGCTGACCGCCATCGAGAGCAGGGCGGCTTGGTCGAGAGCCGTCCGCATGTTCAACGATTCACGTGGCAAGACCTCCTCGCGGGTGCGGACTCGGGCGATCAGCCGCGCGAGCATGCCCGCCCCCTCGTTCTCGCGGTCGAGGACCAGGACGCCCAGCGGGCCGTTCGCGGTTGTGACGACATAACGGCGGTACTGGTCGACCTGGTCGGCGCTGACCCGCTGGACGTCGTATCCCTCGGCCACGAGAAGCGCCGCGACCGCGCGTCCGTCCGGAGCAGTCGACGGTCGGCCGCTGACCAGGCGGACACCGAGGCCGACGACGCGACCGATGCCCAGAGCCAGGATGGTGCCGGGGACGGTCGCGGTGCCGGCGAGCAGTCCCACGGCCAGGGTCGCGCTGATCGCGAACAGTGCGGCCTGCCGCACCCGACGAAGGTCCAGCCACGCCGTCACGGTGATGATCGCCACCAGCAGGGCGGGATATGCGGGAACCAGCTCGGACGCCTCGGTAGGGCCGATCGGGGCAGTAGTGCTGTTGGCGACGCCAGGGTCCGGGTCGAATGCTTCCGCAATCTCCGCCGGGGCGCTGCCAGCCAGCCATCCAGACGCCAGGGCCGCGATCACCGCCGCGAGGACACCGGCGACGAGCACCTCGCCGGTCATTCGAAGCCGGCCTCGGATCATGAGCAGCACGACGACGAGCGGGGGCAGGACGAGTCCGACGAGCTGCGCAGCGATCGACAGGATCTCGATCGGTCCGGGCGGCAGCCCCTCGCCGAGCGCGCTGAGGTCCGACGTCAGCCCGTCGAGCGTTCGCTCCGCGATGATGGCCAACCCGACCAGTGCGATGACGCCGATCGCCGTCAGCACCAGCCGGAAGATGTCCTGCGGCCGGCGGGTACGCCGCGGCAGCGGCGGCTCCTCGACCGGGATATCCCGGACCGGAATCCGCGTGTCTTCCACTCCGGTATCCGCCATCGGTTCCGATGCTTCCACGGCTGGCCAGGCTCGCACTCGTTGGTGGCCCGTCGGATTCGGCGTGGCGGACCGTCCTAAGGGCACCATAGGCCGGTGGACGACGAGTACGTCGAGGCAGTCCTGAGCGTGGTGGAGCGAATCCCGGCTGGCCGGGCCATGGCGTACGGGGCCGTCGCGGACGTGGTGGCCGAGCGCCTCGGCCGCGGCGGACCGCGGACTGTCGGTGCCGTCATGTCTGCCTATGGCGGCGTCGTGCCGTGGTGGCGGGTCGTCACGGCGGCCGGGCACCTTCCTCGTGGGCACGAGGTCGCCGCCCTCCGGGAGCTGGTCGCCGAGGGCTGTCCGTTGGCTGCCGACGGCTCGCGCGTCGACCTCGCCCGCGCCGCCTGGCACCCCCGCTGACCCTTCCGCCAAGCACGCCATACCTGCTCCGGAATGACCACGTTCACCATGCCTGCCTATAGACCACGAGGCCTAGAGGCCTGGTGATCTACGTACTCGCCTGGTGGTGGGACGACTCGGGCTGGGCCACGCCGCGCAGGTTCCAGGCGGTGTCGGTCCGCCGTGGTGGGATGACCGACGTCAGCCAGCGAACCAAGGGGGAGAATCGGTGCCGCATCCGGAGGTTCGACTCGTGCGCGCGGAACGCGCTGCCGTCGACGCGCCGGTTCTCGACACTGCTCAGCGCCGCGTCGTCGACCATCGCGGCGGTCCCCTGCTCGTACTCGCCGGACCTGGGACCGGCAAGACGACGACACTGGTCGAGTCCGTCGTCGACCGGGTCCACCGGGACCAGATCGATCCCGAGCAGGTGCTCGTCCTCACCTTCAGCCGCCGGGCAGCCGCCGAACTGCGGCAACGGATCGCGGCGCGTCTGGACAGGACAGTGCGGGAGCCGTTGGCGCGTACTTTCCACTCGTACGCGTTCGGGCTGCTCCGCCGCGAAGCAGTGCTGCACGGCGAGCCGGCGCCACGATTGATCACTGCGGCCGAGCAGGATCTGTTGATCCGTGAGTTGCTCCGCGGCGATGTCGAGGAGTTCGGTGCAGGGTCGTGGCCGGAGCGTCTGCGCCCGGCGTTGACGACTCGCGGGTTTGCCCAGGAGCTTCGTGACCTGCTGATGCGAACAGTGGAGCGAGGAGTACGTCCTGCGGAGCTTGCGACGCTTGCCCGGCGCCTCCGCCGTGACGACTGGCTCGCCGTTGCCCGATTTGCCCGTCAGTACGCCGGGGTCACCGCGCTGCGCCGGCCGCCGGCGTACGACCCCGCAGAACTTGTCCGAGCCGCGGTCGACCTCTTGCACGCCGAGCCGGCGTTGCTCGACCGCGAGCGGGCCATTCGTCGGTTCCTCGTCGTCGACGAGTACCAGGATTCCGATCCGGCGCAAGAGGAGCTGCTGTCATTGCTGGCCGGCGGCGGCCGCGATCTGGTGGTCGTCGGCGACCCGGACCAGTCGATCTACGCATTCCGCGGCGCCGACGTCGATGTCATCCGGCGCTTCCCGGACCGGTTCCGGGCCGCCGACGGCTCGCCGGCAGAGGTGGTTCAGCTCGACGTTTCCCGTCGTAGCGGTCCGACGCTGCTGGCGGCCACCCGGCGGATTGCGGTCCGGTTGGGCGGACCGCCGGCGCACCGGCGAGTCACGGCCGCCGACACCAGGGCACCCGGCCAGCTGTCCGTGCACGTCGTGGCGAGCGCCAGCCAGGAGGCGGCGTTCATCGCCGGGCAGCTGCGCCAGCACCATCTGCTCCATGGCATCGCGTGGGAGTCGATGGCGGTCCTGGTGCGGTCCGCCGCGGCATTGCCGGTGCTGCGCCGCGGCCTGACCGGAGCGGGAGTCCCGGTAGCGGTCCGGCTCGAGGAGGTGCCGCTGGTCGATCAGCCGCCGGTCAAGGCCTTGCTGGACGTGCTGGCGCTTGCGGTTGGACGATGCCGGCTCGATGCCGAGCTGGCGACGACATTGCTGACCGGGCCGTTGGGCGGGGCCGACTCGCTGGAATTGCGCCGCTTGCGCCATGAGCTGCGGGCCCGGGAGCTCGCCGCCGGCGACGTCCGGGCGTCCACCGAACTACTCGTCGAAGCGCTGGACCAGCCGGGCCTGCTCGCCGGGCTGCACCCGCGGCTGGCGGGTGCAGCGAGCAGGCTCGGCGAACTGCTCGAGACCGCTCGCCTCGCGGCAGCCGACCCCGGCGCGACCGCCGAGGACGTCTTGTGGGCGGCATGGAACCACACTGGCCTCGCCCATCGCTGGGCTCGGGCCGCGCTGGGCGAGAGTCCTGCAGCGGCGGCGGCCGACCGCGACCTGGACGCGGTGGTTGCGCTGTTCGATGCTGCGGCACGCTTCGTCGACCGGCTGCCCGGGGAGAGCCCGGCTGGGTTTCTCGAGCACCTGCGTGGCCAGCAGATACCGGCCGAGACGCTGACGTCGACAACTCCGCCCGACGCCGCAGTTCAGCTGATGACGGCACACGCCGCGAAAGGGCTGGAATGGGACGTCGTGGCTGTCGCGGGGGTGCAGGAGGGTAGCTGGCCTGATCTGCGAGTACAGGGCGGCTTGCTGGGCACGGAGACTCTGGTCGAGGTCCTGGCCGGGCGGGATGACTCGGCGGTCGTTCGGCAGAGCGCGCGGTTGGCCGAGGAACGCCGGCTGTTCTACGTGGCTGCGTCACGAGCCCGTCACATATTGCTGGTCACTGCCGTTGCCGCCGAGGACACGCAGCCATCAAGGTTCCTTGACGACCTCGATCCGAGCGCTTCGACAGCGGCCGAAGACCGGCCGATCGAGCGGGTACCCCGCGGGCTGGACCTGCCATCAGTCGTCGCGGAGCTGCGGTGGGTGGTCTGCGACCCGATGCAACCTGGGTCGAGACGTCGGGGTGCCGCCCGGCAGCTGGCCAGGCTTGCCGCAGCCGGCGTGCCGTCGGCCGATCCGGCGCAGTGGTACGGCCTCCAGCCGTTGTCCGACGATGCTCCGCTGCGAGCGCCGGACGAGCCGGTGCGCGTGTCGCCCTCCACCTTGGTCGAGTTCGAGCGCTGTGAGCTGCGCTGGCTGCTCAAGTCATGCGGCGCAGTCGAGACGGATACGACCCGCACCGGCATCGGCTCTTTCGTCCATGACCTCGCCGAGCAGGCGGCTCGGTTCGAGTGGACCGAGGACCGCCTGCTGGCCGAGTTCGACCAGCGCTGGCCCATCCTCGGCCTCGGAACCGGCTGGATCGGCCGCCGGGACTACCAGCGGACCCGGCTCATGGTCCAGCGCCTCGGCCGATGGCTTGCCGAGCATCCGCGGTCTCTGATCGCCGTGGAGGCTCCGTTCGACGTGGAGGTCGGCCGGGCCCAGCTGGTCGGACGCGTCGACCGGCTCGAACGCGACGAACACGGCCGGCTCGTCGTCGTCGATCTCAAGACCGGGAAGTCCGCGGTCAAGGACGACGAGCTCGCGGTTCACCCGCAGCTCGGGGCTTATCAGCTCGCCGTCGAACACGGTGCGTTCGACGGGCTCACCGGCGGCGACCGCCGTTCGGGTGGGGCGAGTCTGCTCCAACTCGGCGCGCACAAGAACGCCGCTCGGGAACAGGCGCAGCCGCCGGTGGCTAATTCCGACGACCCGAGCTGGGCCGCTGATCTGCTGGCCAAAGCGGTCGACGGCATGGCGGGAGGGCTCTTCCGGGCCGAGCGGACGACCTGGTGCGGCTTCTGTCCGGCCCGGCCGTCCTGCCCAGCCCACCCCGAAGGCGCGCAGGTGATCTCGTGATATTCACGCCATTCGAACTCGCTGCCCGCCTCGGCCACCGTCCGCCCACCGATGAACAGGCCAGCGCAATATCAGCGCCACTGGCGCCCACCGTCGTCGTCGCCGGCGCCGGGTCGGGCAAGACCGAGACGATGGCCGCCCGGGTGGTGTGGCTGGTCGCGAATGGGCTGGTGCGCCCCGAGCAGGTGCTCGGGCTGACGTTCACCCGCAAGGCGGCCCGGGAGTTGGGATCGCGGATCCGGCGCCGGCTGGTCCAGCTAGCGGCACGCGGTTTCCTCGACCACGCTGTCGGCGCCGACCCGACGCTGCTGGACGGCGAGCCAACGGTCGTCACCTATGACGCGTTGGCGGGCCGGATCGTCAGCGAGCACGCCCTTCGGCTGGGACGGGAACCCGGCGTGCGCCTCATCACCGAATCCGTCGCCTGGCAGTACGCGACTCGGGTAGTCGAGGCCTATGGCGGGGAGATGCATCACGTCATCCATGCTCCGGCCACCGTTGTCGACCAGGTGCTGAGTCTGCACGGCGAACTATCCGGTCACCTGGTGGAGCCGCGGCGGCTAGGCGAGTTCGCCCAGGAACTGCGGTCGACGGTCGATGCGCTGCCCGCGTCGAGCCGCTCCAAGAATCGTTACTACGCCGAGGTGGAAAAGGCGCTAGCGGTGCAGGATGCAAGGAGTCAGCTGGTCGCGCTGGTCGAGGAGTTCCGCGCGCTGAAAGAAGCTAACGAGGCCGTCGACTTCGGTGATCAGGCCGAACTCGCCGCCCGACTCGCCGACCGGTTCCCTGAAGTCGGGGTAGCCGAGCGCGAACGGTTCGCTGTCGTTCTGCTCGACGAGTACCAGGACACCAGCCATGCCCAGCTGGTGCTCTTGAGGGCACTGTTCGGCGACGGTCACCCAGTGACGGCTGTCGGCGATCCGTGCCAGTCGATCTACGGTTGGCGCGGCGCGAACGCTGGCACGTTGACCAGATTCCGCCGTCAGTTCCATGACTCGGCCGGAGCCGAGGCGACGCAGACATCGTTGACGATGAGCTTCCGCAATGGGGCCCGAATCCTCGCCGTGGCGAATCGGTTGGCGTTGCCGCTGCGCGCGGAGGGGCTCGACGTTCCCGTCCTCTCACCGTTCGCCGACAACCCGGACGACGACGTCGTGGTGTCACTGCACCTGACGGCCGACGACGAGGCGGCTGACGTCGCGCGCCGGGCCCGGGCATTCTGGGACACCTCGGCCGAAGGACGCACGGCAGCGGTGCTCGTTCGAACCCGGGCGCAGATACCGCGCCTGGAGGCGGCGCTCCGCGCCCTCGACCTTCCGGTTCAGGTGCTCGGGGTCGGCGGTCTGCTGACGACGCCAGAGGTGAGCGATGTCGTCGCCACGCTGCGGGTGATCTCGGACGCATCCCGCGGCGATGCCCTCATGCGGCTGCTGACCGGTGCCCGATGGCGGATCGGCCCCCGCGACCTCGACGCCCTGGCGAGGTGGTCGCGACGACTCGCCCTGGGCGGCGACGGCAGCGGCGCAGATCCCGACGAGGTCGACGAACGCAGCATTGTCGAGGCTCTGGACTCTCTACCTCACAATGGCTGGTTCTCTGCAGCGGGTGCAGGTCGCCTTCGCCACCTGTCCGCCGAACTGCGGGGCCTGCGCCGTCGCGCCGGCCAGCCGCTTGCTGACCTCGTGCACGACGTCGAGCGCACGCTCGGCCTGGATGTCGAGGTGGCCGCGCGGCGCGGGCCGACCGGCCGGGCGAATCTAGACCGCTTCCTCGATGTCGCGGCGGAGTTCTCCGCAGCCGGCGAGAGCCCGACATTGTCCGCGTTCCTTGCCTATCTTGACGCCGCCGAGACCGCGGAGCGTGGGTTGCGTCCCGGCGAGATCGAGGTGGTGGGTGATGTCGTCCAGGTGCTCACCGTCCACGGCGCCAAGGGATTGGAGTGGGATGCCGTCTTCGTGGCCGGTCTCGTCGACGGCGTCTTTCCGGCCGGCCATGCCAACGATCGGGCCTGGCTCGGCAAGCCCGGCGAGCTTCCATATCCCCTGCGCGGCGACGCAGCGGCCTTGCCGCAACTGCACATCTCAGCCGCCCGAGATCAGCAAGGTGTTCGTGACGCAGTAGTGCAGTTTGCTGCGGACTGCGGCCGGGTCGGTCGGCTCGAGGAACGCCGGCTGGCGTACGTCGCGACGACACGCGCCAAGCGGCTGCTGGTCTGCACCGGCTACCGATGGGGTGATGGCAAGCTGGCGCGGACTCCGTCGGAGTTCTTGGTCGAGATGCGAGCCGCATGCGCCGACGGCGCCGGTACGGTCGGTGTGTGGGTGGACGATCCTGGCGTCGCCAACCCGCTTGACGACGTGGTGGCCGAGTATCACTGGCCGTACGACCCGCTCGGCGGCCGGCGGTCGCTGATCGAGGAGGGCGCCGGCTTCGTCCGGGCGGCGCAGTCCGGCAACGACGTCGGCGACCTGCTCGCCGAAGCAGAGGTGTCCGCCGCGACCGCCGAATGGGACCTCGAGGTGGACCGGCTCATCGAGGAGCGGATGGGTTCGTCCGCTGAGCGGCCGATCGAGGTGCCGCTGCCGGTGAACTTGTCGGTGTCACGGCTGACGATGCTGCAACGGGATCCCAACACCCTCGCTCGGGCGATTCGCCGGCCGGTACCGCAGGCTCCAGCGCCGCTGGCACGGCGCGGAACGTTGTTCCACGCCTGGCTCGAGTCGCGCTGGGGGTCACTCCGGCTGCTCGACGTCGACGAGCTGCCCGGTTCGTCGGATGCCGACGCCGCCCACGACCGTGAGCTGGCCGCGTTGCAGGCGGCCTTTCTGGCCTCGCCGTGGGCGGATCGATCTCCGATCGAGGTGGAAGCCCCGTTCGAGCTGCTGATTGCCGGTGTGCTCGTTCGTGGGCGCGTCGACGCAGTGTTCACGACCCCTGCCGGCGGCATCGACGTCATCGACTGGAAGACCGGCACTGCGCCGCGTGCGGATGCCGAGGCGGCGGCCAGAGCTGTGCAGCTTGCCACCTACCGGCTGGCATTTGCCCGGCTGCACGAGCTGGAACTCGATCAGGTAGGCGCGGCGTTCCACTACGTCCGGGACAACCTGACACTTCGCCCCGCGGACCTCCTGGACGATGCCCAGCTGGAGGCGCTCGTCCACTCAGTGCCTTCCGCAACAGCAAGGAGCACGATTAGCTGAACTATGCCTGCTACGACGGCCTGCCGTGGACGCCGATCCTCGTCAACCGGGCGCCGAAGTCAGACCTCGACGTCGACAACCAGAGCGCAATGATCGGAGACCGGTAGCCGCATCGCGGTCGCTGCGCGCACGGCGTCCAGACCGATGCCGGACGCGAGGATGTGGTCCCACTGCACCCGCGGTCGCCACGATGGGTACGTCGGTATGCGGGCGAGGTCGGCCCAACCGGTCAGCGAACCGGGCACGCGACCTGGCAGGTTGAGATCACCGCACAGGATGCGTGGCGGCGGCAAGCCGGCGAGCCAGCGGGTAATCGTTCGCAGTTGCCGGGCGTTCCAGCCGGGAACAAATGACAGGTGCGCGGTGGCGACCGTGAACGGGCCCTCGGGACCGACGACAACTGCGGCCAAGGCAGCCCGGGGTTGGTCGGGGACTCGGGTCAATCCGCGACGGCCGGCAACTGTCAACGGCAGGCTGACCGGTGCGGCGGGAAAGCCCCGAACATCCCAATGCAGTACCCGCAGTCGGGAGACCAGGGCGACGCCATAGCCGGATCCGACGGATTCGTCGCCGGGATCACCCCGGCTCCAGTCCAGCGGGGTACCGCTCAGCGTCGGAGCGAACCGCCACCACGGTGCGCGCAATTCGTCGGCGACGACAGCGGCCTGGTCGGCCTTGTTGCTGCGTGGTTGACCGCGATCGACCTCCTGCAACCCGAGCACATCGGCATCAAGCGCACCGGCGGCAGAACGCAGGTCGGCCTCGTCGGCTGCACCGGTCCGGATCGAGCTCCCGTGCAGCAGGTTGAATGTGCCGAACCGGAGGATCGCCATGCCGACACGCTATGACCGGCAGGCGGCGCCCTATCCGGCCCAAACGGCCGAATTGCTAATCCTGCATCGCTGTCGCCAGGGCGATCTCGACCATTGCCGTGAACGTTCGCTCACGTTCCTCCGCTGAGGTCGTTTCGCTGGTGATCAGATTGTCGCTCACGGTGCAGACGGTCAGCGCCCGAACCCCGTGCTTGGCCGCCAGCGTGTAGAGCGCAGCGGTCTCCATCTCGACAGCCAGCACGCCGTACTCGCCGAGGCGTTTGAGCAGTTCGGGTCGGTCGCTGTAGAAGGAATCCCACGCGGCGATCGGACCGACATGGAACGAGACGCCCGCTCGCTCGGCCTCCTCGACGCACGCTCTCAACAACCCGAAGTCGGCGGTCGGCGCATAGTCGATGCCCTCGAAGCGCAGCTGGTTCATCGAAGAGTCGGTGCATGCGCTCATCGCGATCACGACGTCGCGAAGGGCGACCTCGGCGATGAGCCCTCCGCACGATCCCACCCGGATCAGCGTGCGCGCGCCGAACTCCGTCACCAGCTCGTGCACGTAGATCCCCAGCGACGGTTGGCCCATCCCGGTGCCCTGCACGGAGATCCGTCCCCCCCGAAACGAACCAGTGAACCCCAGCATGTTTCGGGTGCGGGTGTAGCAGCTGACGTCGTCCAGATAGTTCTGCGCAATCCACTCCGCGCGCAGCGGGTCGCCGGGAAGAAGGACAGTCTCCGCGACCTCGCCCGGCGCGGCCCCGATGTGGATGCTCACAGGCGACGACGGTACTTGGAACGGACGCGACCCGGAGGCCGTGCGAGCGCAGCGAGCGATAGGCCGTAGGGCGCGGGCGTGACCATCAGAACGGCCATAGGGTCGTTGGTCGTGGACGAGAGCGCGCCGAACTATTCGCTGCGCGGTCCGCTGCCGCTGGCCCGTGCGGCTGTTGACCGGGCTGGGCACCGGCGCTCCGACGCCGAGTGGCTCGACGGCGCATGGAAGGCCTCGCGGACCCGGGCGTTCGTCGTGGCGGACGGATCGGTGGCCATTGACGGCGATCGACTGGTGCTCGGGGCGCCGGACGAGATGCCTGACGGTGACCGGTTCTTCCTCGGTGTCGACGAGCAGGTTGCCTTCTTCGCCGTCCACGTCGACGGTCCACACCCCGACTCCCGGGCCGCCGGTCTGCGCCAGGCCGCGCCCGTGCTCGACCTCAGGGACGGCGGGCTGATGGTGCACGCCGTGGCCCTGGCCAACTGGCATCAGGCACACCGGTATTGTTCGCGCTGCGGTGCGCTCACCACGGTGACGTTTGCGGGCCACGTGCGGCGCTGCCCAGCTGACGGGTCGGAGCATTTTCCACGCACCGACCCAGCGGTGATCGTCCTGGTCACCGACGACGACGATCGCTGTCTGCTCGGCCGCCAGGACGGCTGGCCGGCCGGCTGGTTCTCGACCTTGGCCGGGTTCGTCGAACCGGGGGAGTCGCCGGAGCAGGCGGTCGTGCGCGAGGTCGCGGAGGAATCGGGCATCGTGGTCACGGCCTGCTCGTATGCGGGTAGCCAGCCGTGGCCGTTCCCGTCGAGCCTGATGCTCGGCTATTACGCCCGTGCGAATGGTGCGGAGCCGCAGCCGGACGGTGTCGAGCTCAGCGAGGCCTCGTGGTATTCACGCGGCGATCTCGACACTGCGTTGCGAACTGGTGAGATCCGGCTCTCCCCGAGTGTGTCGATCTCGCGGCGGCTGATCGAGGGCTGGTACGGCGCCGAGCTCGAGTCGCAACCCCGCTGATTCCAAGGCCGGTGCGTTGGCCCAGGGTTGTGAAGATCGCCGTGCACTCTGGTGCACATCGCTAGGGCGGGGCTGATCCTCACGACGATCTTCACGGCTGCCCAGCAGCAACGAAAGGATCATGGCCATCGAGATGCAGCCGTCGGCATTGGTAGCTGATCTACGCCAACGCTGACGGCGCCGTCGGTGTCACCTGTCAGGATGAGCGCCGTGTCCTCCCCTGCCGACGTGCTCGACGCGCTCGACCCTGAGCAGCGGGCAGTCGCGACCGCGCTCCAGGGCCCGGTCTGCGTCATCGCGGGAGCCGGCACCGGCAAGACCCGGGCCATCACGCACCGGATCGCGCACGGCGTCATCACCGGAGCGTTCGACCCTCGTCGCGTGTTGGCCGTCACATTCACCACCCGAGCCGCGGGCGAGATGCGTGGACGACTGCGCACGCTCGGCGTCGACGGCGTGCAAGCGCGGACTTTCCATTCCGCAGCATTGCGCCAGGCAAGGTACTTCTGGCCGCAGGTGATGGATCGGGAGTTCCCCGAGATCACCTCGAGCAAGCTGCCGTTGGTGGGTTCGGCGGCGAACCACTGCCGAGTGGGTACCGACCGGACGACGCTGCGAGACCTCGCCGCCGAGATCGAATGGGCGAAGGTGACCAACGTGGCGCCTGACGCCTATGGCCAGGCAGCAGAGGCGGGGCGTCGCGAAGTGGCCGGGGTCGATCCCGAAACGATCGGCCGGGTATACGCCGCCTACGAGGACGTCAAGACCGACCGCGGACTGTTCGACTTGGAAGACATCTTGTTGGCGGCGGTCGGTCTATTGGCCGGCCGACCCGGTGTCGCCGAGGCGGTTCGCGCGCAGTACCACCACGTGGTCGTCGACGAGTACCAGGATGTCTCGCCGGTTCAGCAGACCCTGCTCGAACTCTGGCTCGGTGATCGCGACGATGTGTGCGTCGTCGGCGACCCGGCGCAGACGATCTATTCCTTCGCCGGTGCGCGGCCCGACTACCTCGTCGGCTTCCCCAACCGCTATCCGGGAGCCCAGATCGTCCGGCTGGTGCGGGACTACCGATCAACCCCGCAGGTCGTCGACGTCGCTAACGGCATTCTCTCTCGTGGCGGCGACGTGACGACCCGCTCAGCAGTCCTCCTGAAGGCGCAACGGGCGCCGGGCCCGGAGACGACATTCGTCGAGCATCCGGACGAGGTAGCCGAGGCGTCGTGGGTTGCCAACCAGATCGCGGATCTGATTGCGGCCGGCACACCAGCGCGGGAGATCGCGGTGCTGTACCGAGTGAACGCACAGTCCGAGGCGTACGAACAAGCACTCGCGGACCTCGACGTTTCCTACGTGGTGCGCGGAGCCGAGCGGTTCTTCGATCGGCCCGAGGTACGCCAAGCAGCCATGCTGTTGCGGGCAGCCGTGCGGTCGGGCGACGCCAGCCCGGCCGATGCCCCCGATGCGGCGGCGGCGACGGCGGCAGTGCTTGCCGCGGCGGGCTGGTCGAGTCGACCACCGTCCGGTGCGGGCGCAGCGCGGGAGCGCTGGGAGTCACTCGCCGCGGTGGTGGCGCTTGCCGAGGAGGTGGTTTCCGTCGAGCCCGCCGCCGGGCTGCCCGAGGTGCTCACCGAGTTCGAGCGACGTGCCGCCGCACAGCATGCGCCCGTCGCTGACGGCGTGACCCTCGCCTCGCTGCATTCAGCCAAGGGACTCGAGTGGGATGCGGTGTTCGTCGTCGGCTGCCACGAAGGAACGTTGCCGCTTGCCTACGCCGAGACGCCCACCCAGCTCGCCGAGGAACGCCGGCTCCTCTACGTCGGAGTTACTCGCGCGCGGATGTGGTTGCGGCTGTCGTGGTCGCTCGCCCGCACTCCCGGTGGACGAGGAGCGCGGCGACCCAGCCGCTTTCTCGACGGGGTCCGGCCCGTGAGCGAAGGCTCGTTCCAACCCGGTGCGACTCGCGAACGACGGCCGCGCATCCGCGGTGTGCTCCGGTGTCGCGTTTGCGGGGCGCCGTTGTCGGCTCCCGCCGATCGGAAGATCGGGCGCTGTGGCGACTGTCCCTCGTCGGTGGACGAGAACCTGTTCGAGCGGCTTCGCGCGTGGCGGCTGGAGCGGGCGCAAGAACAGCAGGTTCCGGCGTACGTGGTGTTCACCGACGCGACGCTGACGGCGATCGCCGAGTCCAAACCGGGCGACGAGAAAGCACTGGCGGCGATTCCCGGCGTCGGGCGGACGAAGCTCGACCGGTACGGCGGCGACGTATTGCAGTTGTGCCGTGGTACCAGCCAGTAAATTGGTTGCTCCTTGTCAGAACCGGGTTTAGGGTTTTCATGACGCACCGGCTGCGCGCGAACGTGCGCGCCCGCACGACCGGAGAGGGGAGGGTACCGATGAATCTCACCGCCATGAGCTTGGCGTATGACGGCCGCGGCATGGCCGCATCGGCGACCTCCGTTGGGCGCCGTGCGGTTGTTCGGGAGCGCAGTGTCGGCGTCGTCTTCGCCACGTCGACGGGTGAAGTGCGTCTGCAGGCAGGTGCCCGTGCCATGGCCGCCCTGACGCCGACCGCCGACATCCAGGACCCCGAGCGGGTTCGTTCCTGGAGTCCTCCGGTGTAGCTGCATCACACCGACGCCTTCCAGGCCGCGGACCCGAGATCGGGATCCGCGGCCGTTTTGTGCCGCTGTCCATCCGGGCCATGCCAGTACAAAACAGACACGAAGGGAGGTGACCACCGTGATGCTGGCGAGCGTTCTCGACCACGCGGTCGAGGTCGAGTCGGCGATCCCATGCCGGGCCGACCCCGAGCTGTGGTTCGCCGAGTCGCCCGCTGACGTCGAACTCGCCAAATCGCTGTGCCACGAGTGTCCGGTCCGACTGCAATGCCTGGCCGGGGCGCATGAGCGGCACGAGCCTTGGGGCGTCTGGGGCGGAGAGCTGTTCGTCTCCGGCGTCGTCGTCGCGCGAAAGCGTCCGCGCGGTCGACCGCGCAAGACCGAAGTGGCTGCCTAATCGACCTGGAGAACCGATGACTGCGACGACTGACGTCGAACCGAAACTGAGGAGTACGGAAATGAGTCTCATGTATGAAGCACTCGCCCGCGCGCAGCATAGCCAGCGTGTCGCGGAGGCGGAGTGGGAACGCCCGTCCCTCCGCCCGTCGGTCCCGCCCACTGCCCTCCGTGCAGGATGGGGCAGTGGACGAGCTTGCTCGAGCGGTCGAGGCATTGACCGCTGCTGAGTTGGCCGAGATCGTCGACTTGGTCGCGTGGCCGGATCGCGAGGGCGGCGTCATGGTGGCCAACGCGGGCGGTATGGCACGGCTCCGCCTGGATGAGCCGGCCGACGTGGTCGACGGGGTGAATCCCGTCGCCGATCAAAATCCGATGGCATTTCTGCCGTACGAAGGGGAGCTTGCCGATCCATCGCCGCCGAATGCCCGCAATGCGTACCCATACGCAACAGAGCGGCTGCTGGCGTTCTTTGCCGACGACGGTCGCGCGCCCGACGTCGTGGTCATGCATAGCCCACGCCACTACTTTCCGGAGGTCGGCGGGCACTTAGGCGAGCACGGCAGTCTCGACGTCGTGCAGTCGCGCGCTCCGCTGCTGGTGTCCGGCGCCGGCGTCACAGCGTCCGGTCTGGTCGACGGGCACGCCCGGCTACGCGACGTCGGCCCGACGCTCGCGTGGCTGTGCGGCGTCGATCCCGATGACGACACGGGTCGGTTGGTCGACGGTGCAGGTGTACCGCTCGACGGCGTCGTGCTCGACGGACTCGTCGCAGCGTCAGGCGCGCTGGGTGGTCGGTGTGCTGTGGGACGGGGCCCACTGCGGCGACCTGCTGCATCTGGCCGCCGAGGGCGAACTGCCGGCCGTCGCCAGGCTCCTGGATCGTGGCTGTGCGCTGCGTGGTGGGGCAGTTGCCGAGTTCCCCAGCGTGACGCTGACCAATCACACGTCGATCCTGACCGGCGTCGGACCCGGCCGGCATGGCGTTCTCGGCAACCGGTTCTACGACCGCGACGCTCACCGCTCGGTCAACACAAACGACGCGACGACCTGGCACCGGACCGCCGAGTGGCTGCGGCCAGGCGTCACCACTGTGTTCGAGTTAGTTCGAAGATCTCATCCCTCGGCACCGACGGCGTGCGTCAACGAACCGGTTGATCGCGGCGCGGACTACTCGACGATGCAGCTCATCCGCGATACCGGCGCGGCTGATGGAGCAACGAGCCTGGCCAGCGCTCTGCCCGACCCGGCTGCCTCGATCCACCTGCACAACCGGGCCCACGTCGCGGACGGGTACTACGCATGGGCAACGCAGGTCGATGACGCCGGTCTAGACCAGGTGCTGACGCTGTGGAACCGCCCGTCCAGTGCGCCCTTGCTGACCTGGTGGTCGAGTTCGGTGACCGATGCCGGCCATCACGCCGGTGGGCCCCGATCGGAGATCGCGCAGGACTCATTGCGCGACGCCGATCACCGGCTGGGTGCCTTTCTCGATCATCTCGACTGGCTCGGCATGGCGGATGACGTGATCGTCATCCTCACGGCGGACCATGGCTTCGAGGGGGCCGACCCGGACTGTCGCGGAAGTTGGGACGGTGCTCTTCGTACGGCTGGGGTTTCGTTCCGCGACGAAGGTCCTGGCTTCCTCTACCTGGGGGAGAATTGGTCATGAGCGTGCGATGTGACAACTGTGGCGCACTCGCCGGTGCCGACGACGCGTTGCTCGGATGGGTGACGAGCGTCGAAGACGGGGAAATGCGGCGGTACTGCGACAGGTGCGCCCGGGAGAACGCCCGGGCGATCGAGGCGCGGCTCGATCCGCTGTGGTGGTGAGCCGCCCTGCGTGTGGACTTCCTGGCTACGCGAATCCGGGCAGCCACCGCTCGAGCTCGGCCCGGAATGGCGCCTCGCAGTCGAGTTGAGACAGGACGCCCAGCCCGCCGATCCAGACCCGGTGGATGAGTAGGTAGGACGGCGGCAGGTTGAGCTTGAGTCCGACCGTATAGCCCGGACGACGCGGGTCGTTGATGCGGGAGAACTGTTCGCGCATCCACGCTCGGTTGAAGTGGAATGACTCGACCGCGGCCGGCTCCAGGAACGGTGCCAGGTAGTCGTATACCTCCTCCGGCTCGAGCCGGATATGCGGTTTGACGAACCCCTCGTCGCGCAGCCCGTCCAGCATCTCGTCAGCTTTGCCGGCCAGCGCCCGCTTCATCAGCTCGCCGATCGAACGGGGAAGTCCCTCCGGGAGCCGGGCAACCGCGCCGTAGTCGAGGACTCCCAGCCGGCCGTCCGGGGTGATCCGGTAGTTGCCCGGATGCGGGTCGGCATGCAGAAGGCCCGCGCGTTCCGGACCCGAGAACAGAAACCGGACGTAGAGCAGTCCGGCTCGGTCCCGCTCCTGCTTGGAGCCGGCCAGGATGATGTCCGCGAGTGGACGCCCGTCGACCCATTGCGACACCAGCACACGCTCGGTGCCTTCGACCAGTGTCGGTACGACGAATTCGGGATCGTCGGCATAGGCGAAGGCGAACCCGTCCTGGGCATCCGCTTCCATCCGGTAGTCGAGCTCTTCGACGACCCGGTCCTTGAGCTCGTCGAGCAGCGGGCGCACATCGAGGCCGGGCACCAGGGCACCGATCACCCGGCCGAGCCGGGATACCTGGTTCAGGTCCGATCGCAGCGCTTCGTTCGCGCCCGGATACTGCAGCTTGACCGCGACGTCGCGACCGTCCCGCCAGATTGCCCGGTGCACTTGGCCGATCGACGCCGCTGCGGCGGGCACGTCGTCGAACTCCTGGAACTTGCGCCGCCAGTGGGACCCGAATTCCTCCCGCAGCACACCGTGCACGACCTTGGCGGGCATCGGCGGTGCCGCGTCCTGGAGCTTGGTGAGTGACGCCCGGTACGGGCCGGCGAACTCCTCTGGCAACGCGGCCTCGAAGATCGACATCGCCTGCCCGAACTTCATCGCACCGCCTTTGAGCTCGCCCAGGACCTTGAACACCTGGTCGGCGGTGCGCTGCTGGACCTCGGCCGCGACGAGCTCGGCCGGCCGGCCGCCGATGCGCTTGCCCAGCCCGAGCGTCGCCCGGCCGGCGATACCGAGCGGCAGTGCGGCGAGCTTGGCTGTGCGCGTCACGGCCTTGCGCGGGAGGTCGGTCACCCGGCCATTGTCTCCTGCGCGGTTGGTCGCGGCTTCCACCGAGGCCTGTTCCATGATCGAGTGTGCTGAGGTTGCGCGAATCACCCGGCGGGTAGCGCGACGTGTGAACAGTCTGTGGGTGCGAGGGAGCCATGGCGCTGCGATTCGTCGTACAGCGACATCGGGCCCGGCGCCTGCACTACGACCTTCGGTTCGAGATCGACGGCGTCCTGGCCAGCTGGGCCGTGCCAAGGGGCCCGACGCTGGATCCGCGGGCCAAGCGAACCGCCGTGCATGTCGACGATCACCCCATGGAGTACTTCGACTTCGAGGGCGTGATCCCGAGTGGCGAGTACGGCGGTGGCGACGTGATCGTGTGGGACCTCGGCACCTGGGAACCACGCGGCACTGACGACCCGGCCGCTGCAGTGGCCGCGGGCGAACTGCACGCTGAGGTCTACGGCCACAAGCTGCGCGGCCGGCTGGTGCTGGTCCGCCGTGACCGGCCGGGAGCTGGCTCCCGGAGCGGCCGCGAGCAGTGGCTCCTCATCCACAAGCGCGACGAGCATGCGGTCGATGGCTGGGATGCGGAAGACCATCCCCGATCCGTGCTCAGCGGTCGCACCAACGACGAGGTCAAGTCCGATCCAGACCGGATGTGGCGCTCGGACCTGCCCGCAGCCGAGGCGTCCATCGCGCTACGCCCGTCGGTGGTCCCTGAGCTGAGCGCAGAGGAACTTGCTGAACTCGACGCACTCGGGCAGAACGGAAAGTGGGAGGTGTTCGGCCGAACGCTGCGGCTGACCAATCTGGACAAGGTGCTGTTTCCCGGTCGTTCCCGTGAGCCGGCGGTGACCAAGCGCGAGTTCGTCCGTTACGCGGCACAGATCGCGCCCGTCGTGCTGCCGTATCTCGCCGGACGTCCATTGAACTTGCACCGCTACCCGAACGGCGCGGGGGCGAAAGGCTTCTGGCCCAAGCAGGTTCCTCACCATGCTCCCGAGTGGCTATCGCGCTGGGAGAACCCAGAGGCTGACCCGGGCGAGACGACGACGTACCTGGTGGCAAACGAGCCGGCCGCGCTGGTGTGGGTGGCGAATTTCGGCGCACTGGAGTGGCATGCGTGGACGTCGCGGACCGACGCTCCGCACCGACCCACGTATGCGTTGATCGACCTCGACCCAGGTGAGGCCACGACCTGGGACGACATGCTCACGTTGGCCCGCCTGTACCGCACCGCGTTGGAGCACCTCGGCATTCGCGCGCAGCCCAAACTCAGCGGACGGCGCGGAATCCAGATCTGGATTCCCCTCACCCGTGGCCCTACGTTCGCCGAGACGCGGGCGCTGGGTCGAACGGTTGTCACACACCGTCTCCGCGGTGGTGCCGGAACTGGTGAGCTGGAAATGGGAGGTGCGCGAACGTGGCGGACAGGCCCGGCTCGACTACACCCAGAACGCCATCAACAAGACGCTGATCGCTCCCTACAGTCCGCGGGCCGCCGCAGGAGCCCCGGTTTCCGCTCCCATTTCGTGGGACGAGCTCGACGATCCTGCACTGCGACCGGATGCCGTCACGATCCGGACGGTATTCGACCGGCTGGCCGAGCGGGGCGATCTGTTCCGGCCGGTGCTGGTCGGTGAGCAGACCCTGCCGAAGCTTCGGTGATGTGGGCTCCGCTCCGCAGCCGATTGCGCAGCGCCGCCCGCCCGCGTGAACCGGCCGGATCCGGCCTCGCCAAGATTCCGAGCGTGGGCGGTGGCCGGATGCGGCAGCGGGCGTCTAAAGAGCGATCTGTGGCATGCATCACCGCCACAGATCGCGGAGCCCGCAGAGCATCCGGCCATCCGCCCACGCGGCCGCGCTCAGGCGGCCCAGGTGCAGCCGCAGGCGGGGTGCGGGCGCCAGCTTCGACGTCGCGGCATCCCGAACGGCAGCGAGGTCTCCACGGTGCCGTCCACGGTCGCCGGGACGAATCCGTCGAGATGGGCCAGGACTTGCTGGGCGGCGAGTGCCGCGACCAGCGCGGCGAGGGAGAGGTCGCAGGCCGCGACGCCCGGGAGACGACCGCCGGCTTGGGCCAGAACCCGCGGCCAGGCCGGGTCACGGTCGGTCCGGTGCATGTCGTGGCAGCGCAGGCAGGAAGACCGCCCGGGCAGGACAAGTGGCCCGACCACGCCGGTGGTCTCGATCACGCAGGCGGTGAGGTGGGGGATACCGAGGCGAAGCAGGGCGCCAGCGTCATCGCGGGCCATGTCGGCGACGGGAGCCAGCACGACCAGGTCCGGGCCGTCACCAGGCCGGTCTGGCACGTCGGGCAGGGTCGCTGACACGGCCAAGCCGCGGGGCAGTCCGGCATCGTCCGGGCTCAACCCGCCGGGCATGACGTCGTGGGCTGTAGTCCGGCCGAAATCCTCGACGCTGATGTGACCAACGCCGGCCGCCGAGAGGAGCCGCGCGATCGTCGCACCGATCCTGCCGGCGCCTCGTACCTCGACATGGGCCTGCCGCCGAGCAGCCAGCGGGTCGGCAATGTCTTCCGGGGTGCCCGCATCGCCAGGGTCAGCCGCCGCGCCGAGCAGGCTGCGGCTGGCCCGGTCCGGGGCGAGAGCATCGTGGGGGTCGCTGAGTTGGACGCGATCACCGTCGACCAGCACGTCTGCGGCGCTGAGAATCTCGACCAACCGATCCGCTACGAAGGCGCTGCCGCCGACCTGCTCGGCGATTGCCCGAAGCGCGCCGATATCGCGGACTCCGTCCATGGCGCGGAGCACAGCAGCTTCAGCGGGGCCGACCCCGGTCAGCACGACCGCGCGCGTTGCGTCGAGCCCTACCTGAACGGTGCTCGAGTCTCGCCAGACCCGGGCCAGCGCGGGATGAACGAGGGGGCGCACGGCAGACCTCCACGACGATTCCCAGCCGGACCAGGCACGTCGACATCATGCCCGCTTCGGCCTGGCTCAGGTCTTCGTCGTCCACAGCCGCCGAGGAGCGCCGCAGGTGACGGTGTCACGGCGAGGGGCGGCATCCGCCTGGGATGCCGCCCCTGACCGTCGGTCGAGGTGCTCAGGCCTTGCCGAGAATGCGGTTGAGGTTCGTCGAACAGACCGGGCAGGTGGCCTTTGCCATCCGGGTGCCCTTGTCGTTGACGACCACGGGGCCGCTTGCCTCGCGCTTGGCCTTGCACTTCACGCAGTAGAACTCACCCGAGTAGGTCTCGGTGCCAATCTCGGCCACGATGGCCTCCTGTCTTCGTTCTCGGTCGGCGTCACACCATACGGCAGGCACTCGTCAGGGTCGGCTCAGGTCTACCCGCCGAGAACCCCTAAATCTAGACAAACCAGTCAATCAACCGGCTTTGCGGTTCCGATTTTCATGATCCACGGATGGTTTTGCGGGTCCTGGCCCCGACAATCATCCGTCGATCATGGGTAATGACGGCGACTGCGGCACAGGTCGATGACCAACCATGACGTACAGCCGGCCGTGCGGCGGTCTCAGCTGCAGGGTACCGAGACGACCGTACGGCCGGCATTGCGGCGGGTTCCCCCAGCCCGGTCGTCGCGGCCTGCACGCCTTCCCCGTGCGTGCGACCGGCCGGAATGACGGGGCCCGTCCTTCGAGACCGTAAAGGGGGACCGTAAGACGGTCAACGCAGTCGGCCGACTTCCGTCCACTCCCTGTGGAAAACTCTGTGGACTACCTGTGCGACACGCCGCGCTCGGTTGTGGATCAGCGGTGGGCAAGGTGTTGAAAACGTGCGTACTCATGTGCGGATGCACGTGCTGGCCAGCATCGACGCTGTCCACCGGGTGTGGATGACAAGTTTTCGGCCGAGTTGGCCGGTACGGTTCGCGCATGGACGAGCCCGTCGTCGAGGTCCGACGGTCAGCGCGCCGGCGTCGGACCGTGACGGCGTTCCGCGAGAACGGCCACATCGTCGTGTGTGTGCCGGCGCGGTTCAGCAAGGCGGAAGAGCAGCAGTGGGTCGACACCATGGTGCGGCGATTGGCCACCAAGGAAAGCCGCCGGCGGCCCAGCGACGCGCAATTGCTGGTCCGTGCCCGGGAACTCTCCCGGCGATATCTGGACGGGCGGGCCCAGCCGGTCACCGTGAGCTGGTCGGCGATACAGCAGGCTCGGTGGGGTTCCTGCACCCCGACCGACGGGTCGATCCGGATCTCCGATCGGCTCCGCGGTGTGCCCCAGTGGGTGCTCGACTACGTGCTGGTGCACGAGCTTGCCCACCTGGTGATCGTCGACCATCGGCCGGAGTTCTGGGCATTGGTCGAGCGGTACCCCAGATCGGAGCGGGCTCGGGGCTTCCTCGACGGGCTCTCGCACGCGGCGGGTGGAGAGATCGAGGAGAACTGACCCTGGCTGTCGCCGGAGTCGGTCATTCGGCCGGTGGTGCCTCGTCGTCGTTCGGAGACTCCTGCGGTGGGGAGTCCTCAAGAGCGGACATGTCGAGCTCGTCGCGGCCAAGGTAGGCGGAGGGATCGACCAGGTCATCGGCCGTGGGCAGCAGGTCCGGATGCGCCCAAACCCCGTCCCGCCCGTCGACGCCACGCGCGTCGCGCACGGCGCTCCAGAAGGCCGACGCCTCGCGCAGCCGCCGCGGTCGCAACTCGAGCCCGACCAACGTGGCGAACGTCTGCTCCGCTGGGCCGCCGGTCGCCCGCCGGCGCCGCACCATCTCCCGCAGCCTCGGTGCTGAGGGCAGTCGTGCCTCCGTTGCCTGCGTCACCACGTCGTCGACCCAGCCTTCGACCAGGGCCAGCGCCAGCTCGAGCCGCTCCAGGGCTGCTTTCTGCTCGGGAGTCGTCGGCAGATCGAACAAGCCACCCTCGAGTGCCTCTTGGATCGCCTCGGGCCGCTGCGGGTCGATCTCTCGCAACGATGACTCGATCCGCTCGGTGTCGACGGAGATGTTGCGCGCGTACTCCTCGATCAGCGCAATCAGATGCGGGCGCAACCAGGGCGCATGCGCAAACAGGCGCAGATGTGCGATCTCGCGTAGGGCGAGATAGAGGGTGACGTCGCGTTCGTCGATGCCGAGGCCTTCGCCGAATGCGCGCACGTTGGCGGGCAGCAGCGCCGGATGCCCTTCGGCGAGCGGCAGGCCGATGTCTGCCGAGCCGACGACTTCGCTGGCGAGCTTGCCGATGCCCTGGCCGACCTGCGCGCCCCACATCGAGACACCGACCTGCTGCATCATCCCGACCAACGGGCCGGCGGCCTGGGCCATCTCCGGCGGCAGCGCGTTGCCCATGGCCGTCGCCACCTTGGCAGCGACCGGTTCGACCAGGCCGCGCCAGGCCGTTTGCGTGCCCTCGACCCACTCCGCTCGGCTCCAGGTGCGCGGCGAGCCCCCCGTCGCCGGGAAAGAGGTGGCTTCGTCCAGCCAAGTGTCGGCCAGCCGAAAGGCATCTTCCACACTCCGCCGTTCGACCGCGCTGACCGACTTGTCGCCCGTCGCGGCGACGACCTGCCGTGCCGACTGGTTCGCGAGATCCCAATTCACCGGCCCGCCGGTCCACGAGAGCATCCGGCCGATCTGTTGCAGCATGGCGCCGATGTCCGGTGCTCCGGCTCCGCCCGCGCCGAGAGCTCCGAACAGCTGGGACAACGGATCCTGCGGGCCGCTGGTCGGATCCGGGTCCGTCGCCTCGTCGTCGCTGGACCGCTGCGCCGGCACGCCCTCGGTGTCGTCGTCGGGCTTGTCCGGGTCGTCGCCGGGTCGGAAGCCGAATGGCACGTCGCTCACGATTGAACCCCGAGCTCGACCGGCAGCAATACGAAGCGCCTCATGCCGTCCACGGTAGTAGGCAAATCCGTCACAGCAGATCCGCGCCGGCAGGAGGTTCGCGTTCGGCGCAACGCGTGAGTAGGTTCGCAATCGTGGGGATCGTCCGCCTGCTGGACGTGCGCGACGAGCCGCTATCTGTCGACGACGTGCTGGCTGCCGTCGGCGACCCGGCCGTCGGCGGCATCTGCCTGTTCGTCGGGACGGTGCGCGACGTCGACCACGGCAAGAGCGTGACGAAGCTCGACTACACCGCTCATCCGTCGGTTTCCGACGTTCTCCGTGAGGTGGCCGGCGAGGTCGCATCGACGTACCCGGTGAACGCTCTGGCTGCCGTGCATCGCGTGGGTGAGTTGAAGGTCGGGGACGTCGCGGTCGTGGTCGCTGCGGCTGCGCCGCACCGGGCGGAGGCCTTCGACGCGTGCCGCCGACTCATCGACGAGCTCAAGGCGCGGGTCCCGATCTGGAAGCACCAGCTCTTCGACGACGGCGACGTGGAGTGGGTCGGCTCGCCGTAGAGGTCGCGCTCAGGTTGCTCTCAGCTACCCGCCATAGGCTCGTCGGTACACGTCGAGTCAACCAGTGAGGATCAGGGCGCCGAATGTCTCGTCGCATCACGACGCTGGTCGTTTCCGGCGCCCTCCTCGTGGCGCTGATCGCGGCGGCCTCGCTGTTCCCTGTTCCCTACGTCGTCTACTCACCCGGACCCGTCGAGGACACCCTGGGGGTGTGGGAAGGCGAACCGGTGATCGAGATCAGCGGGGCTGAGACGTATCCCACCGAGGGTGTGCTGGACCTGACGACTGTGGGCGTCACGCCCGCCGACCGCAAGCTGGGCCTGATCGGCGCGCTGCAAGCGTGGCTGGATCCTGACCGGACGGTCCTTCCCCGCGAGCTGGTCTACCCGCAGGACGTCACGGCCGACGAAGCGCGCGAGGAGAACGCCCAGTTGCTCGAGCGGTCACAGGAGACGGCGAAGGTCGCAGCACTGCGCGAGCTGGGCCTGGAGGTCCCCGAGGTCGTCGTCGTCGACACGGTCGTCGACGACGCACCGGCCGATGGAGTGCTCGTCCCCGGCGACGTCGTCATATCTGTCGACGGAACGGCGATCGAGACGCCTCAGGACGTGGTCGAGGTTGTCACGGCCCACGAGCCGGGGGACACCATCGAGTTCGTCGTCGAGCGCGATGGCGCAGAACGCTCCGTGACTGTGGGCACTCAGGCCGCCGAGAACGACGGCCGGACGATTGTCGGCTTCAGCCCCTCGATCGGCTACGAGTATCCGGTGCAGATCGATGTGAACATCGACGACCGGATCGGTGGGCCGTCCGCCGGCATGGTGTTCGCCCTCGCGATGTACGACTACATGACGCCTGGTGCTCTACTCGACGGGATGCACGTCGCTGGCACCGGCGAGATCAGCTCGGACGGCGAGGTCGGCCCGATCGGCGGGATCCGGCAGAAGATTGCCGCCGCGTCGGAGGACGGCGCGACACTGTTCCTCGCGCCGGCCGGCAACTGCGACGAGGCAGCGGTTTCGGATCCCGGCGACATGCAGGTCGTGCGGATCGAGACCCTCGACGACGCCATCGCCGCCGTCGAATCCGCCGCCTCCGGCGACACCGGGTCCCTGCCATCCTGCAGCGCCTGACGGCGCGACGTAGCGGTGCGAATGCGGGGCCGGAGACTGCGCGGGCTCCGTGAACCGTGGCCGAAAAGCGTGCCACGGTTCACTCTTTAGACGCCCGCTTCCGTCTCGGCCCCCCATTCGCACCCCTCCGCTCGGAATGACCACGTTCACCACCCCTGTCGGTACATCACCACCCTTGTAGGCCTGGTGATGTACGTACTCGCCTGGTGATGGCCAGCCGTTTCAGTCGGCGAAGGTGGCAGCCAGTGCGTCGGCGAGGTCGGGAGCCAGGTTGGAATCGCGGAGTAGGTCAGTGTCATGATCGTGCCCGCGTACGCGCAGAACCGACGAACGGGCGCCGTCGCGCAGCACGGCGACGACGATCCGGACGTCGGCTCGGTCAGGATGACGGGCGGCCCAAGCCGCAGCCTCAGCGGCGGCGGTGGGCATGGATACCTCAGCAGTCGGTGGCAGCACAATTCGCTCGAGCGCGAGAGCGCATCCGACGACTGTCGACGGCCAGGCAATCGTGACCAGCACGTCTTCCAGGCGTTGTTCGCGCAGCTCTTGTTCGACGGGAGTCAGCTGATTCTGCGCGGGTTCCTGACCACCAAGCCCGAGATGATCGACCAATGCCGGCTCGCGCGAGAGCAGGTCGGCCGTCGGAGCCAAGGCAAACAGCCGGGGGGCTTGGTCCCATCCGTCGCCAGCCACATGCTGCTCGATCTCGGCAACGGCGCGCGCGAGCGGCGAGGCCGGGTCGGCGGGCATGTCCGAATCGTTGCATGGGCGCTACCTGAGCCGCTGTGACGGTGATATAGCTTCGCAAGGGTGAGTCAGGACCTTCCACGACCCGCTCAGCCATTCCGGAACCGCAGCGGGACGAGCAGGCGCTCGCGAGCGTTGGTTCCCACGTTGATCGTGCTGGCGGTCCTCGCGGTGATCTACGGCGTCGCGACTGCGCTGTGGACCGAGCGGTTGTGGTTCAACTCGGTCGACTTCGTCACAGTCTTCACGACGAAGCTCTTGACCGAGGCCTTGCTGTTCGTCGTCTTCGCCGCGTTGATGGCGGCGGCCATCTCCGTCAACGCGATCCTCGCCTACCGGCTGCGTCCGCGTTATCGGCCGATGAGCGCCGAGCAGCAGAGCCTGGACCGCTATCGCGACGCGATCGACCCGATCCGGCGTTGGGTCGTGATCGGGGCCTCGATCCTGCTCGGACTCATGGCCGGCGGCAGCGCGGCCGGCCAATGGGAGACGTTCCTGCTCTGGCGGCACGGAGGCGCTTTCCGTACCGACGACGTGGAGTTCGGACTGGACATCGGGTGGTTCGCGTTCGACTACCCGTGGTGGCGATACGTGCTGAGTTTCGGGTTCGCCGCAGTGATTCTCGGACTGATTGCCGCAGCCGTCACGCACTACGTCTACGGCGGAATCCGCCTGCAAAGCGCTGGCGAACGGGTGTCGCCCGCGGCGCAGGCCCACCTGTCGGTGCTCATCGGCTTGTTCGTGCTGCTCAAAGCCGTCGCGTACTGGATGGACCGCTACGCGCTCGTGCTCGATGACGGCGCGCTCCTGACCGGCGGGTCGTACACCGACATCAACGCGATGAAGCCGGCGAAGACCATTCTGATCTTCGTCGCGCTGATCTGCGCGTTGTTGTTCTTCGTCAACGTGTGGCGTCGTTCGTGGACGCTGCCGGCGATCGGGCTCGGGCTGTTGGTGCTCTGCGCGGTGCTACTCGGCGGGGTTTGGCCACTCCTCGTCCAGCAGTTCCAGGTCAAGCCGAGTGAGGCCGATCGCGAAGAGCCGTATATCAACCGCAACATCGAGGCGACGCGGGAGGCCTACGGCGTCGACGGTGTCCAAGTCAACCAGTACGCCGCGACCACGGACGTCACCCCCGGGCAGTTGGCGGAGGACTCCGACACGGTCCCAGGCATCCGACTGCTCGATCCCAATGTCGTGCCGCCGGCCTTCCAGCAACTGCAGCAGGTACGTGGCTTCTATACGTTCCCGAACCCGCTCGATGTCGACCGGTACGAGATCGATGGTGAGAACACTGACGTAGTGGTGGCGGTCCGGGAGATCGAGCTTGCGGGTATTCCCGAGGCTCAGCAGAACTGGATCAACGAGCACACGGTCTACACCCACGGGTTCGGATTCGTCGCGGCGTATGGCAACACGCGGAACTCTGACGGCTCGCCGAGATGGGCGGAGGAAGACATCCCGCCGGTCGGCGAGCTCGGAGAATACCGACCGCGGGTCTATTACGGGGAGTTCTCGCCCGAATACTCGATCGTCGGCGCGCCGGAAGGGCAAAATCCGGTCGAGTTCGACATCCCGGAAGACCCGGATGCGGGCGGCCAGCAGCGCAGCTACACCTACACCGGCGACGGCGGAGTGCCGATCGGGTCGTTCATCAACAAGGTTCTGTACGCGACGAAGTTCCAAGAAGGCAACATTCTGCTGTCAGACCGGGTGACTTCGTCTTCGAAGATCCTCTATGACCGCCACCCGCGCACCATGGTCGAGAAGGTCGCTCCGTGGCTCACCGTCGACAGCAACCCGTATCCGGCCGTCGTCGACGGTGACCTGGTATGGATTCTCGACGGTTACACGACCATCAACACGTATCCCTACTCCCAGCGCGTTTCGTTGGGGGAGGCCACGCGCGACTCACGGACGGCGCTGCAGGCGGTCGCTGCCCAGCCTCAGGACCATCTGAACTATGTCCGCAACTCCGTCAAGGCCGTCGTCGATGCCTACGACGGTTCGGTCACGCTGTATGCCTGGGACGAGTCCGACCCGGTGCTCGCGGCCTGGCAGCAAGCATTCCCGGATACCGTGGAGGGCCGAGACGAGATTTCCGACGAGTTGATGGCACACCTGCGTTACCCGGAGGACTTGTTCAAGCTCCAACGCGGGCTGCTTGCGGAGTATCACGTCACGGAGCCGACGACCTTCTACGGTGGTCAGCAAGCGTGGAACGTTCCCAATGATCCGACTGTCAGCCAGGCAGTGTTCCAGCCGCCGTACTACCAGACGATCAGGCTTCCCGATACCGAAGTGGGGAACTTCTCGCTGACGACGACCTACGTTCCCAAGGGTCGGCAGAACCTGGCCGCATTCATGGCCGTGAACGCCGATGCTCGCAGCGAGGACTATGGCCAATTGACGATCTTGCAATTGCAGTCGGAGACGCAGATCGACGGCCCGGCTCAAGTAGCCAACAACTTCGAGGCCAATCCGAACGTGGCGCAGGAGCTGTCGCTACTGCGACAAGGCGATGCGGACACTGTGACGGGCAACTTGCTGACGCTGCCGGTGGGCGGTGGTTTGCTCTATGTCCAGCCCGTCTATGTGCAACGGGCCAGTGGTGATGCCGCCTTCCCGCTGCTGCAGAAGGTCCTGGTGTCCTTCGGATCGGAAATCGGCTATGCCGACACCTTGGGGGAAGCGCTGGACCAGGTTTTCCAGGGGGAGTCAGGCGCTGCCACGGGTGACGAAACGGATACTGAGACTCCGCCACCGGCGCAACCCGGCACGCAGCCGCCGACGACGGCACCGACGACGCCACCTGGCGGAGCGGGCGGAAGTGCCCTGCAGGCTGCGATCGCCGACGCACAACAGGCGTACGACGAAGCTCAAGCCGCCCAACGCGACGGGGATTGGACCGCGTACGGCGAGGCGCTCGACCGACTCGATGCCGCGTTGGCTCGCGCGGCGACGTTGTCCGGCGAATCAGCTGGCAGCGAGCCGACCCCGACACCGTCACCGACGCCGTAGGTGCAGCGCCCGCTGCGCCGCCGGCACCCGGATGTCCCCGGCGACTGGAGGGTTTCCCACCTTTCACCCGCCCGGAGGCGTGGAAAACCCTCCATTCGTCGTCGGCACGTGCAGCGGCACGTGATTTGGCGCGACGATCAACGGTCCCGTAGACTCGTCGGTACGACGCGGGGTGGAGCAGTTCGGTAGCTCGCTGGGCTCATAACCCAGAGGTCGCAGGTTCAAATCCTGCCCCCGCTACCATGTGATGTCTCAGGTCATCGGCGACAGCTGGACCCACGATTGTGGGTTCGGCTGTTGTTATTTCGGTGGTTTGCGGGTGGGTCCTTTGGGTGCTCCGGTGGGTTGGTAGTCGCGGCTGGGATCGATGGTGAGCTGGCTGAGGAGTTCGCCGGTGATCGCGTTGACGATGCGGACGTTGAGGTCCTGGACGAGTAGGAGGATGTGGGTTCCGGCGTGGGTTCGGCCAACGCCGATGTGGCGGAGTCGGCCGGCCACGCGCAGGGTGACGTTGCCGGTCTTGCTGATCCGGTCGTGGCGGATCCGGTCGTGGGTGTCGGGGTCACGAGAACTGCCGGGTAGGGCCTTGGGGATGGTGTGGTAGATCGCCGCGGGGGTGGCCCGGTGCGGCAGGGAGCGGTGCGGCCGGTGGTGGTTGTAGGCCTCGACGAACGCGTCGAGCAGGGCCTGCAGTTCGGCGATGGTGGTCGGCTGGACCGGCTGGGCGGCGAGCCATTTCTTCATGGTTTGCTGGAACCGTTCCACCTTGCCGCAGGTGGTGGGGTGGTTGGCGCGGGAGTTCTTCTGGATCACGTTCCAGTCGCGGAGTTGGTGTTCGAAGGCGTTCCGGCCGCCGCGGCCGCCGGCCCAGCGCACCGTATAGACCATCGCGTTGTCTGTCAGCGTTGAGGCCGGAATGCCGTGCTGACCTGCAGTTTTACGGAAGGTGTCGAGCACGATCGGCCCGGTGACCCGGACATGGGCGCTGACCGAGAGGGCATAGCGGGCGCAGTCGTCGAGCCAGCTGATGATCTCGGTTCCGGAGCCGTCGGCGAGCCGGTAGTGGGTGAAGTCGGACTGCCAGGTCTGGTTGGGCATCGAGGCTTGGAACCGGGTGTAGGAGGACTTGGGACGTTTGGCCGGTTGCGGGGTGACGGCGCCGGCGCGGGTCAGGATCCGGTTGATGGTCGCCCGGGACAGGGTGACCTGGTGGTGGCGCTGGAGGTGCCAGCCGATGGTCTCGGCGCCGGCGTCCAGGCCGGCCTCAGCGAGCTGCTTGCGTAACAGCAGGACCCGATCGACCAGCGCCGTCGGTGTCGCGTTCGGTGAGTTCTTCGGCCGCCGGGATCGAGGCTCGAAGGCAGTGTCGCCCTCGGCCTCGTAGCGGGCCTTGAGCTTGTAGACCCAGCCGCGGTGCACGCCGTAGCGGATGGCGACCTCGGCCGGGGTCTGGTGATCGACGAACAGGGCGGTGATGACCAGCTGGGCCTTCGACATGGCTGAGCATCGAGGCCATCACCAGCTGTCGCCGATGACCTGAGACTCGTGTCGCCTATGTCTTGAGACATCCGTCGCCGATGTCCTGAACCAGCACACTGCCCCCGCTACGCAAGAACAGAGGCCCGGTCGTCACAGGCGGCCGGGCCTCTTGCTGCTCACTTGGGAGCGGATTTGGGAACGGGTCGTGATCAATTCTCCGGTTCCTCCTGCACGTTTGGTAGGCCGGACGAGATCACCTCGCCAAGCGCGAATGCGACCCCGATCCATTTCGAGATCGTCACCGGCGCGAAGGATGTCGCGCAGGCGCGGGCGATTACGCCGAGGAGTCCCTTATCGCGCGACGCAAGTAGCCGACTCCGTACATGGAGAAGCTGCGTTTCCCACCCGCCGGACGGATCGACGGCGGACTCGGACCAGCGGATGCTGTCCGACGATCAGCTGATCGAGGCGATCGAGGCCGGCAAGCACGCCTGGTTACCGCGGTTGCGGCAGGCACCCCGCGTATGGCGAGCTGAGGGTAGGGGCTAGTCCGCGACGATCAGGGCCTGTGGTGCGGCGTGTTTCATTCGGGTGCGCAGCCACCGCATCTGGGTGGCGGTCTCACCCTCGTAGCGCTGCACCACATCGAACAGTTCTCTATCGCGGATTCCTTGTGCGGCCTGCCCGACGAGCGTCCAGGCCATGTCGCATTCGGCCGCCATCAGATAGAGATCATGCAGATCGCGAAGCAGGGCGAGTCCACCTGAACGTGGTCCCCGGAACAGCTCGGAGTACAGCCGGTCGGGCTCGTCCGGTGCTTCCTCCGAGTAGCGCTGCGCGAACGGCCGAAGGTCCTGCGCGTGCTGGTCACACTGCTCGGCGAGCCGGTCGCAGATGTGGAAGACGTCCGGCTCGTCCAGGTGTGCCTGGCCGACCTCGTGGAAGGCGTCGGCCAGGTTGGTCTGTGATTTGTGCAGCAGTCCGAGGTAGTGGGCCAGGTGCATGGTCAGCCCTCCACGTCCGTGAGCTTGCTGACCTTGACGGCCGTGGTCTTGTAGATCGGCTGCTTGGACACCGGGTCCCACGCCTTCACAGTCAACTCGTTGGCCGCTCGGGTGAGTTCGCCATCCTCGTCGCGGGCCGACTCGCGGTCCCAGTAGCGGAACGGCACGAAGACCGCACCGGGCCGAATGCCGCCGAGCCGGGCCGCGGACCGCATATGGCGCCGGCGAGACTTGGCCGGAGCGGGTCGATGTCTTCCTCGATGACGAACTGCAAGAGTCGGACGTCGATCGCTGGGTGCAATCCGCCTCGGTGCTGCATTCGAACGGCGACGCGATGGACATCGCGGTCAAGGACGGGCGCATCGTGGGTGTCCGCGGTCGGGCGGTGGACCGGGTCAACCGCGGGCGCCTGGACCCGAAGGATCTGTATGGCTGGCAGGCGAACAACAGCCCAGATCGGTTGCGCCGCCCGTTGATCCGTGACGGCGACGACCTGGTCGAGACCGATTGGGACACGGCTATGGGCGCGATCGTGGCGCGGTCCCAGGAACTGCTTGCCGGTCCGGGCGGCTGGGGACATTTCGGCTTCTACACCACCGGCCAGCTCTTCCTCGAGGAGTACTACACGCTCGGCGTCATCGGTAAGGCCGGCATTGGCACTCCGCATATGGACGGCAACACGCGACTCTGTACCGCTACTGCCGCGGCCGCGCTCAAGGCCAGCTTCGGGACCGACGGGCAGCCGGGCTCGTACACCGATGTCGATCACTGCGACGCGATCGCGCTCTGGGGCCACAACGTGGCCGAAACCCAGCCCGTGCTGTGGATGCGGATGCTCGACCGGCGGCACGGTGCCGGCCCGCCAGCGATGCTGGCGGTTGATCCGCGGTCCAACGCCTGTCGCCCGAGAAGCGGACCTGCATTTGGCGGTGCGGTCCGGGACGAACTGGCGCTGATGAACGGCCTGCTGCGGCAGGTTATCCGCAACGGGTGGTTCGACGAGACCTACGTCGCTGCGCACACGCTCGGTTTCGATGAGCTGCATTGGACGGTCGAGCAGATCCGCCGGACCGAGTCGCGGAGATCTGCGGTGTGCCGGCCGCCGACATCGAGGGCGCAGCTGAGCTATTGGGCTCGTCGCGGCGCCTGCTGTCTACCGTGCTGCAAGGCTTTTACCAGTCCAATCAGGCCACTGCCGCCGCCTGCCAGGTCAATAACCTGCACCTGCTTCGCGGCTTGATCGGCCATCCGGGCGCCGGAATCTACCAGATGAACGGCCAACCCACAGCGCAGAAACACCCGGGAGACCGGGGCGGACGGGGACCTGCCCGGAATGCGCAATTGGGACAACCCCGACCACATTCGCCAGCTTGTCGAATTGTGGAACGTCGGTCCGTTGACGATCCCGCACTGGGCGCCGCCCACCCACGCGATGCAGATTTGGCGGTACGCCGAGACTCCCCGCAGGTCAGTCCGTCCTGCAAGGTAAAGCTCTACCCCTGCGGCCCAGACCTAACCGGAGACCCCACCGCGTGCCATGTCCCCACCCGAAGGCGTGGCGAGGATCGCCGGGTACCCGTACGGCGCTGTTGGCACGATCGCCGTCACTGCCGACGATCGTCGAGGTGGACCGGCTCAACACCTGCATGGGCGCAGACAAAACTGCCACCGGATCGTCGCCCACGAGCACCGTACCTTCCCGCTCACCGACTCAGAGACGCGCCGCAGCAGAGTAGGACCTGCGCCGGCTACCTCACCGGTGGCACGACAGCTTGGACCGTGGATCGTGGTTGGTGTCTGCGCCTGCCCGCTGGCCGGGCCTCCTCCTCCCCAGGCGTCCTGTCGCCGCGAAGGCTGACAGTCAGGCGTCGTGCTCAGCTTCGCTCCGGGCGCTCCATCTTGACTGTCAGCATTCCCCGGCAAGGTTCCGGCGCCTGTCAGGAGTGCGAGGGAGGTCTGGGCGGTCGCCGAGGATCTGCTTCGGTGGGGCTGCTGCCGGGGTCGGCGTCCCTGGCCAGCAGGGCGAGGAACGGGCCAACCCGGTGGCCTTCCTGGGCCTCGTGCCGGAACAGGCTGTCAGAGTTCACGGTGTACAGGGTGCGCCGCCCGGTCCGGGTGCGAGTGAGGTAGCCCGCGGCCTCCAGGTCGGCCACGATGGCCTGGACGGTGCGTTCGGTGAGGCCAACGACGGTGCTGATGTCGCGGATCCGGGCTTTGGGGTTGCGGGCGATCTGCACTAGTACGTGCCCGTGACCGGTCAGCAGCGTCCAGCTGCCGCCGGGGGGGTCAACCCTGTCATCCATGCTCCCATCATAGTCTCGCGAGATAGGTTTCGCGTGACTGTTCTCGCGAGATGATTTTCACGAGTAAAATTAGATGAATCTTTTTTCATGTAACTCTTGACAGGAGTCCAGCAGGAACCGATCCTGATGGCGGCCACCATTGGGCCTTCGTGATCTGGGGGGAGGGATGGCGATGACGACCTCCGACAGCAAGGGCCTTGTGCCAAGTCATCCGATGCGGCCTGCCGCACCCCACCTCAATGGGTACTGGGCGCCGATGCCCCAGCGGCAGGCAGTCGTCGCGCTGCCTGGCGAGATCGATATCGCCAGTGACGGTCAGGTCCAGCACAAGCTGACCGCACCATCGTCTGACCCGGCACGTCGGGATTGCCTGCTGCGGATCACGCCGCTGGTGGATATGGCCGGGTTCCGGGTCGACGGCGAGGTTGATCTGAACGGCCACGCCGAGCTGGCCGCCGCACTAGCCAAGTGGACGCACTGCAGCGGGGACATTGTGGTGGATCTTGCGGGGGCCGAGTTTGTCGACGTGGGCGGGCTACGGCTATTGGTGCGGACCGCGCGCGGGCTGCCAAGTGGGCAGGTGCTGGTGCTGCGCCGGGTCCCGCCGATCCTGCGGCGGCTACTAGAGATAACGAACTGGGCTGCAACTCCAGGGCTGCGAGTCGAACCGTAACCGTCCAGGCCGCCGCGTGCTGCCCCATGACATGAAAACCGGCTGGGTGACAAACTGAGTGACGATCGACACGTTCGTGCACCGACCTCTACAGACGTTAGCGAATATTCTCAGCAGGCCGGCCGCAACATACGTCCTTGGGTGACGACCTGTGGACTGCTTTTGTTAAGGGAGTCAAAGCAGGGGAGTTTGACGAACATGACGAATTATGACTTCGAAGACTGTTCTTGAAAGGTGTCCAAGCTCGTAAGATCCGTATCGTCGGCCAACGTCAAGCCAGACCCAACTGGCAGCGCTACAACCATGTTGCGGCTCTTGCCATTCTGCAAGCTGCTGGGTCCGACATCATTGATCTCGAATCAGTGGTGAGCTCCCCACTGTCTGACCTCGACGCCTTTCGTCCTCAGGATCTGAAGGACGGTGCTCTTCGCGATGCCGCAGGTCTCAGCGACTTGCCGGCTGATTCGTTCCTGTCCGTACAGCGAGACAACTTCAGCGCGTAGTCGAGCAGTCACTCGAGTCCCACGGAGTCCCGGCGGTGCCACATACCGTGACGATTCGAGAGCATCCACCTCTTCATCCC
>CAWHPW010000013.1:0-291555 GCA_963831385.1 uncultured Actinomycetota bacterium
CCAGCTGGGGATGGGCCAGCAGCAACCGGCGTGAGGAGTCCATCACCTCGACCAGCCCGTCCCGCCAGTCCCCGTCCGCCGGATCGCCGACGTCGATGTCGCCCAGAAGGTCGTCGATCAGGGCGTCCAGTAGGGCCTCCTTGTCGGGGAAGTAGCTGTACAGCGTGTTGGGCATCACACCCAACTCAGCTGCCAGCCGGCGCATGGTGAGGTGGTCGACACCTTCGTCGTCGGCTACCCGACGGGCGGCCGCCAGCACTGATTCGCGGGTCAGGCCTGCGCGCTGTCCGGCACCCCGGTGGTATGGGCGATCAGAGGTTGACATGATGAGATTGTACAGCGTACAGTAATTGGACAACGTCCAATAGAAGGAGTCTGCTGATGTCGACCTACGTTCTTGTCCCCGGTGCCTGGCTGGGTGGCTGGTCTTGGCAGCCGGTGGCCGCCCAACTCCGAGCCCACGGTCACGACGTCTACCCGGTGACGCTCACCGGGCTGGGGGAGCGCTCCCACCTGGCCAGTCCCGAAGTCGACCTCGACACCTACATCGCCGACGTCGTCAACCTGGTCGATTTCGAGGACCTCCACGATGTGGTCTTGGTCGGCCACAGCTACGCCGGGTTGGTGGTCACGGCGGTGGCCGATCGGATTCCCGAGCGCATCGCCGTGTTGGCCTACCTTGAATCCGGACCTGTTCCGGACGGTGCCACGTACCTGGACATGCAGCCGCCGCCGGCAAAGCAGCTGATCGAGCGGCTGGTCGAGGAGTCCGGCGACGGCTGGCGGATCCCGATGCCGTCATGGGAGGAGCTCGAAGGTGTCTTGGGTGCGAGCCTCGACGGCCTCAGAGACGACAAGCGCAGCCGCATGCGTGCCCGAGCCGTCGCTCAGCCACTGCGGACCTGCACCCAACCCGTGTCACTGAAGAACCCGGCCCGCGAGCAGCTCTCGAAGCTGCTGATCACCTGCAGCTTCCCGCTCGCCCAGGTGCGGCAGATGATTGCCGACGGCCATCCTTGGTTCGCGGAGCTGGCCAGCCCGCAGTGGTCGTTCCTGGAACTGCCCACCGGCCACTGGCCGATGTTCACCGAGCCAAGCCGGCTGGCCGACCTGCTCCACAACATTCCGGGGGACGCGTGATCGACAGCCCACTGGTGTTGCGGCCCATCGGGTGGGTGGAGTCGCCGTTGCGTTCCCGCGACGACGCTCCGCTGCAAGGCGACGAGGGAGCGCCGGATGCTTGGCTCGTCTTCGAACCAGCAGTGCGTGAAGGCCTCGACGGTCTTCAAGTCGGGTCCGATGTGCTGGTCATCACGTGGCTGGACCGCGCGGATCGCGACGTGTTGGCCGTTCATCCGCGAGACGACCCAGACCGGCCGCTCACCGGTGTGTTCAACACCCGATCGGCCGACCGGCCGAACCCTCTCGGGCTACACCGAGTGACGGTCCTGTCGATCGACGGACTGCGGGTGCAGGTTCGGAACCTCGAGGCGCTGAACGGGACGCCCGTTGTTGACGTCAAGCCAGTTCTCGATCCAGGCGTCGAGCGCTGACGTCATGGCTGCGATGCGGCTGTCCTGAAGTACCGACGGCATCATCGAGTGGGTTCTGACGCTGAGTCGAGATCGGGCGAGACAGGGGAGCTGAGATGGCAGAGCAGGTGGACGTAGTCGTCGTCGGGCTGGGCGTCGGCGGCGAGGAGGTGGCCGGCAAGCTGGCCGAGGCGGGCCTCGACGTGGTGGGTATCGAGCACGGCTTGGTCGGCGGGGAGTGCCCGTACTGGGGATGTGTGCCGAGCAAGATGATGATCCGGGCCGCCAACCTGCTTGCCGAAGGGCGTCGAATCGAGGCGATGTCGGGGCATGCCACGGTGAGCCCGGACTGGGCTCCGGTCGCGGAACGGATCCGGGACGAGGCCACCGACGACTGGAACGACCAGGTCGCGGTCGATCGGTTCACCGGCAAGGGTGGCCGGTTCGTCCGCGGCAGAGGCCGGCTGGCCGGGCCCGGTGTGGTCGAGGTCGACGGCGAGCGGTTCGAGGCACGCCGCGGCGTAGTTCTCGCGACCGGGACGGTGCCGACGATCCCACCGATCGACGGGCTGGCCGACACCCCGTACTGGACCAACCGGGAGGCGATCGAGGCCAAGACGTTGCCCGCATCGCTGCTCGTGCTCGGTGGCGGCGCGATCGGCCTGGAGCTCGCCCAGGCGTACGCGCGCTTCGGCGTCGAGGTGACGGTCGTCGAAGCAATGGATCGGCTGCTCCCCGTCGAGGAGCCGGAGTCGTCGAGCTTGGCGCAAGACGCCCTGGACGCCGATGGCATTACCGTGCGTACCGGCGCCAAGGCGACCGCAATCGCACACGACGGCGACCGGTTCACCGTCACTGCCGGCGGCAGCGAGCTGGTGACCGACCGGCTGCTGGTCGCGGTGGGCCGGCGGGCCGATCTTCGCCCGCTGGGCGTGGACACCGTGGGCCTCGACCCGGACCGGCCCGCGGTCAGAGTCGACGAGAGAATGCGGGCCGGAGAGCAGCTGTGGGCCGTCGGGGACGTCACCGAGCACGGCGGATTCACCCACGTGGCGATGTACCAGGCCGGGATCGCCATCCGCGACATCCTCGGCGAGGATGGGCCGCCGGCGGACTATCGCGCCGTGCCCCGGGTGACGTTCACCGACCCCGAGATCGGCTCAGTCGGGCTCACCGAGGCGCAGGCCCGCGATGCTGGCGTGCGCGTCGCGACCGGGTTGGCGCAGGTGCCGTCGTCGGCGCGTGGGTGGATTCACAAGGCCGGCAACGACGGCATCATCAAACTGGTCGCCGACGCCGACCGCGGAGTGCTGGTCGGCGCCACCTCGGCCGGGCCGATGGGCGGTGAGGTGCTGTCCGCCCTGGTCGTCGCGGTGAAGGCCCAGGTCCCCGTCGACACCCTGCGGCACATGATCTACGCCTACCCGACGTTCCACCGCGGCATCGAAGACGCACTGCGTGACCTGGACCGAGTCATGACCCGCAGCCCTAGTCGGCACTCCGCGGCATTCCGGCGACGGTGATCTGAGCCACGTTCGTCACTTGCCCGCCTAAGCTCGCCGCTCGTCGACGACCTCGAAGAGCGTGGGCCGCGCTGGCCCGGCCGTTCACCAGGACCTCGACCCGATGTGGCCCCGGGTAGTGGGTACGCGTGGTGTGCTGGGCGAGCGAGATCGTCTTCGTGAGCTCCGCGGACGCGTGTGGCGCGAGGTCGAGCTCCTTCAGCTTGAAGACCTTCGGGCTGGGCCTTCCGTTGGCCTTGACGAAGTGCACGCGTAGGTCGACCAGCAGCCGCTCGGTCGAGGAGCCCTCGTTCGCCAGTTCAACGGCGACGGTGACGGTCTCACCGATCGGCACGATGGCCGGTACGACGCGGATCTCCCGCACGACGGCGGCGGTTGCCTCGCCGAACCCGAGGATCTCCAGCGCCGCCGGGTCTCCGCGCTTCACCGCTGAGCGGAGGGCGTGCCGGATCAGCCAGCGCCGCTCCGCCGTGGCGGCCTCCGCCCACTGCCGGCAGGTCTGGATCAGCGCCGCTGGGTTGTCCTTGCCGATGTCGTTGAGGTTGTTGGCGACCGACCGGCGGACGTAGAGCTCCGGGTCGTCCTTGAGCAGCTCGAGCAGCTCGAGCACCGGCCGCGGATCGGCCTGGAATGCGCGCAGCCGTGGCGCCCACGGCAGCCGTGGTCGGGTGCCTTCGGAAACGAGGCGCCGAACGTGGACGTTCTGGTCGTGCGCCCACTCCCGCAGCCGGGCCAGCGTTTGCTCCGGGTAGCGCTCCAGAAAGACCCGGATGCTGTATTCCGCCGAGAACCGTTGGGTCAGCTCGTACTGTGCGCGCATCGACGCCTCGAAGTGCTCGACCCCGAACTCCGCGACATAGAACACGTGCGGCAGGTAGACGAACACCTCGATGCCGGTGAGCTCCGCCGCTTCGAGCTTCGGCCCGAGCGAAGCGATGAGGATCTCGATGGCCCGCTGGTAGTCCTGCGGGAGGTGGCGACCCAGCGCCATGGCGATGTGCCGCGCGCGCGGCGTGAGCTCCAGCGCCTCGATAGTCGTCGAGCGCGTCGACCAGGAAGGCTTCGCGTGGAAAGGCGCTGTCCACGTTCTGGATCATGTCGGCGATCCGCGCCGGGATCTCCGGACCGAAGTAGTTCTTCAGCGGCTCAGCCATGAGCTGGTTCGTTCCGAAAGAGAGGCGAAGGTGGCTCGCTCTCAGCCTGCACGGCGACAGCGTGCCGTGGTGCGCTCCGATACCGTCCGGAAGTGCCAGCCACAACCCAATCGGAGCACACGATGGCGACGAAGGTGGACTTCAAGCGTGAGCTACGCGAGCTGTATAGCGCGAGCCGCGAACCGAAGCTCGTCGACGTACCAGACGCTGAACTACTTGATGATCGACGGCCACGGCGACCCGAACACGGCGGTCGAATACCGCGAAGCGGTGGAGGCGCTGTATGCGATCTCGTATGCCGCGAAGTTCATCGTCAAGGGCGTCCCCAACGGCCTGGACTATGGCGTGTTGCCGCTGGAAGGGCTGTGGTGGACGGCGGACATGTCCACGTTCTCGACGGACGACAAGTCGGCCTGGGACTGGACCATGATGATCATGCAGCCGGATGTGGTGACGACGGAGGTCTTCGAGCAAGGCCTTGCGAAGACCGCGAAGAAAGGGCTCGCCGCTCATGGCCGGGTTCGGCTGGAACGCTTCGCCGAGGGACGCTCGGCGCAGATCATGCACGTCGGTCCGTACGCAACCGAACAGCCGACGATCGAGCGTCTGCACGCGTTCATCGCCGAGCAGGGTTTGCAGCTCCGCGGCAAGCACCATGAGATCTACCTGAGCGACCCCCGGCGCAGTGCCCCCGAGAAGATGAAGACGATCATCCGTCAGCCAGTGACCGCCGACGGGACGTCGTAGGTCGGAGGACGCGTGACCCAAGATCCGCTTGTGCCGAAGCCGATTGGGTAGGTGGAGTCGCCGCTGCGGCCTTGCGAGGAGGCGCCGCTGCAGGGGGATGGGGGAGCACGTGAAGCCGTCCGGCTCCCGGATGCGCGGTGTGCGGTTGGGCTCGATGCGCGGCGGCCCGGTTTGGAGTATCCGGCCTGAACGAACGGGGGGCGGCCGGCCATCCGCTGTGGGGTGGCGGCGGTGATCTTCGACTGCCGGGCGGCGACGACGGCGGCGCTGCTCACGCTTTCAGCGCCTGCCGTGCCGCCTCGTCGAACGGCGTGAGCTCGAACGGCACGAGCTGGCGGATCCGTTCCTCGCGCGCGATCGTCGGGTTCTTCAGCCCTTCGACGAGCGGCCGCGCGACCGACGCGTTCACGGGTGTGACGAGCTCGAGCCAGAGTGCTGACAGCGCCGGTGTCAGCACGGGCACTTCGACGATCCTCGGCTTCCGCCCGAGCAGCGCCGCGATCCGCTCGATCATTTGGCGGTAGGTCATCACCTCCGGGCCGCCGGCGTCGAAGCCCTCGCGGAAAGCGGCCTCGTTGCCTGCGACACCGGCGAGATAGCGCGTGATGTCGGCGAGCGCGATCGGCTGCGTCGGCGTCGAGACCCAGCTGGGCGTGATCATCACCGGCAGCCGCTTGACCAGGCCGAGGATCGTCTCGAACGCGGCGCTCCCCTTCCCGACGACGATCGCGGCGCGAAGCGTCGTCACCGGCACGCCGTCCGCGCCGAGGTGCTCCCCCGTCTCGTGCCGGCTGCGCAGGTGGGCGGAGGCCTCGGCGTCATCGCCGCCGAGGCCGCCGAGATAGACGATCTGGCGCACGCCCGCACCTGCCGCCTCGCGGGAGACGTTTGCCGCGGCGTCGCGGTCGCGCTGTTCGAAGTCGCGCACGCCGAGCGAGTGGACGAGGTAGTAGGCGACGTCGGCGCCGGCGAGCGCGTCGCCGACGCCCTCACCCGAGGCGACGTCGGCGGAGACCCAGTGGACGCGGTCCTCGGGCTCGCGCGCCGTCCGCGAGACGGCGACGACCTCGTGCTCGCCGGCGAGCAGCGGCAACAGCGCGCGGCCGATCACTCCTGTCGCGCCGAAGACCACGACCTTCACGAGGCGCGCCCTCCCGTGAGGAGCTCGAAGTAGCGCCGGCTGACCGCCGCGTGGAAGGGGCTCTGCCCCTTCGCGTAGAGCAGCCCGTCGAGCCGCGGCAGGTACTCCTCGACCGCGACGCTGAGCTCGTGGCCGCCCTCGACGGCCCGCTGCGCGAGCGTCACCGACCCGCCCGCCCGCAGCGCCAGCAGGCCGCCAACGATCGCGTGCCGGCACGAGACGAACCCGTCGCCGGTCTCCAGCTCGGCTGGGCCGAAGGTGAGGAGGCCGACCGCGCCGAACAACCTCAGACGCCCGCCGGAGCCCGTCCAGCCAGCGCGGATGCCGCCGCGGGTGAAGCGCTCGACCGCCCGCCAGTAGACCACGCCCAGCGTGCGGGCGCCGGACTCGGAGGGCTCCACCGCGGGCTCAGAGGCGAGCACGCGCTGGCGGGACTCGTACCCGCCCGAGTCGAGCAGCCGCTCCATCGTCTCCCAGTCGCGCAAGCTCACAGCAGCAGCCTGACACGAAACGGCCGACCACCTCGGCATGCCCCACGATCGGCTCCGAGTAATCGGCGGTGCCCAGCACCGACCGAGCAGTGAGTGCAGGTTCGTGCCGCGCGTCCCTTACCCGTCGATCGCGAGCACGAAGGGAAGCACGGCCGATGCACCGGCCGTGCGGAGCGCTCGGGCTGCAACGGTGATCGTCCAGCGCGAGTCGGCGAGGTCGTCGACCAGAAGCACTGGTTTGTCACCGAGCCGCTGTACGCCGTCATGCACCTCGGGCGGCACGCTGAAGGCATCCCAGAGGGCGGCCAACCGGTAGGCACTGTTGGCCTCCCGTGTGGCGGGTGCAGTGTGTTCGGGCGTCAGCCGCAACTGCCCGAGCATGGGCAGCCGCCCGATCTGTGCGATCCGAGTGGCCAGCGAACTCACCAGGGTCGGCCGGCGACGTGACGGAACCGCCACCACGGCAGCCGGGCGGCTCTCCCATTCCCAGCTGCGCATGACCTCCACCACGGCGGAGACGACGGCCGCCGGAACTTCCTGGTCCGGAGCGTCCGGACCAAGCAGGCGGCGCAGCCGGTCGCCCCACCCGAGGTCGGAGCTCCGCGCGAGCGCCCGGCCGGAGGAGGCGCGCTCCTCGACCGCAATACGACCTCGAACCGGCACGCCGAGCGTCTCCATGGCAGACGGCCACTGCACCCGGGGCTCGAGCTCGACGCCCGGACGGTCCAGGCTCTCCCGCGCTGCGCCCACCGCCGCAGCGGGCACGTTGACCGGATAGAACGGCCCAGCGCACACGTCGCACCGCCCGCACGGAGCCGCATGCGCGTCGTCGAGTATGCGCCGTAGGTACGCCATCCGGCAGCCGGGACCGGTGATGTAGCGGCGCATCGCCTGCTGCTCGGCCTGCCGGGTCTGGGCGACCCGTGTGTATCGATCACTGTCGTACTGCCACGGTGCGCCAGTGGAAACCCAACCGCCGGTGACACGGCGAACCGCCCCGTCGACGTCGAGCACCTTGAGCATGAGCTCCAGCCGAGTGCGCCGCAGCTCGACCCTGGCCTCCAGGGCAGCCATGGACAGCGGCCGGTCAGACTCGGCCAGCACGTCGAGCACACGTCGGACATGCGTCTCGGCCGGGAAGCCCACGCTGTCGAAGTACCGCCAGATATCAGCGTCTTCTCGGCCCGGTAGCAGCAAGACGTCAGCTCGATCGAGCGCGCGTCCGGCCCGGCCGACCTGCTGGTAGTAGGCAATCGGAGACGGCGGTGCACCCATGTGTACGACGAATCCGAGGTTGGGCTTGTCGAATCCCATCCCCAACGCGGAGGTCGCGATCAGAGCCTTTACGTCGCCCGACAGAAGTGCCGCCTCGGCGGCCAGCCGTTCGGCTGCATCAGTGCGCCCGGTGTAGGCCAGCACGTTGTGGCCGTGGCCCCGCAGATGTCGGGCGAGGTCCTCGGCTGCCGCCACGGTCAGCGCGTAGACGATGCCGCTGCCCGGCAGGCTGTCCAGATGCGCGCTGAGCCAGCCGAGTCGATGCTCGTTCGTGCGAAGCGAGAGCACGCCGAGCCGGAGGCTCGCGCGGTCGAGTGATCCACGCTGGACGAACGTGTCCGCGCCCAACTGCTCGGCGACATCGGCCACGACTCGGGCGTTCGCAGTCGCGGTGGTCGCGAGCACCGGCGTGCCCGGACGCAGGCGGTCCAGCGCATCGCGGATCCGCCGGTAGTCGGGTCGGAAGTCGTGTCCCCAGTCGGAGATGCAGTGCGCCTCGTCGACGACCAGAAGCCCCAACCGCGGCGCCAGACCGGGAAGCACGTCATCGCGGAAGCCGGGGCTGTTGAGCCGCTCTGGGCTGATCAACAGAACGTCGACCGCATCAGTGCGAAGCTCGTCCTCGATACCACGCCATTCCTCGAGGTTCGCCGAGTTGATCGTCCGCGCTCTGATGCCGGCCCGAGCAGCCGCGTCGACTTGGTTGCGCATCAACGCGAGCAGCGGCGAGACGATCAACGTGGGACCGGAACCGCGAGCCCGCAGCAGCATCGTGGCGACGAAGTAGACCGCGGACTTGCCCCAGCCGGTGCGTTGAACGACCAGAGCCCGTCGCTGCTGTGCGACGAGGACATCGACCGCCTCCCACTGGTCGTCGCGCAGCTCGGCGTCGGATACACCGACCAGCGCCCGCAACGACGCCTCCGCGTCCGTGCGCAGCCCGTCACCGACCACGGTCTCGACCATGGCTCGACGGTATAGAGCGGCGCCGACAAGTCGTTGCCCGCGGAGCTTCGCCGCTACGGCTGATGATCGGCCACTCAGACTGTCGGCACGGTAGCGCCTGGCCAGCGCTGGCCTGCCACCTCGAGTTCGCGCACCTTCAGCGAGCCGATCTCGATCTCCTCGGCGCGCAGCTTCCGGATCACCGCCTCGGCGATCACCAGCCGGCCGATGGCGATCGCGCCGATCGCAGCGACGGCAATAGCGAGAGGCCCCATCGCCGTGGGCCCGAGGATGCGGGCGCCGACGGCAATCGCGCCGGTGACGCTGGCCGATCTTCGCTGTGGGTCCTGCTTGCTGGCGGCGGATGCTGAGGTTGGTCGGCATGGTGTCCTCCTGCTGGTGGTCGGTCGCCTGGTAACCATTCCCGTCTCCAAATGGGTTGGCAATCCACCAGTCCGGACGTCGACCTCACTCTTGTCTCGACCCACGTCTGCCGTCGCCGGAAAACGCACAGTTGGCTTGAACTGGGATATCGACAATGCGCTATAGTATCAAGGTGCTGCTTCTGGACAACGCGTCCGCGGGTGAGCTCTTGCGGGAGGCGCGGCTACGTGCTCACCTATCGCAGGTCGAGCTTGCCCGCAGAGCTGGTGTGACCCAGAGCGTGGTGAGCGCTTACGAGTCCGGAACCCGGCAACCGTCCCTGCCGACCCTGCGGCGGTTGGTCGCCGCAACCGGCATGAAACTCGACGTCCGGATCCTCGCGGCGCCGTCCTTGATGACCCGCCTGACCGGTCCGGTCGGCTTGCGGATACGTCGCAAGCGTCGTGAGATCACCCGGATTGCGGCGCGGTACGGCGCCTCGAATGTTCGAGTGTTCGGCAGTGTCGCTCGTGGGGAGGAGACCGACGAGAGCGACGCCGATGTGTTGGTCGACTTGGCCCCCGAGGTCGGGTTGTTGGGGCTAGCTCGCCTCGAACATGAGCTTGCTCGCGTACTCGGCGTTCGTGTAGACGTCGTGCCCGCGAGCGACCTCAAGCCGGACGTCGCCCGCAACGTGCACCCCGAGGCGGTCGGGTTGTGAGCCGTCGTGACCAGCAGCGGTTGGAGGACATCAGAGTCGCCATCGAGACGATTCGCGCACACCTGGAGCGTGGGGGACTGTCCGATGGGCTGGTCTTCGATGCCGTCCGGGTTCGGCTGATTGAGATCGGCGAGGCCGTGAAGCAATTGCCGTCGACCCTGTTGGATACCGAACCGGAGATACCGTGGACTGAAGTGGCCGGGATGAGAGATCGGCTCGCTCACCGCTACTTCGACACATCGCACGCCATCCTGCAGGCGACCGTCGATCACGACCTTCCCGAGCTGGAAGAGGCTTTGGCTCGTCTCGTCAGGCGCAGCCACGACGCCGAATCTGACATGTAATCGCCGAGGTTCAGGCTACTTCGGGGAGGTCCATCGACATGCGCGACGGCATGCAGGTCGCGCAGCTCGTCGGTCGGGACCCCGAGCAGGACGCGGTGCGTTCGGCAACTGGCTGTCGGCGCACGAAGTTGTGTCGGCGGGCTCAGTGCAGCGCAACGGTGAGCAAGACGACCGATGATTCGACCGCCTCGAGGTCGTGCCGCTGCGGTGGGACGGCGACGAAGTCACCGGGACCGAGGTCGGCCTGCGATTCGCCGACGCGCAGGCGGACACGTCCACTCAGACAGAACACTGACGCATCACCGGGGCTCTTGTGTTCGCCCAACACGCGTCCTGCCGCGAGCGCGATAACGGTCTGCCGCAGATGTGCACCGGACCTGCCGTACACCGTCACGGAGCTGCGACCGCTGTCGGCTGTCGTGGCAACACCGAGTTGGCTTTCCGCCAGCGCAGTGATCGGGGTGACGTCCATAGACGTCGATGCTCCCAGACCACGCCCGAACCGGCCGGGTCAGCCTCAACTGGGTCTGATCGGAGTCGTCGGGGCGATTCGGCACCTTCGTCACACCGCGTGCGCGGGGAACGCCGGACCGGAGCCCGCCCCGGTGCGCTCGACCGCCTCGGCGATCCGGGTCAGGTCGGCGTCGTCGAGCGCGAGGCTTGCGGCCGGCAACCAGGCATCGAGCTGGCTGGCCCGGCGGACGCCCACGATCGCGCCGGTGACCCCGGGGAACGCCAGCGTCCACGCCACCGCCACGGCGGCGACGGTGACGCCATGGCGGGAGGCGATCGGGCCGAGTGCCTCGGCCAGGGCAAGGTTCCGGGCCAATGCGTCGCCGGTGAAGTCGGGATGCCGGCGCCGCCAGTCGTCCTCGTCCAGCACGGCCGCGCGGGCCGCTGTGAACGATCCGCTGAGCAGACCCGACGCCATCGGGCTGTAGACGATCGCGCCTGCGGTGTGTGTGGCGCTCCAGGCGAGCACGTCGACGGCGTTGCGGTGGATCAGGTTGAAACGTGGTTGCACGGCGTCCACGTGCCCGACGGCCTCGGCCGCGTCGAGTTGCGCGACGTCGTGGTTGGACAGCCCGATGGCCCGGACCTTGCCTTCCCGTCGGAGGTCGCAGAAGGTCTGCCAGTACTCCTCGAGCTAGCGGTTGTTCTGACGGCGGTCACGGGTCGTCTGGAATGAGTGTCGGCTGTCGTGGTCGCCGGTATGGGCGCTGTCGCGCTGTCGGCGGCTGGGTGAATTTCCTACCGGAGGTGGTGTTGTCGTGTGTCGCGAATCCGTCGCGCGCTGCCTGGTGTCGAGGGTGTCTGGGGTCGTCGGGTGGGACGAAGGCTCGTTTGCCTTTGCCGGATACGAGCGCCCAGCCGAGTCGGGTCTTCAGGTCGTGGTGGTAGGTGCATAGCGGATCGAGCTCGTCCAGCCGGGTGTGTCGGGTCTCCGCCCAGGGCTTCTGGTGGTCGTATTCGATCCGCCTGCGGGGGCAGCCGTCGGCGGTGCAGGTGGGGTTGGCCCACATCAGCGCGACCTTCTGCGCGGTGGTCGGGCCACGGCCGAGGTGGGTGACGTTGGCCACGTCCACGCCGTTGGTGATGACAAGTTTGACGATCGCCTCGCCGAGGAGGGTGCGGGCGACGGAGACCGGGACAGGTCCGATGCCGGCGATTTCGCACAATTCTTCGCCTTCGACCCGGCCACGCTGCAGCGCTGCCGTGTCGATGCGCAGCAGCGCCAGGTAGCGCGGATTCGACCAGCGATGCGGCGGCACCGGGCTCACCGTCCTGCCGGTGTTTCGGAAGGTCCCTGGGTCGCCGCCTGGGTCCGTGACGGGCGCGGCACCACCGTTCGCCAGTGCGGCTGGCTGGTCGGGCCGGGCGGCCTGGACAGCCATGGCCATGAGGGCATCGAAGCCGTAGGCCTCGACGGGTTCGTGTCGGCCCTGCCGGCGGGCGTCGGTGAAGACCTGGTCGGTGATGGCGTTGAACACTGTGGCGAAGGCGGCACCGTCTTGGGCGGTGCCACGGGCGGACAGGTTCCAACCACCTTCGGCGTCGGTGTACTGCCGGCAGCGACGGTGCTGGTGGATGCGCCGGTTGGTCGCTTCCGAGTCTGGGTCGGCAGCGGCCCTGATCCGGGCGCATTCCTCCCGCAGCTCGGCCAGTGATGTTCGCGCCGCCAGCTCGAGCAGTCGCTTCTCCGCCGACCGGTCCGCTTCGGCCGCACTGGTGATGGCCGCTGCCTGCGCCGAAGACAGCTCGCCATTGCGCAGCGCGCCGGCCACGCTGGGAAGCTCGGTGACTTTGTTCGACGTGTCCAGCGCCTCTTTGGCGGCGGCAGTGGAGGTACCGGCCTTTCGCGCTAGCGATTCCGCTGCGGTAAGGGTGCCGGCACGGTCACGGTCGTGGGTGGCGGCGACCCTTCGGGCCAGCAGCGTCTTGCCTGCAGAGCCGAGCCGTTCGATGCGGTCGAACTCGCCCCACAGGTCACGAGCGGTAGGCCCGCTCACCGCGTCGGGATCCAACGCGCAGACCAGCTCGCTGAGCAGGTCGCGCACCCGAACCACCGATTCGTACATGCGTTCGACTCTACTGGAGGGGTCTGACACTGTGCGCGTGGTCACACCAGGTCTGTGGACGATGGCTCGAACCAGTGCTACCTGCACCCAGTTCCTCAACGTCCGGTCCCGGCCCTGCTCGCTCGGCTCAGGCCTGGTCGGGCCGTAAGACCTGCCACCACCTGCGATAGACCCGATGCCGGACCCTCCCAGGGGGCCGGGCTTGCCGGGTCTCCCGGACCCGTCGGTGTTGAGCGGCCTCGGCGAACAGTTCGGCGTGACGCTGGTTGAAGAGTCGGTACGCGATGTCCGGATGCATGGTTCCTCCTGTGGATGTCTGCGGGTTACGCCGCGAGTGGCTGGGCGCTGGTCGGTGTGCCGTCCATGAGTGCCGCGCGCAACGACCTGGCCGCGGCCGGGTTGCGGAGTACGGCAGCGGAGGCGACGGCGAGCGCACGCAACCGGGCGATCTCCGAGTCGTGGGTGTCGACAAGGACGGCGGCTGCGGCCGGCGCGACAGTGTGTGCAGCGTGCGCTACGGCGAACAGGTGGTCCGAGTGGGCATCGATCCCGTCGGCGACGACGAGTTCGCCCAGGTCGGCCAGGTACGAGTTGATGGTCGTGCGGTACATGGGTGCTCCTTGGTCTAGGTCGTTTCCATCGGTTGTTCAGGAGCATGGACCGAAGGTCTGTGATGCTGCCTGTGACGGCAGACCCGGTTTGGGAGGATCCGTTTCATGGGGGAGACGCTGGCCATCCATCTGCTCGGACCGCAGCCGAGTGTGGTCAGGTCCGGGCAGCCCCAGCCGCCTCCACGTGGTCGAAAGGTATGGGCCCTGCTCGCATATCTCCTGATCACGGAGTCAGCGCCGAGCCGCGAATGGCTTTCCGAGCTCCTGTTCTCCGACGCAGACGACCCACTGAACGCCCTGAGCTGGAACCTGACTCAACTGCGCAAACTCCTCGGCCCCGAGTCGAGCATCGGAGGCGAACCTGTCGTCCTTCAGCTGCCACCCGGAACGTTCGTGGACGTGAATGCCCTGACCGCGGGGACGTGGATGCATGCCATCGGCATCCCAGGCCTCGGCCGCGAACTCCTGGAGGGCAAATCCTTCCCGTCCAGCGCGAGCTTCGAGGCGTGGCTGCTGGCAAGTCGCAGACACCTCGCCGGAGCGGCCGAAGGCGTGCTTCGCGAGGCGGCGCTAGCGAAGCTCTCGACAGGTGACGGTGCCCGGGCAGTGGAACTTGCCAGCCGGCTTGTCGCGACGAACCCGCTCGACGAGGACGCTCAGGAGATCCTGATCCGGGCGTACGTGGCAAACGGTGATCTGGCCGCAGCCGAGACTCAGCGCGATGCCTGTGTGACGCTCTTCCGTCGCGAACTCGGGACCGAACCCGGCATCGCCGTGCTCAACGCCGCGGACCCGGATCAGCAGACACGCGCACTCCCAGACCGGCCCGCGACCAAGACCGCTACGTTGGCCCGCCTCGAGGCAGGTCTTGGCGCCCTGGACGCAGGAGCGGCTGATGCCGGGATCGGTCTGCTGCGACAGGCGGTGGCCGATGCGTACGAGGTTGACGACGGGCCGCTGCAAGTGCGAACTCTCATGGCGCTCGGCGCGGCGCTGATACACAGCGTCAGGGGCAGGGACGGCGAGGGCGCCGGGATCCTGCACGAAGCGATCGGGGTTGCCGATCGGATCGGAGCTCCTGAGTCTGCGGCCCAGGCTCATCGTGAGTTGGGTTACGTAGAGATGCTGCGAGGACGTTACGACCGCGCCCTGCGGTGGTTACAGACGGCAACGACGCTGGCCGGTGACGAACCAACCGAGCGTGCCTGGGCCCTTGCTGTCCAGGGCGTCGTGTCGACCGACGTCGGTCGTTATGAAGAGGCTCTGAGCGCCTTCCATGACGCACTGCGCCTCGCCCAAGCCGAGCACCTGGCCCAGGTCGAGGCGTGGGTCTGGACCTTCATCGGGCGAATTCACATGCTGCGCCAGAACCTCGGGGAAGCACGCGAGTTCCTCAGCAAAGGGTTGGCTACTGCGCGTGCCGTGCGCTGGACCGCCTTCGTGCCGCTGCCCGAGGCGTTGCTCGCGGACGTCGATCTCGTCGAGGGCAGGGTCGACGCTGCTGCCGGCGCTCATGAGCACGCACATGCGCTGGCGCTGCAGTTGGGCGATCCGTGCTGGGAAGGCCTGGCAGCGCGCGGGCTGGGCATGGTCGCCGCGCAGCAGGGTGATGCGGCGACGGCCCTGCAATTGATCACGGAGGCGCGCGATCGTTGTGTGCGCTTGCCCGACGCCTACCTGTGGGTCGAGGGTTACTGCCTGGATGCCCTCTGCGCGCTTGCCGTCGAGCAGGGACGCCCCGAAGCCGCGCGATGGATCGAGGACCTGGAGGCGCTTGCGACTCGCACCGGCATGCGCGAGCTCGTCGCTCGCGCCTACGCCCACCGCGGCAAGCTCGGTGACCGAGCAGCAGCAGACGCAGCGCAGGTCCTGGCTGCCGAGGTCGACAACCCCGCATTGCGGCGCCTCGAGTGACCGACTCCGCACGGAGCAGCTGTCGATTTGCTGTACGTGGTCTTGTTCCGCCGGATGCGTTATGCGGTGTCCCTTTCGGCCAGCGCAACATGCCATGCGCCGCGGTGCAGCACCGAGGTGTGGAGCCCATGGTCGTGGAGGACTGCGAACATCCGTGATGGGTCGTGTACGAACGACCGGAACTGCCGTCGTCGGATCCGCCGGGCCAGGTTCTCCATGCCGACGAGCAGCCGGGCGACGATGTTGCCCGGCGGGTAGCTGAACACGAGCAGCCGCCGAGCGTGATCCGCGGCAGCCGCCAGCAGTAGCGCGTAGTCGGGGTAGCAGCACACGACGCGATGCATCACCACGAGATCCGCCGAATCAACGACGTCGGGCGTTGCCGCGATGTTGACCACGCGTCGGTGAGCTCGATCGGCAAGGCCGGCCGCGCGAACCAGCTCGGCAGCGTCCGCCTCGTAGGCCGATGACAGCTCGACGTTGACGGTGCGAGCGGCGCCATGCTTGAGCAGCTCGATCTGGATGTCCCCGATGCCACCGCCGATCTCCAGCACCGTCGCTCCGTCAACGCCTCGGTCGGTGAGCGCCTCGACCATGCGGCCGGCAGTCCGGTCGAGCCCATTCCGGCGATAGCGCTTGGCGAGACGGCGCGCGAACGCGACATCGAACACATCGTCGTACCCATGCGGGTCACAGCAGGACGCCATGAACCGAGTCTCGCGCACAGCTGCCCAGACAACGGTGCAGCCGTCTTGTCCCGCGCTGGGCGTCTCTCGCCAGTCGGTGCATGCGAAATACGGGAAGCGAGGACAGTGATGGTCACGCGGCTCAGCGAAGACGCCAGGAGGCTGGTATTGGGTTCGGCTGCTGAGGAAGCGCGCCGACGCGGCGACCGTCGGCTCGGCACCGACCACCTCCTGCTCGGCCTGCTACACGACCCGGTCGGCGAACCCGCCCGCGCAATTGGCGTGGACCTGGAATCCGCCCGCGCCGCTGACGACGCGCTCGACCGCGCGGCGCTCGCCGCCGTCGGCATCGAAGCAGCGGGCCCCAAACTCGCGGCCGACACCGCACCCGGTGGTCGCCCCCCGCTGACGTCCGGCGCGCGCGCCGTCTTCAAGCGAGCGATCGACACCGCACGCCCGGCGAAGACCGGACGCATCGAGGCCCGGCACTTCCTGCTCGCACTGCTCGGCTCGCTCGAGCCTTTCCCGGTTCAGCCGAAAGGGCCGCCCCTGTGGGCCGACAACGTACTCGCTGCGAATGTTCCTGTGGCCGGTCGTCGATGAGACCGTGCAGCTCCAACGTTCCGCGAGGAGGTTATGAACCGCCTGGATGCCTGACCGTCCGGCGCACCCGGACGAGCGCCGCTTCTGGCCGCATAGCCCGCCAGGATGTCTGCCAGTTCCCTTGGCCGGCTGAGCGCGACACAGTGCCGCTCGCAATCTCGTCGGGGGGTGATGTTCAGAGCCGGGCGCGATCCAGGAGCGAGCGTTGTTCTCGGTCGACGGGGAACCGCTCGGGCCGGTCCAAATGGACAGGTCAGCTGGGCGGAGCTTTAGGCGCACGCATCATTTCCGGCCGAGCGCACCGCCATCAGCGAGGAGATCCTCGACACACACCTGGGCCGACTCGCCTGCCTGCGATACACCGTCACCGACGGGCCGACAGTGAAGATCTTCTGGTTCGCCAAGGCCAAACAGGGGACGCCGGTCCGGTTCGTATCCGAAATCGACGGACAGGTCACCAACACAGCGACGATGATCGGCGACGAGTAGCCGAATCATTCGCCCAGTGCCACGTCCAGGTACTCGACCAAGTCGTCCGCGGTCGGTCGAGCCGCACCCGTCCTGAACACCAGATAGCGCACCTGGCGCCCGCCGCCCTGCAGCAGGCCGTACGGGTCGGGCAGGTCCACGCCGTGCTCGAAACCGACGTGCACCTCGTCCGCCCGCGGAAACAACGCCGCGACGTAGCCCTTGTCAGGGTGATGAAGGCCGACGCCGTACCAGCCGAGGTAGATCTTCTCGGTCAACTCGGGGCGCGCGGTGCGGACTGCCGCCCGAAGCTGTCGAGTCAGGTTGGCAACCTCGCTGCTGTGCTGTGCAAGCAGGTCGCGGACACCATCAGGCTCGCCACTGGCGGTTCTGGCCATGCCACCAATCAACCACCCGCCACCGACAACCTCGAGGCTGCGGCCCGGCCTGGAAATGCCGACTGGATTGTCGGCAGCGGACCGCCTGGGAGTGCGTGAAGCGGAATCGGCCTGTCTACGGTGGAGTCGTGGACGGCCGTCGTCCGCCGGCAAGCCGACCGCTGCTCAGGGTTGTCGTGGCTGCGGTGGAGGTAATGGTCGTGGTGCTCGGTTTGTTCTGGACGCTGCAGCGCTCGCTGATCTACCTGCCACAAGGCTCGCCAGACCTCCCTGCGGCCGACGCTGTCGCGGGGGCAAAGGACGTCACCCTGATGACCGCCGACGGGCTGCGCCTGGCGGCGTGGCACGTACCGGCCCGCCACGGCCGAGCGACGGTGCTTGTGGCCAACGGCAACGCCGGTCATCGCGGGTTGCGCGCCCCGCTTGCCGCCGCGCTGGCACAGCACGGGCTCGGAGTGCTGCTGTTCGACTACCGCGGCTATGCCGGTAACCCGGGAAGCCCTACTGAGGATGGATTCGCACACGACGTGCGTGCGGCCCGCGCCTTCCTGCTAAACGACGCCGACGTTCGACCCGAGGCGCTCATCTACTTTGGCGAAAGCTTGGGCGCCGGCGTCGTCGTCGGTCTCGCGGCAGAGCACCCACCAGCCGGGCTGGTGCTGCGGTCGCCGTTTACCTCGCTTGCCGATGTTGGCCGCGCGCACTACCCGTTCCTACCGGTGCGAGCGTTGTTGCGGGATCGATACCCCGTCCTCGAAACCATCTCGCGCGTCGACGTGCCAACGGTCGTGGTGCTCGGCACGGTGGACAGCATCGTTCCGCCCGAACAGAGCCGCGTAGTCGCTGCCGCGGCGCCAGGGCTGCGTCAGCTCGTCGAGGTCGTCGGCGCGGACCACAACGACGTCGAATTGCTGAACGGCCGCGAACTGGTCCGGGCAGTAGCCGATCTGGCGGACGGGACGGCAACGTCGTCGAGCTGAAGACCGCGTCGAAGTCGCCTGCGGGAGATCGCGTCGGGGTAGCCGCACGACTCGTAGCCGGCCTGATCATCCGCGCTCGGCCAAAGATGTGCCTCTGCGCCGTGCCCAGCACGGAGGAGCGCCGCCACGCCGGTGCCAACACAGCTACCGTTAGGTGCCGGTCGAGTGATAGGGGTGGTCATGTTGGGAACCGTTGGGCGGATTCGTCGGTCATGGCCCGGGCTCGTCGGGGCGGTGGGTCTCGTTAGTCTCGTGGCGGTCACCGGGGTCATTGCACCGGCTGCGGCTGCGCCGGCCACCAATGTCATCGTGCTGCCGGGTGCCACGTCGGCCGAGGGCATCGCGGTGGGCCGTGGTTCCACGTTCTACGCAAGCGACCTCTTCGGCGGTGACATTTTCCGGGGTGACCTACAGCGCGGCACCGTTGAACTGTTTATCGACACACCGCCCGGTCAGATGTCGATTGGCCTCAAGGTCGACGACTCAAGTGGATTGCTGTTCGTTGCTGGCGGCTTTAGTGGTCAGGGCTTCGTGTACGACGCCCTCACCGGTGCCGCCGTCGCGACCTACCAGTTCGGGACGCCGGGCCAGTCGATCATCAACGATGTGGTGGTCACCCGAGCCGGGGCCTGGTTCACCGACTCGGCGAACGCGAGTCTCTACTTCGTTCCGATCGGTCCGGGCGGGGTGCTAGGTGCTTTCAGCGTCCTGACAGTCACCGGTCCGGCGGCCGACACCAGCGGCGAGTTCAACTTCAACGGCATCGCCGCCACACCGGATGGACGCACGCTGATCGTCGCGCATTCGACCACCGAGGCGCTGTACACAGTTGATCCGGTGACTGGCGCGAGCACGCTGCTTGCACCCATGCCGGCCCCGGACGGCATACTCTTCGAGGCCGGGAGGTTGTGGGTGGCGCAACCCTTCCTGAACCAGGTGTCCAGGCTACGGGTGAGCTCGGACCTGACCGGCGCGGTTGTCGACGAGGTCATCACCAGCCCGCTGTTCCAGACGCCGACGACCGTCGCGATTCACGGCAATCGGCTCGCCGCAGTCAACGCCAAGTTCGACACGGGCATACCACCGACCGCAGACGAATACGAGGTAGTGATCGTCGACCGTTAGTACCCGCTCTCACACGCCGTGGGGCCGTACGAGTCGCTCGGTGGTGGGCGTGGCATCAAGGTGATGCGCAGTCGGGTCGTCGTCAGGTCGAGAGCGGGCGGTGCTTCGTCGGTAGCGGTGTAGCGCGAGCCAGATCAGTGGTGCGCCGATGATGCTGGGTAGGAGCCAGTAGGTGAGGTGCGGCAGCTGCGTCAACTGGAAGGAGCGTTACTGCCGCTTCTGGCGAGCCATGACCGGCGTCGGCCCTGCTCGACTGCGGCACCACCCGCTACACGCCGCCGGCGACGGTGATCGCGGAGCGGATCGGCTGGCAGCACCGCGTGATCGTGGCTCAAGGATCGGGTGTGGGAGCCGCGGCTGCTGAGAGAGGGCACCTGCTTCCGTATCCAAGTCGACTCGCGCAGGCCAACAATGACGTGTGGCCGACAATGCGCTGAATGGTCTTGGGCGCTCATGGATCCTCGCCAACCTGATCGGATTCGCCGCAGGCGGCGCTGTCTTCGGCGCGAGTCAGGAGAGCTGGCTTCGCCCGTACTTTGAGGTCGTTACTGAGCCGGCTGCGGCAGCGCGAATTATGGCCGTGAGTTCAGGCATTGGCGTCACTTTGCTTGGCGCATCGGTGGGTCTGGCGGAGTGGCTAGTTCTCCGTACGCGGCTACCAGCCGCATGGTGGGCTCCGGCCACTGCCCTGGGATATGGGTTGGCGGGCGCGGGAGCCGGTGCGATCAGCGGGGTCATGGGCGGGACGGTGACCGGTATGGGCCCGGAGCATGGAGTGCTGGGCTTCACCACAGGCGTGGTCGTGTCCACGATCATGCTCGGCCTTCTCCCCGGCACCTTGCAGTGGATACTCCTGCGTCGGCGCGCGCAAAAGGCAGGCAGGTGGCCGTGGGTGACGCTGGGCGCGCTCCTAGCCGGAGTCTTTGCGGCGGCTGTCATCGTCCGCTTCGGTATGGCCTACGTCATTCCATGGCTACAACCGGAGGATTTCCCGTCCGCAAAGGCGCTGTCGTGCGCGGGTTTGGTGATGGGTGCTGTCTTCGGTGTCTTGACGTTGTCGACTCTCCGACGAGCGCTGAGTCCGGCGGTTAACTCTGTAGCCCTGGGTGACGTGTGAGGGACTCGTGGAGTTCTTTCGCACCGAACCCACCCTGATCGAAACCATCGCCGAACTGGGCTCAACTAAGGAGGCGCGCTGCCCATAGGTCTTCGACCGGCCATTGCCCGGCCCATTGGGCTGTAGCGATGTCGGGTCGTTGTCTGCCTGCAGGACCGCATCGCCCATGGCCAGCGAGAGCCTGGTACTGAGGGAACGTCAGAACGCTGAGACTCAACTCAGTAATCTTGCATGGTGCCAGACGCGGTGCCGCTGGGCGGGGCACAGGTCCGCGCCGCGGAACTGATCGCGGCGCTGTCTCTGGCGACTGACCTCGGCATCGGTGTTCCTCTCGAGCACGGTTTGCACAGCACGCTGATCGCGATGCGGCTCGGCGAGCGAATGGGCGTCGACGCGGAGACGGCGTCGCAGGCGTACTACGCGTGCTTGCTGTTCTACATCGGCTGTACCGCTAATTCGGATCTCACCGCCGAGATCTTCGGCGATGAAAACGTGCTGACGACCTACGCCCTTCCGGCCAGGTTCGGGTCGCGGGTCGAGATGATGGCGGGGTTCATGCGGGCGTTGGCTCCACCGGGTCACGCGCCGCTGGTGCGTGCGCGGGAGCTTGCGTTCGGGGTTCCGAAGTTGGCGCTGCTGTTCAGAGGCCAAGTCGCCGCGTTGTGCGAAGTGGCGCAGATGCTGACCGACCGGCTTGGCCTGCCCGCTGCCGTCGGGGCGCTGTTCGCCTACGTCGCCGAGCGCTGGGACGGCAAGGGCGAACCCGGCCGTGCGAAGCGCGATGAGATCCCACTTGCCGGTGCGGATCGTGCAAGTGGCTCGAGACGCCGCGTTTCAGCGAATGCTGGGCGGCGAGGCGTTCGCCGCACGGATCGTCCGCGAGCGGGCGGGCGGCGCGTTCGATCCCGTTATCGGCGGGCTGCTTGCGGACGAGGCTACGGAGATCCTGGCGCTCGATACCGGGACTTCGGCGTGGGAGGAGACGCTCGCCTGCGAGCCGCATCCTCGGTTGACCCTGCAGGGCGAGGCGATCGATGCGGCGCTGGCGGCGATGGGCGATTTCGCCGACCTTGTCTCTCCGTACCTGGTCGGTCACTCGGCCGGAGTGGCCGAGCTGGCGACGGCGGCTGCTCGCCGCTGCGGTTTTGGAGTCACCGACCTGGTCACGATTCGCCGGGCAGCGCTGGTACATGACGTCGGGCGAGTCGCGGTCCCGGCCCGCATCTGGCAAATGGCAGCACCGCTGACGCCGGACGACTGGGAACGGGTCAGGTTGCATGCGTATCACTCCGAGCGGGTTCTGGCCCGTTCCCCGTTTCTTTCTACGCTCGCGCCGGTGGCCAGCAGTCACCACGAGCGACTCGACGGCTCGGGCTACCATCGCGGAGCCGCGGCTGCGACGCTTACCCGGCCGGCTCGGCTACTCGCCGCCGCCGACGCCTATCACGCAATGACCGAGCCGCGGCCGCACCGCCAGGCGCTCTCGCCCGGACAGGCCGCCGACACCCTCGGCCGGGAGGCCCGCGCTGGACGTTTGGACGCCGATGTGGTCGCCGCGGTGCTCGAGGTCGTCCGGGCAACGAGTTCCGCGAATCATGCGGCCGGCGGGGTTGACCGAGCGCGAGGCCGAGGTGGTCGGCCTGCTGGCGCGCGGCTTGCAGACCAAGCAGGTCGCACGTGCCCTCGGGGTCTCGGTCAAGACGGCCGATCGGCACGTCCAGAACGCCTACCGGAAGATCGGCGTGTCAACGCGTGCCGCGGCGACGCTGTTCGCCATGCAGCACGGGCTCGCTACATGGGGAGAACTCCCGATTTCCCGTACCGCCGACCGTTCGTAGCGTCCTTCCCAGCCGGCAAGGTCGACGAGCAGCGGGCGACCATGCCGGGCAGACCTCCCAGGCAGCCACGATGAAGCAGGGGGCACGGATGAACGGCGTGCGCGAGCCAGGGCGTGCCGAGACCGTTGTCGTCGGCGGCGGCCAGGCGGGACTCTCGGTCGGGCATCACCTGGCCCGGCGTGGTCTGCCCTTCGTGATCCTGGACGCCCACACGCGGATCGGTGACTCCTGGCGGAACCGGTGGGACTCGCTGCGCCTGTTCACCCCCGCCCGGTACAACGGATTGGACGGAATGCCCTTCCCCGGCCCGGTCCACTCCTTCTCCACCAAGGACGAGGTGGCCGACTACCTGGAGACCTACGCGGCCAGGTTCGACCTGCCGGTCCGGACCGGCGTCAAGGTGGACGGGATTTCAAGGAACGGACACGACGAGGCAGGATTCGTGGTGACGGCCGGCGAGAATCGGTTCGAGGCCGACAACGTGGTGGTCGCCATGTCGAGCTACCAAAGACCGCGGGTCCCCCCGTTCGCCGACGAGCTTGATCCTGGTGTCGTCCAGCTGCATTCCAGCAGATACCGGAACCCATCCCAGCTTCGAGACGGAGGCGTCCTCGTGGTGGGGGCGGGCAACTCGGGAGCCGAGATCGCCCTCGAGGTGGCAACCAGTCATCCGACATGGCTGTCGGGGAAGGAATCCGGCCATGTCCCGTTCCGTATCGAGTCTGCGGCGGCCCGGTACCTCTTCCAGCCCCTGCTATTCCGGTTCATCGGTCACCGCCTGCTGACCGTGAACACACCGATCGGCCGAAAGATGCGCCCGAAGCTGCTTTCCCATGCTGCGCCGCTCGTCCGTGTCAAGCCCAAGGACCTCGCCGCGGCCGGGGTCAGACGTGTCCCCAGAACCGTTGGGGTGCAGGACGGGCTACCGCTGCTGGAGGACCAACGGGTCCTCGAGGTGGCTAACGTCGTCTGGTGCACGGGTTTCAGCCCCGACTTCTCATGGATCGATCTCCCTGTCTTCGGGGACACAGAGCCAATACACCATCGCGGGATAGTCGACAACGAGCCGGGCCTGTACTTCGTCGGCCTGCACTTCCTGTATGCGATGTCATCGGGATTCTTGCCCGGCGTCGGCAGGGACGCCAAATACGTGGTCGAGTCCATCGCTTCCCGACACTGACCGATACGGCCCGAGGAAGTCGAGCTGCTCAGTCGTGGAGGTGGAGCCGCGGCGGGAGCGCCGTGTTCCCGACGGTCTAGAGGGCTGAGCCGCGACTGCCCCCGTTGCTGACGCCGGGTGGTCGTAGCTCCGGTCCGGGGCCGAGGGCGTGCCCAGACGTCCCGATCATGTTGTCGCCTCGGCACGCGGGGCCCACGATCCGCTCAGCTTTGCGGCGGCCCTGCGCTACAAGAACGCCGGATGAAGGATTCCATCGTTATCGTCTACCCACATGCTGGGCGGCGAGCGTGAAGGTGTCATGACGAAAGACGCGCAGGCCCGCGGGCGGAGGCGCAAAGTCGCGGTGCTCGGTCCCATCCCTCGGGATCAGATCATCACGCACGCCGGTGAGAGGTTCGAGAAGTACGGATGCGCGCTGTACACCGCGGTAGCCCTGTCCGCGTTGCTCGATCCGGCGGACACGATCGCTCCGATATGCCACGTCCGTCGCCGGGACGAGGGCCCGATCAAGCAGATCTTGCAGGGCTACCCGAATATCGACACCTCGGGCATCTCGGCGCACGCAGACCAGGGCGACGTGATCGAGCTGCGCTATATCCAGCACAACATCCGGGTGGAGCGGCAGACGAGCTTCATGAATCCGATCTTGCCGGCGGACGTCGACCGGGTGCTCGATGCCGATGCGTTCGTGTGCGTTCCGATAACGGACTACGAGGTGGGCCAGCCTACGTTGCGGCACATCAAGGACAACGGCAGCGGGACGGTGGTCCTGGACGCGCACGGCCCGACGACCACGCTGACCCGCGGCGGCGAACGGCACCCCCGGGTCTGGGCGGACCGGGACGTGTGGCTTCCCTACGTCGACATCCTGAAGATGAACCTCGAGGAGGCGGGCTCGACGTGGCTCGGTGAGTCTGCCGAGGTCTCCGGTGACGCGCCGACGCTGAGCGACGAGGAGTTGCGCGACCTGGCGGCGCATTGCCTGGACCGCGGCGTCGGCGCCGTCTGCGTGACCCTGGACGAGCGTGGATGCGCCGTGTTCTATCGGAGCGGCTCCGGGGCCACCATGGGAGAGTTCGTCGACCGCATCGAGGTGGAGAACGTCGTGGATACGACCGGTGCTGGCGACTCGTTCGCCGCAGGGCTCGCTTTCGGCTATCTCGCGCACCAGGATTACGTGGTGGCGGCCGAGTACGGGAACGCGATGGGAGCCCAGCGCTGCACCGGCGCGGAGCTGGACGTTTACCTCTCGCGGGAGGGCACCGAGCGGCAGATCCTCGCCAACTACGGCCCGCGCGCGTAGGGGACGCCAGTCGTGCATGCCGACTTCGAGGGTGACGGTTCGCAGTGGCACGTGGTGGAGGACGGCTTCGATCCCGCCCGGACGAACACATTCGAGACGCTCTTCACCACCGGCAACGGATACCTCGGCACCAGGGGCTCGCTGGAGGAGGGCCACGAGGGCGCGCTCGCGGGGACCTTCCTGAACGGTGTCTTCGACCACCACGACTCCGCGGTGATCGACCTGGTGAAGGCTCCAGACTGGCTGAGTCTGACCGTCGTCGTGAACGGTACGAGACTGGACATGACATCCGCGCCGGTTCGGCACCATCGGCGGGTCCTGGACATGCACGAGGGGGTGCTGTCCCGACAGACCGTGTTCGAGGACGGCGAAGGCCGCCGGACCAGAGTGGAGAGCGTCCGCTTCGCGAGCACCGCCGACCAGCACCTGTGCGGCCTGCAGGTCCGGATCACTCCAGAGAACCACGCCGCGTCGGTCACCGTCCACAGTGGTATCGACGGCACCGGATACAACCTGGACCGACCGCCCATCTACGCGGAGCCCCCGCCGTCCGACCCGCAGATGAAGTGGCAGAAGTGGGCGAAATCCAAGCACCTGGAGGAGGTCGCCCGCGCGGGGCACGCCGACTGGATCTATCTCGAGACCCGCACCATCGACACCGGGGTCACGATCGGCTACGCCGCGAGTACCACCGTCTCGGCGTCGGCCGAGCCCGAGGTCTACCAGCGGCACAAGTACATCGAGCAGACGGCACATTCCCGCGTGGCCGCCGGCGACACACTCACCGTGGACAAGCTGGTGACCGTCTACACGTCCCGTGACGTGCCGGCGGGCTCGGTACGTCAAGCGTGCCTTGACGAACTCCGGCGGCACACCGCAGCTGGATTCGCGGCGTGCCGAGACCGAAACCGTGAGGCGTGGCTGGCGAAGTGGGCCGACTCCGACGTGAGGATCGACGGGGACACCGACGCCACCCGAGCCGTGCGGTTCAACATCTATCACCTCCTGATCGCGGCCAACGAGTCCGATCCCCGCGTGAACATCGGCGCGAACAGCCTGTCGGGGGAGCGCTACCGCGGCCACACGTTCTGGGACACCGAGGTGTTCCTCCTCCCGTTCTTCATCTATACGCAGCCGGAGACGGCACGGGCACTCGTGCTGTACCGCTACCACACCCTCGACGGGGCTCGGGCGAACGCCCGCGACGGCGGGTTCCGCGGCGCCCGCTACGCCTGGGAGTCCGCCGACACCGGCGTCGAGACCACACCGAAATGGACAGTGGACGGAGCTCACCGGATATGGATGGGCGAAGAGGAGATCCACATCACGTCCGCGGTCGTGCGCGGCCTCCTCGAGTACGTCACCGCGACGGGTGACCAGGCACTGATGATCGACCACGGGGCGGAGATCCTCTTCGAGACCAGCCGATTCTGGATCGATAGGCTGGAGCCGAGGCCGGACGGAAAGTACGTCCTGACCAGAGTGGTCGGTCCCGACGAGTTCCACGAGCATGTCGACAACAACGCGTACACCAACTACCTGGTGCGGTGGCACCTCCGGCAGGCAGCGCACGTATACGCCGAGCTCTCCGCGACGCACCCAGATGAGCTGGCCGACCTGGCGCACCGCATCGGGCTGACCTCTGAGGAAGTCCAGGAATGGCTCGATCGGGCCGAACGGATCCAGCTACCCGGCCACACCGAGGATGGGGTGATCGAGCAGTTCGACGGGTACTTCGGCCTGGAGACCCTCCCCGTGACTCTGGACGAGAACGAAATGCCGCAGTACCCGCCCGGCTACGACCACCACAACCTCGCCGGGTCGAAGCTGCTCAAGCAGCCCGACGTGGTGATGCTGACCTACGTCCTTCCGGACGAGTTCCCGGACGCCGTCAAGCTGGCCAACTACGAGCACTACGAGCCGCTAACGCTGCACAAGTCGTCGTTGAGCCCAGCCGTCCACGCGATCATGGGAATCGAGGTCGGCGACCCCAGCCGCGCCATGCAGTACTTCCGGCGCTCCGCATTGGTGGACCTCATCGACAACCAAGGGAACACCCAGGAAGGGATCCATATCGCCTCCGCCGGCGGCACCTGGCAGATGGTGGTGTGCGGGTTCGGCGGGTTCCGAGTTCACGGCGGCCGCATGACATTCAAGCCCTGGCTCCCGCCCGGCTGGAATGCCGTCGCCTTCAAGCTGAAGTGGCACGGGAGCGTCCTGTCCGTAGAGGTCCGACACGACTCCGCGAGGTTCCTGCTGGAAGGCCGGCAAGGTTCTCGCGAGGACATCGTCGTCAACGGCGCGGACACAGCACTTCCCGCCAACGAGAAGATTTTCGTCGATCTCATCCGAACACTCCGCTGATGGTCCTCAAGGGAGTCATGTTCCACCTCGATATACGGCCCGAGGGGCTGGCGCTGGAGCGAGTCGATCAAGCGTCGACGTCATCCACGATGTAACGAACGCTGACATCCATGACGCGCCTCCCTATCTTCCCTGATCCCCTACCCCTCGGGTCGGTCGCCGAATCAGGCTCGTCGACTGCCGACGTCCGCCACGGCCGGCAGCCGGTGAGCGCAGCCGGTTGGCCATGGCGATGCCCGGCCGGTCGAAACGGTCATCGCCTGCGGACTAGCCAAGGGCAAAGAAATCGTCGGGGTCGTATCTGCGTTTGACCTGGATCAGGCGCTCCAGATTGGACCGGTAGTAGGCGCGCCCTGCGTTCTCGAGCTCGGGATCGGGGAAGTTCGGATACACGCCACCCGATCCCCACTGATGCGACCATCGTCCACGACCGCGTCAGCCAGCGGCGCCCAGCACTCGTCGTGGCGGCCGACGCGCCGGCGTCGAGGACGAGCTCGTGCTTGAGCAGGAACCGCTCGGCACGATGGGCGAAGGCTGTCGCGTGTCGTGGCACCCGGTTGTAGGCGCCGGCCCACGGGGTGAAGTCCAGCGCTCGCGACTCGCCTGGCATCCTGCCCCTGACGAGATTGTCGACCAGCGCCGCGATGGCGCCGGTGGGCAGCGGCCGCCGGAAGAACTCCGATTTGCTGTAGACAGGACCGGGCTGCGATGGGGCCTGGCGCGAGGCGTCGCCTTCCATCTGATCGCCGAGGTCGACCAGGTATCGCTTGACGTCCCGGTGGGACGCGTCCACATGATCGGCCGACGTGGGATCTTGGCCGGCGCGGGCGACTAGCTCGTTGAGAAGATCCACGGTGGTGGACTCAGCGCCGAGCATGGCCCCGAAAACGTTGACCACCGGCGGCCGGTCCGCTTCGCTTCCGGCCTTGACGAGCAGGCTCGCGGCAAGCTCATCCGGCGCATCGGGGGCCCACGCCTGCCATGCCCCGATCACCGCAGCCGCGGCGGAGTACGGCCAGACCAGGTGGAACCCGGTCCCGGGCCGCGCCGGGATGGTGGCGAAATCGAGTGACGTGACTACGCCGAGCGTGCCACCACCGGCGCCGCGGAGTGCCCAGAACAGGTCCTCGTCACGGCGCTCGTCGCACTCGACGACGCGACCATCCGCGCAGCACCACCCGCGCCCGTCGCAGCTGGTCGCAGGTCAACCCGTACCGGCGGCCGAGGATGCCCAGCCCACCACCGAGGGTCAGCCCGGCGATCCCGACCGTCGGGCCACAACCCGCGGCAATGGTCAGACCATGCCGGTCGAGGGCGTCGTAGAGCTCTCCGAGCCGAGTCCCGGCACCCACCGTGACGGCACCATCTGTGACGGTGACCAAGCGCATCGTCGAGACGTCGATGACCACACCGTCCGTCGACGAGCGGCCAGCGAAACAGTGTCCACCGCTGCGGACGGCAGTCCGTAGGCCGAAGCGCTTCGCGAAGCCGATCACGTTGCCGACGTCGGCGTCTGTGTGGCACCGGACGACGGCCCGCGGTCGCACGTCGTGGAACCGGAACATCGCGGGCTTGCGCACCGCGTCGTACTCCGGCGCATCGGGCAGGACCACTTCGCCGGCGATCGTCTCCTGCAGTTCGGACCAGTCGGCTGCGGATACGGTCATATCTGCATCATGCGTCCTCTCGGGTGACCGCCTCGCCGTCGAGGCGTCGACGCGGTTCGGCAAGGCCGTGCGGCGAGGTCTCACGTCCTCGTTGATCAGGCCCACGAGACAGCTCGGATGTTGTGGTCCCTGGGTCATCCGCCGCTGGCGACGATCGGAGTGCCGGAGCTTACGTTTGGGCTGCGGCTTCCTCGAGAGCACCGATCTCGATCTTCTTCATCGTCAGCATGGCTCGCATGACGCGCTGAGACTTCTCCCGGTCCGGGTCGGCCAGCAGCTCGGTCAGGACAGTCGGGACGATCTGCCAGGACAGGCCGAACTTGTCTTTCAGCCAGCCGCATGGGCCTTCCTCGCCGCCTTCGGACAGGTCGCTCCAGTAGGCGTCGACCTCGTCTTGAGTCTGGCAGTCCACCTCGAGCGAGATGGCCTCGTCGAAGGTGAACTCAGGCCCGCCGTTCAACGCGATGAACCGTTGGCCGTCCAGCTCGAAGGTCACCGTCATTACCATCCCCTCCGGCCGCGGTCCGGCCGAGCCATACCGCGTGACTTCGACAATCCTCGAGTTCGGAAACACCGAGGTGTAGAACTTCGCCGCTTCCTCGCCGTCGGTGTCGAACCACAGGCACGGGGTGATCTTTGGCATCAGGTTGTCCTTTCCATCGGTTGTTGCCACGGGCCGCTCGTCCGGCGCATGGTGGTCTGGTCCGCCCCTTCCGCTCGCGTGGAGGTTCAAACACTCAGACCAGCAAGCGTCACCGAACTCATCGGTGAGGCGACCCGGGGCAGGTTCTTTGCCGCGTTGGTGAGCTGGTAGCAAGATCGACCTACTCTGTGGGATCACGATTCAGCGGCGGCGTACCCCCGTTTCGTACGTCATTGCTCGGCACCATCCGGTAATCAAGACGCGTATGCGGGAGGTTGATGTGGAGACTTGGGATGCGATCACATCTCGACGCAATGTGCGGTCCTATGGCGAGCAGGCGATCGCGCCCGAGGACTTGGACCGGATCCTGGAGGCCGCGCGGCGCACACCGTCTGCAAGCAACCAGCAGGCGTGGGACTTCGTGGTCTGCACCGACCGGGAGCAGCTCGCCCAGCTTGCCAGGGTGTGGCGGGCCGCCGGCCACGTCGCCGGCTCGGCGGCGACGATCGCGCTGGTGGCCCCGAGGTCCGACGACGCCCGGATGCGCGATCTGATTCAGTTCGACCTGGGCCAGGCGACGATGAGCGTCATGCTGGCCGCCGCCGACCTCGGCATCGGCAGCGGCCACGCGAGCGTCCACGACCAGGAGCTCGCGCGCCGCCTGCTCGGCTTTCCCGAGGACCGGTTCTGCGCTGTGCTGATCACCCTCGGCACGCCCGCCGACCGCCCGCTCACGCCGATCCAGCGGCCCAACCGGCGCCCGTTCAACGACGTCGTCCACCACGGCCACTGGTAGCGCTCAACAGCCAGCGGCGCTGCTCTGGCGACGTCCCGCAGAGTGGTACAACGACGTCCTACTCGGGCCATCGTGGTGCGTCTGGTCCACAAGCACCTCGAGGACGCGGCAAGAGCGATCGGCCAGTGAGAGCCCGGAATGGCTCACTACTGCGGAAGGAGCTGGGACGTCGACGATTCGACGACAAATGCCGCCTCGACGAGATCCTCGCCGAGGTCGTTGCCGCGGACGTCCTTTCGGCGCGGTCGCTACGCATTTCCCTGGCGGCTCAGCCACATGGACCATGTCGTTTGGCCCCGACGGCCGTTCGGGCAGACAAGAGCGTCGGCCACTCGCGCGGCAGCCTTGGGCAGCGACACGGGCCGGATCCGGCGATGCACACCACGAGCATCCTGATACTGCTTCACGATCTCCCCGAGGCTGAGCACCTCAGGGCCACCGAAGTCGGCCCGATCCGCTCCTGGCCCATCAGCCACGCATTCGGCCAGGTACCGAGCGAAGTCGCGGGTATCGGCCGGTTGCATGGGGAGGTTGACGGGCAGCGGCAAGAGCGGCAGGCGCATCATGTTGCCGAGCATGCGATCAAGCAACCAGTAGAACGGGGTCGCCCGCACGACCGACCACGGCAGTGCGGACCGACGGACGAGTGTCTCCGCGACCAGCTTCAACCGGGCGTACGGCAGCGGCGTGCGCTCAACCCCGACGATCGACACGTAGAGAAAGTGCTCGATGCCTACCGCGTGTGCAGCGTCGATGAGCCGACTGGTGCCGTCCACGTCGACACCGGATGGGCTGCGGAAGAAATCGCTCGGCAGCATGAAACCGCGCCGCGCCGAGGGCGAGAAGGTTGCCGCGTGCACGACCGACTGCGCGCCCGCCACCGCCTCGGCAACGCCCTCGCCGGTGCCAAGATCGCCCCTTACCCACTCGACCGCCGGATCGTGACCGGGCCTCCGGGCGAGCACCCGCACCCGGTAGCGGTCCTTGAGAACGTCGACCAGATCTCGGCCAAGGTGACCCGTTCCCCCTGTCACAAGGAGGGTTTCCATCTGAAACGTCCCATCTGTGCGACCTTGGAGACGGCGCGCACCATGCCCATTGTGGCCCGGGCGTCGGTTGTGGCTGACCCGGGCAGTCCTGTGCGCAACGTAAGAGCGGCCCACCGTGGTGGTGGGCCGCTGGACGTCGTGTTGGTGGCCGCGGCGAGCGCTAGCCCTCGACCGCGATGGCCGAGTAGTGCACGAACGCGTCGGCGCCGCCGCCATCCTTGGGACATGCAGACTGTGTACGAGGCCGCGGGTGGCGACGAGGGCTTGCTCCGCCTTGCCGTGGCGTGGCACGCCCGGGTGATGGCAGACGAGGTGGTCAGCCACGCGTTCAGCCATGGTTTCCACCCCAAGCACAGCGAACGCCTCGCCGCCTATTGGGCCGAGGCACTCGGTGGCCCGACGACGTACTCCGATATCTATGGCGATGAGACCTCGGTGGTGCGGATCCACAGCGGCAACGGACCGCACCAGGAGATGGATCGGCGAGCGATCGCCTGCTTCGATCAGGCGATGACGGACGTCGCACTGCCCAGAACGATCCGGTACGGGCAGTACTGCACGACTACTTCGCCTGGGCGACCACTACGACCATGTCCCGGTATCACGAGTCCGCGGACGACGTGCCTGATGGCCTGCGCATTCCGCACTGGTCCTGGGACGGATTACAGCGCTAAGCCCTCCACGATGCGGAGGTGACGCCGTCCCACGCGATTGTCACGTGCCCACGAGCTTGAACGCATGGTGTGTCTTCTCGGAGCGGGCCAGTACTCGAACCCACGCAGACCCCGCTCGAGCCACCGCGACTCCCGATGCCACCCATGCGCGGTCAGCCGGCTAGTCGACGGTCCCGAGCAAAGCACCGGCCGGGATGCCATGCAAGATCGGTTATGTTCGGCCCGCAAGGTCGGGGTGGCGCTGCATCAGCACCACGGCGTGCCCGGCGTTGACCTGCCCCGACAGGGCTTCGTCCTGCTGGTCCCCGGCCGAGCCCGTGGCGGGCTACTCACTGCACGGTGTGCTCGAAGGCCTTACCCGTTCGGCACAAACTGTTTCGGCTGGGTGAGCCGCCAGTGGTTGCCGAACGGGTCGCGGAACCCGGCATCGATACCGTAGAAGCGCTCCTCCGGCTCCTCGATGAACTCCACGCCCTTCGCCTTGAGCTCGTGGAATGTCGCCCAGCAGTCATCAGTGGTGAGCGCACCAGGACCCAGATAGCCGGTCGCCACCAACGACCGGATCTGCTCGGCCGACTCGCCGTCCACAACCGGGGGTGCAGGATCGACCAGCATGATCGGCACCTCGGGTTGATCGGGCGAGTGGACGGTGAGCCAGCGGACGCCGTCTCGCACCATGTCTACGCCGACGTCGAGGCCGAGCTTGTTCGTGTAGAAGTCGCGCGCCTCGTCCATGTCGAGGACGAAGACGCATATCAGACCGACGCCGGTGATCATGCGCTGCCTCCTCAGGAGCGACCTCGGTACTCCGCGGCACATTGGGTGGGCCTCGCGTGCCCGAGACGGCTCATCGCCCGGTGAACGCGGCCACCGCATGTGCCAGAGCGTCGCCAGCCACGTTGTGGTCCTGACCGTCGAGGATCTCATGGCGCGCGCCGGGAATCGTGGCTGCGACCTGCTCGGCCGCCTGTCGCAGGGAATCCGGGCTCTTCGAGCCGGCGAGAACCAGGGTCGGTACGGCGATGCGGCCGAACCGTTCGGCCGGGATCGTGCTGTCGCCCATCACGGCGTCGTCGTAGGCCAACGTGGGAGCCAGGCTCTCACCCAGCTGCCAGTAGGGCGATTGCCGGATTCCGGCGATCATCTCCTCCGGTACGCCGACCCGCCGCATGAACAGCGTCACCGCATCGCCTCGGCGGTCTGCGGCGAGCAGCGCGGTCAGCTCCTCGGAGTACTCCTTCGCCTGCAGCACGCCGTCAGGATCGACGCTGAAGGGTGGCTCCCACATGACCAGCGCATCGATCGGGAGCCCGGCCGCTGCTGCCTCGGCTGCCAGCGCCGCACCGGACGAGAGCCCCACCACCGTCGCAGCACCACCCGCGGCGGCGAGTAGCACGTCGATGTCCTCGATCTCACGCTCGACGGCGAACGGCAGCGTGTCATCGCTGTCGCCCCGACCGCGGCGGTCGTAGTTGAGCACGGTGAAGTTCTTGGCTAGCTCCTCGGCGATCGGTGCGTCGATCGACCGGTCGCACGACGCCCCGGACACCAGGACGAGTGGTGCGCCCTCGCCGAGCTGGTCGAACGCAATCGTCGTGCCGTCCTTGGACTGAACTCGCTCCATCACAAGCCTCCCCGGTGAATCCGTCGCGATCGCCGCGGCGTCATCGTCGACGTTAGGAAGCTGTGCTGGACGTCGGCTTCTCGAAAACTGCCCAGTTACGCAGTGCGACCTCGAGGACGGGTCCACATCCGTACGTAGCAGCTCGGCACCCTCGCCAAGTCGTCGTGACCGTCGCGCTGCCGGTAAGCGCTGGGACTGTCGCCGACAAAGCGCCGGAACTGCGTGCTGAACGAGCCGAGGCTGGAGAACCCCACCGCGAAGCACACCTCGGTCACCGACAGCTCGCCAGCGCGCAGCAACGCCATAGCCCGCTCCATGCGCCGGCTCATCAGGTACTGGTGCGGAGTCTCGCCGAACGCCGACTTGAAGCTCCGGCTGAAATAGGCGGGTGAAACCGACGCGCTACGAGCGAGGGCGGCGATGTCGAGCTGCTCCGCATACGCACGGTCGATCAGGTCGCGAACCCTGAGCAGGTGCCGGGACAGCGGAACGGCCGGGCGGTTCACACCTCTGATCCTGACGCATCTCGGCGGCAGCTGTGCGCATGGCTCGGTTCCATGGCCTCCTGCTGTGACCCGCGCGGGTGCGAGGAAGAGTTCAATGCCGCGTTCGCGCGCCGTCTCGTCAAGCGATACCGCCGGTCGGGTTCGACCCGACTGCCGGCCGCATGGTCGAGGCGTTCACCGACAGTGGTGATGTCATCGCGTTAGACCGCTTCGCCTGACGAGTGGCCTCAGCGGCGAGAAACTTGACGCCGGAGTGTTGAACGCCGCCGACGTTCACGTAGCGACGACCATCGGCCCGCTGTGCAGTGCGCGGAGGCTTAGGACGTCGACGATTCGACGATGAGTGCCGCTTCGACGAGGTCCTCGCCGAGGTATATGCCGGGGATGTCTCTTCTGGCCGATGGCGCGACGAAGGCGTCGCCGGCGTAGAACGCGCGGACGCCGGGGAGGGCGTCGGCGGCGTCGATCGCCTCCACCGCCGATCGACGGGTCACACTCCGCTGCGCGGTCACGACGGCGGCGATCGCTTCCATGGCCTTGACCGTGGAGACCAGCGCGTCGGTGGGCGTCCTCGCCCCGAGTACCCGGCACGGCCAGCCGCGCCGGGCCAGAATCACGGCGAACGACTCGAGCCCGATCGTGTGCAGGTCCTGAGGACCGCAGGCGAGGACGATCGGGTGGGGGCGGAAGGGCGGCGGTGCCAGGAACGCCTGCCGGGCCAGCCAGGCCCGAACGCCCTCGGTGGCAAAGTGCTCGCGCCCGACGTCGCACCGGCCGGCCTTCCACCGCGAGCCGATCTCGCGCATCGCCGGCAGGATTGCCCGGCGGATGGTCTCCTCGACGCCCAGCCGCTCGGTTGACGCATCGAGCGCAGCCCGAAGTCGCCCGGTGTCGAGCGCCAGCGCAGCGTCGACGACGGGCTCGGAAGGGGACGCATCCCCGGAGCGCACCACCACGGCGTTCCGTACCAGTGCCACCGCATCTCGTGTGCTGTGCCCCTTCGTCACCAGATCGCGTAGCGCGCGCAGCTGCTCGAACTCGGCGTCGCCGTAGCGGCGGTGCAGGCCGTCGGTTCTCGGCGGCGCAGGAAACTCGTAGCGCCGCTCCCACGACCGGATCGTGGGAACCGGGACGCCCAGCAGTTTGGACACGGTGGCGATGCGCATCCCGTCGGGGTCGTCCCGGCCCGAACGTCTCGGCATGCGCTGATCATAACTGGCCTCTGCGCAACAAGCAATGCAAAGTGCATAGGTTTACGCATGGTTTCTAGCTCCGGGTCGACGCACTCTGGTTGGTGTCCGGAACGACCGGACGAGTGATCCGACCCAAGGAGTCGAGATGCGCAGAGCACCATTCCTCATCGCGACGGCAGCGGCATCCGTGCTGTTCCTCGCCGCGTGCGGCGGTGACGACGACGAAGCGACGTCGTCGTCCACGTCCAGTCCAGCGACCGCGGAGGCGACGCCGCCGCCGGCTGCCGAGAGCCCAGCAAGTGCCGAGACGATCACCGAGATCGTCGCGGGCAACCCCGAGTTCTCGACGCTGCTCGCGGCGGTCGAGGCCGCGGGGCTCGCCGAGACGCTCTCCGGCGATGGCCCGTTCACTGTCTTTGCCCCGACCGATGCGGCTTTTGCCGAGCTACCCGAGGGAACGCTCGACACGCTGCTTCAGCCGGCGAACAAGGACCAACTCGCCGCGATCCTGACCTACCACGTCGTGCCGGCTGAGGTCATGGCGGCCGACGTCGAGGCGGGCGAGGTGCCGACAGTCAACAGCGCGCCGTTCACCGTCGCGCTCGACGGGGAAGCGGTGGCGATCACCGATGGCCAGGGCAACCAGGCCAACGTGATCGAAACCGACATCGACGCCTCGAACGGCGTTATCCACGTCATCGATGCCGTACTCCTGCCGGCGCAGGCATAAGGACCGTGGACGCCGCATCCCTGCACAGCACGCTGTTCGCCGGGGCGACCGAGGTCGAGGTCGGCCAGCGGATCGGACGACTCCGGCGGTTCAACATCGCCATGGGAGTCCTCCACGCTGTGCAGGGAGCGGCGATCCTGGTGCTGGCCACCAGCTTCACCCTTCCGATCGTCACCTACCCGCTGACCGGCCCGCCAGGCTCACCCACGGAGACGATCACGCTGTTCGATCTGCGGATCGCCTGGGCCGTGGCTGTGTTCTTGTTCATCTCAGCCGTCGCTCACCTGGTGATCGCATCACCCATGGCCTACCCGATGTACGAGCGAATGCTCTTGAACGGACGGAACTACTACCGCTGGGTCGAGTACTCGCTGAGCGCTTCTCTCATGGCGGTCCTGATCGCGCTCTTGTCGGGTATCAGCGACGCGGCAGCGTTGATCGCCATCTTCGGTGTGAATGCCGCGATGATTCTTTTCGGTCTCCTTCAGGAGCGCTACGAGCGGCCCGGCAGGGGCATGCTGCCCTTCTGGCTCGGCTGCGTGGCGGGTGTCTTCCCGTGGCTCTCGATCGGGATATACCTGGCCGGCATCGGCACCGACGTCCAGGCCCCCGGATTCGTCTACGCGATCTTCATCTCACTGTTTGTCTTCTTCATGTCCTTCGCCGTGGTTCAGTGGCTGCAGTACCGGCAGGTCGGGCCTTGGAAGGACTATCTGGTGGGTGAGACGAGCTACGTCGTCCTCAGCCTGGTCGCGAAATCAGCCCTTGCCTGGCAGATCTTCGCTGGCACCCTGGCCAGCGCCTGAGTCGTGATGACCGACGATCACCGCCGGCACCGCTGCCTGGTCACCGGCGCCACCGGTTACATCGGTGGCCGGCTGGTTCCAGAGCTCCTCGACGCCGGATTCGACGTGCGATGCATGAGCCGCTCGCCGCAGCGGCTGCGCGACTACCCGTGGGTCTCACGGGTGGAAAGAGTCGAGGCCGACGCTACTGATCCGGATGCAGTGCGGCGGGCACTCGACGGTGTCGATGTGGCCTACTACCTCATTCATGCGCTGAGCACCGGCCGTAGCTTCGAGGAGGTCGACCGGCAGGCGGCCCTGACTTTCGCCGCGGCCGCGGCTGCCGCGAACGTGCGTCGCGTCGTCTACCTGGGTGGCCTGTCGCCGCGTGACGGGCGCTTGTCACCGCACTTGCGTTCTCGTGGTGAGGTGGCGCAGATCCTGCTCGATTCACCGGTGCCCGTCGCAGTGCTCAGAGCCGCGGTCATCCTCGGCTCCGGGTCTGCCTCCTTCGAGATGCTGCGGTATCTCACCGAGCGGCTGCCGGTGATGGTCACCCCTCGCTGGGTGCGCAGCCGGATTCAGCCGATCGCGATCAGAGATGTGCTGCGATATCTCGTCGGTTGCGCGTCGCTCCCTACCGACGTGAATCGGTCCTTCGACATCGGTGGTCCGGACATCCTCACCTACGCGGACATGATGCGCAGGTACGCCGAGGTCGCCGGCCTACCGCGCCGGGTCATACTGCCCGTCCCGGTACTTACCCCGCGTCTGTCCAGCCTGTGGGTCGGGCTGGTGACGCCGGTACCGGGCTCGCTGGCCCGGCCGCTGGTGGAGTCGCTACGGCATGAGGTCGTGTGCCATGAGCACGACATCGCCGCCCACGTGCCGGATCCACCGGACGGCCTGATCGGTTTCGAGCGCGCCGTCGAACTGGGCCTGCAACGAATCCGCGAAGCGAACGTCTCCACCCGGTGGTCCTCCGCAGCTGTCCCGGGAGCACCCAGCGATCCGTTGCCGACCGACCCGGACTGGGCAGGCGGCAGTCTGTATGCCGACGAACGCAACACGACGGTATGGGCCGCCCCTGAGGCCCTGTGGCGGGTTATCGAGGGGATCGGTGGCCAGCGCGGCTGGTACTCCTTCCCGCTCGCCTGGAACGTGCGCGGCATCATCGACCGATTCGTCGGCGGCGTGGGTCTGCGCCGCGGGAGGCGCAATCCTGATCGGCTGTACATCGGCGAATCGCTCGACTTCTGGCGGGTCGAAGAGATCGAACCCGGAAGGCGGCTGCGATTGCGCGCGGAGATGCGGTTGCCCGGCCTGGCCTGGCTCGAGATGGGCGTGGGCCGCGACGGCGACACGACGATCTACACACAACGTGCGCTGTTCCACCCGCATGGGTTGCTCGGGCATCTGTACTGGTGGGCAATATGGCCGTTCCATGGCGCGGTCTTCGGCGGAATGTCACGCAACATCGCGCGGGCGGCTGAGGCCGGTGGTCGCTGAACGAGTTGATGGCAGCCGCGAATCCATTCGTGCTGGCTTGCCGAAGCCGCTCACGTATGTCGGCCAGCTCTGACGGTCCGGCGGCACGACACGGGCACTTCGACCGACGTCGCGATCAGCTGAGGTCACCCAGGTCGACGACCGGTCACGGAAGCGTCGACTCCGCCGCCTCGACGAGTTGGGTAGCGGATCGCAATGCGGCCTTGAGCTTGGCCTCGGTGAGGAATGTGGTGCCGTAGTGGGCGGTGTCCTTGACGGCAAGCACGGTAGTGAGGGCGCGCGCGAGCTTGGTACCGCCCGGAGTGATCTTCGCTAGCAAGGTTGCTGCCACGCTGTGATCCTGCTCCCGCGATCGGCGGCCGAGCCGCCGGCAACAGAGCGCATCGGATGCGGCGATGGCGGCGAGTACGGCATTCCCGGCTGCGGCGTTGCGCGCCTCCGGTTCGCGAGTGGCGCTGGCTATCTCGGCGAGGTTGAGATATGTGCGGGCGACGCGGGATCTGGTGCGGCCGTCTTCGGAGCCGCATGGTGCTTCTCGGCTCATGCAACCTCCCTGAGCACTGTTGTCAGCGTCGAGCCGGTCAGATGTACTGAGTCAAGCCGCCATTGCTGCAGGATGGGCTCGCCTGCGGCAATCGCCTGGCGAAGCTCGTCACGGGAGGTGTCGAACCAGGCAACCGGATTGCCGATTGCCCGGCGCAGGCGTCCGGCGGCGCTTCGTAACTGCTCGGACCAGGCGTCGGTTTCGGGCTCGATGTTGTCGGGGCGAATCACCAGCACGTCCAGATCGCTCGTGACGTCACCGTCTCCGCGAGCGGCCGATCCGAAGACCGACGCATGCAGCGGTCTTATCGGCCATGACTCGATCTCGCGGCGAATCAGCTCGAGCATCGAGCGTCTGAGGTCAACCAGCGCGACTAGGGCGGGGGTGGCGAGGTGCTCGCGGTTCAATGTGCACAGTCGAGACGGTCCTCGGTCCTCGGTGTCGACCGCGCCGTGCCGATCGAGCAGGGCGACCACCTGTGCCGCCCGCGCGTGACTGACCCCGGCAAGACGTCCGATCTGGCGGATCGTGAAAGCGTCCTCAGCGCCGGCAAGCACCCTGATCACGGCAGCCGTTCCCGGCGCCATCACCACACTGGCCGGTTCGGAAAGATCCATGGCTCATTGTCAACCAATAAGAGCCACTTGGCAATAATTGCTGACCACTCAGGATGACTAGCCATGGGTGCTTCAGTCCGCTGGCTCGGCCAGTCGTCGTCTAGGCCGAACTCGCGAAGCCTGCCGGGAAGTTGCGGGAAGGCCGCCGACCTACTTTCTGACCCGTCAGAACACCACGACGCAGAGAGGGTCGCAAACCAACTGACGGAGTTTCGCCACGCCGAGCTCGTCGCCGAAGCAGCACACCAGCGGCAGGTCCGTCAGGCCAAGCAGGCCCGAGCCGACCACGGCGGTCGGCCCCGAGTCCAACGCACCTGGCGGCGGTTGCTCGTGCTCGGTCGAGCCTGAGACCGAAACAGCACTTGCGCTCCCATACCGTCAGTACTCCTTCCGCCGGAAGTCCGCGATCCCCGACATCCACTCGTGGAGCCGATCGCCCCCGTCGCCGAGCGGTTCGCCGGGCCGAGGATTCGGCCCGGCGATGAAGCCGTCGAGTGACATTGACGTGTCGTAGATCAGTTTCGCCATCGCACCTCTCAGACCCTTTCTGCCGGAGCAGCAATGCCCAACGCCGTCATCATGGCAACGCCTTCGTTCCGTTCGGGCCCGCCGGCCAGCACGAGGGTTCGCGCTTGTTGGTACGGGCAGGCAGCGGCATCGAAGGCGGCCGCCGCGGCCAGCAGGCCGGCACGGTCTCCGGCGAGTATTGCCTCAGCTCGGTCGACGATGGCGGTGGCGATCGGGTTGTGGGTAGCGATCACCCGAGCCTGAACAAGCCGTCCGGCGGCGTCGGACCGATCGCTGAGAACCGCCGCCTCCGCCTTGAGCGCGGCGTACCACTGCCGCCACACCCCCGTGATCCACCGGCGCAAGTCCTCCGCTTCGTCGGACAGCCGATCAAGCGCCCGCCTGTGCTGCCCCCGATGCAGGAACAGGATGGCGTCGAATGTGGCGCCGTAACCGGCCAGGCGGTCCGGCCCGACGCCCATGGCCTCGATCACGCCCAGGCAATCGGCGCGGGCGGCGTCGTCCCCGGCGAGACCGCATGCCATGGCGATGGCTGCCGTGGGTCGACCCAGATATGCGGACCGTGGCCGGCCAGCCCGCTCCCAGCCTTCGCGGAACCGCTCACTGGCGACGCGAACGTCAGTGACGTTTCCGGCCAAGGCATCGACCACGATCAACTGCGCGGTGGCCAGATGCCCTTCCTCGACGACCATGGGCATGTCGCGTAGACGCTCTGCCGAGGCGCGCGCCGCACGCAGATCACCACCACCCACGCTGTACTCGCAGGCCATGTTCAGCGCGTCCAGCAACTCGTATCCAACCGTGGCATCCATCGGGAGCGGTGCAAGCACCTCGAGTCGGCGGCGTGCGCTTCTGGCGGCCTCAACGACCATGCCCTGTCCGGCATACGACCCTGTCAGCCCGTCTAGAGCACCACTTTCGATCAACGGCTCGCTCAGCTGCCGAGCCCGCCGAGCCGCGTTCTCCGCCCGCACGACGTCCGCTGGCTCAGTGACGCCGCCGCTGGCCCACGAGGCCTCGGCCACGAGGATCGCTGCTTCTGTTGCCGTGCCCTGGTCGGCCAGGTCGCGTGCGGCCCGGATAAGCTCCTGGGCCTCGTCCAGCGATGGGACCGGGGACATGATCCCCGGCGCGCGCAAGATCACAGCGGCCGACTCGGCAAGGTAGCGGGCAGCCAATTGCTTGTCGCCCGCCTCGAGTGCAATACGAGCCGCGTTGCGCCGCAATCGATAGGCATCGGTCCCTGCAAACCGGCACCAGGCAGTTGCGGCTGCGTACCACAACGCCGACGTCTGCTGTGCTGAGTCACCGGCGAGCTCCGCGGCTTGCTCGTAGCGCTGCTGGGATTCGCGCAGGAGCCCGCGAGCGAACGTCAACCCGGCCAACACGACGGCCAGCTCGTGCGCACTGACTCGGTGCTCGGGGTGATCCGCAGCCCAGCCGAGAGCCGCCCGCAGATCGTCGACGAGATGGTCGAACCGAGCCCGCCACCTGGCGCGATCAGCTTGGCCTTCACTGTCCAGTTCCGACGCGGCAGTGAGGCACCAGCGAAGGTGGCGGGCGCGTGTCTCGTCGAGGTCGCCAGCATCGGTCAGGCGTTCCAGGCCATATTGCCGAATCGTTTCGAGAGCGCGGTATCGGGTGCCGGTCGCGGTTGGTATCGCAGCGAGCAGGCTCTGCCCGGCCAGCTGAGCTAGCCCGTCCTGGACGTTATCGACGGAGATCGGCGGGAATCCCGCCACCTCCGCCGCTGCGTCGGTTGTGAAGGGTGCGGCGAAGACCGCGACTCGCCTGAGCAGGGTCTGCTCGGTCTCGTCGAGCAGACCGTGGCTCCAGTCCAGCATGGCGCGCACCGAGCTGTGCCGGTCGTCGGCGCGTTGGCCACCGGCGAGGAGCCGGAGCTGATCTGACATCCCCGTGTGCAGGCCGTCGAGCCCGAGAACCGGCAGCCGTGCCACCGCCAGTTCGATTGCCAGCGCGACGCCGTCGAGCGCCCGGCAGATGTCGGCAACGCGGTCGTGATCCGCGGCAGCTACCGGCCAGTCGGCAGCCTCGGCGCGCTCGGTGAACAGAGCGACCGCGTCCGACTGGCCGTCGTCGGCGGGGAGGGACAGCGGCGGCACCGGGAACACCCACTCGAACGGGACCGTGAGCCGGGCCCGGCTGGTCGCAAGGACGGTCAACTTCGGACAGTCGCTCAGCAGCCGTTCCACCAGCGGCGCGACGCCGTCGAGCACGTGCTCGCAGTTGTCGAAGGTGAGCAGCGTGTCGGCCGTTGCCAACGCGCCGGCGATCACTGCCTCGGTCGACCGTCCCTGCTGCTTGCCGATCCCCAGCGCGGCGGCAACAGCAGCACCCACCATGTCCGGTTCGCTGACCGGAACCAGGTCGACGAACCACACGCCGTCAGCGAACGTGTCGGCCGCTTTAGCGATCACTGCCAGCGCGAGCCGGGTCTTACCCACGCCGCCTGGGCCCACCGCGGTGACCTGCCGATGGTCCTGCAGCGCCTGAGCCAGCGCGGCTTGCTCACTGGCCCGGCCGACGAATGACGTCAGCGGCGACGGTATCGCCGCGGCTGTTTGTGCCCCGTCGGGTTGCGTCATGCGGGCTGCCATGTCCGCGAGCTCGCGTCGGTCGGTCGCTCCGAGCTTGCGCAGCAGCGACGACACGTGGCTCTCGACGGTACGGACCGAGATGAACAGCTTGGCCCCGATTTCGGCATTGCTCAGGTGCTCACCGAGCGCAGCCAGAACCTCTTCCTCTCGTGCCGAGATGCCCGATTGCGGCAAGACCAAGGGCCAGGGCATGCGTCCCATTGTGCCGCTCACGGAGCACGCGGCCCCGTACGTAGTCGATTCCGTAGCCGGATCAGTGGTCGGCACGGATGTGCGCCTGGACCACAGCGACGAGGCTCCAAGTCAGAGCCAGAACACAGCCAAGGAGGACACCATGCATCCGGACACGGAAATGACCACAACCACCATCGAGCGAGTGCCGCTCAACGGAGTCGACACACCGACGCTGTTCGCCACGCTCGACGCCGTCAAGGCGCAGCCCGAGATCGCCAAGTTCCAGTTCCGCGCGAAGAACCGGTGGGTGAGCGGCACCCACAATCTGAGCTCCATGCACGCGTTCTTCGGCGCCGGCCAGGAGCTGGAGCACCGCCGCGAGACCGTCATAGACGCCGACCACCCCGAGGTGCTCGTGGGCACGGACCACGGCCCGGCACCGGTGGAGTACGTGCTGGCTGCGCTGGCGGCGTGCCTGACTTCGGGCCTCGCCAACATCGCCGCGGCCCGCGGCATCGAGCTGACCGAGGTCGAGTCGACCGTCGAAGGCGACATCAACCTGCTCGGAGGCCTCGGCATGTCCGACGAGGTCCGCAACGGCTACGAGCAGATCCGGGTCAACTTCAAGGTCAAGGGCAACGCCCCGCCCGAGAAGCTGCGCGCTCTCGTCGAGCGCTCCAGAGACCGCTCGGCCGTCTACGACGTGCTCACCAACTCGGTGCCGATCGCCATCGACGTCACGGTCGACTGACGCACGGACGCGTCGCGGCCGCCTGGGGCGTATCACCTGGCGGCCGCGTCGCTCAGATACGAGGGGCGAGATGCGAAGGATCGATACGGTCGTCATCGGGGCAGGCCACGCCGGGCTCGCGATGAGCTTCTGCCTGACCGACGCCGCCCGGTACCACGTTGTGCTCGACCGGGGACGGCTGGCGGAGAGTTGGCGCAGCTCCCGCTGGGACTCGCTGCGCCTGCTGACGCCCAACTGGATGACGCGGCTGCCTGGCTGGCGGTATCAGGGCACTGATTCCGAAGGCTTCATGTCGGCCGCCGAGCTAACGGCCTACCTGGAGAACTACGCACAATCCTTCGACGCACCGATCCAGAGCTGGAATTCCGTGACCGACGTCGCTCCAGTCGCCGACGGCTACCGCGTCACCACCACGCAGGGCTCCTGGCTCGCCCGAAACGTGGTCATGGCCACCGGCGCACGCCCGCACGTGCCGGATTACCATGCCGCGCGTCTCGATCCGAGCATCCAGCAGGTCCACACCACCCGGTACCGCAATCCGGATCAGCTGCCGGACGGCGGCGTGCTCGTGGTCGGCGCGTCGGCCTCCGGCGCACAGATCGCCGCCGAGCTCCGCGGAGCCGGGCGCGGCGTGATCCTGGCGGTCGGGGCGCACACACGGCTGCCGCGGCGGTACCGCGGCATCGACATCATGTGGTGGCTGGAGCAGATCGGTGCGCTGAGTCGCACGATCGACCAAGTCCGCGACCCGCGACGGGCCAGCCGCGAACCGTCCCTCCAGCTGGGCACCGGATCGTCCAACGACGAGCTCAACCTGGCGACATTGAGCGAGATGGGCGTGGTGATCACCGGACGATTCACCGACACCGACGGCCACCAGGTGCACTTCGCCGACGACCTCGAAGCGGCGGTCACCGCTGCAGAGTCGCGGCTGGAGCAGACGCTTGCCGAGGTCGACCGCTTCATCCAGTCGACCGGCCTCGAAGCCGAGGTGCTGCCGAAAGAGCCGGTTCATCCGGTCAGCGTCACGGCCCAGCTCGATGCACTCAACCTGAAGGCCACTGGCATCTCGACCGTCGTCTGGGCCACCGGTTTCCGGCACGAATACCCGTGGCTGCGGGTGCCGGTGCTCGACCGCCACGGCGACGTTCGGCAACACCGCGGAATCACCTCGGCGCCTGGCCTCTACGTCATCGGCCAGCGGTTCATGCACCGCCGCGACTCCAGCTTCATCGACGGCGCCCGCCACGACGCCCGGACCATCTGCGAGCACATCGAGGAATCGAACCGTTCGCGCTGTATCCGACCACCCCTACCCGCAGGAGCAGGAACGTGACTATGAACCGCTCGACCCATGACGTGATCGTGGTCGGTGCGCGCTGCGCCGGATCGGCGACGGCGATCCTGCTGGCCCGGCGAGGTCTCCGAGTCCTCGTGCTCGACCGGGCCCGGTACGGCAGCGACACGGTCTCCACCCACGCACTGATGCGTGGCGGGGTGCTGCAGCTGAAGCGATGGGCCTGCTCGACGAGATCGTCGCCGCCGGCACGCCACCGGTGACCCGGGTGGTCTTCCACTACCCGGACGAGACCACGCCGATATCACTCAAGATGGCCGCGGGCGTCAGTGCGCTCTACGCGCCTCGCCGCACGGTTCTGGATCGCGTGCTCGCCGATGCCGCGACGGCGGCCGGTGCGGATGTGCGGTTCGGCGTGACGGTGACCGGGCTGCTTCGCGACGACACCGGCCGGGTGACCGGAATCGCCGGCCAGGACGTCGGCGGACAGCGGCTGATCGCCTCCGCGCCGCTCACCGTCGGCGCCGACGGCATCCGTTCGGTTGTTGCTCGGGAGACCGGTGCTCCGGTGATTCGAACGGCGCGGACGGGTGGCGGCTCGTTCCTGTACGGATACTGGGACGACCTGCCGGTCGACGGCTACGAGTGGCTGTACGCGCCGGGTGGCAGCGCCGGCATGATCCCGACCAACGACGGCCAGACGGTGGTCTTCGTCGGCACGACGCAGACGCGGATGAAGGCCGCCCGGCGGACTGGAAATGCGCATCAGGCGTTCGGCACGGTGCTCGAGACGGTGTCACCCGTTGCGGCCGAGCGTGTATCGGCGGCAAGACCGCCGCGTGGGCTACGCGGCTTCGCGAGTATGGCTGGCTACCTGCGGCAATCGTGGGGATCTGGCTGGGCGTTGGTCGGGGACGCCGGATACTTCGAGGATCCGCTCAGCACCCACGGCATCACCGACGCACTGCGCGACGCCGAGCTCCTGGCAGATGCGGTGGCTGACATCCACGGCGGAACAGCCTCCGAGGCGGAAGCGCTGGCCGGATACCAGACGACAAGGGACGCACTCGTCCGCCGGCTCTTCAGTGCGGTGGAGGAGATCGCGAGCCACGCGTGGACGATCCCGCAGTTGCGGCGCCTGCTGCTCGAGGCCAGCTCGGCGATGAGCGGGCAGGTCGAGGCGCTGCAGAGCTTTGATGTGCATGACCGGTCCGCGGCAGCAGTTCTGGCGGGCTGAGCCGTGACGACGGGCCGCCCGCCGGACGCCTGAGAGAACCGTGAGTAAGCACGCCGAGCCGACCCCGGGTGGATGATGACAATCGGTATACGGATCGAACGTCCGGGGAAACCGTGGCGAAGTCGCCTACGGCCGCCAAGGTCGAGATCAGAATGCTCGGCGGCTTCGAGGTGCTGCTCGACGGAACGCCCGTGCCGCCGAGCGGCTGGCCGCGCCCCCAAGCGGCCACCCTGGTGAAGTTGCTCGCCCTCGCGCCGGGGCGCCGGCTGCATCGAGAACAGCTCATCGACCGGCTGTGTGGCCCGACCTCACCATCGCCGACGCGGCGCCGCGGCTGCACAAGCTGGCCCACTACGCACGTCGCGCCCTCGGTGATGATCGGACGGCGGTGATCCTGCGCGGCGACACCGTCGCCCTGCTGCCCGAGGCGGACGTGGTCGTGGACGTCGATGTGTTTGAGCGGGTCGCGGAGGAGGCACTGGCAGACGGATCTGCGGGCGTGGCGACTGCGGCGCTCGAACGCTACGGCGGCACGCTCCTCCCTGACGACCTTGACGAGACGTGGGCCGAGAATCGCCGCGAGCATCTGCGTTCGCGCTACCGGGACTTGTTGCGCCTCGCGGCCCGATGGGACGCTCTGCTCGCCGACGACCCGGCCGCGGAGGATGCGCACGTTGCATTGATGACGCAGCACATCGAGGCGGGCGACCACCGGGCCGCGTTGCGACAGTTCGAACGGATGGACGCCGCGCTCCGCCGCGACTCGGCGTCGGCCCGGGCCAACACGCGCTGGCCGTCCGCGACCAGATCCTCGCCGCCTTTCCCGAATACCGGGCAGACGCTGGCCAGGCCGGGCTGGTCGGGCGCCGGTCGGAGTGCGAACAGCTCGGTAGGCTGCTGGCCGACGCTGCGCACGGGTCCGGCGGCCGACACTAGTGGCGCGTTCAACCTCAACGGCATCGCCGCCACACCCGACGGACGCACTCTTATCGTCGGACATTCGACCGCCGAGGCGCTCTACACGGTTGATCCGATGACCGGCGCGAGCAGGCTGCTGTTTGCACCGATCGGCCCGGACGGCCTCGTCTACGAGGCCGGGAGGTTGTGGGTGGCGGAACCCTTCATGAACCAGGTCTCCAGGCTGCGGCTGAGCCCGGACCTGACCAGCGGGGTTGTCGAGGAGATCATCACCAGCCCGCTGTTCCAGACGCCGTCGACCGTCGCGATTCACGGCAATCGGCTCGCCGCCGTCAACGCTAAGTTCGACACGGGCTTCCCCCCGACCGCAGACGAATACGAGGTAGTAATCGTCGACCGTTGACGGACCAGCAGGCGGTCCTACTCGACCGTGCAGCGATGCTGTTCGAGGAGGCTGGGCAGCCACTGGACGCCGCTCGCTGCCGGCGCCGAGCTCGCGCTCCGGCCGCGCTCGCCTGATTGTGCTCGCGGGCGAGACCGGTTTGGTCCCCCCGGGCCCTGACCGAGCTGTGCCACCGGTCGTTCCGAGAGGCCGCCCGACCGGCCACACTGACGGAATGAGTGCGGACGAGCAGTCGGCCTGGCAGGACAAGCGGCGGGACGTTGCGGCTCAGCGTGCGGCCGCGCTGCAACGGCGGAAAGCTGTTGATTCGCAACAGGCCCGCAAGCTGGTGAACTGGTTCGTGGACGAGGCCCGCGAACGGGAACTGGCCACGACGTCGCTGCGCTCCAAAGCACAGAACGGGCGCACCACGTACCGCACCGCCCTCACCGGGTGGTACCTCAAACGGAACGGCTCACTGGCGATCGGTGTGGACGGTGGCTTCTACATCATGTCGTCGCCGCCGAGCCTGCGCGCACGATTCACCGGTGCGGTCCTCCACCCTTCCGAGCCGCCACTCGTCGTCGGCGTCGGCGGCAGGGACGGCGAGTCGATGCCGCTCGAGGAGCTCCTCCGTCTTCGTCTGGAGGCAGGCGACGCATTTCCCAATCCGTGAAAAAGTTCAAGTGACTATGATGGTCATCTACAACTGACCATGGAGGTCTGATGACCGTGGTGTCGGTATCCGAACTCAAGGCACATCTGTCGCGGTATCTGCGCGCGGTCCGGCGAGGCGGTGAGGTCCAGATCGTCGACCGAGGTCGGCCGGTCGCACGACTGGTTGCGGTCGCCCATGGCGACGACGAATCCGGCGAGGATCCGCGCAGCCGTCTGGTTGCCGACGGGATCGTGCGGGCCGGCAATGGGCGGATCCTCGAGATCGTGGACGAGCCGCCACTGAACCTGCCGGTGAGCATGACAGCGGCGCTGGAGGAAGAGCGGGCGGATCGGCTGTGAGGTATTGGGACGCCTCGGCCCTGGTCCCGCTCATCGCCGCCGAACCGCGGACCGAGGAAGTCCGCGGCTGGTTGCGCGACGATCCGGCCGTGGTGACCTGGGCGTGGACCAGCGTCGAGATCGTCAGCGCGGTCGAACGGACGGGTCCGTGACGGGCTAGGTGACCCGCGCCGAGCGACGTCTCGTCCTCGATCGTTTCGGAACTCTCGCGGAGGGATGGGACGAGGTGACTGACGTGCTTGCGGTGCGGGCCCGGGCTGTTCCGCTGCTCGCGCGCCATCCGCTGCGAGCCGCGGACGCGGCGCAGTTGGCTGCGGCGCTCCTGCTCCGTGACGAGCTTGGACCGCCGCCTGCTTTCGTCTGCCTCGACCAACGGCTCGCGATGGCCGCAGAGAAGGAAGGGCTGCCAACGGTCCCCGGCCCCTGAACGACGGCATGGTGCACGTCCGGGTCCGTGAATGAGCAGCGCGCGCTGGACGCGCTGGAGCCGTTGGTCTTCGAGCTCCAGGTCGCGGACGTCACAGACCCGGAGCAGCCCGGCCCGGTGAGTTGATCAGGTGCGACGGCTGGCCACACCGGATCCTCGCCGAGGAGGTCCCCAACCCGGGCGAGATCGTGTTTTCGGCCAATTGCCACTACAGGCGGCCACCGGAGTACTCGGTACCGGTCCTTCAGCTCAGCAACGACGACGAGGCCGGCCGGTTCCCCTGGGAGACCGGCTACCAAGACCCGCAACTACAGCCGAGGCCGGGAAACTTCAGGGCGTGATCGGCCTTCGGTTTCGGGGCGTCGGCGCGAACCGCGAACTGTCGCGCAGCTTCGAGTGAACGAGGGGTCTCGCGGAGCTCATCCGACCGGGTCTTGCAGCCACCAGACGACCGGCAGACGGCCGAGGGCCGCCCGGCGGATCGGAAGCGAGCGCGCCGAGAGCCTTGCGAAGTTTGATCAGGCCCGATCGGGTGCGAGGAAAGCGGGCGTGATGGCAGAAGACGACTCAACGCCGGGGCGTTGCAAGGCCACTTGCTCTGACGACCGGTCGTTCGGCCGCGGCACGGATCGACGCGGTGGTCCCGACGACTCGCACCGACTTGCGAGCACGGGTGACGGCCGTGTAGAGCAGCTCGCGGCTCAGCAGCGCCGATTCCGCGGGAGGCAGCAGCACGGTCGCGCGGGCGAATTGGCTGCCCTGGGCGCGGTGCACCGTCATCGCGTGGACTGTCCCGACGGCGTCGAGTCGGCTGGGTGCGACTTCGATCACTTCTGTTCCGCGAGTGAAGACGGCGGCGGGGCCGGTCGTGCCGTGGTCAATGACGACGCCGGTGTCGCCGTTGAAAAGTCCGAGCTCATAGTTGTTGGCGGTGATGATCAGCGGGCGGCCGATGTACCACTCACGGTCGGGTTCGAACTCCGGGACCGCTGCGGCGAGCCAGCGTTCGACCTCCTGGCTCCAGCGGGAGACGCCGTAGGGGCCGCGGCGGTGGGCGCAGAGCAGGCGGTGGTGGTCCAGCGCTACTAGAGCGGCGGGTGCGTCGCCGGCGAGCGCGGCCTCGATGACGGCCCGGCCGGCATTCACGACGTCGGCGCGGAGGCCTTCGAGGCCGGCTGGGTTGCGGGCTTCCAGGTCGGTCTCGACGAACTCGACATGGGGGTCGCCGCGGCGGAGTACCGCCATAACGTCGTCGGCGTGGCCGCGGCGGATGGCTTCGGCCAGCTCGGCGATCGCGCCACCATAGCGGTGGACGATGCGAAGCCGAACAACGTCGTTGCGGAGCTCGGGTTCCACGTCAGCAACTGGCTGAACATCGTCAGGCAGGAGATTGCTCAGACGGGCCGATCTGTCGTCCGGCGCAGGCCGGGGTTGGCGGCGGACTAGGTCGCCGAGAACAGCGCCGGCTTCAACGGAGGCGAGCTGATCCGGGTCGCCAACCAGGACCAGCTGTGCGTCCGGGCGCATCGCTTCCAGCAGCCGGGACATCAGCGTCAGGGACACCATCGAGGTCTCGTCCACCACCACCATGTCGTACGGCAGATGGTTGTCCCGGTTGAAGCGGAATCGGCTGTGCGAGTCAGGTCGCCAGCCGAGCAGGCGGTGCAGGGTCGACGCTGGCGGAGCGGGTGGAACTTCGATCCCTTCGCCGGTGAGGCGGGCGAATTCCTCGGTGACCGCTTCCTGCATGCGTGCTGCGGCCTTGCCAGTCGGTGCGGCCAGAGCAACGCGTGGCGGCGTGTCGTGCATTTCGGCTAGCAGGGCGAGCAGGCGGGCAATTGTCGTGGTCTTGCCGGTTCCAGGGCCGCCAGCGATGACTGTCACCCAACCGGTCACGCATGCTGCCACGCCGAGACGCTGCAAGTCCGGGGCGGGGCCGGGGAAGAAGCGGTCGAGCGCCAAGTGCAGCCGGTCGGTGTCGATCTCTGGCGGCGTTCGCGACGTACGGGTCTCGAGCTGGTCACGGATGAGTTGTTCCTCGCGCCAGTAGCGGTCGAGATAGAGCAGGCCGTCGACCAGGCGAAGCGGGCGGTTGTCCGGTCCGTCGATGCCGACCGCGATGACGGGGCTGCGTGTACACGCTGAGATCCAGTCGGATGGGTCGGGCCACGGGAGGGAGTCGAAGTCCGCTGATTCCTCGACATCGCCGGCCGAGCGGTCGGGCTTCGGCGAGGTCGATGCAGACCGAGCCCTCACGGACCGCTCGCACGGCGAAGTGCGGCGGCAAGCAGGACCTGATCGTTCGACTCGCCGCAGAGCCGGCCGAGTGTCGTCGCTACATGGATGTCGCTGGCGGTCAAGCACTCCGGCGGCGTTGAACTCCGCGAGCAAACCTTGTGCCCGAGCCGCCAGCCGGACGTCGTGAAGATCGTCGTGATGATTATCGAGGAGCAGGGTCATGGTGCACCTCGGTCGAGCAAGGCGGAGATGTCCTCGATGAGCCCTGCCGGCGGCTGCCAGGAGAACACTCCGCACGGCACTCCGCCGATCACCGGTGTCTCCGGGCCGCACATGCCGCGCAAGAACAGGTAGAGCACGCCGCCGATGTGAGTCGCCGGGTCGTAGCCGGGCTGCCGCCAGCGCAGGAACCGGTGCAGCGCCACCGAGTACAGCAGCGCCTGCAGCGGGTAGTGCGCGCGGATCATCTCGGCGGCCATTGCTTCGGGGCGGTAGTCCCACGCGGTCAGTGGCTCGGCGCCGCTCGGGCCGAAGCCGCCCAGCCAGTTGGTCTTGTAGTCGACGACGACATGGCGGAGGTCGCCGTCGGGCATCCGAACTCGGAGGACGGCGTCGATGCTGCCGGAAAGGTATCCACGCAACCGTTGGCCGCCGAGTCCCGGTGCGCGAAGAGCGTCGGCGTAGCCGGCGAGCGGGTCGGACGGCGGTATGTGCCGGCGGAGCAGATCGGCAATCGCGGCGACGGTTGCGTCGGCGGCGCTCGGGTGGTCGCCGCCGGCGAGAGGCAGCTCGAAGTCCAGCTCGGCCAGCCGGTCTGCCGTCGAGAAGTCACGTAGGCGACGGCCGTCAGCAAGAGGTCCGAGCGGGGTTTCGAGCGGCGGAAACAGCCCGTCCGCGAGCGCGATCGGCTCCACCGGCACGCCAAACTGGCGCTCAACGGCTTCGGTACACCGTTCGCGCAGCTCGGCGGCGACGTCGTCGGCACTTGGATCGACGTACTCCAGCACGGTGTGCACGAGCGTCCCGAACGCCGCGCCGGATGGAAAGTCGGCCAGCGGCGACGGGACAGTGCGCAGCGCCTCCTCGAGCAGGTCAACCGAGGCTGCAGCCGCCACGGAAGGAGCCGCTGGTTCGTCCTGCCGTTCTTCCGCTTCCAGTTCTGGCTCGCTGCCGACGCCTGGTTCCGGAACGACGTCGTCGTGGAGGAACCGGGTGAGCCCGGTGTAGGACGTGCGCCGCCAGCCCTCGTCCAACCCGCGGTCGAACGTCGCCGCGGCCAGCGCCGGTGCTGAATCCGACACCGGCCGCCAGCGCGCCGCACGATCGTCGGCAACGTCCTCCACGGCAACAGTTCCGGCGGCGAGCGAGAACAAGTCGACCAGCCGGCCGCGAACGTCGACGTCGCGCATCAGCCGAACCCGAGTGGGCGGCTGCTCGGCTGAATCGAAGTCGCTGAACAGCAACCGGCTCAACGGCGCGTGCTCGGCGGTCGTCGCGGGCACCCACCAGGCGACGACTTGGCAGCGGGCTCGAGTCATCGCGACGTACAGCAGGCGCAGGTCCTCGCCCAGCTCCTCGGCAAGATGCGAGTCCCGCCGCTCAAAGTAGCCCGGCCCGTCCTTGCCGCCGACGTCGAGCAGCCGGATGCCGTCGGCGTCGTGCAGCCGCAGCGGGTCCGGGTTGTCGGGCACGTACCGGTCCCACCCGTACGGCACGTAGACGACCGGGAACTGCAGGCCCTTTGCGCCGTGGATGGTCACCACCTGCACGGCGTCGGCGTCAGACTCCAGCCGGCGGCTGCGCTCCTCGGCCGCGTCTGCAGCAGCCTCGTTGATCCGCCGCTGCAGCCACTCGACGATCGCTGCCAAGCCGAGCCGGCCGGTGACCGCGGCCGCATGCAGCGCCTGGCCGATGTGCCGGACGTCGGTGAGCCGACGCTCGCCGTCGTCGGTGCCGAGCAGCCGCTCGACCAGTCCGGACGACGTCATGACCTCGAGAAGCGCCGCGACGCCGCGCGCGGCGAGCACATCGCGCCACGACCGCAGGAGTTGGCCGAGCTCGTCGGTACCTGCGTCGCCGGAGTCGGCGAGCTGGCGCGGCGTCCAGCCGACGAACGGGGTCAGCGCAGCTGCGCGCACCAGACCGGCCCGGTGCGGTTGCTCAAGCGCGCGCAGGAGGCATAGCCAGTCCCGCGCGGTCGGGGCCAGGAAAACGCTGCGGCTGCCGGTGAGCACCGCCGGCACTCCCGCAGCGGCCAAGGTGTCCCGGACCATGGCCGCCTGATCGTTGGTCCGGACCAGCACCGCGATGTCGCCGGGGGAGACCGCCCGCGCGTCGCCCTTCAGCGCTAGCCGAGCCGGGCCATCGAGCAGCTTGACGATGTCGCACGCGACGTCCTCGGCAACGATCCGGCGCGCCACCTTGGCAGTGATCTTCGCCCGGTCGGACACGTCGGCCAGCGCACGACGCACAACGCGCAGCCGTAGCGGGGGGCCGGCGTCGTCGAGTCTGGGCTCGTCATGCGACGCGACCACGTCGCGCACCGGAATCCGCTCGTCGCCCAGCGCCGCGCCCCGGAACACCGACCCGAGCGCGGTGAGCAGGGGTGAGTCGCTGCGCCAGTTGCGAGCCAGCGTGCGGTGCTCCGACGCGACGTCTCTGGCCGAGAGGTAAGCGATCAAGTCTGCGCCGCGGAAGGCGTAGATCGCCTGCTTCGGGTCGCCGATCAGCACCAGCGTCGTCGTGCCGTGGAATGCGGTCTCCAGGATCCGCCACTGCAGCGGATCGGTGTCCTGGAACTCGTCGACCAGCACGACCTTGTACCGCGACCGGACTCGCTCGACGGCGGCCGCGCCGCGCACCGGATCGCGCAGGGCGTCGTCGAGCCGGCTGACCAGGTCGTCGTAGTCGAGCAGGCGGCGCATCCGCTTGCGGCGGTACACCTCTTTCTCTGTGTCGCTCGCCAGGGCGTAGCGGAGTCGGGCCGGCGAGCCGTCCGGCGCTTCGGACGCGACGAGCGTCGCCTGCGGGTCGCCGATCGCCGCCCGGGCGACGGTGAGCGCGGTACGCAAGTCGAGGGCCGGCTCTGCAGTCTCGGCGGCGAACCGGCGCAAGTACAGATCACCGACCACCTCGACCACCAGGTCGTCGACGTCCTCGACGAACGTGGCGTCGGGCTCCAGGTCGCCGGCCATGCCCAGCCCGGCGAGCATCTGCAGGCAGAAACCGTGCGTGGTCGCGATGGTCGCGGCGTCGAACGCGGCCAGCGCCCGGGTGAGCCGGTGCCGGCGGCGCACGACCTCGGCGTCCGGCGCGTCGGCGAGCAGCGCCAGTACCGGGTCGTCGCCGCTGAGCCGCGCACTGGCAGGGTCGGCCAAGCCGCGCTCGACGGTAACCAGCCGTTCCCGCACCCGCTCGCGCAGCTCCTGGGTCGCCGCCCGGCTGAACGTGACCAGCATCAGTTCGGGCAACTCGGCCACGCCTTCCGCGACGTAGCGGGTGGCGAGTGCGGCGATCGTGTAGGTCTTGCCAGTCCCGGCGCTGGCCTCCAGCACGGTGGTGCCGGTCGGGAGCGGACCGCACACGTCGAACGGCACGACGTCGATGACGGACGTCATGCCGACTCCAGCTTCTCGGCTGCTCGCAGCGGCTCCCACAGCCGGCGAGCCAAAGCACCGAACCGGTGCGGCTCGTCGCCGAGCCAGCCGATCGGCTGCTCGTCGTCGCTGGCCTTCTCGGCGAGAAGGACGTCGAACGGCGCCGGGTCTCCCCACACCAGCCGGTGCGCGGGATCGGCCTGCTCGGCCTCAAACCGGTCGCTCGCCCACTCTTTCTCGGCCAAGGCGGTTGCATTGGCGGCCGTCGCGTTCACCCGCTTGGCGGCGTATTCGGCCGATGTCTTGACCGCGACCGGGAGCGGTGCGCACAGGCCTTGTGCGCGGAGCTCTACCAGCCCGGCCAGGTGCTGACGGGCGGTCTCCGCGTCGACGGGGCCAAGGTGTGACGTCGCCACGCCCTCTCGCCTGTCCCGTCCGACCGTCGCGGCGGTCCAGGTCTGGTCCGGATGCGCCGACGTCAGCGCCAGCAGTTGCGCCCACGCGCGCAGCCGGTGCTTGGGCGAGAGCCGCGAGTACTCGACCCGGACCACGGTCCCGTCGTGGATTCCGCCGACCGTGCCGACCAGGCGACGGCCGGCGATATCAACGGAGATGTCGACCGTCCGCGCGGAGCCGATGCGCAGCTCCTCGCTCGCCTCGACCAGCGGCTCGACCTCGGCCATCACACCGTCGACGACCCGCTTGCCCAGCTGGCCCGGCGGGAGCGTTTGCCGTCGCCACTCGGCCTGGATGCAGGTCAATGCATCGGCACCGGCCAGCCGCGCCCGGAGCAGCCGGTCTCCGACGGCCCACTTGTTCAGCGGATCCAGCTCGACGGCGAGCGCGTCGTCGAGCTCCTCGTCGTCGCCGACCAGGGTGACGCCGAGCCGCTGCCGCAGGAACGCCTTCGCCGGGTGCTCGAGGAACGCGATCAGGTCGTCGAGCGCGAGTTCGTCGGGCTCGTCCGGCGGGGCGAGCGGCGGGTTCAGGAACGGGCCCTGCCCAACGCGGGATTGCCCGGCCCGGACGGCTCCGGCGAGTGACTGTCGGTCGAAGCTGAACGGCCGCTCCGCGCCGAGCTCGCCGGGGACGAAGTTGCGCTCGTCGAACGGCTGCAGCGGGTGATGGACGACGACGTGCTCACGGGCCGATCGACCGTCGGACGTGCGAACCAGCCCGTCGGCGGCGTCGAGGATCTCGCCAACGGGGACCGCGGGTGGGCGCGGAGCGTTGGTGCGCGGGTCGGCACCGGTGTAGAGGACGACCAGGTGGTCCTTGGCGGCGAGGATCGCGTCGAGTAGGAGCTGACGGTCCTCGCTGCGCGGGTCGCGTTCGCCGACTCGCGGGTCGCGGGCCAGGACGTCGTCGCCGTCGACGCTCGCGGTCCGCGGGAACCGGCCGTCGTCGAGCCCGAGCAGGCAGACGACGCGGTGCGGCACCGAGCGCATCGGCACCATCGAGCACATGGTCAGCTCCCCGGTGCGGAAGTTGGCCCGGGTCGGGCGGCCGCGCAGCCGGTCGGCGAGCAGGGCGCGGATGTCGGCCAGGGTCAGCGTGATCGACGTCGCCCGATCTCCGGCATCCTGAGCGACCTGTGCGAGCTCGCGCTGGGCCTGGGCCCGCTGCCACTCGTCGGTCTCGGTGACGTCGGTGAGCCGGGCCATCCCAGTGCCCAGCGCCTCCAGCCAGTGGGCGAGCGGGTACTCGCCGGTGAGGTCGTCGAGGGTGATTGCCAGCCGGTCGACCAGCTCGGCCAGCCGGCCGGCGAGGTCGATGTCGCTGCTGTCGACGTCGTCGAGCGGCAGCGCCCTGTCGATCCACCGCAGCCCGTCCTCGGCCATCGCCGCCCCGAGCAGAATGCGGTCGAGGCCAGTGCGCCAGGTGTTCTGCGGGATCGCGGCCAGGTCGTACGGCGCGCGGTGTTCACCGTCGAGCCCCCACCGAATGCCCGACGCCGCCACCCAACCCCGCAGGCGTTCCAGGTCGTCGTCGGAGAATCGGAACCGCCGCCGAACGGGCGTCGACGCGGCGAGGTCGAGCACCTGGCTCGCCGTAACGCGGGCATCGGCGAGCTCGAGCATCGCCGCAACGGTGGCGAGCAACGGGTTGGTCTGGCGCAGGGAGCGGTCGGCGAGGCGGACCCGGAGCCGGTGACCGGGGTGGCGGTTCTCGTCGGCCGCGGTGTCGTCAGCAAGGCCGAACGTCGCGGAGATCAGCGGCGCGTAGTCCTCGATGTCCGGGCACATGACCAGCACGTCGCGTGGTTCGAGGGTGGTGTCCTCGGCAAGCAGGCCGACGAGCACCTCGCGCAGCACCTCGACCTGCCGCTCGGGCCCGTGGCAGGCGTGTACCTGCAGGGTTCGGTCGGTTGGATCGAGGAGCGGTCTCGCAGGCGAGACCGGGTTCGCGTCATCCTGCAAGGACTGCTGCAGCCGCCCGAGCAGGGTCAGTGGACGCTCAGCGAGCGGATGGTGATGGTGCTCGACGGTCTCCGCTCCGGCGGTGATCCGGAGCTGCAGCTCGCGGGAGTCGCGGCCGAGGCTCGCCAGCAAGACGTTGCGGGGAACGTCGGCCGTCTGGTCGTCACGCCGATTCGGGACCTCGCCCGGATAGGCGAAGGCGGCGACCTGCTCCCACAAAGCGGGGGAGGGATGCGGGAGCCACAGGTGGACGTCGCGGTGCTCGGCGAGCGCGACGACGACGTCGAGCTGCGCGGTTGTCAGCCGGGTGGGCCCGAACAGCGACAGCCGGTCCGGCAGGTCTACCAGATCCGGCTCGGTGCGCAACCGCTGGCAGGCAGCGGCGAGGCGCTCGGCCGGGCTCGGCAGGCCGACCCGGCTGCGGACCTGCCGCCACAGCTCCGCCTGCCAGCGCAGGTCGTCGGACACGTCGGAGTCGTCGCCGTCCGCCCAGGACCGGAGCATCGACGGGCGATGGGCACCGTACGAGTCGTACAGGGCGGCGAGATGGCGGGCGGTGGCCAGCCGCCGTCCGGTGCGATGGGCGAGCGCGGCGTCGCCGATGCCGAGATGTCGCGCGAGCGTCGCGCACCACTCCTGCGGCGCGCACTCGTCGATGGTCTCGAGCAGCGGCCAGACCAACCGGTCGGGACTCCACGGATCGTCGTCGGGCTCGATACCAGCGGCACGAGCCAGGGCGTCGGCGACCAGCGCCGACGGGTGTGGGAACCGCACGTTGGCGCACACGCCGTCCTGCTCGCCGGTCGACGTGCCGAGCACGTGGGACAGCCGCTGCGTGACCCACCGCTCGACACCCCTGGCAGGAACCGCGATGACCTCGGGCGTGAACGGGTCGCCCGGCGGCTCGCGCAGCACCTCTCCGAGCCCGTCGACCAGCCGGTCGGCGCGCTCGGACCGGTGGACATGCAGCACGTTGCCCCTCCGGTCCGAACTCACGGTTCACCATTCGCGCCCCGACACTAGTGATGCGGACTGACGGGCGACCGGCGGATTCGCGGCTCGAGGCGCAGAGCGCATGATCGCCCGCAGCTTCAACCCTGCGGGTAGGGGCAACTCGCGGCGTCAGACGTCCGCTGGCCAGTGTTCGACCGCGAGTTCGACCATCGGGAAGTCAGCGACGTTGGCCGTGGCCAGGCTCGCTCCGATTCCGACAGCGGCTGCCGCGATCAGGCAGTCCGCCTGATGAATCGTGACACCCTGGTCGGCGAACTCGCGCCGCCAGACACCTGCCCGGATGCCTTCGGCAACGCCAAGTGGCGCCACCCGAAGTCCGTTGAACAGCCGCCGAGCCATTGGCTCCTCCCGTGGGCGAAGACCTCGCCAGATCTCCTCGACCGAGATCGCACACACCCAAGGTTCGGTGCCGATTCGTCGTAGCGCGGCGAGTCTGGATGCAGCGGGACGACCCCGTAGTGCGTCGATGAGAACTGTCGAGTCCATCAGCAGCCGGGACACGGCTACCCGGCGCGGCGTGTGTCGCCGTGGCGCTGGTTTCGCACCCACGCGGCAGGGTCGTCGTCCCAGTCATGGCCGGTGTCGGGTATTTGGCCGAGCGAGGCCTCGATGTCGTCCCAGCGTCGCTCGTCATCGAGTCCCCGTCGGATCAACTCGGCAATGAAGGCGCTCCGGCGCCGGGGGCCGACTCGGTGATCGAGTTCGGCGACCAACTCGTCATCCAGCGCTATGTGTACACGCATGTGCTGACGATAGCACACACCTTCCGATGCCCTGGTCATCGACGGCCGGTCAGCCAATGCTGTCGTCTCGCCCGTTCCCGGCTGCGTCGGCCAGGCGTACCTGCACCGTCCGTTCCTCCGTGCCGCGGAGTATCACCAGCGCGATCTCACCGTCGGCCACCGTCGCCAGCGCCTCGAACAGATCATCCGTGCCGCGAACCGGACGGCCGGCCGCCTGCACGACGAGGTCGCCCTGGGAGAGGCCGGCTCGCGACGCCGGGCTGTCGTCCTCCACATGCTGGACGAGCAGCCCGTCGGCCTCTGGAAGACCGACGGCCCGTCGCAGTCGCCGGGCGACGTGTGCGGGTGCGACCCCGATCCCGAGCCGAGGCCGGGCAGCCGACTCTCCGCTCGCGAGCGCGTCCATGCGTGTTCGCAAGCTCTCATCTGCTGGGATCGCGAGGTAGAAGCCTTCGCCGAGACGGTTCGTGTTCACCCCGAGCAGCTTTCCGTCGGCGTTCACAATCGGTCCGCCCGACGAGCCGGGCAGGAGCGGCGCATCGTGTTCGATGCTGCCCGTGATCCGACGGCCGCGAGGTCCTCGGAAGCTGCGTTCGACTCCGGTCACGAAGCCGAGGGTCACTCGCAGCCCCCGACCGCCCGGGTTGGCGAGCGCGAAGACGGGTGCGCCGAGTCCAGGGGCATCGTCGGCTGCCCACTCGATGGTCGGCGAGTCTCCGGTCTCGACCTCGACGACGGCGAGGTCTCCGTCGACATCGAGGCCCTTGACGTGGCCGACCGCTGTATTCCCGTCGGCGAACGTCACACGGACCTCGTCACCGCGCACATTGTGCGCGTTGGTCAGGACCCGCCCGCCGGCGATAACCACGCCTGATCCGACGCCCCACCGCTGCCCGATACCAACAACCGCAGCGCCGGTCTGCTCGGCCACCTGTCGAATCTGTCCCTGAATCTCGTCGAGCACTCCCATGGCGTTCCTCCAGCGAGTAGTGAGTTGCAAGTTGCTACTCACTATGCGGGCGCCACACCCGCCGGGGCTACGCTCTATGCGATGAGCGAACGCGAGCGTTCCGTCCGCGAGCGCGAAACATCCCCGCTCGCCGCGGCCCTGGCCCGAGTCGGGGATCGATGGACCCTACTGATCGTGCAGGCCCTGCTCGGCGGATCCCGGCGGTTCAACGAGCTGCTGGAGCAGATTCCGGGAATCGCCCCCAACGTGCTGTCCGAGCGCCTCAAGCGGCTCGAGCGCGACGCCCTCGTCATCTCACGGCCCTATACCGATCGGCCACCACGCGCCGCATATGAGCTGACCGCCGAAGGCAAGGAACTCGCCGGCGCACTGCGCCTGCTGGCCCATTGGGGGGCGCGGCACACCCTCCCCGCCGAGGCGCCTCGGCACCCCTCGTGCGGAACCCCGCTCGAGGCCAGGTGGTACTGCCCGACCTGTGACCGCCTCGTCGAAGACCAGCCCGAGACCGAGATGTACTACCTGTAGTCGAGCAACGTGCCTCGCCACGGGTGGTCAGCGTGCGACAGAAACTCCGAACGCAGTTACCACGCCGTGGGTTTGCTGGGGGTTCGCAGCCACACATCGAAGAACGAGTCGAGTTCCTGACCAGAAACCTCCTCGTAGACCGCTTCGAAGTCCTCCGTCGTGCCGGTGGCATCGTTGTAACGCGTCAGCCACTCTTGGGCCGCTGCGAAGAAGTCCTCGTCGCCCACCTTCACCCGTAGTGCGTGCAGGGTGGCGGCTCCTCTGTCGTAGATCGGGTCGAGGAACAGACCCAACGGTCCCGGATCGGCTACGACGACCGCCCAGAACGGGTCGTCAGCAGGGATTTCCATGACTGCGTCGAAGTTCGCCTGGGCCGGGTCGCCCCCCGAGCTCTCGGTCCACAACCACTGGGCGTACGAGGCCCAGCCCTCATTGAGCCAGATGTCCTGCCAGCGCTCCGGGCTCACGGCGTTCCCGAACCACTGGTGGGCGAGTTCGTGCGCGACAGTGGATTCGCGGGCGACCCGGGAGTACACGGGCCGAGTCTGCGTCTCGAGCGCGTAGCCGACGGTGTCGTCGTCGACGATCGAGCCGTAGGAGTTGAACGGGTACGGCCCGAAGGATTCTTCGAGGAAGGCGATCATGTCCGGCTGGAGGGCGAGGCTGGCCTCCGTGATGGCCGCGTTGGCCGGCGTCAGGTTGTCGTCGACGGCGTCGATGATCGGCAGCCCGCCGGCCGTCTCGGAGAAGCGCAGGTCATAATCACCGACCGACGCCGTGGTCAGATAACTTGCCTGCTGGTCCGGGGCATTCCAGTACCAGGTGGTCCAGCCGTTCGCCGTGACGGGATCCTGCGCAGGCAGTCCGTTGGCGACCGCGACTTTTCCTTCGGGCACGGTGATCTGGAAGTCATAGGTCGCCTTGTCCGTCTGATGGTCGCTGACCGGATACCAGGTCATCGAGCCTTCGGGCTCGCCGACCACCATGGCGCCATCGCGGGTGGTCACCCAGCCGTACAGGGCACCCTCGATGTCCTCAGGCCGGGTCGTCGCGCCCCCGTATGTGACGATGATCTTCGCCGACTGCCCTTTCTTGATCTTGGGACGAGGCTGGATCGTCAGTTCCCACACGCGGGCTTCGTCGTCCTGGACGTGCCAGTACGCAGCCCCCTCGACCTTGACGCCTGGCGCCGGCGGTGTCACCTCGCTCGCGGCCTTGCCGTTGACCGTGACTGCCTGCACCTCCAAACCGCGCAGGTCGAGGTTGAAGCGGTCCAGGTCCTGGGTGGCGACGAGGCTGATGGTGGCGATGCCATCCAGCTGACCGACGATGGGCGCGGGATCGGGCGGTGGTGGCGTGTAGGTGATGTCGAGGTCGTAATGCTTGACGTTGTAACCGCCGTTGCCGGCAAACGGGAAATAGGCGTCGCCCGCACCGGCCGCACCAGCTGTGTAACGAGGCCCATGCGGAGCCGCTGTCGCCCCTGCCGGCAGGGCGAGTGCCCCCGCCGCCACCAGGACAGCCATCAAAACACGGACCACTCTCACGCGCGAATTCACCGGTCCGTCTCCCTCCGCTCCGTATGTTTGCACTCTAGACGTGTCATGGAAATTGTCCGATACCCACCCAGATCGGCGCCGCGGCGTCAGACTTCTCCCCGCGGTGAATCGCCATGGAGACGGCCGCGGCGACACGCGGACGAAGCGGAAGGACTCAGGGCGACCCGGGCAAGCCCTTGATCATCGCTGGAGCCAAGAGGACGATGATCGCGGGGGCGAGGCGGCGCCATCCGCCCAAGGTCGCCCTTGGGGGAGGCGGACGACGACATGCCAGCCCGGCCGCGAAAGACCGCCAAAGCCAGCACCAAGAAGGCCACCAGCGCTGCTGAGAAACGCGCGGGATCCAGTACCGCAGCCAGCAAGAAGGCAGCAGTGAAGAGGGCGACGCCTCGTCGCCCACGGGCCAAGACGCCTCGAGTGATCGACTTCACGGTCGACCCGACGCACTTCGACCCCGGGGCGGGTGGTGGGGACACGGCATCAGGGACCTTCGGTGACCTCGTCCCGCCGCCGGGAGAGGAACCGACCCACCGGTTCCGACTGCTCCGCCCGCTCGATCTGGTCGTCCTCGACGTGCTCGGGTACGGCCTCGAGCTCCGGAAGGACGCCGACGGCCATGCCCTCGTCCCCGTGGCCGAGGATGCCCGGCTCGAGGTGCGTTATCCGTTCCAGCACGTCGGTGAGCAGGCGTTCTACCGCAGCCACCGCAGCCGTGCCGCAGCACGACCGATCCACCGCCACTGACGATCCGGAACCCGACGATGGTGCCGCAGACGGAAGGGCCATCAGGTCGAGCCGATCACCGAGCCACCCGTGCATGCCCGCGCCGCGTACGGCAGCAACTCGATCTTCGACGTACCCGACGGGGAGCAGCATCGAGTTCAGCATCGAGGGAGTACTCGCCGCGATCTCCCGGCTGCCGCTGCGGGTCGTGCCCCTTGCCACTCCCCGGCCGCTGGGCCGGCGACCGCCCGTGCTCGGCGGCATCATCCTGCTGCCCGGAGGGTTCTCCCTGTCCCGCACGTCAGCGGGTCTGGTCCTGCAGCGGATCGGCCGCACGGCGCCTGGCACGGGGCGCGATCGCAAGAAGGTCGCCAGCCAAGCGCCGGTCGACAGCGTGATCACTGCAAGCAACGCGATGCGCACGGCCCGCCGGTTCATGACCACGGAGGGCACGCTCGACCTCGTCTCCGACGCCACAGGTCCAGGGATCTTCGCGTGCCCGGCGGGCTCGGCGACCTGCTCCCGCCGCCGATCATCCAGAAGCCGCCGCCGCGGCAGCGGCCACGGAAGCCGCGAAGCGACGAGACAGCGATCGAGGCGCCGTACCGGCTGATCATCTCGCCCAGCGTCCTCGGCGGGTTCGCCCACGCCACCGAGCCGCGAGTCGGCCCCGACCGACCCGGAGCGCGTGGAGCTGTGGCACAGCCGGCTCGGCGTCCGACGGGAGGACGAGGACGGCGTCGTCACCGTCGACGAGCGCGCGGATCCGCAGCGCATCGTCCGCGCCGTCTGGGCGCAGGGACAACGAGGGCGACGAGCCGACGGGTCCGTCGACGGTCCGTTCCGGATGTCCCTGGACGGGTTCGACCGGGTGATGCTCGTCCAGCAGAGCGCCGATCCGGCCGATCACCGTGCCGCTGCCGGTGAGCGCCGAGCGACTCGCGCTGTCCAGCCTCGGCGGCTGGCTCGACCTGACGGGCGCTGGGACATCGTCCCAGTACGCGAGGCCGGGAGTGGCAGCATCCTGGCCTGGGACCACATCGCGCCGATGGGACGCGACCAGTTCGTCCGCGTCGTCTACCCCGGGTACCTGTTCCCGTTCGGCCACCGTTGTGCGCTCGTGAAGATCACCGAGCGCAAGATCATCACCGACATCAGCGACGATCCCGCGCAGCCCCAGGCAAGGCTCTTCCAACGCAAGTTCCTGATCGTCTCCGAGCCGGTGCGCAGCTACACCGACGACCACACCCGGCCATTCACCCAGGTAGCAGTCAGGCCGCTCGCCACCCCCGACCTTGACGATCCGTTGTTGGGCGGCGGCGCGTCGCCGACCATTCCCGGCGGACCATCTGTTCTTTCCCACTGGTGGCCGGGGCCAGGTTCGAGTTCGTCCTCGACTGCTTCGATCACGACGGGCGCCGGGTACTGCTGCAGGCGCCGCTGCTGTTCGTCGCGGCCCACCTCGGCTCCGAAGGCCGAGAAGAAGAAGATCATCGACGCGTACAAGACAGCCGACAAGATCAACGCGGTCGGCCAGTCGATCGCGATGGCGCCGAGCACCCGGCCGGGTGACACCGCGTACGAGACCGTGGTCCTGCGCTTCACCGGGGAGCCGGGAGAGTCCCGGCGAGCTCTACCAGCGACCCGCATCTGGTCAACTCCGTCGTCGTCGTCCCGGCCATGCGGCATCTCGCCCCGACGGCACCGGAGGTCACCGTTTCGTACGCGGAGCCGTACGTCACGAGCGGGTTCGGCGGGGCGAACGCCGGACCACAGGTGTTCCTCGAGCTCGCCACACCCGGCCGAGATCTCGTTCGGGAGCACCGACAGCTCCGGCGGCTTCATCAAGCCCGACCTTCCGGTCGAGGGGCTGTCGCGAGCACTCGGCACCGTCGGCGACATCGACTCGCTGGTCACCCCGGCCGACCCCGCCTTGCCGTTCGACCCCACCGAGTTCCTCGCCGGTGTCTTCCCGAAGCTGTTCGGGCTGTTCGACCTCATCGACATCCTCGCCGCCGCCGGGCTGGACAAGGCACCGGCGTTCGTCACCGAGCAGCTCGACGCCATCGCCGCGCTGCTCTCCGACCTCGACGAGCTCCGGACCGCGGTCACGGACGGCGTCACCCGGACGGCCGAGGACGCCGTCAGCGCGGCCACCGACACCCTGCGGGCACAGGCGGAGGCCGCCCGGGCGAGGCTCGACGCCGTCCGGAGCAGCCTGGACGATCTCGTCGCCGACCTGGTCGCGGCCATCGACGCGCTGCTCGCTCTCGACACCCCGAGTGATCTTCCCGCGGTCACCGCCGCGGTCGGGGACCTGCTCGACGACCTGCGCGACCTGGTCGACGAGATCCTCGCGATCGTCGCGGAGCTGCCGCTGCCGCCGTTGGTGAAGGCCCAGCTCGAACGGCTCGCCGGGGCCACGGCGCCGCTGCTCGCGGCCAGCAAGATCGTCGAGACGATCGAGGCGATCGCGAACTTCGTCAACGGCTTCGACCCGTCCGCCGGCGCCGTCCGAGCCCGCTTCCAGTGGCAGCCGACGCTGACGAACTTCCCGGCGACGGCGACGAACCAGGACGACGCGCTGTTCTTCGTCGACCCACAGGGATTCACGCTCTCGATCGAGGCGCGGGCCAGCGGGACCGAAGGCGTCGGGGTCGACGTGCTCGCCGAGCTGCGCGACTTCGGGCTCAACCTGTTCCCCGGCGAGCCGCTGATCAGGCTCAACTTCGACCGCATGGCGTTCCGCGCCCCCAGCGGCCGCAAGCCCGAGGTCGACGTCGTCTTCGACGGCATCGAGTGGCTCGGCGATCCTCGGGTTCATCTCGACGCTGCAGGAGCTGATCCCGTTCGACGGCTTCAGCGACCCACCGTTCGTCGAGGTGAGCGCCGCCGGTGTCACCGCCGGATTCGACCTGGCCCTGCCCAACGTCGGCGTCGGCGTCTTCAGCCTGGAGAACATCAGCCTCGGTGCCGACGTGAACGTGCCGTTCCTCGGCGACGCCGTCACCGCCGGCTTCGCCTTCTGCACCCGGGAGAAGCCGTTCCGGCTCACCGTCATGATGATCGGCGGCGGCGGCTTCGTCGGGATCCGGCTCTCGCCCAAGGGCCTGGTCGTCCTGGAGATGGCGCTCGAAGCCGGGGCGAGCCTGTCGATCAACCTCGGGGTCGCGTCCGGCTCGGTGTCGGTGATGATCGGCATCTACCTCCGGCTGGAGATCGACGCCGGCTCGCTCACCGGCTACTTCCGCATCCGCGGCGAAGTCGACGTGCTCGGCCTGATCACCGCATCGATCACGCTCGAGCTTGCGCTGACCTACGAGTTCGAGACCGGCAAGATGGTCGGCCGCGCCTCGGTGACCGTCGAGGTGGAGGTGCTGTTCTTCTCCACCTCGGTCGAGATCAGCTGCGAGCGCCGGCTGGCCGGGTCAAACGGCGACCCGACGTTCGCCGAGGTGCTCGGGATCGCGCCCGGACGGGACGGTTCCCGACCCCGGCGCACCGGACGGCGGCGTCCCAGCCTGGTCCCAGTACGTCGCGGCGTTCGGGCCGGCCTGAGCGGAGGTCACGATGGCAACGGAATCCTTCCTCGTCACGGCGTTGCCGCACTCGGCCGATCCCGCTGCGGAGTTCCATGTCTCGCTTGTTCGTCACCCACCGGCTGATGCCCGACCGCGCCTCCGGCGTCGTCAAGGACTTCCCGCACGTCGTCGACTGGACCGAGCGGCTCGCCGGCGCCGCGGTCGAGCTCGTGGGCCGTACCTCGGCTGGTGCCACCGTCAAGATCCCGGTCACGCCACTGCTCGACGTCCTCGAACCGAAGCTCTGGCCGCGAGTGTTCCCCGCCGATCTCGAGGTGCGGCCGTGGGAGACGCCGGAGCCGACCGATCTGCCGTGGCAGACCTTCCCCGCCCACCGGATGCAGCAGCACAGCCTGTTGACGCACGCGAGCGGGCTGTTCAGCTCGCCGGTCAGCCCGCCGACGCCGAGCGGCAATGTGCTCACCGAGCCGTCTGATCCCCGCTCTCGGCCTCAGTGACTTCACCCGCTTCCTCACCGTCGCGCGGAATCCTGGCCCCGGAGATCGACGGTCAGCCCCTCCGCGCCGCTCGACCGGATCACCACCCGGCACCTGGACGAGGCAGAGCGGTGGCGGCCGGCCAGGCCAGGGCATCGGTTCCGAGCCCTCGGAGAGGCCACGGCGCTGCAGCTGCTCACCGCCGACACCCATCGCACGCTGCTGTACTACCAGCGGCCGGAGCTGCAGCAGGACTACCTCGAACGGCCGAACGAGGACGCGATCGCCGAGCAGGTCGTGAAACCAGACCCGGACTTCCACGAGCGGGCGTCCATGCTCGGCGACCTCTCGCCGCTGCTGCGCCGGCTCGGGCTGGTGATCGACCTGCGCGTCGACGACGTCTCGCTGCTCGCGGGCGTCGTCGAGCTGCGAGCGACCCTGGACGTTCCGGACCTGGCGAACACCATCGTGCTGCAGCCCGCCACCGCCTGCGCCGTGCGCGGACACGCCTTCTTCGCCACGTCCGCCACCGGCGACTACTCGTTCGGGCTGCTGCGGATCGGCGACGAGGACAGCTTCACCGTGCTCGACCTGGACCCGGACGCCACCGGCCTCAAGCTGGAGCAGTACGTCCGCACCGTCCCGCGGTTGGTGGCCACGGAGTCGAACGGCGACCCGGTGTCCGCGGCGCCGGCCGGGTTGCGAGCCACCGGCTTCTCCATCGCCCGCCTCGACCGGGCCGAGCAGCTGCAGGAGCGGCTGACGGACACGACGGCCCGGGACGACGCGCTGGTGCAGGGCAAGGCGCCGCCGCTGCACATCGAGGACGTGGCCCGCGGGATCCGGCTGGAGGTGTGGGACGACGTCAGCAGGTCCTGGCACTCCCTGCACCGCCGCCGGATCGACGTCGAGGTCGAGGGCGCCGGCGCCGTCCTCAAGGACGAGCCGGACACCGGGTTCCTGCAGGGCGCGTCGCTGACCCGGGCGGACGGCGTCGCTCCCGACGACACCAACGCCCCCTACTACGCCCACGAAGTGGTGGCCGGCTGGGACGGCTGGTCGCTGTCCGCGCCGCGGCCGGGGCTGACCGTCGTCCACGTCGACGGCGAGGAGCAGCTGCTCGAGGAACCACCGGCCGATCCCGACCCGGTCAACCCGGTCGCGACGACGACGCGGGTCGAGCCGGCGACGCTGCCGTGGCTGCGGTACGGACGGCGCTACGCGATGCGGGCCTGGGCGGCCGACCTGGCCGGCAACAGCCCGCCGCACCTCGTCGTCGGCCCGCCCGACGGCGCGCTGGACGCTGCCGAGACCGTCGAGCTGCCCCGGCAGGTCGCCGAAGCGATCGACCGGCTCGCGGCCACGCGCGCCGCAGCCGTGCCGCTCGATGCCACCGCCCATCCGGGCCGCGGGCCGGCGGCCGAACTGGGCCGGGCTGCGCACGAGGCCGTCCGCGAGGGACTGCGGGCCAAGCGGCCGCCGATCGTCGCCGGACCACGCCCGGGCAAGGGCGCTCTCGGCCTGGACCTCGGTGACCTGCAGCCCACCGGTGTGGCAGACCTGGACCGGCTGATCGTCTCCAGAGTTCGGCAGCGGTTCCTGCGGGCGGCCGAGGCGGCGCCGTCGCGCCAGGCCCGTATCGAGGCGGTGTTCGCCGGCGCCCCCGACGAGGTGGAGCACCTGGTCGAACGCACCGACGCCCGTCCGCCGGTGGAGACCCTGAGCACGGCGCTGCAGACCGGCATCGCCTCGCACCCGGAGATCCTGCAGCCGCAGACGCCGCTGGGCGAGCTGCTGACGCTGCTCGCCGACACCATCACCACCCCGCGGCCGTTCCTGCGCTGGGACCCGATCCTCGAGCCGGCCGTCGTCCCGCGGCATCCGTACACCGAGGCGGAGTCACTGCTGACGTTGGTGATCCGCTCCGGCGTCGAGGGCCCGGTTCCCGTCGAGGACGGCGGGGACGGGCTGACCCTCACCCTCGTCGACCCGCCGACCTTTGCCGCCGCGACGCTGGCCGCCCGGCCGGAGCTCGGCCTGTTGTGGCGCGGTGTCAGCGAGCGTCATCTGGCGCCGCCGAAGGTCGGCCAGCTGACCGCCGAGCTGCACGGTCTGTTCGACGCCGCGTTCGGCGACGGCTCGCCGGACGAGATCCGCACGGCGCTCGCGACGGCGCTGCGCGAGTCCGGCAGCTTCCTGGACACCACCGTCGCCGACCTGTCGACGCCGGGCGGCCGACTGCCGCAGCCGGGCGTGTCCCTGCACACCTCGCCGACCGCCGGGACGCCGGAGGTCAGCGACCCGGCGGATCTGCCGCGTGGTGAGCCGCTCATTCCCGGCCAGTACGTCGTGCACGACGTCGATCAGCTCGTCGTGCCGTACCTGCCGGACCCGCTCGCCTCCGGCCTGTCCTTCCTCTTCCCCGACGCCGGCAAGGGCCACACAGCTGGCCGGCCTGTTCGCCGTCGACGGCACCCGGTTGGCGTACGGCGGCTCGTGGCCGGAGCCGGTGCCCTGGCGGATGGTGCTCGCCGGCGGCGCCGAGCTCGGCGCCGAGGTGGCGGGCAACGTTGCGCGGTTCACCGTGCCGCCGGGAGAGGAGCTGCGGATGCGGCTCTCGTCGGCGCTGGACCGGCCCTCGCTCGACCTGCTCGGGCTGTGGCGCTCACTACCCGAGGTGCTCCGGCGGCTCGACCTGCTTGCCGAGGCGGCGGCCGACGGCTGGTTCTGGTGGCTGACGCCCGGCACGACGATCCGGCTGGTCCACGCGACGCCGAAGCCGGTCGAGGTCCCGCGGATCACGGTGCTGGTCCCGATCCGCACGGCCGGGGACACCGCCGTCGGGCTCTTCGGCGGGGTCGACCTGCATGGGCCGAGCACCGAACGGCTCGACGTCGAGGCGGCCTGGACCGAACAGGTCGACGACATCGCCAAGCCCGCTCCCGAGCAGCTCGACCTGGTGGCGGCGGTCTGCCAGACCCCGGTGCGGCCGGCCGAGGATCTCGTCGTCCTGGCCCCGGGCGACGCCGCTCTGCCGCTGCCCGACGGCACGACACTGCGCCTGCACGGCGCGGTGCACCAGATGGGCGACACCCGGCATCGCGTCGTCGACTACACGATGCGCGCGACGACCCGCTTCCGCGAGTACTTCGACCCGCGGCTGCTGCCGGCACCGGACGACGTCTCCGTGGTCGGCCCGGCCTTCCGGGTGGACGTGCCGAGCGCGGCACGACCGGCCAAGCCCGTCGTCCGGGACGTGCTTCCGCTGTTCCGGTGGGAGGAGTCCACCGAGCCCGCGCACCCGTTCGCGCTGCGCCGCAGCCGTAACCCGGGCCTGCGGATCTACCTGGACCGGCCCTGGTTCAGCTCCGGCGACGGCGAGCTGCTGGGCGTCATCCTGGCCTTCGGCAACGACGCGGTCGTCGCCGAAGAGGTCAGTCAATGGGCCGCGGATCCGGTGTTCCGGCAGGAGGGGCCGGCAGCTCGGGCTGTGCTCCCGCTGAGCGACCTGCTCCATCTCACCGGTCTCGACGACCGCATCGAACCGGGCCGGCCGGTCGGTCCGCCGGTCGCCCGGACCTTGGTCGACCTGCCCGGGAACCCACCGGTGTGGGTGCTCGGCTACCAGCCGGAGTTCTCCCCGGAGCGCGGGCTGTGGTTCGTCGACGTCGCGCTCGACCCGGGAACGGCGTTCTGGCCGTTCGTGCGGCTCTCGGTCGCCCGGTACCAGCCCAGCTCGCTGCCCGGATTGCACCTGTCCCCGGTCGTGCGGTGCGACTTCACCCAGCTGCCGCCACAGCGCACCGCGACCCTCTCGCGCCCGGACGACCGGCACGCGCGGGTCGTCGTCACCGGACCGGTGGGCGTGCCGGGCGGCCTGACGCCGATCGGTCTGGATGCTCCGTCGTTCCTGGTGAAACTGGCGTCGTCGCGCACGATGCGCGCGCGGCTCGAGCGTCGCATCCCGGCGATCCGCACCGACCTGGGCTGGGAGGCCGTGGCCTCGACAACCCTTCCGGTGCTCGGCATCGACGGCACCGAAGTGTCCTGGTCGGGCGAGCTCGATCTGCCGGTCGAGCTCGGCCCGGCCCGCCCGGGCGACAGCGGCGACTGGCGGGTGACGCTCGAGGAGTGGGAGCGGCTACCGGCCGACAAGGATGTCGAGACCGGCCTTCGCCGTTCCGAGGTCAGGGTGGTCTACGCCGACCACCTGCCGCTCTGATGTCTCAGGAGGGAGCGAGTCCGAGGTCGAGACCGGTGATTCTCAGCCACCGGCGGATCGGCGCAGAAGATGTCACGGCCCGGACTGATCCGTAGCTGGTTCGATGTTCTGGTTCGCGCGGAACAGGTTGTCCGGATCGTAGGTCCTCTTCAGGGCGGCCAGCCGCGGGTAGTTCTGCCCATAGGCCGCTTTGACCCGGGCCGGGCCCTCGTCTCCCAGGTTGTTCACGTACACGGCCTCCTCGAGGTGAGGCCGCATCGCCTCGAACAGAGCTCTGGTCCACTCGACGTTGCGATCCGAGTCGGTCGCGTCTGACCACTGCGACAGGATGAGGAAGTCGTAATGCTCGGCTCGATGAGGGAATGCCGTGTCGGTTGGCGCGACCCGGCTGGCGACACCATGCATCTGCTGAAAGCCAACGCCGCTGGCCGTGGACGGCATCTGCGGGAGGAACTCCATCAGGGTCGCGACGGCACTGTCGGTCAGGTCACGCAACCAGCCGGACTTCCAGTAGTGCAGTCGGCCCGCTGGGAAGCCGTCGTCGCGAGCGCTCTGCAAAGCTGGGTAGGGCATCGGCTGGATCCAGTCTTCGACCGGTGACTGGAAGGTCCGCAGCGGCCGCAGCACTCGTTCGCCGTCGTCGATCTGACCGCAGTAGCAGACCGCGATGAAGACCATGGGCTCGCCGGATGGGGCCAGCGCTAGCGACGCCGCCGTCGACAGCTCGTCCGGTGCTGCCTTGACGAAGTCGTCGTAGAACCGCAGGACCTGCGGCGCCTTGCTCAAGGGGTACGACAGGCCGCCGGCAAGCACAAGCTCGACGGGATGAAGCTGGTACTCGAACGAGGTGACGACGCCGAAGTTGCCTCCGCCGCCTCTGATGGCCCAATACAAGTTCTCGTTCTCCCGGGCACTCGCCTTCAACAGACGACCGTCTGCGGTCACGACGTCGGCCGAAATGAGGTTGTCGCAGGCGAGCCCGTAGCGGCCGTTGAGCCAGCCCAGCCCGCCCCCGAGCGTGAGCCCCGCGATCCCGGTTACGGAGATGGCTCCGAGGGTCGTCGCCAACCCGAGCTGTTGGGTCGCGCGGTCGAACTCGCCCAAAGTGAGCCCGGGTTCGGCCCGAGCCGTCATCGTCTCTGGATCGACCTGGATGGTCTTCATCCGGGACAGGTCGATCATCACAGCACCGTCGTGCACCGCGTTGCCCGCGACGCTGTGACCGCCCCCGCGCATCGTGAGCGGGAGGTTGTATCGACGTGCGAATGCGACGGCGCGGGCGACGTCGGACGCATCGACTGGCCGGATCACGACCAGTGGGCGACGGTCGACCATTCCGTTGAAGACTGTGCGGGCTCGGTCGTAGCCACGGTCACCGGGAAGGACGACCTCGCCCTGCAAACCAGCTTGGGTCAGCTGGCGAACAGCGCTGTCGGAGTGCGTGAGAACCATGCCACCAGTGTGAAGACCTGGTTCTATAAGCGCAAACGAAGTTATGATTGGTGTTCATCATGAGCACTACTAGTCTGGCGGGTCACGTGGCCTGGCCCGGTATGGAGTTGCGTCATCTGCTGGCCTTGGTGGCCGTAGCCGAGTCCGGCACCTTCAGCCGGGCTGCGGACCGGCTGGGTTACACCCAGTCCGCGGTCAGTCAGCAGATCGGCAGCCTCGAGCGGATCGTGGGCACACAGCTGTTCGAGCGCCCAGGCGGGCCGCGGCCGGTGCGCCTCACGACAGCGGGAGAGATGCTACTGACCCACGCCCGAGCCGTGTTGGCCCGCGTCAACTCCGCTGCGGCTGATCTGCGGGCGCTGGCCTCCGGCGAACAGGGAGAGTTGAGGGTGGGGACGCTGCCCAGCGTCGGCACCAAGGTCCTTCCCCGTCTCCTCGCAACGTTCCGCGAGGACTGGCCCGGGATCGAGATCGTGCTGCGTGAGTCGCGGGACTGTGCCGACCTGATCCGCGCCGTCGAGTCCGGGGACATCGACGTCACCTTCATCGACATCGGACCGTTCGAGACGGGGCCGCTCGAGGTCCGCCGGCTGCTGGACGACCCAATGGTGTTCCTGGCACCCGCGGGCAGTTCCGAGGCGGACCGGCGAGTGGTCAGCATCGCCGATGTGGCACACCTGCCGATGATCGGTACCCGCAACCCCGGGTGCCGGCAGATCATCGACGACGCGTTTCGTCAGGCTCCGACCCCGCCGACCTACGTCTTCCGGTCCGATGACCACCCGACCATCCAAGGCCTGATCGGCTCGGGGTTGGCGTACTCGGTGCTGCCGTTGCTCACGGTCGACGAGAACGATTCGTCGGTGGTCGTCATCCCCATCCGGCCCGAGCCCGAGCCCCGCCGGCTGGGCATCGCGTGGCATCCGGAGCGTCGGCCGCCGATGGCCCTGATGCCGTTCGTCGCGGCCGCAGGTGACGTCTGTCGCGACCTCCGTGAGCGATGGGCAGCATCGCACGCCGCGTGAGCACCGTGTGCTGGCGTCACATCCGCCGGAGCTGACTCGTCGGATATCGACGACCAACTACTGGGGATGAGCCATGGCCCGCATCACTCTCGACCTCGACCACCGTGAACATGCTCCGTCCTGGCTGGTTCGCATCGCCCTCGCGTTTGGGCGGCGGCAGTATGGAAAAGACCTCGACACCGTGCTCGCGATGAGCCACAACCCCGGCGTGCTCTACCCGTGGGCGTTGATGGAGACCGCAGGGCTACGCCGGCGCAGCCGCCTGCCCGAAGGCCTGGCCGACCTGGTCGTGCTGGTCACGGCGGCACATATCGGCTGCTCATGGTGCGTCGACTTCGGCGCGCATGAGTGGGAGCGGCGCGGTCTCGACCCGGACGTGGCCGTCGACGCGGTGCGCTGGCGAACCGCAGACCGCTTCGACGATGACTACCGAGCGGCGTTCGAGTTCGCGGAGGCGGCGAGCGGCCAGCTCGACCAGGTATCCGACGAGATGGTCGCTGACCTGGTGCATCGGTTCGGCGAGCCGGGTGTGGTCGAGCTCGCGTACCTCGTGGCGTTGGAGAACATGCGCTCACGGTTCAACTCCGCACTCGGCCTCACCACGCAGGGGTTCAGTTCTGGGGAGGCGTGCTTGCTGGCGCAGCGGCAGGTGGCTGCCCGGTCAGCTGGCTGAGTTTGTCCGGGGCCAGCACTGCGTAGATGGCTGCGACCCGTCCGTCGTCGACGATGAACGAGTAGACGGCGACCCTCGGGTCGCGCGGCCGGTCGCTGTCCAGCCGGACGACGAAACCCGGATCGCCGTTGACCAGGACCGGTTCGACGTCGAAGCCGGCGACATGTCGGGCAGCCAGAGTCACCAGGCCGTGCAGGAAGCGCCCGACCTCGGCCGCGCCGACCAGCGGCCGGCCGGCCGCGTTGACCTGGCCAGCGCCGTCCGCCGTCATGACCACGTCTGGTGCGAGCAGCTCGGAGAGCCGGCTGAGGTCACCGCGCTGCAGCGCGTCGCTCAACTCACCGAGCACTTCCCATCCCATGTCCGCCGGCACCCGGTCGGGCGGGTCGGCCGCTTTGATCCGCCGGCGCCCGCGCGACGCATGCTGACGGGCCGCAGCGGGAGAGCAGCCCAGGACGTCTGCGACGCCGGCGAAGTCGAGGCCGAGCACGTCGTGCAGCACGACCGCGACCCGCTGTTCCGGCGGAAGCTCGTCCAACACCATGAGGAACGCCAGCCGAACCGACTCGTCGGCGACCAGTTGCTCCAGCGGATCCGGCTCGGCCTTCGGCCCGCCGACCGTGGTGACCACCGGCTCCGGAAGCCACGGCCCGGTGTACGACTCGCGTCGGACGCGCGCCGACCGCAGATGGTCGACGGCGAGCCGGGCGACTACCCGGGTCAGCCAGCTACGCGGGTCGTCGACGGTCTCCGCCCAATCACTCCAGCGCGGCCACGCGTCGGCAACGACGTCTTCGGCGTCCGCCCAGCTCGACGTGAGCCGGTACGCGACGCCATGCAAGTACGGCCGCAGCTCCGTGAAGACCGCTGCGGCCTCCTCCGCTCGCGCCAATCTGCCTCCTCACCACCAGACGAAGCAGCGCAGCCGACTGTGACATAGCGCCGGCAACGACGCCGTCACTATCGTTGGCACGCACATTGGTGATCGTGGTGGTCCTGGGAATGTTCTGGACTCTGCAGAGGTCGCTGATCTACCTGCCGCAGGGTCAGCCGACTGGCTCAGCGGCCGCCGCTGTCGCCCGTGCCGAGGACGTCGTCCTGACCACCGTGGACGGTCTTGCGCTCGGCGCGTGGTACGTCCCTGCCCAGGCTGGCCATCCGACCGTGCTGGTGGCCAACGGCAATGCCGGCCATCGTGGCCTGCGGGCTCCGCTCGCCACCGCGTTGGCGCAGCATGGCCTCGGCGTGCTGCTGTTCGACTACCGCGGCTACGCGGGCAACCCGGGAAGCCCGAGCGAAGAAGGCCTGTTGGACGACGCCCGGGCGGCCCGAGCGTTCCTCGTCGAGCAAGCGGGCATCCCGCCGGAGGCGTTGATCTATTTCGGGGAGAGCCTCGGCGCCGGCGTAGCGACCGGGCTTGCCAAGGAGCACCCGCCGGCGGCGCTCGTCCTGCGGTCGCCGTTCACGTCGCTGGCCGACGTGGGCCGCGTCCACTACCCGTTCCTGCCGGTCCGGACATTGCTCCGGGACCGCTACCCCGTGCTGGAAACGATGCCCCGGATCGACGTGCCGATTGTGGTCGTGCTGGGCACGTCGGACTCCATCATCCCGCCGGAACAAAGCCGCGCCGTTGCGGCGGCGGCTCCCAGGCTGTGGCGGCTGGTCGAGGTGCCCAGCGCCGATCACAACGATCTGGTACTGCTGAGCGGACGGCAGCTGGTCGAGGCGGTCGTCGATGTTGCGCAGGAAGTGCACGAGTAGGCTCGATTTTGTGAGCTACGCACATAATGAACTATCATCACCACATGGACGACGGCGGACGCATCGCGGCGCTCGACAACGTCTTCGAGCTGACCATCCTGCTGCACAACGACATGACCGAGAGCCTTGCTCGAGACGGACTGACGACCTCACGCGCGCACCTGCTGTGGGAGCTCTATCAACGGGGGCCGACCACCCAGACGGTGTTGGCCGAGGCGCTGGGGGTCAGCGCACGGAACATCACTGGGCTGGTCGACGGTCTCGTCGCGGGCGGCTTCGTGACCCGCGAGCCGCATCCCACGGATCGGCGGGCCGTTCTGGTCTCGTTCACCGAGCACGGCGCCGCGACGGTCAAGGTCATGGACCAGGGTCGGCTGGAGCTGGCCGACCTACTGTTTGCCGGCATGCCGGCCAGGCAGTTCGACTGCCTGGCCAAGGGGCTCGGCGACGTCGTGCACCGGCTTCGCAACCGCTTGGCCGAAGCAGATGAGTGAGCAACCGATGGCCGACGTCGACCGCCGATCGGTGTTCTCGCTCGCCCGCGGGGCAGTGATGTTCGAGCTGCGGCTGTACCGAAGCCTGTTCCGCTGGATCACTCGCCGCCCAGTTGTCCCGAGCGCCGATGTCGAGGCCGTCGGCTACTCCCAAGCCGTCACGCCGATCATGTTGTTGTGGATCTTCGCCTCGGCGGTCGAGATGGTCGTCGTCCACCTGCTCCTCCCGTGGCAGACCGTTCGGATCATCTTGCTGATCATCAGTGCCTGGGGCCTGATCTGGATGATCGGCTTCCTGGCCAGCCTCAAGGTCCATCCGCATCTGCTCAGCGACACGACCCTCCGCGTCCGGCACGGCGCCACCGTCGATATCGCGGTCGCGTGGGATTCGATCGCCACCATCGTGTACCAGCGCCGCGACCTGCCGTCGTCGATCCGGACCATGCAGTTCAGAGAGACGAAGAGCGGAACAGACCTGCAGGTCGGGGTGTCTGGCGAGGTCAACGTGCACGCCGTCCTGAGGCATCCGTTGATGGTGCCGACACCCAGGGGTGACAAGGAGATCACCGAACTGAGTTTCTGGGTCGACGACCCCAAGGCCTTCGTCGGCCGAGCACGGCAGGCGACGAAGGCAGCCTCATGATCGAGTGTCCCCAGGTTGCATGACCCGCCCGGCGCGCCGCGCAACCTCTGAACAGTCGATCATGGAGCCAGGGAGGTAGGGGATGCAGACGAAGGTGATCCACAACGCCGAGGAGCGGCAGTACGAGATCTGGGCCGACGACGAACTGGCGGGCTTCACGCAATATCACCCGTACCAGGGTGTCTTGGCCTTCATCCATACCGAGGTCGAGGATCGGTTCGAGGGTGAGGGCCTGGGGTCGACGTTGGTGCGCGACGCTTTGGACGACGTGCGCAGCCGCGGTGAATCGGCGCTGCCGTTCTGCCCGTTCGTCCGCGGTTACATCACGAAACATCGCGAGTACGTCGACGTGGTGCCGGCGCACGATCGGCACTTCTTCGACCTGTGATGGGTTGGCACTTATCTGGGGTGGCATTTATCCACAGCCCGCGGTGACAATTGACGGGTGTGACGGCTGGTGCCAACGAGTCACTCACCTGGTCGGAGGGATGCGGCGATGCGGATGGTATGGAAGGGCACCATTTCCTTCGGCTTGGTGACGATCCCGGTCCGGCTGTACGTCGCGACGGAGAGCAAGAACGTTCCCTCGCATCAGGTCCACCTCAGCGACGGCGGCCGCGTGCAGTACAAGCGGGTCTGCTCGGTCGACGGAGCCGAAGTCCCGTACGAAGAGGTCGGCAGGGGCTACGAGACGGCCGCCGGCGAAATGGTCGTTCTCAGCGACGTTGATCTCGCCATGCTGCCGCAGTCGAACTCGCGCTCGATCGACGTGGTGTCGTTCGTGCCGGCGAAGACGATCGACCCGATCTTTCTCGACCGCAGCTACTACGTGGAGCCGGAACCGCTGGCAGCCAAGGCGTATCTGCTGCTGCGCGACGCGCTGAAGAAGTCCGAGCGGGTCGCCGTCGCGAAGGTGACGCTGCGCGAACGAGAGATCATTGCCGTGTTGCGGGTGCATACCGACGTGCTCGTCCTCGCCACCATGCTGTGGCCCGACGAGGTTCGCACCCCGCGGTTCCCGTTCCTGGCCGACGAGGAGTCGTCGGCTCCGGGAAAGGAGCTCGCCATGGCCGAGGCGTTGATCGATTCCTTGTCCGACGAAGACCTCGATCCGGGCAGGTACCGGGATGTTCACCGGGAGGCGCTGACGGCCCTCATCGACGCCAAGGCCACGGGCCGGACGATGATCCAGGATTCCCAGGCAGGCGCAGGCCCGCTGGACTTGCTGACTGCCCTGAAAGCCAGCGTCGACGCCGCGAAACAGCGGAAGTCGACCGGGCCAGACGGTGGACGTCGGCGCACCTCGTCGAGCAGCGATGCGACGACCAAGAAGCCCAAGAAACCAGTACCGACGGGTAGCGGATCGGCTCCGCCGAAGAAACGCGGCTGACCCGCGGGTTCAGCGCAGTTGGCAACACGCCGCCGCAATACCGGAGCCTGACGGCGTCAGCTGGTAACAACGGTGGCATGAGCACGTGCGCGGGCTGCGAAACGGGCCTGGACCACTGCCACGGAACCCTTGTGGTGCACGGTGACGGCACGCGGGACTGCACGGATGCGGCCTGCGTTCTCGACGATTCCCTGCGGCACTCGCTTGTCGTCGACTGCTTCAACGTCGTGGGCGGCTGCTGCGACATGCGGGAAACAGCGGACTTCGCCCAGGCGTCCTGACGCCCCGGCGGTTGCACCGTCGGGCGCGGTCACGTTGGATTGACTCGGAACGACTATGACTGTGTCCGAGCTGGAAGCGATCGTCGGCGAGCTGTATCTCCTGCCGCCGGCCGACTTCGTCGCTGCCCGAAACGAGCTGGTCCGCCAGGCGCGCGCTGCTGGACACCGGGAGTTCGCCGACACGCTGCAGACTCTGCGCCGGCCGACCCGCAGCGCCTGGCTGGTCAACGTGTTGGCTCATCGTGATCCAGCGGCCATGAAGCGGCTGTCCGCCGTGGGCCGCGAACTGCGCCAGGCCCAGACCGGGCTGGACGGTACGCAGCTGAGAGAACTGACCGAGCAGCGCAGAGAGGTGATCGCCGAGCTGCTCGAGCGGGCTCGTCAACGCGCCACCGAAGCCGGGCTGCGGCTGACCCACGACCTGATGTCCGAGGTCGAGGCGACGCTGCAGGCCGCCCTGGTCGATCTGGCCGGATCGTTGACCGTTCGGAACGGACGTCTGGAGCGGCCGCTGTCGCACAGTGGCTTCGGTCCGAAGCCCCACGTCGACTTCGTCTCCCCAGCAGACGATGTGGAGGAACGCCTCCCGCTCGTCGACGACGAGCTGGCGGCTCGGCGCGCTCGCGCGGCGGCCACCGACGAGCCTCCCGAGGCCGTATACCGGCCAGGCCTGCGGCCGGTACCCGACCTGAGCGTTCCGGCGGAACACGACGCCGATGCGATTCGAAACCTCCGACGGGCGGAGGAGGAACTCGCAGCCGCCGAGTCCACCCACTGGCAGCGCGAGTTCGAACTGGCCGACGCCGCTGCGGCCGTCGAGGCGGCCAACGACCGGCTGACCTGGCTCGACACTCAGCGCATCGAGGCGCGCCGGGACAAGGTGAAGGCCCAGGGCCATCTCGCCGATGCGCAGGAGCGGCAGCGCGAGGCGGTCGTTGCTCTTGCGGACGCCCGTCGTCGGCTCGATATCGCCCGGCAGGCGGCCGGGCCTGAACGGCCGGTCGACTAAGAGCTGCGCCGGGCGCGTCAGCTCGTCGTCTCGGTCTTCAATTTCTCGCGCCGCTTCAGCTCTTGATCCGTGGGCTCCCCGAGGGCCGCCGATTCGGGTTCGACGCCGCCGGCGGGTACGTAGGTGGCCATCACCACGCCCGTGCTCGACGTGCTCGAGTCACTGACGGTGAAGGTCGACGGCACCGTCCCGTCGCCGAACAGCCGCTTTCCCTTGCCGATGACGATCGGGAAGATCATCAGACGGAATTCGTCGACCAGGCTGTTTTCCAGCAGGGTCTGGATCAGGTCCGAGCTGCCGTGCACCTGGATCTCCGGCCCGTCCTGCTCTTTCAGCTCCGCGATCTGCGCAACGACGTCGCCGTCGAGGATTGTGGTCTCGTCCCAGTCGGCTGACTTCAGTGTCGTCGTCGCGACGTACTTGTGGGCTTGGTTGAGCTGGTCGGCGCCGTCCTCGGTGGAGTGCGGCCAGTACGCGGCGAAGATCTCGTAGGTCTTGCGGCCGAGCAGCAGGTCGAACTGTTTGCCCGTGGATCGGTTCATGACCTCGCCCATCGCCTCGTCCCAGTGGTTCATCGACCAGCCGCCGAGGGTGAACCCACCGGTGGGGTCTTCCTCCGGGCCGCCGGGTGCCTGCATGACGCCGTCCAGCGTGAGGAAGGTGTTGACGACGAGCTTGCGCATGACGCTGCCTTTCGACGAAGTTTCGCGTGCTGCCCTTGTCATACCGGACCCGCGCGCTGTCTGAAACTCATCGCGGATGATCGAGAAGCGCGTCCACGAATGCGAACGTGACTCTGCTCACCATTGGGCGAAGCGGGAACGATTCGGCGGGCACGGGGACTTGTCCTTGAAGTACCCCGACCAGCCGAGCACGAAAGACCGGAATGACTGAGCAGTCCGACCCGAAGCGAATCGACCTCAAGACGACCCAGGTTGCGGCCGGCAGCCTGGCCTCGGTGACCGCCGCCGTCGCCGCATCGCAGCTGGGAGTAGCCGGCACCCTGATCGGGGCTGGCGTCGGCAGCGTCGTGGGCACCGTCGCGGGCGCGGTGTACCAGCACTATCTGGACCGGACGCACGATCACGTGCGGTCGGTCACGCCCCGACGAACGGCCGACAATCTGCCGATGGTGGACGCCGCCACGGCTCCGCTGGAACCGCCGGTCGCGTCAGCGGCGCAACGCCAGCTCACGTCGGCATGGTTGCGATCGCATCGGCCCGCGCTGGCGCTGTCGGCCGCCGCCGCTGCCGGCATCGCGATCGTGGCGCTGACTGGATTCGAGGCGGTCACTGGCCAGCCGGTCAGCGCCGGCTCGGGTGACAACCGCACCAGCATCGGCCAGGTGTTCGGTGGATCCACAACCGATTCGGGGGCGGACCCGGCCCCGACTCCGTCGCCCACGAGTTCGGCCGGCGACGAGGCAACGTCGACGCCGACGCAGGGAAGCGGGTCCCCAACCGCCACCCCGCAGGCCACGACTCCGCAACCCGGCACGCCGTCGTCCTCACCGACCACCGAGGCCGTTCCGAAGCCGACGGCCCCGAACCTCGGCTGACGGCATATCAGTCGCCTCGGGGGCGTCGATGTGCCCACCTGGGCGGCCGGTGGCAATGATGGTCCGATGCGCGTCCACTTGATCGACGGCACGTACGAGCTATTCCGGCAGCACTTCGGCTACGCCCGACGCCAGGAGAATCCGACGCCGTATGACGCCACCGTCGGGGTGCTGACGTCCACCCTGCAGCTGCTACGCGAGGGCGCGACCCACGTCGCTGTGGCCAGCGACCACGTCATCGAAAGCTTCCGCAACGACCTCTGGCCGGGCTACAAGACCAGCGCGGGCATGGACCCTGTGCTGCTCGCCCAGCTGCCGGTGGTCGAGGACGCACTCGACGCGATGGGCGTCACGGTCTGGCCCATGGTCGAATACGAGGCTGACGACGCCCTCGCCGCCGCGGCGCTGGTGGCCGACCATGACCAGCGGGTGGAGCAGGTCATCATCGTCACCCCGGACAAGGACCTCGGTCAGTGCGTCCGCGGCAAGCGGGTCGTCCAGTACGACCGGCGCAACGACAAGTGGATCGACGAAGCCGGCGTCCTCACCAAGTTCGGCGTGCCACCGGCTTCGGTACCGGATTGGCTGGCGCTGGTCGGAGACAGTGCCGACGGTTTCCCGGGCATTCCGGGCTGGGGAGCGAAGTCGTCATCGCTGGTACTGGCCCGGTACGGCAGTGTCGATGCGATTCCCGACGACCCCGCCGAGTGGGACGTGACGGGCCTTCGCAACTCAGCGACGCTCGCCGCTGCCCTGCGCGAGACCAGAGACGACGCACGGCTGTTCGTCCGACTGGCGACGGCGGTCACTGACATCGACGTGGGCACCGTCGACGAGTGGGAGTGGAGCGGGCCGACGCAGCGATTCGGTGAGCTCACAGAGCGGTTCGCTGCGCCCAGCCTGGCCAAGCGGGCAGCCGAGCTGGCTGCGCGACGCAACGGTTGAGCCGCTACCTGCATAGCCGGCCCGCACCGACCCGATCGCTACCGGCGATGGCCGAGACACCGAGGACGTCCGTCGCCGGCTAGACGCTACGAGTGCACTTGACGGCTATGAATCGAGCCGTTATTTTACCGATAGGTTATTTAACGGAGTGGCTAAGTGACGACGACCGCAGATCGGCTGGACCGCACGTTCGCGGCGCTGGCCGACCCGACCCGACGGGCGATCCTGTCGCGCCTCACGTCAGGCGAGGCGTCGGTCCTGGAACTGGCGGCGCCGTTCGACATCAGCCTGCCGGCGATCTCCAAGCATCTGAAGGTGCTGGAGCGAGCCGGGCTCATCGCGCGGAGCCGGGAGCGGCAGTGGCGGCCGGCTCGGCTGCAAGCGGAACCGCTCAAGGAAGTTGCGGATTGGACTGATCATTACCGCCGTTTCTGGGAAGAGAGATACGACCGGCTGGACGAGTACCTGGAAGAGCTCCAGGGACGAGGAAAGGAAGACGGCAATGGCCGATAACAAGCTCAACGTGACGACCCCGTCGGACCGCGAGATCGTCATGACGCGCACGTTCGACGCCCCCCGCGACCTGGTGTTCGAGGCGCACAGCTCGTGTGAGCACATGAGCAATTGGTGGGGCCCGCGCAAGTATGAGGTCGCCAGTTGTGAGATCGACTTCCGTCCCGGCGGCTCGTGGCGGATCACGCACAAGTCCGACGACGGGCCGGAGGAGCACGGCTTCCGCGGTGAGTACCGGGAGATCGTCCGGCCCGAGCGCATCGTGTGGACTTTCGAGTATGAAGGCATGCCCGGACACATTTCGGTCGAGACGCTGACCCTCGAAGAGCAGGACGGCAAGACCGAAGTCACCGCCAGGTCTGTCTTCGACACCGTCGAAGACCGCGACGGCATGCTTCAGTCCGGCATGGAGGGCGGTGCCGTGGAGACCTATGAGCGTCTTGACGAGTACCTCGAGTCGCTCAAGGGGCGCGCCGCAAGCTGAGCCGGACGCCCTGGCTCCGTCGCTTCCGGGCCAGAATCATAGGAAGGGACGGGAGGAAGCGGGATGGTCACGGTCGACGACGTACGAGCCGTGGCGATGTCACTTCCGCGGACCGAGGAGCGCCTCGTCCGGGACCAGGTCAAGTTCCGAGTGGGCCGGATTGTCTACGTGGCTCTGAGCCGCGACGAGTTGTCGATGGGCTTCGGTTTTCCCAAGGAGGAACGGGCCGCGCTCGTTGCGGCTCAGCCGGAGAAGTTCTTCATGCCGATCCCATCGGACCTGCGATACCACTGGGTCCGGGTGTGGCTGGACGCGATCGATCGGGACGAGATGCGAGAGCTGGTCATCGACGCGTGGCGCATGGTGGTACCCAAGCGCGTCGCAGCCGAGTATCTCCGAGGCGTGGACCAGCTCGACCCGCCTTAGCTGGCGGCTGCGTGTAGCGGCTGATCATCGAGGGAATAGGCCGCAAGAGCAGTGCCCGTCGACATCCCGAGGAGGCTCACATGCTCGGACCGGAAACACCAGAGGCTGCCGGGGGCGAAGCTGCAGAAGTCGCCAAGGACGTCGTCGGTGACTCGTCTGACACCGCTCAACCGAACGATCAGGGCGCTGCGGCAGACGCCGCGAGGGAGGGCGTCGCCCCGGACTCTCCGGGGGAAGACTCCACGGGAACACCCTGGGCCGACGACCGGACGACCGACCTGGATCCCGGCAGGGTCGGCTCCGACGATTCCCAGACACCAGCCAAGCGGAGCGAAGGCGAACCCGACGAGTAGGGCGATTCCGGCCGCTCTCGTCAGCCGGTGACAACCTCGCGCCCGAGATGTCCACCAACGGCACCGATCCGCCGTTTGCTGGTCATCTCGGGCGCGAGGTCGCCGCGTCACGGGGCTGAGGTTGCCCGCGGCGGCGATCTGGACGTCAGCGTCCAGCTCTGGTGGTAGCGACGAGCGCATCGATCTCCTGGCGATGAGGCATCGACGCCGACGCGCCCGGTCGTTGGACGGAAATCGCCGCAGCGGCCGTTGCCCACTCGAGGCATTCGGACACGGCGCGTCCTTCCCCCAGCGCCACGGTGAGTGCGGCGACGAAGGTGTCGCCGGCGGCGGTGGTGTCGACCGTCGGAACACGGATTGCGGGCACCTCCAGCACCTGCGAGCCGTCGGTGTAAAGGCAACCGCGCCGGCCCATGGTCACCGCTACGGCGCGTGGGCCTCGGGAAAGGAGTGCCTCAGCCGCCAGCCGAGGGTCGTCGACACCCGTTAGTTGTGCCGCCTCGTGCTCGTTCGGTACCAAGAGATCTACGGCTTCGAGCAGGTCAGCCGCGAGGGGCCTGACCGGCGCCGGCGTCAGGACGACCTTCACTCCGTGCTCAGCACCCCATCTCGCCGCGACGTCGACGATCTCGGTCGGAAGTTCGAGCTGGAGCAGGAGCACATCCGACGTCCTGATGGCGGCGCGATGGTCGTCAATGAGTGAGCGGACCGTTCCGTTCGCGCCGGACACGACGACGATGGTGTTCTCGCCATCTTCGTCGACGACGATGTGAGCCGTTCCGGTCGGCTCGTCGACCGATTGCAGTCCGGTCGTGTCGATCCCGTCCGCTTCGAGAACCGTCCGGATCTGTCGGCCGAATGTGTCGTCGCCGACCGCACCGACCATGCGGACGTCACCGCCGGCCCGTGCCGCGGCGAGGGCTTGGTTGGCGCCTTTGCCGCCCGGGATCTGCATGAACTCGCGCCCGACCACCGTCTCGCCGGGCTTTGGTGCTCGGCCGACCGTTACGACAAGATCCATGTTGGCGCTGCCGAGCACACAGACTGACGTGCGGCGGGGCGGGTTCAGTCGCGCTTCTGCTTCGGACATTGATCAAACTCCAAGACATTGTCGGCTGCGCGTTGCGCGGTGACCAGCATGCCCAAGAGGCGTATCAGAGGCAGCGGCAGAGGTGTTGAGATGGATGAGTACTAGCCCAGCCATAACTACGGCGGCTCCGCCTGGCTGACGAGTCGGGGCAGCTCCTGCGAGCCTGCGGGTCGGGAGTTGTGCACAGCCGGATCTCATGTGCTGGGTTGTGCACAGATTGGTCGTCGATGCTGGTGGGCTGTCTCCAGCTATCACTAGGGTCGAACACATGTTCGATGATGTGGTGGCGGTTCGGGATCGGTTGGCGGTGCTGGTCGACCGGTTGGATCCCGACGCTTTCTCCGGGTCGGCGGCCCGCGAGTTGTGGCAGGTCTTCGACGCCGCGGAGCGGTTGTCCGCGGCCGGGAAGACGCTGCTGGCCCGGCGGGTGGCGGAGACGCATCGCCCGGAGCGGTCTGGTACCCGTTCGGCGGCGGAGGAGTTGGCCCGTAAGGCGGGTACCTCGGACGGTGCGGCCAAGGACGCGATGGAGACCTCCCAGCGGTTGCCCGGGCAGCCGGAGGTCGAAAGGGCACTACGCCGGGGTGAGTTGTCGGCGGTACAGGCCGGGCTGATCAGCAGCGCGGCGGCGGCGAACCCGGCCGAGGAACGCCGGTTGACCGAACTGGCGTCGCGGGTGTCGCTGGCCGAGTTGCGGGAGGAATGCGCCCGAGTCCGCGCCGCCGCCGATCCGGACCCGGAGGCGACCAACCGGCGGCTACACGCCGGCCGCCGGCTGCGCCGCTACCTGGACTCCGAGGGGTTCTGGAACCTGCACGCCAAGGGCACCCCACAGGCCGGGGCGGCGTTCAATGCGGTGCTGGATCCGATCATCGACCGGATCTTCAAAACCGCCCGAGCCCACGGCCAGCGGGAACACCCCGACGCCTACGCCTTCGACGCCCTCATGCACCTGGCCGACCACGCCACCGGCCACTGCGACTGCCACCAGCCCACCCAGCCAACCCGAGGCGCAGACCACACGGCCGACACCGCCGATGGGACTGGCGACGCTGAGGCTGACGCCACACAGGTTGACGCCGCCGAGGCCGACGCCGCCGGCAGGTACGACGCTATTCAGGCTGACGCCGCCGGAGCTGGCGCCGCTCCGGCCGGCCTCGCTCCGGTCGTCGCCGCTCAGGCTGACGCTGCTGGGGCTAGCGCCGACGGGCCCGACGCCGATGCCGGGCTCAACGGTGCGGCCAGCCCAGCCACGGCCGCTGGCGCCGACAGGAACGGCAAGCTGGGCAGTGCGCCGGCCGGGAGTGATCCAGGGATCTTCGCCGCCAACGCCGGCAGCGTCGGCCGTGCGGGGTCGGCGTTGGGGTGTGCGGTGCGACCGTCGCAATCGGTGAATCCGCGCTACCTGGCCCTGCTGCGGGTCGACGCGGCAGGCGTTGCGCCGCGGCCACGTCGCAGGGTGAGGAACTGTGCGAGATCGCCGGCGTCGGCCCCGTCCCGGTCTCGGTCGCCCGGGACCTGCTCGGCGACGCCATCCTCAAACTGGTCATCACCAACGGGGTCGACGTCGTGAATGTGACTCATCTGGGTCGCGGGCCGACCACCGCGCAGAAGATCGCCCTGCTGTGGACCAACCCGACCTGTTCGGTCCACGGCTGTGACCGCCGGCGGATCGAATACGACCACCAGAAACCCTGGGCGCAGACCCGGCACACCCGCCTGGACGAACTCGACCCGCTGTGCGGGTTCCACCACGACCTCAAAACCCGCCTCCACTGGGCCCTCGTACCCGGCAAAGGCAAGCGAGCCTTCGTCGCACCCGACGACCCCCGACACCCGAGACAGCAACCAGCCCGAGCAGGACCAGGCGCCTCAGACAACAGGCCACCCACGGCCCCCGCATCGGCATCGGCATCGGCCTCGGCTCCAGCTCCGGCTTCGGCTTCGACGCGAAAGAGACGACCCCCCGCGACGGCAGAGGATGCCAGATCACCTACCGTGCCCGGACCGGCCGCGCCACCGGGCAAAGCCAGCCCACCCCGAACCGTCCGACGGGTCGCCTCTGCGCAGATGACCCTGCCAGAACCACCAGCAGAACAAGCACCGCAACCACCGTAGAACCGATCGGCATGGCAACGAGCCGTGCAGCGTTGCCGGCGTCGCGGAGGAAGGTCAGGGGATCCCGATGAGCCGCCGGGCTGATGACGGTGGTCCAGCACGAGATGAAGTCGGCCTCAGTCCGAACCGCGGCGCGAACCGGGAACCAAGCGATGCCCTGGATGGGTGTGCCCCAACGAGATGAAATCAGCCTGAGTCTGAACCGCAGGTGCCAATTCGGAACGCCCGAGGTCATGTCATCGAAAGGCGTGCCCCCGAAGTGAAATCTGCCTTGCCGAACCCGCCGGCGCGAACAGGGCTCGCTCCAAGCGAGATCAGGGACGGGGTCTGCTCCACGAGACGAGTCACATCTCCAGATCATCGCGGCGGGCGGTGCACCAAGGCCTCAGCCGCCGACGAGCCAGCTCCGAAGCTGCTGATGGACGTCCGGGGATGCGAAGTATCTGTTGTGGGTGACGGCCTTGCCGTCGGGAATGGAGAGGCGACGGTCGGCGGCCACCAACGAATGCTCGTCGATCTTCCACGCGCCGTCGCGCGGCACGACCAGGTCGTTCGCGCTGTGGAAGAGTCGGTCGGCGACCAGGTTCATGGCGTGATGGCGGGAGTTGCGCGAAGCGGGGGCGAAATCGGCCGCGATCGCGGCGTAGCCGGCGTGCTCTGCGGGCTCCTTGTTCAGGGCGCGCAGGTAGTCACCGCCGGGGTTCATCGACATCAGCCCGTCCAGGCCTTCGGCCAAGCCGGTGGCAACCTGCTTGACGACCTCCAGGACAACTTGCAGCACGTCGACCGCGCCGATGTCGGGGAAGGCGTCGAGCAGGTTCGTATAGGTGTCGAGCAGGTCGCCGAGGTGGTCGGTGTCCGCCAGCACGGTCCCGGCGTTCGGCACCCCGACGAAAACGGCGGAGCGCACCTCCAGCCGGCGGCCGCCGAGGGACAACCGGTCCTGCTGCTCGGCGAGCGCTCGCGCGACCAGGCCGCCGCGGGAATGGGCGATCACGTCGATGATGAGTTCGGCGTCGCCTGGAACCCCGGCCGCGAACTGCTCCGCGAACCATCGGGCATTGGCGACCGGGTCGACACTGACTGTCGGATGGTCGAAGACGACGACCCGCCCCTCGTACGCATCGACCAGCGTCCGGAGCTCCTCCCCGGGCAAGGCCGAGAACGCCGTTGTACCCCGCGAGAACGTGCCATGGACGAGCAGCAGCGACGGTCCCACCGTCAGGCTCGGCCAGTCGACGGGCGGCCCGTCCAGGCCGGCCGATCCGGTCACGGTCCGCAGGCCGTACCAGCGGTGTTTCTGCTCCCAGCGGCCGGCGAGATAGTTCCCCGCGCGGCCGAGGACGTCGTCGAGGAGCTGGAAGACCAGCACCTTGAGCACCTTTTTGGCCAACCAGCCGACCGGCCCGCGACTGTCGCCGGTGTCGTCCGGGGACCGCAGCGGGATGCGGTAGGTCAGCAGTTCGTCGCCGCGGGTTCCGCCGGCATCGACCGGCTGCTCCGACGTCGGGTAGTGCCAGGTCAGCAGCCCATCCTCGTCGACGAGCAGAACGACCTGCCCCATGCTCTCGCCTGGAGACGGCACCTGGGCCACGATCGCCGGCTCGCCGTCGCCGCCGCGGCTGGCACCGCCCCCGGCGCCCACCGACAGGTCGGTCAGCTCGACGTCTACCTGAACCCGAAGATCGGCAGCCGCCAGCGCAGCCGCAACCTCCTCGGAGACATGGGCGTCCGCTCGGCTGTCGCCCGGCATCGGGTGCACGGCCTCGGCTAGTCCGCCGACTCCGGGCGTGGCGATCAGGACGCCGCCCGTCTCGACGAAACCGCCGTCAGGGTTCAACTGGGTGGCCATCGCCATCCGCCTCCTTCGACCGATTCAGCTGCAGCAGAGGATGTCCATACAGGACGTAGGCGAGGTTGGTTCCCGACTCCGACGGCTGTGCTCGCTCGGCCCGCAGGAACTCCGCCGGCGACGTGCCGGCGAAGACCGCCTGATAGAAGCGCAGCGAGACCTCCCTGGCCACGTCGTCCTTGACACTCCACAGCGGCGCAATGACGGCCGACGCGCCGGCCTCGACGAACGCCTGCGCCATCCCGCCGTACTGACCCAGCGTTTCCCCGGCCATCCCGACCTGGCAGGCGTTGAGGAACACGAACGGCTGATCGGTGAGGTCGAACCCCACGATCACGTCCGGTTCCACCGAGCCGTCGACCAGAATGAGGCCGTCCTGCACTCCGGTCGGGTCGAACTTGCCGTGTATCGCGAAATGCAGCACTTGCGCGGGCGGCTCGCCCTCCAGGCAGGCGACCAGCGACGCGACGTTGGCGTCGACGATCACCGCACCGTACGCAGCTTCAAGGTCGAGGGCTTCCTGCTCGGCATGCTTGAGCGGGTTGAATCCGATGACGCCCTGGTAGAGGCCGCGGATCACGCTCATCGTGCGCATCGACACCTGCCGGGCCGGCTCGGACGTAGGGCCAGACGCGTTCAGCGCCCACCTCCCGACGACGGCCTGGGCGCCCAGAATGGCCGGTGCTCCCGGTAACCACTGGTCCTCGACATGGGCCAGCTCCCATGGAACGTACGGGTCCGCGGAGAGCAGCAGCACGGTTGGCGGGCCACCGACGGCTGCTGCGGTAGCCCGGATCGCGTCATGAACAGGGCCTGGGATGACCTCGCCGATGCGCTTTGCCTTGCCCTTGATGAGCGGCTCGAGCAGTCGGTCCCTGCTTCGCGCCGAGACTTCTCATCAGCTTGCGGGCGAAGTCGTCGGGCCTGCTGCCGAGGGTGCAGACGAGCGGCTCGGTCGAGCCCGGCACCGACTCATGCGGCGACTGGAAGCTCCACAGCAGCCGCCGGCCCTCGATGTCGTCGCCCCTGCGGATCGTGATCGTCAGGTCGGCCGTTTTTGCCGCGGCCGACGGGAGCGCGGTGTCGATCCCGGTGGCGACCGTCTCGCCAGCGTCACCCGGCAGGTCCTTCGCGTTGGCGACGACCATGACGACCCGGGTCGCGCTGCCCACCGTCGTCCCGTCGACCGAGAAGACCGCCAGCAGTTGGCGCACGGAGTCGAGCGTGGGCGCCGACATCGCGGTCAGATGCAGGACAGTCGTGGGATATGGCTCTGCCGGCGTGACCGAGAGCTCGACGGTCGGCGCCTCGCCCTCCCGCAGAGTGAATCCGTCCATGATCACCTGCACGGTGAGCGTGTAGGCGGGCCGGTCCGGCAGAGTCATCGACTGGCCGAGTACCCCGGGGGTCGGCCGGTCGGCGAGACCAAGCTCGAGGTCGAACTCCTCCTCGACGACGACCGCGGACGGGCAGGCAAGCCTGGCGTAGGCGGAGGTCGGCGCTGGAGACTCTTCCGGGACGAGGCCCTCCGGCTCGAAGTCGACGTCGAAGGACAGGTCGGCGTCCCATCCCGGCGCGCCGACGTCGGCTGGAGCGCCGGCCGAGTCCTCGCTACGCGTGCGCGGCGGCCCGACCAGGCCCATCGGCGCCGGCCATGGCGGCGCACCGGCCGGCACATTAGGCGGCTCGGGCGTGTTCAGCCACGCCGCTGCGTCGCGGATCATCAGGCAGGCATCGATGCTCGCGCCGTCGCCGTCGTTGCCCGACGCGGCCACAGCCGTCACGAGGTTCGCCGCACCGGCCCGGGCCAGCGTCCACGCGACGTAGGACCGTGCGGTCCCGGCTCGCTCCGCGACGCCGAGCCAGGCCGTGTACACCTCGGTCGGGTCCGGCGCCGTACCGGCCGGAAGCGCCGCGGCGTCGGCCGCCAGATCCGCACCGGCGACAGCGGCCGGGTCCGCGCCCGTGAATGCCGCCGGGTCCGCGCCCGCATCGGCCGCCAGGTCCGGGCCGGCATCGGCCGCCGATCCGGTTCGAATGGTCTCGACGAAGCGGGTCAGCGCGTCGGCGAAGTCGTCGAGCCGCTGCGGGGTGGCCGCGACCGGTGCGGGCTCCAGCCAGGCCGCGCGCAGCTCGTCGTGAACGGTAGAGCCGACGGACAAGCGCCGATCGAGATGCCAGATCAAGAACTGGGGGAGCGGCAGCACTGCCCGAAGCGCAAGTCGCATCCCCGATCCGTTGGCCAGCGGCCATACGTCGGGGTCCTGGAGCACCCGAGCCAGCCAGTCATCCAAGCGGTCGGTGTCGAACCGCCGGGCCGCCGCCACCGCCGTCCACCATGACCGGGCCGCGTATTCCGCAACATCAGAGGAAATCGCCGGCAGACGGGCCGAGGTCACCGGCAGCCGCTCCAGCGGAAATGCCGCCAGCCGCGCCGCTGTGCGGTCGGTGAGCGGCCGGGCCAGCAGCCGGGAGACTTCCGTGGCCAGGACGCTGTCGTCCCCGACTTCGGCGAGCGCAGCCGACGTGACGCGCTGACCCGGATGCCCGCCGTCCGCGGCGATCATGCGCAGCTCCTGCCGCAGCCGAGCCAGCGGCGCGTGCGCTGCAGCACGGGCTACCCCGAGCGACGGGCTCGCCAGCAACTCCGCCAGCACGTCGCCGACCTGCTCCCACGCCGCCGGTGTCAACGGCAGCCGGCCGGCAGCCTCGGCTGCGGCGGCCCGCACGCGGCCGTCGGCGTCGGACAGCGCGGACCGGAGCGGGGCCAGGTCCGCCCAGCCCAACGCTTCCTGGCCGGTCGCCGCCGATGTGGTCACGTCATCAGCCCGGCGCCCGGCGAAGGGCCGAGGACAGGGCGCCGCTGACGACCAGCGCATAGTCCTGCGGCGGACGGAGCAGGTTCCGGGCGAACACCTGGATCAGCCAGCGGCCCGGCGCCGGGTCGTCGACCCGGATCACCTCGACGTTGTTGTCGACGTCGGACTTGGTGATCTCCGGCAGCCCGGTGTTACCGGCCATCTTGGCCCCGGTCGGGTCCTGCACCATGACGCTGAGGTCGTTCTGCAGCGACCGGCCGGGCAGGTCGGTGTAGGCCATGCACAGCCGTAGCGGGACGCCGGCTTCGACGTCGACGTGGAACCGTCGTCGCTCTCCGGTCTCGCCGAGTTGGAGATTCGGGGTCTCCCAGCAATCGACGAACTCGAGCCGAAGGTCCGGCTCGGCCGGGTTGGGCACGGTCGTCGTCAGATTGACCGCACCGAAGCCCTGGTGGAAGTTCGGCCTCGCTTCCCGGTCGGCGAGGGAGTCCGGGCCGGAGAGCCAGCGGGCACCGTTGACGAGTGTCGCCTTGAGCAGGGCAGCGCTGGGAGAGGTGTCGCGTTCGTCGACGAAGTACTGCCGGACGAGCGCTGCACAGCCGGCCACCAGCGGACAGGCCATGCTGGTCCCGCCCATGTAGGCGTAGGCGGGCCTGTCGTCGACCAGACCCCAGAAGTGGTCGTCCGGCGCGATGTCGGACCGGGTGGAGATGATGTCGGTTCCCGGCGCGACGATGTCGGGCTTGATTCTCCGGTCGTCACACGGCCCGCGGCTGCTGAACGCCGCCATGCATTCCGGGTCCCCGGACACCCGCTGGTCGGCGATCGGTGGCTTGGGGAAGTCCTGCCGCCAGGTGTCTCCGTAGGTGCGCCCGGACAGCCCGCCGGTCGTTCGCCGGTTGCGTGCAGCACCAACCGTGAGCGCGTTCTTGCACGACGCGGGCGAGCCGATCGACAGCCAATCGACGAAGCCGGGTTCGGAGTTGAAGGGGTCGGCCGCCGTGCCCTCGTTACCTGCGGCGATCACGATCAGCATGTCTCGGCGTTTGGCCGCGTACGCGTCGACGTCGTTGGAGTCGACGGTGTACGCCGACGCGGTGGCCGCGCCCCAGCTGTTGTTGTGGACGCGGGCACCCGCCTGGTAGGCCGGTTCGAACAGGTCCTCCAGCGAGACGGGCAGGCCGCCGAGACCTCCGCGCGGGTCGAGGAGGGATTGGAAGTACAGCTTGGCCGCCGGCGCCACACCGGCATAGGTCCCGTCGGACGCCGACCCGTCGGCAAGCACGGAGCCGGCCACGTGGGTGCCGTGACCGTGCGGGTCGGACGCGTCGTTCGGCCGGCCGAGCGCGACGACCTCGATCACGCGCCCGGCGAAGTCGGGGTGGTCCTCCTGCAAGCCGGTGTCGGCTACGGCGACCACCTGGCCGGCTCCGGTCAGGGGCAGGCTGCGCCCCGGGGTGTCCGAGGTGACACCGAGCAGGCCGCGGGCGACGTCGTTGAACAGCTTGGGCGGGACGTGCTCCACCATGCTGAGAACGCCGGGCAGGGTGCTGATCTCACGCTGCAGGCCAGAGTCTGGCGGCAGCGCGAGCCGGACCCGTCGGCCGCCTTCGCCGACTACGGACACGTCGTTCTGCTCGAGCCAGGACAGCACCTGCCCGCGCACCGATGCGTCGGAGAGCCACAGGTCCCAGACCCGAGCCGGCTCGCCTTCGCCGCGGTCGTCGGCGCCCGCGGTCAGCACGATCGGGCCGGTCTTCGACGGTCCGTAGCGCTCGACGTCGCGGACGAACGGTAGGTTGATCACCTCGGCCGCCTGCTCAGGCGTGGCGGTAGCCACATAGGCGTGGTGCGGCACGTACTCGTCGAGCTCCGCCCCGGTCGCAGCGAGTGCTTCGCGCATCTCGCCCATCAGCGGGCTGGTCAGGCTGACCAGCCACTGGGTCGGTGCGCCCGGCTCCGGCGGGGCGATCTCGTCGTCGTCGCCGGCCCGCCACCCGTCGACGCCGGTCTCGGCCGCCAGCGTCCCCCGCGCCATGGCCGCGGTCGTCGGCCGGCCGGCCGGCGCCACCTCGTCGACGACCAACCCCGCCTGCTCGAGTTCTTCGATGCGGTCCTCGTCGACGTCGCCGATCACGTAGCTCGCGGTCCACTGCGCGTTTTCGACGATCGGGCCGGCGGCTGCCAGCTCGGTTTCGTGCATCGCATACGCGATGACGTGTTTGGTTGCCATGAGCTTCCCCTCACTCCTTCAGTCGTTCGACATGCTCAGTCCTCCGGGCATTCGGCCTCGAGGTGGCGCCGGCATTCGTCGCCGGTGAGCTTCTCCCGGGTGGTCTGGTCCTCGGCGGCTCTGACCAACTCGTCACCGTCGAGGAAGACCAGGTGTGGCGAGCCGTTTCCGTCTCCGACGAAGATGCGCTCACCGTTCGCGTCGAACGTGAGCCGGAGCGGTGGGGTTCCCTGCAGGAGTCTGGTGGTCGCCCGTGCCGTTTTCGGTATTCCAGACGATGATGGAGTGGTCTTCGCTGGCGCTGGCCAGGCGGTCGCCGGCGGTGTTGAACGCGACGTCGTTGACTATCTTGGCGTGGCCGTCCGCCGAACCTTCGTGTAGACGCTCGCCGGTCGCCGGGTCCCAGAACTGGACCGAACCGTTCTCACCGCCGACGGCGATCAGTGTTCCGGTGTTGTTCCAGGCCGCGGCGCGCGCCCGGGTCCCGAGCGGAAGGTGTCTGCGCCGGCCTCAACGGTCGTCGACGTCCCAGATGATCGCCGTCTGGTCCTTGGAGGCGCTCACCAGTTGGGAAGCGTCAGCGCCGTACTCGAGTGAAACGACGCCGTCGGAGTGTTGATCGGAGGACTGATCGGAGGACGCGACCTCGGTCCGCGTGGACACCTCCCACACGACTACTCGGCCGTCCCCGTCGCCGCCGGCCACGAACCGGCCGTCAGGGCTCAGGGCAACGGCCCAAGCGCCGGAGTCGCCCATCGACATGGAGAACGACCAGCGCGAGAGTCGCTCGTATCGATCACCTCGACGCCGGCGCTCTTCCGGGCCACTGCGATGCGCTCGCCGTCCGGTGACACCTCGAGGTCCTGGACCGGGTCCCACGAGGCGGGCAGAAGGACGCGCGGCGTCAGGTCGGCCGTCCAGGCGACCACGCTGCCGTCCAACGACCCGGTGATCACCCCGCCGTCGGGCAGCGGCTCGATGGCCGACTCGCGGTCGTAGTAACCGGCGGTGACATCCCAGATCGCCGGGGCACCCGATTCCGTCGTCACGACCGCTCGACCTGCGTTGGACGGGTCGAGGTCGACTGTTTGCGGCGACATGCCGGTAGCCGTAATCCAGCGTGCGGTCTTCGACGCCGACGGATCGATCACGAGCGCGGTTCCCAACTCGTCGATCGCCACGACGCGGGCGCCGTCGGCGCTGAACGAGATGTCGCTCAGCCCTCCCCGATCCAGATAGAAGAGGCTGTCACCGGTGGCGAGGTTGTGGACCTGCACCACGTTGTACGCGAGACGCTCGCGACCATCGACCCGTCCGGGCTCACGTCGATGGCGACGATTGGCGACGGGTGGGTAACGATGTCGCGAACGTGCTCACCCGTGTCCGGCGTCCCACACCGATACGACGCCCTTGGTGTCGCCGACGACGAGCTGCTTGCCGTCGGGCGTCCACTCGAGCTCTACACCGGACAGGTCGGCGGACTCGGCGGCGTCGAACCCGCGTACGATCCGCCCGGATCCTGGCCAGCGATCGACAAGCCGGGGAATCCAAGCGAGGCGATTCGTCGTCCGTCCGGACTGAAGGCCACCTGCCAGAGCTCGGGCCTTCGTGCGGTGTGATCCAGGTCGGTTCGCCGGCATCCGCCTCGGCCGGCCAGACGGCAACCCGGCCGTCCGCCGCGACAGCAGGCGATTCGGGAGCCGTCCGGGCTGAATACCAGGCTTCTCGGGTTGATCAGGCCGCGGCCGCCTGGCAGTTCGGGCAGCGTGTACAGCTCGTCGCCGGACGACACGTCCCATACCACGATGGAGTCGTCGTCGTGGTAGCGTGGCGATGAGCCGGCCGTCTGGGCTGTACACCGCGCTCGTTGCCGGGCCGTGACCGCGCAGCACCCTGACCACCGGGCTCTGGTCGACGGCCAGTTGCAGGGCCTTCTGGATGTCGGGATTGGTGGGCGAGCCTTCTGGCAGGTCGACCGCTGCCCGGGCGAGCAACAGGCCGAGGTCGACATCGGACTCCAGCGAATCTCTCGCCTGGCCGGCGAGGGCGGTGACCGCGGACCGTTGGCCGATGTCGTGGCCTGCTCGTTGAGCGCGCCAGGCCCAGCCGCCAAGCGTTGCGGCGAGCACGCAGCCGACGACCGCGATGACCAGCCATCGCCGGGTCCGTTTCGCTGCCCGCCGTTCGCGTTCGGCCTGCTCGGCGGCCTTGCGGGAGGCCTCGAAGAACTCCTGCTCGCGGGCGGAAAGGGTGGCGGCATTGGCAGCGACCCAGGTCTCGGCGTTGACCAGGTCCGGGCCGGTGAGCAGCGCCTGGTCGGGCCGGTTCTGTTCGTCCCACCAGGTGGCGAGCCGTTCGAAGTGGGACAGATTCACCTCGCGCCAGCGCGCGTTGTCCTCCTTGACCGGCTCGATCAGCCGGTCGTGGGCCAGCTCGTACCACGTCGCGCCCCGCCGGCTCTCCGCCCGCACCAGGTGCGCGTCGGTCAGCATCCGGACCGCGCCCTCGCTGAAGGCGCCGTTCTGCCGTGGGCCGTAGAGCACCTGGCCCCGGATTCCCTGCGGGGTGACGAGCTCGGTCTCGAACCAATCTCGCAGTGCCCGCTCGCTGACGCCGGTCTCCGCCGCTGCCGCGGCGACACAGTCGGCGTAGTAGCTCGGCCAGCGCCTGGTCGACGTTGCCGACCGCCTCGACGTCTTCGACCTCGATCGCGCTGGCGTCCTCGTCCAGCTGGTTCCAGACCTGCCGGCAGGCCACCTGGAGCTGGACCGGCTCCACCGTGGGCCCCAGCTCCTCGGTGACGCCGTCGGCCCGTTGGACCCGGATGCGCCGCAGGTCGTCGACCAGCTTTTCCGCGGCCGGGCGTTTGAAGTCGGCGCCACGGTCGGCCGCCGGCAGGATCATCGCGTCCAGAGCCTGGTCGACACCGAGCAGGTCGAGCCGGTACCGGTTCGCGAACCGGGTCGGCACGAACCGGGAGTAGGGATCGAGCTCGGCCAGGAAGTCCTCCCGGATCGCGAACAGCGCCCACAGGTTCCGATCGCGCAGGGCGACGCCGATGTCGGCGAAGAACTCCTCCTTGGCGGCGTGGTCGTTGGGATCGGCGGTGATGACCTCCTCGAACTGGTCGAAGAGCAGCACCTCGTTGCCCGGCTTGTTGTCCAGGTCGGGCCACGCCGCCAGGTACTCGGTGACCGTCATCGCGTCGAGCTCGGCGGTGCGGCGCTGGTGCTCCGGCGGCAGGCCCTCCTCGAGCGAGAGCAGCGTGCTCAGCACGTAGCGGTTGCGTGGCGGGCCGGACGAGTGAACTGCCCGGCGGCGGCTCGTGGGTCAGCCGGACGAGCGGCAGCACCTCGAAGCCCTCGGCCTCGAGCTGGCGCATCAGCCCGGCGGCGATCAGCGACGACTTGCCGGCGCCGGACGGCGAGTAGAGCAGGACGACCCGCTCGGCGATCAGCAGGTCGAGCAGGTCGGCGGTCTCCCGGTCGCGCCCGTAGAAGGCGTCGCCTCGGCGGAAGGCCTGCGGCCCGACGTACGGGTTGCCAGTCGCCTTCGGGGTGCCGACCTCGGTGCTCACGATGCGCTCCGCGACCCAGTGGCTCGTGCAGCTCCTTGATGAAGCTCTCGGTGCTGCCCCAGTAGATGGTGATGTTGCTGCCCTGGAAGTACTTCTCCAGGTAGCTCCGGGCCCGGTCCGGCTCGATCGTGCTGCCCTCCTCGGGGTCGATCTGCACGGCGACGTGGGTGTGCTCCCTACGCCGGTCGCCTTCCTGGTTGACGATGCTGCGGAACAGCACCCGGAAGTCCCACTCGTCGAGCCGGAAGCCGAGGAACATCAGCGAGCTGTCGGCGAAGGCCCGCCGCACCCCGGCGGGACGAGGTCCTTGTCCCGGGTGACGCCGATGAGGAAGTCGAAGTAGTCGTCCTCGGTGAGCACCAGCGAGCGGCGCCGGGCGAGGTGCCCGAACAGGTGGTAGACCAGCGGGCGCTGGTCGTCGGGCCGGTAGGTCCGGTCGCGGTCGAACACCGACGTCGGCCAGCCGGCCTGGTCGGCGGCCAGACGCTTGCTCGGGGTCGTCCTCGACGGCGAACGCCCAGTCCGGGGTGTCGAGCGCGGACGCGTCGTCCCACCAGCTGTCGTCCTCGAGCCGCTTCCAGCGGCACGGCTCGACCTGCGGGTCCTTGCCTTCGGCCCGCAGCGCCTCGGCCAGCAGGTTCCACGGCTGGGTGGTCACGTAGAGCGGGATCGGCATGCTCGGCCAGCACGGCGTACGGGTCCAGCGTCCCCTCCGGGTACCGGATCCGCCACACGTCGGACATCAGCTTGTTCAGCGGCAGGTTCTCGATCTTGCGGTCGCGGTAGTACTCCGCGGGCAGCTGGTCGCCGTAGCTCTCGACGAGGGCGTGCCGCAGGTACTGGCCCAGCTCGTCGCGGGGGAACTCGTAGCTCTGGTTGACCGACAGGTACTGGGCGACCTGCGGCAGGTCGTCGCGGTAGTGCGGCGCCATCGGGAAGTGGAAGTTCTTCGCCCACCGCTGGGCGATCTCCTGGCGGGAGCCGAGCAGCTGGTCGGTCAGGCCCGGGCCCGAGGATCGGCGTGCACTTGCGCTTGCTTGATCTCGTTGACCAGCGCCGGGAACTTCTCGAACGGCTCGCCGGCCCGGCCCAAGCCCGGAGACGTACCAGATCCGGCCGCTGCGCAGGCGCATGAACAGCGCCGGCGCCCACCAGTCGTGCCGGTCGCGCACCGCACCGCGAGCGGCAGCCATCGCCCGGTCGATCTGGCCGTCGCGCTGCAGCTCGTGGAAGAACGTCGGCATGAACCGGGAGACGGTCTCCATCGAGATGTCGCCCTGCATGGCGAGCACCGCCGGGAACCCCGGCCTCGGCCAGCCGCGGGCCGAGAGCCGCCAGGACGCCGCCGTCGTCGGTCTGCTGGCTTCGCCCGAGACCGGCGCTCTGGCAGGACGCGAGCACGACCAGCCGGGGGACCTTGGTGAGGTCGCGGATCCGCTCGACCAGCGCGCCGCCCCGGATACGGGCCGACGGTCCCGTCCTCGTTCTCCAGGATCAGGTACGGCTCGTCGCCGGCGAGGTAGCCGTGGCAGACCAGGTAGAGGATGTCGCATCCGTCGCGGAGTTCGTCGAACAGGCGCTCCTCGGTGACCTCACCGTGGTTGGCGAGCACCCGGCTCGGCAGCGGCGACAGCCCGTCCTGTGCGCGCTGGACCTCTTCCTCGACGGCCACCGGGGCGAGGTCGCGCGCCTGGAATCGGTCGAGGTCCGTCGGGCCGGACACGACGACCAGGGCGCGCAGCGCGCTCTTGGGCCGCAGCCGGACCGGGCGCCAGTCGTTGCTGGACAGGTAGCGCGAGAACACGATGTTCTCGTCGGTCAGCAGCGGGGAGCCGTCGCGGGGGTCGAGCATCGTCTCCCAGCGCAGGCCGTGCAGCGCGGTGGCGCTCGGACCGACGAACAGCCGGACCCGCAGGGTGACGCCCTGGCTCTGCGCCGCCGCGATCGCCTGCCGGTAGGCGTCGCCGACCGTCGCCACCGAGCAGGGCCTGGCCCAGCGCGCGGCCATAGGCCTCGGCGTCCGAGCTCGAGCTCTTCCAGTTCACTCGGATCGATGTCGACGGTCAGGGCACCCTCGACGTTGATGTCGGCGTCGGACTCTTGCTGGCTGTAGCGGACCTCGACCCGCCAGGTCACGCCGTCGCGCCGGTGCAGGCCGATCTCGAGGTCGGCGTAGTCGGTCATGGCGGATCCCCTGGTTCGGGCAGGGGTTTCTGGTGTGCTCGTCGGGCGTCGATGCTGATCTGGACCAGCCGCGTGTGCAGCGCGGTCAGGGCGTCATCGTCGCCCAGATCCGGCGCCGTCGCGACATGGGCCGCCGTGCCGTCGAGGTCCACGCTGGAGAAGAGGCGCAGGTAGGCCCCGCTGATACGACCGGTCACCGGGTCGTACGCAACCCCGCCGGGGTCGTCGGTGACGTATGTCGCGACCTCGACCGGGTCATTTCTGGCTGGAGACAGGACTGTCCGGTCCTCCGCCACGTCCGGGGAGGAGTCGGCCGCTCGGCGGCCGTGACCCGCGACGGTGATCGGCGCGCTCCTGGTCGCCATTACCTCGGCGGCTCGGACCGGCGACGGCAGCCGCACGGCGGGATCGCCCAGCAAGACGAAACCCCGCGCGTCCGCGTGCGCCGCGAACAGACCGGCCAGCATCTCCTCGTCGGTGCGCCAGCCTTCGTTGGCGTCGGTAACGGCCTGGTTCAGATCCGTGGCGAGCTCGGCATACCGGTCACCGACGTACTCCAGCGCCGAACCGATCGGCTGCCCCGCTCCGAGCTCGGCAAGTGTGCTCCGGTACACCTCGGTCTGCCGTCCCGCCCCTGGCCAGACGAACGAGTAACCGAGCGCCCGATCAACGTGCCCGACGACGGCCAGCGCACCCGCCTCACGGCCGAGCAAGGCTTGCGGGAGCGCGCCGACGAACGGGTCGGGCGCCAACGGCCGGCGATCGTCGGGGTTGCGATCGAATTCGTCGTAGCGCGGGGTTCCGGCACCGAAGCAGGCGAACAGGAAGGCGATCATCCCCGTCAGGTCGGCGTCGGGGATATCCGGCGCGGCAAACCAATGCGCGGGGCCGATCTTCCCGCGCCGCGGCCCCGGCCAGTCCTGGCATACCAGCGCCCCTTGGACGGCGCGCTGGTCCGAGTGGCCGGCCGGGAAACCCACGCCGTGGGTCGCGGTGAAGAGCAGGTCGGGTCGCTCGGCTCCGGACAGCAGGGCCCGCAGCCCGTCCTTGGCGGCGTCGGCGCCGATGAAGGACCGAACCGACCAGGACCCGTCGCTGAGTGCGGTCGCGAGGGGCGTGACCAAGTGCTCGCAGCTCAGGGCCGTCGCCGGGTCGTCGTCGTTGCGGGCGGCGAAGAAGGCCAGCCGAGCGGATTCGGTGCGCGAAGTTCCGGTTTCGGCCGCGACGACGTTCGCGGCGTAACGGGCATAGCCGGCGACGTCGTCGAAGTGGATCCGTCCCACCGCGTGCTGCACGTCGAGCTGGTACTGGATCTCGAACGGGATCTCGTCCGGACCACCGACCAGCAGCAGATAGTACGGAATGACGTCCGGGTCGACCGGTCCCGGTCCGGAGTGGTGACGGCGGAGGAAATCCTGCTTGGACTCGCCGAGCAGATAGCCATCTCCGCCGGTGAACTCCCGGTACCGCTCCTCGACGAGCGCACCTGCCTGCGCGTGCCGACGCTCGAGCAGGGGCGTCAGTGCGGCCACGACTCTCGGGTCGGCGTCCTGCGCGAAGACGACTCCCCAGCCGGTCTGCGCCAGGTCAGTGGGGTCGACGCCCTGCTTCGGTGCGTAGACCTGCTCGGTAACCCGCCGGTGTCTCGCCGCCAGTTCGGCGCCGGACCGGTCCGGTGGTGCAGTCGTGGCGAGCCGGGCGAGGCTCTCGACGGTCATCGGTGCGAGCAGCGGTCCGCCGGTCGTCGCGTCGACGCCATTGGCAAAAAGCAGGCCGTCCACGGCGCTCATGACGTCGTCAGGCCCGGCTCTGACCCGAACCGTGCGCCCATGGGCATCCCCCGAGAAGCCGTGCCCCCGTGCGCTCGACGTGAGCGGTCGTCGGCTCCTGCTGTCAATCGTACGCAGCTGATCAAGGATGGGCACCGAGGTTTTGGATCATCACGGCGTTCTCGGCGCCATGAACCGTCGACGGCAATTGGCGCGTTGTTCTGTCGTGATTGGCTTGCCAGGCCGTCGCCAAGCTGTCCGTTCCACGGCATTGGTGGAGTCGCACAACGTGCCAATCGGCCCGGCTCAGCGTGCGAGGAGTGCATCGACTCGCGCTGCCTGGTCATCATCCACGGCAGAAATCAGCGCATCGCGGGCTTCGCGCAGGTACTGGTCGGAGCGCTCGGCGCCCTCGGCCGTCGTCGTGGCTCCGGCCGCTCCCGCCAGCAGGCGCTCGGTACGGTCGTCGAGGTAGCGCAGGTAGGCCGTCCGAGCCCGCTCGAGGTCGTCGTGCCAGGACCAGAAGGCCAGCGCCTCCATCGTGCCGCGGGCGGCCCCGACCGAGGCGGCCTCCTCCGCCGCCACGCCCTCGACGAGCTCGACCAGATCCTGCCGAACCGCCGGCGGAGTCTTCGTCAACACCAACGCCGGCGATGCATAGGTGACCGTCGCGACGACGGAATTCTCGGCATGCACGATCGCGGATTGACTTGTTTCGGCGGCCGCCAACAGTCGATCAGCTTCCTGACGCTGTTGGCGCATGTCCCATCCGGTTGCCAGCAGCGCGACGGTGATCAGCCCCGCGAGCAGAATTCCGGGCCAGCGCCGGGCCCGGCGCTGGGGCCCGAACGCCAGCTCCTCGTCATGCGGGCTTTGGCCATCGACCAGCATGCCCACACCGCCGCGCTGGCCTCAGCGGACGACCGACGGGGAAGACGCTCCCGGAATCAGGATCTCGGGTTCTCCGCCGTCTGCGGGGACGACCCACACGTCCGCGGTGGCTGATCCGGCCCGGGGAAGCGCATAGAGCAGCGACGTGTCGTCGAGCCACTCCACCTGGTCGTCAACGCTGCGCGTCTCGGCGACAGCGTGCTCCTGGCCCGAGGCCAGGTCGAGAACGTGCAGTCGCCAGGTGCCGCCGTCAGCCCGTTTCTTGTAGGCGACTCGACTGCCGTCCGGAGACAGTGAAGGGCACTCGGCGTTCGCGCGTATCGATGTGAGCACGCGTTCGGACAGGTCACCCTCGACCAGCCAAGTGGAGCCTCCGGTCGCGACGGTGGCGAAGAACGTGTCGCCTGCCGCGAAGGTCACGCCCCAGATGTTGCGGTCGACAGCGGTCGTCTCCTGCCCGTCGAGGATCGTGACGAAGTCCTCGAGGTTGACCGACTCTGCAGTGGCCAGGTCGTGGACGCGCGTCTCGGTGGAGAAACCAGCCTGGTTGTAGGAATGACCGCTGACGAAAGTCGTCGTGGCGGCGGTGCGACCGTCGTCGGTGATCCTGGTACGGCTGCCGCCGCCGGTGATGGGAAGCTGCTTCACCGGCTGTAGATCCGGTCCCAGGACGTTTGCCGCGTACGTCGTCAAGACGCCCCGGTCCGCGCTCAGGCATACGCCGACATCGCCGTTGGACGTCACCCGCTCGCACGACGTGTCCGTGAGCACCCGAGCTCCACCAGGATCATCGAGCGGCGCAGCCGCGACCTTTCCATTCGACTCGTCGATGCGGGTGCTGATGAAGACGACGTGCGGCTGCGCGAGCACGTCGGACAGATCGGTGCGTACGTCTTCGGCAGGCGTGGTCCGCGCCTCGGCCTGCTGCCGGACTGCGTTGAGCACGTAGATGGCTCCCACGGCGAGGACCACCACGGCGACGAACGCGAAGGCGAGCCATCGCAGCCGCGTCGTTCCTGCCATCCCTCTCACGAGCCCGTACCGCCGCTCGTGACAGTCCCATGCAGCAGCCGGGTCGCGATCGGAACCGCGACGAGCAGCGCGGCGAGAAACGCCGCCAGCGCCGCATTCACCCCCGTCACGGTCCAGATGGCTCCGAAGGCCAGGGCGGAGATTAGCCGGCCCCCGGCGACGACGGTCTGGACGGCGGCGAGACCCGAAGCGCGTACCTGCGCTGGCGCGAGGCCGGACACGATCGCCGCCAGTACGCTGTCGGTCGCGGCGTAGTAGGCACCGAGGAGCGAGATCGTTGCCACCACGCTCACCATGCCCGGAACCGGGAGCAGTGCCAGTAGGTAGGCACCCGCGAGAAGCAAGTGACCGCCGATAAATACCCGGACGCGGCCGATTCGGTCGGCCAGCCGGCCGATGGGAATCGCCAGGCTCATGTACACGACCGCGGTCCCCACGAAGAGCAGCGGAAAGACTGCTGCCGGAAGCCCCTCGCGGTCCTGCAGGGCGAGATAGAGGAATCCGTCGCTGACGGATACCAGGGACAGCAGACCAGCGGTCAGCAGCACGCTACGGATGCCCGGCTGTCGCAGCAGCCGAGCGACGTCCACGCCGCGCGGTCGTCTCTCCGCGACGGTGTACTGGGGCTGGTCCCGTACCAACAAAGCGATGACTGCCACTCCGAGGACGGCGAAACAGAAGCTGACGACGAACACGGCGTCGAAGTTGCCGGGCAACAGTGCGAGCAGCGCGAAGGCAAGTAGCGGCCCGATCATCGCGCCGGACGTGTCGAGCGCCCGGTGAACTCCGAACGCGTAACCCAACGAGCCGGCTGGCGACGCTCCGGCGATGAGAGCGTCCCGCGGAGCCGTTCGGATCCCCTTGCCGGTTCGGTCGACGGCCACCGCGGCGCTGAGTGAGAACAGGGACCCGACTGGGAGCAATGCGAGCTTCGACACTGCCGACAGGACATAACCAGTGGTCGCGACTGCCTTGGGACGACGGGTTCGGTCGGCCACGTATCCGCCGGCAAGCCGGGTCACGGCACTGATGCCCTGATACAGCCCGTCAATGACGCCGAATGCCAGTGGCGAAAGCCCCAGCCCCACGGTGACGAACAACGGGAGAATAGCGGCCACCATCTCCGAGGAGATGTCCGTGAACATGCTCGTGATGCCGAGCAGCACGACTGGCGCCGCGACCCTCGCCCGCCGTCCCTTTGACGGAGCAAGGCGTGGGCGGTCTCGAAGCGTGACATACATCGCCTGAGTCCTGCCCTCCGCCACCGCGGCGCGCACCCATCACCGTGGGCGCAGCGGAGCCCCCCGGGCCCTGGTCCGATGGTATCCGCCCGCATCAGCCGGCGTGAGGCAACCGCTTCAGCTGACTGGCCAGACGATCACTACCGAGCTCATCCGCTACCGGCTCGGCGGCACGGGCATCAACTGCCTAGCTCTTCGGATTCGCCTGCCGTGCGCTGCCGAATGGACGCGGCGTCCGATCTCGTGGCTGAGTCGGCGGCACTGTCAACCACTGGCAGAGGTCGTGGCCAGGTACCCTTCGGTCACCTCGTCCTTGTGTGCCGCAAACGCACCAAGAACCTCCTCTTTCTCTCGCTCCGGCACGTTGAAGGAGTCCAAGGTGCGGGCAAGCTCGGCCGCAACCTCATCGAACTCGGCAGGAGAGATCCTGAGGTCGCGGTGGGCCTCTTCCAAGCCGAGGACAGTGCTCCCGGGCCTGGTCGCCGAGAACTGGAAAGGCCCGCCGGCCACATTGCAGACCCAGAGGGTCCGCATGAATTTCAAACCCGGCAGTCTGCCCAGATTGTTGGTGTGCCATTCTCGAAGTGCCGCGTTCTCCGATTGCTGACCCACGATGGGATTCTGCACGACGGCATCGCTGAATTGGTTCACTACTGCCGCGATCGCAAATACGCCACCAAGTCGTTCATACAAGCTTGCGTCCGTCATTGTTCGGCCACCTCCATAGCAGTGCCCACGGCACCGGCGATCGATTTCTCCTGAATGCATCGGTGCCGCTACCCGGAGACTGGACACCGTTTCGGCAAGGGACTCGCGGTGGTCAGATCTCTATCATCAGTATTGACTAGTGATACACCGCACGGGTAGAGCTGTCAACTGTATCGCTAGCATCGTCAGGTGATAGATTGCTGATCATGATCGAGCGCCGGGACCAGGACATGGTCGCTCTCGGTCTGCTGGTCGATCCGGTCCGGCGTCGGCTATACGACTGGGTCGTTGCCCAGGGCCGCCCGGTGGGTCGAGAGGAGGCGGCCAAGGCCGTCAAGATCACCCGTGCGTTGGCCACGTTTCATCTCGATCGGCTGGACGCGGGCGGGCTGCTGGCCGGTGGGTATCGCCGCCTCAGTGGCCGAGTCGGCCCGGGTGCCGGTCGTCCGGCGCGGGTGTACTGGCGCGCCGACCGGGAGTTCAGCGTCTCCTTGCCGGAGCGCCGTTACGGCCGTGTTGCACAGCTGTTTGCCTCGGCGCTGGAGCGGCTCGGCGAGGAGCCCGTACCGGTCCCGCTCCGGGAAGCAGCGCGCGAGCTGGGCGAGCAGCTGGGCACGACAACGCGGCGAGGAGCGCCCGTCACGCGACTGACTGCCGCGCTGAAGGCGAGCGGCTACGAACCTGTGAAAGACAAGACTGGAGCAATCCACCTCCACAACTGCCCATTCGATGCTCTAGCCGACCTACATCGACCGTTGGTGTGCGGTACCAACCTGGCAATAGCCGAGGGAATGGTCCGCGGTTCTGGAGCAACGACTGTCCAGCCGGTCCTCGACTTCCACCCGGGCCGCTGTTGCGTCGTATTCGTGCCTCAGGCCGACACGCCGTAGGCCTCGGTGAATGCCTTGCCGGCGTACGCGTTCGACGCGTAGGCGTAGCCGCCGTCACCCCAATCAGTGCCCCAGCTGTTCCGGACGATGAATCCGGTCGACGTGTATCCCACCAGCGCGACGGCGTGCCCCCCGCGCGTGGTGGACGGCTTGTAGGTAGCCAGCTTGCCCTTGTTGGCGGTGGCGGCGTACCACGTCGCGTCCACATCGAGCCGAGTCACGATCGGGCCGTTTCGTGCCAGCCACGAGCGCCAATCGTCGAGAGAGCGGCCGAGGTTGAAATACGAGGCGATCTTGAGCTGGGTCGCGACGGCGTAGAACGTGGCTTCCTCACCGCGATAGAGCCGGCCACTCTTGAATGGCAGCTCCTTGTCCCGGACGGCGCCCCATTTACGGGCCACCTCGAGCGCGCTCTTGATCGAGGTGCCGGCCGAGTCGATGAACGACGTCGGCTGGCGGTCGAACTGGTCGGTCTCTTTCGCCGCCATCCATTGGAAGCGGGTGGACAGGACGTCGGATTTCGCGATCCGTCCCGCCTGGACGAGGTGCCAGCGCAACACCGAGTCTGCGGTGGCCCAGCCCACGCACGAACCTGTGGCGCCCTGGTCGCCCACCTTCCACCAGGTGTCGTCGCGGAGGTCCTTCGACGACGGAACGGCGGCGCTGGCCAGGACACCGGCCTCTTCGGCGTTGTGGTACTTCCAGTCGCTCTCGGGATCCGGCGAGGGGACGCAGTTGAGGATCCGACGGGTGTCGTCGTCCGTACTTGCCGACTTCGCCGACCTGGCCGACTCGGCGGAAGACCGCCGTCGGCTACTCTTCTTGGCCATCGCGTTCCCCCGAATGTTCCCGGCGACCAAGATCGGTCGCTCGCGTTGAAAGTAGGCGGGTCTGACTGAGCCGTCAACGTCGGACAATCGATGATCCCTCGCCCCGGCGATCAGCCGACGTCGTCGAGGGTGACGAGTTCGACGTGACGCTGGCCGACTTGCCCGGCGCGGGATACGTCTGGACGGCCGAGGAGATCCCGGCCGGCCTGGAGCTGGTCGAGACGACGGCGTCGGCGCCGGAACCTGACCTCGTCGGAGCACCGACTGAACAGATGATGCGCTTTCGGGCGGACCGAGCGGGGGAGTACGTCCTCGTGTTCACTTTCGCGCGCCCCTGGGAGAATTCTCCGGCCGAGAAGCGAACCGTTCGCGTGCGCGTTCGTCCACAGGAACCGGAGAAGGAGCCGCGATGACCGACCCGAGTGTGCGGGACAGCCCGGTCGGTTGGGTGAACAGGCACATCCAGGCCTACGTGCAGTCCGGTGGCGAGAAGGGTCACGAGTGGCGGCCGGGGGTGCCGACTCTTCTGCTCACCACAACGGGACGCCGCAGCGGGACGCGGCACCGCACTGCCCTGATCTACGGCCGAGCCGGCGCGGACTACGTCGTCGTCGCATCAACGGGTGGGAAGCCGAGGAACCCCGCGTGGTACCTCAACCTCAGCGCCGATCCGCGGGTGGAGGTGCAGGTGGGCGCGGAGAAGTTCGCAGCCGTCGCGCGTACGGCCGACGGTGCGGAACGGGCCCGGTTGTGGACCGCGATGAACGAGATCTGGCCGTCCTACGAGCACTACCAGGGGAAGACTGATCGGGAGATCCCGGTCGTCGTGCTGAGCCGCTCGGCACCCGCGGACGCCTAGGGTCGCGAGATGGCGCAGATCGTACTTCGGGTCCGGCTGACGACGGGTGACCACATCGACGTCGTCTATGAGGAGACAGAAACGGACAACGTCGACGTAGTCATCGAACACGCAATCTCGACGCTGGCCGACGACACCGGTGTGCTCCGCAGCAAGCACGGTGACCGGCTGCTAGCGCTGTACGGGCGGGGCGTCGCCGCCGTCGAGGTGGCGCCTCGGGGCGCAGTCCTGTGATCGTTCCTCGAGCGCCTGAGGCGCGGCTCAGCGAAGCTGTCCGCCGAACAGCGCAGCCTCCTCGATGAAAGGTTCCTGCTCGCCGAACAGTGGGAGGTCCGATTGTTCGCCGCCACCGCCGTTGTCGTCGCCATCGACGCCGGGTAAGAGCACGGTTTCGTCGTCGATGTCCCCGGCGTCTTCTGATCCGTACGCGCTGGCGGCACCGCCCAGCGCAAGAACGGCTGCCACCGGAACCGACAGCCACGTTCGGGTCTTCATCGTCTGACTCCTTCCAGGAGGTCGTCGCAAGCACCTGCCACCTGTGACAGAGACCCCGCGACTGTGGGTACGGAGGAACCGGAAGCGACGTTCACAGCGGCCGCACGCCAATCGCGGCGTCAAGGGCGCAAGCTCTGGGTAGGCAGTGTGCGTGACCCTCATCGGCTTTCATGCCTCACATGAACAGGTTCATCCGGCTCGGCTGTTGGAGGCAGTGGTGGCCGCCGAGCAGGCTGGCTTCGCTGCCGCAATGAGCTCGGACCACTTCTCGCCGTGGAGCATCAGGCAGGGACAGTCGGGGTTTGCGTGGTCCTGGCTCGGCGCGGCGCTGGCTCGAACCGGACTGCCGTTCGGTGTCGTCAATGCGCCCGGCCAGCGCTACCACCCGGCGATCGTCGCCCAGGCGATCGCCACGCTCGCGGCGATGTTTCCCGGCCGCTTCTGGGTGGCGCTGGGGACCGGGGAGGCCTCGAACGAGCACATCACCGGCGCCGGCTGGCCGCGTAAGGAGACCAGGACACGGCGGCTGCGCGAATGCGTCGACGTCATTCGGGCACTGCTCGCCGGCGATGAGGTGAGTCACGACGGGCTCGTGACCGTCGATCGGGCTCGCCTCTGGACCCTTCCCGACCAACCGCCGTTGCTCCTCGGAGCGGCGGTCAGCGTCGAAACCGCTCGCTCAACCGCTGACTGGGCGGATGGCTTGATCACCGTCGCGCAATCGCACGATCACCTCCGCAGGATGATCGACGCCTACCGCGAGGCCGGCGGCCGCGGGGAGATCTCCCTCCAAGTCCACCTCAGCTACGCGGGCGCCGAGGACGAGGCGCTGCGGATAGCGCACGAGCAATGGCGGACCAACGTGTTCGGCCCGCCGGTCACATGGGACGTCGAACGGGCGGAGATCCTCGACGCGGTCAGCGAGTATGTCCCGCCGGAAGCAATGCGCGAACATGTCCTGATCTCCAGCGACCTCGGTCAGCACGCCAAGTGGCTGCACGACCTTGCCGACCTGGGGTTCGACGCGGTGTACCTGCACCACGTCGGCAAGGAACAGCGCGAGTTCATCGACGCTTTCGGTGACCAGGTGCTGCCACAACTGGGGACATCGGCATGAAGATCACCGACACCAGCGATCTGTGGTGGAAGACCGCTGTCGTCTACTGCCTCGACGTGGAAACGTTCTTGGACTTGGACGGGGACGGGGTCGGCGATCTGCCGGGCCTGGTCAACCGGATCGACTATCTGGCCGATCTCGGCGTCACCTGCCTGTGGTTGATGCCGTTCTATCCCACGCCCGATCGCGACGACGGCTACGACATCACCGACTTCTACGGCGTCGACTCGCGGCTCGGCAGTCACGGTGACCTGGTCGAGCTGATCCGGACCGCGAGGGACCGGGGCATTCGAGTCATCGCCGACCTGGTCGTGAACCACACCTCCGACCGGCATCCGTGGTTCAAGGCGGCGCGCTCGAGCAAGACCTCGCCCTACCGCGACTACTACGTGTGGCGATCGGACCCTCCGCCGGACACGTCCAAGGAGACCGTCTTCCCGGGGCAGGAGAAGAGCATCTGGGAGTACGACGAGAAGTCCGGCGAGTACTTCCTGCACCGCTTCTACAAACACCAGCCCGACCTCAATGTCGCCAACCCACGGGTTCGGGACGAGATCGCCAAGGTCATCGGCTTCTGGTTGAAGCTCGGCCTGTCCGGCTTCCGGGTCGATGCGGTGCCGTTTCTGCTGGAGACGACGGGTGCGTCAGAGCGCGAGCTGGGTGAGTTCGCGGATCCGCACGAGTACCTCCGGTCGCTGCGGGCGTTCATCGGCCGACGCTCGGGGGAAGCGGTGCTGCTGGGCGAGGTCAACCTGCCACACAAGGAGCAGCTGCTCTACTTCGGCGGGGACGACGGTGACGAGCTCTCCCTCCAGTTCGACTTCATCGGGATGCAGAACATCTATCTGTCCCTGGCCCGGCAGGACGCACGGCCGCTGGCCAAGGCGCTGGCCAAGCGGCCGACCCCGTCGTCGGACGTCCAATGGGCGACGTTCGTCCGCAACCACGACGAGCTGACCCTCGACAAGCTCACCGACGAGGAGCGGGCGGAAGTCTTCGCGGCATTCGGGCCGGAGGAGCGCATGCAGATCTTCGGCCGCGGCTTGATCCGGCGGCTGCCCCCGATGCTCGGCGGTGACCCTCGGCGCATCCGGATGGTCTACAGCCTGCTGTTCTCCCTGCCGGGTACTCCGGTTCTCTTCTACGGGGAGGAGATCGGGATGGGGGAGAATCTCGATGCGGGCGACCGGCTCGCCGTCCGCACTCCGATGCAGTGGACGTCTGGTCGCAATGCGGGGTTCTCGACTGCGCGACCGTCCCGCCTGGTGGCGCCCCTGGTCGATGGAGCCTTCGGGCCCGAGTTCGTGAACGTAGGCGACCAGCGGCGGGATCCGGACTCGTTGCTCAACTTCATGACGTTGCTGATCCGCCGATACCGGCAGAGCCCGGAGCTGGGTTGGTCGGAGTTCGAGGTTCTCGACCAGCCGCACGACGAGGTGCTCGCCCATCGATGTCGCTGGGGTGACGGCAGCATGGTCGCGCTGCACAACCTCTGCCCGGAGCCACGGACCGTGCCGATCACGCTCGCCGACTGTGACGACTCGTGCCAGCTGGTCGACCTGCTGGAGGACGGAATGACCCCGTTGGACCCGGGCGGAGCGGCGGCGATCCCGCTCGTCGGTTACGGCTACCACTGGCTGCGCATCACCCGACCTGACGACCGCCGCGTCCACTGACCGGTCCGATAGCTTCCCGTCGATCACGTTCACCACCCTGGCGGGTGGTTCACCAGGCGCACGTGCCTGGTGAACCACTGCCAAGCCTGGTGAAGTTGCCGGAAAACCCGCGACAGGGTCCGCTGAGTTCCCGACGGCTGGCGAGTCTGTACGACGAGCGTTCGCCATCGGCGTGCAGGAATCGGAATGTCTGACCCGTCCGGCATGCTGCAGTGAAGGTCGAAAGAACAGGAGTGGAACCGATGGATCACGCGATCTGGGCCGAAGGTCTGGTCAAGCGATTCGGCGAGACGACGGCCCTGGACGGGGTCGACCTCGGCGTGCGGGCAGGGACAGTGCTGGGGCTGCTCGGGCCGAACGGTGCGGGCAAGACCACCGTTGTCCGAGTCCTCAGCACCTTGCTCCAGCCCGATGCTGGCCATGCCACTGTGGGTGGGTACGACGTCGTCCGCGACGCCCACCGGGTGCGCCAGCTCATCGGTCTGACCGGGCAGAACGCGGCGGTCGACGAGATGCTGACCGGCACCGAGAACCTGCTGCTGATCGGCCGGCTGCTCGGTATGCCGAGACCGCAGGCCAAGGCGCGGGCCGGGGAACTGCTGACGGACTTCGGCTTGACCGACGCCGCGGATCGGGCGGCGAAGACCTACTCCGGTGGGATGCGCCGCCGGCTCGATCTGGCCGCGAGCCTGGTGGGCCGGCCGCCGATGCTGTACCTCGACGAGCCGACGACGGGATTGGATCCGCGGGCCCGTGCCGAGGCGTGGACCCTGATCCGCAGCATGGTCGCCCGCGGCGTGACCGTGCTGCTGACGACCCAATACCTGGACGAAGCAGACGAACTCGCCGACGAGATCGTGGTCATCGACCACGGCCGGGTGATCGCGACCGGAACGCCGGACGAGCTCAAGGCGAAGACCGGCTCCCAGACTCTGGCCGTCCGGCCTGAGGACGAATCACAGCTGTCGATCGTCACCACTGTGGTCGGCGAGCTGGCCCAAGTGACCCCGGACGTCGACGGACAGTTGGTGACCGCGCCGGTGACCGACCCTCGATTGCTGCCCGCCGTGGTGCGCCGCCTCGATGACGCCGGCGTGGTGGTCACCGAGCTGACCTTGCGTAGTTCCAGCCTGAACGAGGTGTTCCTGTCCCTGACCGGCCATCCAGCCGACGAGGACGAACAGAGCGAAAGGAACCTGGCATGACTGCCGTCACTGCAACCGCGCCCGCGGCTGCGCCGTTGAGCCCGCGGGTGAACCCGGCCGAAGGCATCCGGCAGACCCTGACCCTGGCCTGGCGCACGATCGTGCAGGTCCGGCACAACCCGTGGGAGCTGGGCGACTTCAGCATCCAGCCGATCATGTTCGTGCTGCTGTTCACCTACGTGTTCGGTGGTGCCATCGCCGGCTCGACGGCCGAGTACCTGACCTTCGCCCTGCCCGGCATCATCGTCATGAACATGCTCTTCGTCACGATGTACGTCGGCACTGGCCTCAACACCGACCTGACCAAGGGAGTGTTCGACCGGTTGCGATCACTACCGATCGCCCGGTGGGCCCCGATGGCCGGCCGGATCCTCGCCGACCAGGTCAAGCAGGCCTGGTCGATCGTGCTGCTGCTCGGCGTCGGCATGATCCTCGGCTTCCGGATCGGCACCGACGCCCTGTCGCTGCTGGCGGCGATCGTGTTGCTGCTCGTCTTCGCGCTGGCGTTCTCCTGGGTCTCGGTGCTGGTCGGGGTGCTCGCCAAGGATCCTGAGCACGTCCAGCTCTTCGGGTTCACCGCGCTGTTCCCGGTGACGTTCGTCAGCAACGTGTTCGTTCCGGCGGACACGATGCCCAGTTGGCTGCAGCCGTTCGTCAACGCGAACCCGGTGTCGATCCTGGCCGACGCCTGCCGCGGCCTGATGGTCACCGGGGCCGAGGCCACGCCGATCATCCAGTCGTTGGTGTGGGCGGCGGTGATCGCCGCAGTGTTCGCTCCGCTGTCGGTGTGGGCGTTCAAGCGGCGGGTGTAGCTGTCGGGGCTTGATGCGAACATGTGTTCGTGTCCGGTGATGCGACGATCCTGCATGCCGACCTGGACTCCTTCTATGCCTCGGTAGAGCAGCGAGACGATCCGCGGCTGCGTGGGCGTCCGGTCATCGTCGGCGCCGGAGTGGTGCTCGCCGCCAGCTACGAAGCGAAGGCAATGGGCGTCCGCACGGCGATGGGCGGCCGGCAGGCCCGTCGCCTGTGCCCGGCCGCGATTGTCGTCGATCCCCGAATGTCGGCATACGCCGATGCGAGCAAAGCGGTCTTCGAGGTGTTCGAGCACACCACTCCGCTGGTCGAGGGGCTCTCGATCGACGAGGCATTCCTCGACGTCGGTGGGCTTCGGCGGATCGCGGGCACGCCGACCGAGATCGCCAGGCAACTGCGACGGACCGTGCGCGAGCAGGTCGGCCTGCCGATCACAGTCGGCATCGCTCGGACCAAGTTCCTCGCCAAGGTCGCGAGCCGGGTGGCGAAACCGGACGGTCTGCTCCTGGTGCCGCCTGATCGCGAGCTGGCGTTCCTGCATCCGTTGCCGGTCGATCGGCTGTGGGGTGTCGGAGCGGTGACCGCCGGCAAACTCGGTCGCCGCGGGGTCGGCACTGTCGGCGACGTAGCCGAGCTTGCGGAAGCGGCGTTGGTCTCGATCCTCGGCCCGGCGGCCGGACATCATCTGTATGCCCTGGCCCACAATCGGGATCCGCGGCCGGTGCAGGTCGGCCGGCGGCGGCGGTCGATCGGCTCGCAACGGGCATTGGGCCGCTCCCGGAAAACACCCGCGACACTCGACGCGGTCCTCGTCGGGCTCGTGGATCGGCTCGGGCGACGGCTGCGGGCTGCTCGGCGGGTCTGTCGCACCGTCGTGCTCCGGCTGCGTTTCGACGACTTCACCCGGGCGACCCGTTCGCACACCTTGTCCGAGGCGACGGCGCATACCGAGACGATCCTCGGCACCGCCCGCGCCTTGCTGGCGCTGGCGACGCCGATGATCGCCAGTCAGGGAATCACTCTGCTCGGAATTGCGCTGAGCAATCTCGCCGACGACACCGACTTCCAGCTCACCTTGCCCTTCGAGCGACAGCCGGAGGGCGCACTGGACGCCTCGCTCGACGCGCTGCGCGAGCGGTTCGGGTCCCAGGCAGTCACCCGGGCCGTGCTACTCGGCCGCGACCAAGGCCTGTCGGTCCCGTTGCTTCCCGACTGACGCATGCGTCGGCCACGCCCCCGGGCCGGCGACGCACTTCCTCGCATCGCCGAAGCCCGCCTCCAAATTCGGTCGTGAAGATCGTCGTGCTGTCTCCGGCGGGCCGCTGGCGGTGCGGTATTGATCACGACGATCTTCACAACCCGGACGGCCGTCCCCCGACGTGGGTCGTGAAGATCGTCGTGCTTGCTTGGGGCATCGACCCCCGCAGGGGAGGCATCACGACGATCTTCACGACCTTGGGGGACGGGTTCCAGCCAAGCAAGCCCGAGTGGCTGGCGGAACCTACTCGTAGACCAGCTTCTGCGGGCCGGGGTAGACGTAGGACAGTGCGTCGCGCATCCGGTCGCGCCAGTTCTCCCACGTGTGCCCATCTCGGGCCTCGACGTAGCGCACGTCCATGCCGGTCGACTCGAACGTCGGGACCATCGAGCGGTTGGGGATGATCAACGGTTCGTAGACGCCGCAGCTCATAAAAAGGCGGTCGGCGACCCGGCGCGGCTTGGCCCGGTAGCGATTCATGAACTTCACCACCGGGTCGAAGGCTGGACCGCCACCATGGTCGGCGCCGATGTCAGTGAAGACAAACGAGCCCGACATCAGCACGAGTGACCGGTAGATGTCTGGCGACCGGTACGCAGCGGAGAGCGACGCGACCGCTCCGAAGCTCGAGCCCAACAGGCAGCGCCCGGACCGGTTACCGGCGAGGGGCAGCTCGACTTCCAGCCGTGGCACCAGTTCCTTGGTGACGAACCGGGAGTGCGCCGGCGAGTTGGCGTATTCGGTCAGCCGGTCGCGAGGGTGCAGGAAGGCGACGACGATCTCGGCAACGTCGAGGCGGTGAATGAGGTTGTCGAGCACGGTCTTCGCCGACGCGTAGCGCAAGAAGTCGCCGCCATCGTGCATGACCAGCAGCGGATACGCCGCCGTCCGCCTAAACCGAGCCGGCAGATAGAGAGTCACCTCGCAATCGCGACGCAACGCGCGGCTCTGCACGACCATCTCGGTGAGCTCGCCGGGCCTGGCGTCGGGGTCAGGCTGCGCCCAGTCGGGGGTTTCGTAGCCTGCCGCGTGGCACACCGAGGAGCTGCCCACCGGGCTGTGCGAGACATTGGGGTTCAGCGGGTCGTTGAAGCGCTCGTGATGGTCGCCTCGCCTGACCTCGATCTGATATTCGACTCGTGACCCGTAAGGGAGTTCGAGAACGAGGTACCACAGGTCCGATCCCCACAGCCGGCGCATCGGCATCCGATCGGGCAGCCCGAGGATGCGCTGGACGAGGAAGACCTCGTCGGCTTGGCCCCGGTACAGGAAGGTGCACCGCGCACCCTCGACAATGGGAACATCGTGCTGTGCGATGAACCGGTCGATCGCCGCCGGGTCGACGGGTGCCCGCTCCTTGAGCCGGTTGATCGCCAGCTTCCCGGGGGAGCGCAGAGTCGTCTGCACGGATCCGCTCGTCACGCTGCTTCCACCGTTGCGATGTGCCCGTCGGAATCGATGACGCGGGCGCCCTCCGGCAGCGAGCCGTCTAGTCCGAGCTCGACCCGTACGCCGTCGTCGAGCACCACACAGGTCGCGGGTTCGAACCGGCGGGCGAGTACCGACATCCGCAGCTGATCGTCGACGCGGAGCCGGCGACGGGCGTGCGGCAGCAGGACGACTCCGGTCAGCACGCCCAGGCCGTCGTCGTACACCTCGGCGTGGGCCGGGCCATGCGGCACTCGGTCGTGGAACAGCACCACGCGCTCGGTGAGCGCCATGGCACCGGCCGACCAGGCGATCAACGGGACTGTTTCGGGGAGGCGTACTCCGAACAGCCGCAGCACGTGTACGAGCACGCCGACGTGTCCGCCGGCGATCACGATGCCCGCTGCCTCGCCGAGAACCCGGTGCACCGCTGCGGCGTGTGCGGCGACTGCGGCACGTTCGGCCGGACGCCAGGCCGTGGCAAAATCGGCGTGCGCGGCCCAGACCCGGTCTCGGTGGCGCTCGTCGATGAGGCGGACGACCGAGAGAGCGTCGGCTACCGCCGCGGTCGTCGGGCGACGCCGCCCGCCCCGCTGAGCGACCTCGTATAGCCCCCGCAGCGCATGGTCCAACTGCACGAGATAGAGCTCCTGGAGCTCGTCGAGCACCGCCCGGTGCTCGAGCTCTGCCGTGGCGTATTCCGGATCGAGCTCGAGGACCTCGAGCCAGCGACGGTGCAGGCCGAGGTTGATGCCACGGCCGCCGAGCGCTCGGTCGAGTTCCCGGTCGTCCGGCTCGCGTTCCAGCCAGCCGGCAGTGATGGTCGCGATGGGCGCATCGGGATCGACGTCGGCGACCACCTGGTCGACGGTAGGCCGGCGTTGCGGCCCCAACAGGGTCAGCCTCACGCGGCGTACACGTGCACCGTCCGACCGACGTCGTCGAGCATGCCGCGCAGGACGTCGTAGTCGGGGTGCTTCATCCGGATGTAGGCGTTGGCCATGTAGCCGGCTGCAGCGGGTTGGGTGGGCGTGCCCGGTGGCGGCAGGTGCGCGTCGATCACCCAGTCACCGGACCGGGCCTGGATGTCCTCGACGCCGGAGTAGCCGGTGATGTGACCGTCGCGATCGGGTCTCAGCGCGATGATCCCGCTGGCGAACCGGCGTGACGGTTGGGCGCTGACGCCGCCGTGGACGATGGCATTCGCCCACTCGAGGTAGACGTCGATGTCGTTGCCGGCCGAGTAGAGGTCCCAGGCGCCGACGCCGGGCGGGCGGCAGCCGATCTCGGAGAAGCGCAGCCCCTTCGGTCCGAAGAACCACTCCATGTGGGTCGCGCTCGTTCCGATTCCCAGCGCCTCGTTCACCCGCTGCCCGAGCTCGCGCAGCTGCCGGTAGTCCTCGGTCGTGTCGACGCGATTCGTCGAGATGAACTGCGGCGATACCCACGGCGTGCGCATTGCGTCCAGGACGTTGGGGAAGTAGTGCGACACGAAGTCCAGGGCGGCTTGCCCGTCTACGGACACGGTGTCGTAGAAGCCCTCGTGGCCTTCGACGAACTCCTCCACGGCGATCGACTCGACGCCCTGCCCGCCGAACGCGCCCAGTGCGAGGTCGAGGTCTTCGCGGTTGTCGACCCGGGTGGTGTCCATCGCGCCTGCTCCCGAGCGCGGCTTGAGGATGAGCGGATAGCCGACCGCGTCGGCGAACGCGAGCACCTCGGCAGCCGTCCCAGCGGCCGTCGAGGCCGCGGTGGGAACCCCGGCCGCTCGCAACGCCTCCTTCATCGACGGCTTGTCCCGGCACAGCCAGGCCGTGCGGACCGAGGTCCCCGGGATCGCGCAGTTCTCTCGGGTCTGTGCCGCGGCCAGGGTGTGCGCCTCGATCGTGCTCTCCAGCCGGTCGACCCACAGCTTGTCCTGAACCCACCGGACCGTGTCGGTGAGGATTCCGACGTCGATCACCGTCGGGACCTGGTGGTAGTGCGCCATCCAGCTCTTGAGCTGGTCGTCGAGCATCTCCGGCGGCCGCTCGCCGATACCGATGACGGTGGCGCCCGCCTCGGCGAGCCCGCGCACGAAGTTGCGCTGGGTGGAAGGAAAGAAGGGCTCGACGAAGACGACGTTCACGCCCGGCATGCTAGCTGCCGGCCGGTACCGTCAGCGCATGGTCGTCGCAGCCTTCGTCGCACCGTTCCTGCTCGAAGCAACTGCTCGCTTCGTCGACTCCGCGGCAACCCTGCCCGGCGTCCGGCTGGGCGTGGTCACCTCGACGCCGGCCGACCGGCTCCCGGCTGGGCTCAAAGAACACCTGGCCGGCCATTGGCGGGTTGACGACGCGCTGGACCCGCAGCAGATCGCCCAGGCGGTAGCCGGGTTGAGCCAGCAGATAGGTCGGGTGGAGCGGCTGGTCGGCGCACTTGAGCAGCTGCAGGTGCCGCTGGCCGAGGCCAGACAGATGCTCGGCCTGAACGGAATGGACGCCGACATCGCTCGCAACGTCCGAGACAAGTCCCGGATGAAGTCGGTTCTGCAAGCCGCAGGGGTTCCATGCGCGCGGCATCAGCTCGTCCACGATCCGGCGCAGGCACTGGCGTTCGCCGAAGCCGTGGGTTTCCCGCTGGTGGCCAAGCCGCCGGCAGGGGCAGGAGCACAGGCCACCTACCGGCTCGACGAGCCCGCCGCGCTGCTGGAGTGGCTGCGCGCGATCCCACCTCGTCCCGACTCACCCGGCCTGCTCGAGGAGTTCTTGGTAGGGGAGGAGCACAGCTTCGACAGCGTCACGATCGGCGGAGAGACGGTGTGGGCGTCGATCGCGGACTACATCCCGCCGCCGCTGGAGGTGCTGCGGAATCCCTGGATGCAATGGGTCGTCATGCTGCCCCGGGACATCAGCGGCCGTGAGTACGACGGCATCCGGGAGGCCGGCCCGGCAGCTCTGCGTGCGCTCGGCGTCCGGGACGCCCTGACTCACATGGAATGGTTCCGGCGTCCGGACGGTACGGTCGCGGTTTCGGAGGTCGCGGCCCGCCCGCCGGGCGCGCAACTCACGAACATGCACGGCTATGCCCACGACATGGACATGTACCGCGCCTGGGCCGAGTTGGTCCTCCTCGACCGATTCGAGCCGCGGGAACGTCGCTACGCGGCTGGGACGGTCTACCTGCGGGGCATGGGCAAGGGCCGGGTCCGGGCGGTGCACGGCGCGGAGAAGCTGCAGCAGGAGTTGGGCCACCTGGTGGTCGAGTCGCGGCTACCGCGGCCCGGGCAGCTCGCGTCGACGACCTACGAGGGAGAGGGGTACGTGATAGTCCGTGACCCGGACACGGCAGTGGTCCGCGACGCGCTTCAGCGCATCGTCACCGGGATCCGGGTCGAGCTGGTGGAGGCGCAGTGACCGTCGTCATGATCTCCCCGGGCTACCCGGTCGAGATGTCCTACTTCACCAGGGCGCTGGCCACCGTCGGAGCAACGGTCATCGGCATCGGCGACCAGCCACCGGACGCGCTGCCACCCGCCGCCCGCGACGGGCTGTCGCATTATGAGCGGGTGTCGCTCTCGGACGAAGCGGCCGTGCTCGGCGCGTTGCGCGGCCTCGCCAGGCATGCCCGGTTCGAGCTGGTCGAATGCCTGTGGGAGCCCTACATGCTGCTCGCTGCCCGGCTCCGGGAGGTTTTCGGCCTCCCCGGAATGACGGTGGAGCAGACCGTCCCGTTTCGGGACAAGGAGCGGATGAAGCAGCAGATCGACGCTGCTGGGATCCGCACCCCACGACACGCCAGCACGACGACCGTCTCAGGAGTATGGGAAGCCGCGGAATGGATCGGGTTCCCGATCATCGTCAAGCCCATCGCCGGCGCCGGGTCTGCCGACACCTATCGAGTCGGTTCGGCAGCTGAGCTCAACGACGTCCTCCCCATGCTGCGGCACATCCCGGAGGTGAGTGTCGAGGAGTTCGTCGACGGCGAGGAGTTCACGTACGACACGGTGTGCGCGGGCGGCGAGATCCTCTTCGAGCACATGCTGTGGTACCGACCTCGTCCACTGCAGATGCGAATGCACGAATGGATCAGCCCGACGTGCATCTCGCTGCGTGACCTGTCCGTCCCGGACTTGCAGGCCGGTCGGCAGATGGGTGTCGAGGTGCTGTCCGCTCTGGGCTTCCGGTCCGGCTTCACCCACATGGAGTGGTACCGCAAGGCCGACGGCGAAGCGGTCTTCGGCGAGATCGGAGCGCGTCCGCCAGGTGCGCGAGTGGTCGACCTGATGAACTACGCGACCGACGGTGATCTGTACGTCGGGTGGGCTGAGGCCGTCGTGCACGGCCGGCTCAGCCAGCCGCTGGAGCGCCGGTACAACGTCGGCAGCATTTTCAAGCGGGCGGAGGGCGTCGGACGGATCACCGGGTACGTAGGGCTGGACACGTTGCTCGCGGAATACGGCGACGCCGTGGTGGCTCAAGAGTTGCTGCCACCCGGTGCCCCCCGGCGGGACTGGCGAGCCAGCGTGATCGGCGACGGCCTGATCATGGTGCGCGATCCCGAGCTACGGCGGGTGATCGAGATGACCGAACGGTTCGCCGGCGAGTTCAGCATGCATGCCGGGTGATGGACTCGATCGACGCCGCGCGCAGCGCGCTCGTCCGGGTCCTTCCCGGTGTCCGGGCCGACCTGGAGCGGCTCGTCCGAATCCCGTCGGTGTCGGCCGACCCCTCGGCGTCGGCGGACATGGCGCGCAGCGCGGCAGCGGTCGCTTCCATGCTGCAGGCTTCTGGTGTCGACGAAGTCGACGTCCTGCGCGTGCCCAGCGGGCAGCCCGCGGTTCTGGGTCGGCGGCCCGGTCCTCCGGGAGCGCCGACCGTGTTGCTCTATGCCCATCACGACGTCCAACCGGTGGGGGACGCCGACGCGTGGAAATCCGACCCGTTCGAACCGGTCGAGCGCGCCGGCCGGCTGTACGGCCGCGGTGCGGCCGACGACAAGGCGGGCATCGCGCTCCATCTGGCGGCGCTGCGGGCGCTGGGAAGCGAGCTGCCGGTCGAAGTCGTCGTCTTGGTCGAGGGAGAGGAGGAGGTGGGCTCACCGACGCTGGCGGCGTTCGTCGACGCGCACCGCGCTCGGCTCGCCGCCGACGTGATCGTGCTCGCCGATTCGGTGAACTGGCGGATCGGGGTGCCTGCACTGACGACGTCATTGCGCGGCGGCGCCAACGTCGTCGTCGAAGTCTCCACGCTGCGCCACGCCGTTCACAACGGCCTCTACGGAGGCGTCGTGCCAGACGCTCTCACCGTCCTGGCAAGGGTGCTGGCGACGCTGCACGATCAACGAGGGAGCGTTGCGGTCGACGGCCTGTCATCCGGCGAGTCCGACCCGCTCGACCTCACCGAGGACGCGCTTCGGGCCGACGCCGGTGTGCTCGACGGCGTGGAACTGATCGGAACCGGCAGCCTCACCTCCCGGCTGTGGACGGCCCCCGCGATATCCGTCGTCGGGATCGACGCCCCGGCGGTCGATGCGGCGTCGATGTCGCTCGTCCCCACGGCCCGGGCCAAGCTCACTCTGCGCATCGGTCCGCTGGACGACGCCGAAGCCGCCCGGGCCGCGCTGGTGAGCCATCTCGAGTCCCATGTGCCGTGGGGAGCGCGGGTGAAGGTCGAGGCCGGCAAGGCGGTGCAGCCCTTCCGTGCGGACAGCTCGGGGCCCGCCTACGCGGCGGCGCGATCGGCCTTCGCCGACGCCTGGGGAGTTCAACCGGTGGAGATCGGTGTCGGCGGCACGATCGACTTCGTCCCCACCTTCGCAGCGGCGTTTCCGGACGCGGAGATTCTCGTCACTGGGGTCGAGGATCCGGACACTCGGGCGCATGGCGCGAACGAGAGCCTGCACCTGGCCGACTTCGAGCGGGCCTGTCTGGCCGAAGTGCTCCTTCTGACCCGGCTCGCGGAAGGATGGTCGCCCTAGCCCTCCTGGGCTCAGCAGAGCTCGTCGAGGTACTGCGGGAGCATTCGCCCCCACGTCGGCCATTCGTGGTCCCATTCCGAACCCCACGCGTCAACCCGATTCGGGATGCCCTTCGCCCCGAGGATGCTCGCCGCATGCCAGGACTCGCCGACGTCCTCCCACGCGCCCTGCCCGGAAGCCAGGATGACGAAGCGCTGTCGCAACGTGTCCAGCGACTGACCGTCGAGGTCGGGGAGGAAGTGAACCGGCGAGGAATAGTAGAGGTCGTCGGTGAACTCGCCCGTCGAAGAAACGCTCGACCCGATAGGTGCCGCTCATGCCGATCGCGGTCCCGAAGACGTCGGGGAACCGGCACACCATCGCGAGGGCGTTGAATGCGCCGATCGACGCACCGGTGGCGATGATCGGCTGCTCCCTGTCGAGATCGGTGTAGATAGCCGGGACCACCTCGTGCCGGATGCAATCATGGAACCGGTTGAGCAGGGCCAGCCGGTAGCTCGGCGGGCCGATCTTGGACACCATCGCCCTACCGGCGACGCTGTCGCAGGAGTAGAGCTTGACCCGGCCGCTGTCGATCAGCTCAGCGCAGGCGCTGACGAGATGGTGTCGTTCGATCTCCTCGGCGTCGCCGCCAGCCGTCGGAAACACCAGGACGGGCACGCCGTAGTGACCCCAGCGAGCAATGCCGATGTCCTGCTGAAGCCGGCTCGAGAACCACCGCTCGGTCACCTTCACGTCGCCACTCCGTCCAGCCCGGCCCGGCGCCGAGGCGCACCTGCATCCTCGCCGATCTGACGGCCCTCGTACTGCGGATCGGCTGACATGTTTTTGGCGGTCCGAACGTCAACAGGGTCGCAAGGTCGTGCCGGGCGGGTGGAGAAATCAGGGCGGATGCGCTGCGGAGATGGCAGCAAGCTGCACGACGATCTTCACGACCGTCTGGGATCTAAGCCGTGAAGATCGTCGTGATGAATGCGCCTGCCGCGGACGTGCCAGCAAGCTGCACGACGATCTTCACGACAGGACGGTTAGCGGCGCGACCAGCCGCGCTCGTTTTCGGTGTGGCCACCCCAGATGCCATATCGCTCCGGATATGACGCCGCGAACTGACGGCACTCTCGCGCTACCGGGCAGTCGGCGCACACCTGCTTCGCGATCTGCTCGCGAAGGCGCAACGCACGCCCTCGGCCCTCGGGATAGAACAAGTCGGTGTCCATGCCCTTGCACGCCGCGTTCACACGCCAGTTCTCAGCAGCTCGTGTGGCGTCATCGACCAGCGGGTACGTCAGCACGGTCATTTGCTCGTAACTCCCTGTAGACCTCGATCAGCGGCGGCGACGGGTGGTCAAGACCTCCGTAAGCCCACCGGACATGGTCTGGACTGGACTCCCTCACGCTTCAGGTGCCGAGGTCCAATTGTGTCCGGACGGACGAGGCGGTGTCACCGGGCTGGGAGAACCCAAATGCGAGTTTCTGACCAGAATATTAGCCGCAAAGGGCACTATTTATTGACAAAACTGGCGAATGCTAGAACGCGTTAGCAACCCGGCCATGCCGGGAACAGCAAGCACCACCAGCGCCACCACCACGGTGGTGCGCCTGGCGGCGGAGGCCCCGTGGGAGGCGGGGACGGGTCGACCGTCGGCGATGGATCCGGGTCGACCGTCTGGGTCGGACTAGGCGACGGCTCCGCTGGTGGCGGAGGTGTGGTGCCGGGTGGTGGAGGGGTCTCAGTGGGGGTGTCCGGGGGTGGCTCGGTTGGCGTCGCAGGAGCCACGGTCGGGGACTCACTCGGGATTTCCGCCGGCGTCTCGACCGGAGCCTGGGGTGGGGTCTCAGCCGACGTCGGCGGGGGAGCTGCGGCCACGCTCGTCGTCGGTATGGGAGACGGCGCGGACAACGCTAGCGCCGAATCGGCCTCCGAGTCGGCGTCCGGTGGATCGGCAGGCGGACCGACCACTGGCGCGGCCGGCCGATCGACCCCGGGCAGTACTGCCTCGGCGGGAGCGGGCGACGGAGTCGACGTCGGCTGCGGCGACGGGCGGGGGAGACTCGCCGGCGGACCAAGTTCGCCGAAGTCGTCGGCAGCGACGACCGAGCTCTGCTCGGCAAGCGGCGCGTTGTCGTCGGATGCCATGATCGCGGTGGCCACGACGACGGCCGAAACCGCGCCCACCGCGACAGCGGCGGCCGCGACCTGGCCGGCCAACGAGGCCGGCTTGGGGATTCTGGAGAACCAGGCCCCGACGGTCCCGGCGGCGGCAACAGCGCCCGCAGCGCCGGCGACCCCAGCGGCGGCTCCGACGGCACCCACCTTCGTGCTTTCGGTGCCGGTCGCCGCCGGCACCTGCCTTTGCTCCGCCAGCACCGGCACCTGCCGCGGCCCCGGCTTTGGCGCCCATGACGCCGGCGGCCGCTGCACCCGTGACCGCTGCCGCGGTTTTGGTTCCGCCCAGGACAACCGGCAGCAACAAGGCCGGCCACAGCACGCCGCGCAGGTCGGCGACCAGCAGCATGAGCTCGTCGCGCCGGTCACGACAGTGTGGACAATCCTCGACGTGCGCGGCTACCCACTCGTCCTCGCGAGGCGAGAGCGTGCCGCGGACATAGGCAGCGAGCTTGGGAACGTAGGGCCGGCATTCCGCCGGGATGTCCGCGGACAGGTGAACTGCGAGGTAGGCCTGCCGCAGCCCTTCCCGGGCTCGGTATGCCAGCGCGGCCACCGCATTGGGAGTGCTGCCCAGCGTGGGTGCCAGCGCTGCCGGCGTGCGGCCTTCGATCTCGGTATGCCACAGCACCTGCTGCCAGCGATCGGGCAGCGTTTCGAACGCCCGCCGTACCAGGTCGCGGTCAGTCGAGCGCGCGATGGGGTCGTCGGTCTCGGGCATGACCTCGAACAGCGTGGGATCGGCCGGCAGGCCGTCGCGCCGCGAGGCCCGGTACCGGTCGATGGCTAGCCGCCGGACGATCGTGTTCAGGTACGGGCCGAGTTCACCCTCAGGTCCCCCGCCATGTTGGAGCCGGTCGAGCACGCGGGTGAACGCCTCGGAGACGACGTCCTGCGCCTCGTCGTGGCTTCCCGTGACGACTCGCGCGACCCGCTGTGCACCGTCGAGGTGCCGCCGATAGAGCTCGTCGTAGGCGGTCATGTCGCCGGTGCGAGTGCGTTCGATGAGCTCGGCGTCCGTGAGCGGCATCGCCGGTGTCGTCACGAGTGTGCGCTCCCCTCCCGAGCGACGGACGCATCAGTCTACGACGACGGGCAGCCTGAGTCCGCGCACGACGGAGGCGAGTTGGTCGCGGTGCGCGGGCAGGACGACGAGGTCGACCAAGGCTCCCGCCGTCCGCAGGGGAGGCTCGACGCATTCGCGGGCAAGGCTGGCTCGTTCGACCCGGGCCCGCAGGTCATCGGGGACCAGGGCGAGTGCCGTATGCGTGCCGTCTTGGGCAAATGTGGCGTCACTGCGGACCACGTTCTGGAGCACTGTTGCGGCCGAAAGCACGGTCCCGATCCGCAGCCACGGCTCTGCTGGCCGGTGCCAGCGCAGGGCGATCAGCATCAGCTGTGCTGGCTCGCCGTCGCCGAGGCGGTCCAGTTCGCGGACTCTGCCGAGCAGATAACCCGGCGTATGCAGGCCGGAGAGTGGATCCAGGCACGGCACGCCTCGATCCACCGCGACCGCGTCGACCCAGGCGTCAACCAGCCATCGGCGCGCCTGCACACGCGGTACCGGGTCTCGGTTCTCCGACTCAAGAGCGGCCCATAGCGCATCGAGATCGTCCAATGCCGTGTCGAGATGCAGGATCTCCGATGCGCGCTCCCAGGCGAGCCTGCGCAGGGCCTGTTCCAGCCCGGCGACCGAGTGGCTCATCGCGGTCAGGGCGGCGACCACACCGTCGACGGCGGGCGTTCGCCAGCCGACCGGGTCCGGCCAGCCCCGTTCGAGCGACCGGGAGAGCCAGGCTGCACGCAGCACCGACTCGGCCTCCGGCCGGTGGCCGGCGGCCGTGCTTCTGCTGTCCCGACCGCCCTGCGTCATCGCTCCTGCGGTCCGTTGGATACTCCGGACACTGTCCTGGACGAACGTCGGGCCGTTCGATGACGCGCACAGCGGCGCGAATCCGATGCCCTGGTCCGTCCTGTGCGCGGGCTATGCCAGGCTGACGGAGTGCCGGGACGGATGCCCAACGCGGTCAGCCGCCGGATCGATGTCGTTCGGGAGCGGCTGGCGCACCGTCGGGAAGAACTTGAAGCGGAGTCCGACCGTCTCAATCCGAGCCTGGCCGACACTCGACCGGACCCGGTCCATGTCGTCGTCGCGGCTGAGCCGCAGCGCTACGACTCCGACCACACCCATCCCGTGCCGTACGGCGTGCGTGCGGCTGCAGACTGGACCTGGCGCCTCCTGGTGATCGCGGCGGGGCTCGCGCTCGTCGGCTGGATCGCCTGGGAGATGCGGGTGGTGATCTTCCCCGTCGTGGCCGCCGTCCTCATCGCGGCGTTACTTGCTCCGGCCGTTCGGCGGCTGCGATCAGTTGGGTGGAACCGGGGCCTGTCGGCCGCGGCAGTGGTCGTGGCGTTTCTGGTGCTCGTCGTGGGCCTGCTGACGGTCATCGGCCAAGCCGTCGGCGACCAGTTCGCTGAAGTGGCGGACCGGGCCGAGGAGGGCCTGCAGTCCATCCAGGAGTGGTTGACCGGGCCGCCGTTCAATCTGAGCCCTGAGCAGTTCCAGGATTGGATCGACCGCGCCGTCGCGTCGCTGGGCGAGAACCGCGAGGCGATCACCGCTGGAGCGCTGTCGACGGCGACGCTGGCCGTCGAGGTCGTCACCGGGCTCTTGCTGGGCCTGTTCTCGCTGATCTTCTTTCTCTACGACGGAGACCGCATCTGGGCGTGGCTGGTGCGGCTGATGCCGCGCAACGCCCGTGAGCGGGTCTACACCGCTGGTCAGCTGGCCTGGCTGACCCTGGCCCAGTACGTACGCGGAACCGTGCTGATTGCTGTGTTCGACGCGACATTTATCTCGATCTTGCTGCTGGTCCTCGGCGTGCCGCTCGCACTGCCGTTGGGTCTGCTGGTCTTCTTCGGTGCGTTCGTTCCGCTGGTCGGTGCGTTCGTCACCGGCGCCCTTGCCGTGCTGGTGGCGCTGGTTGCCAACGGCTGGCTCGCGGCGCTGATCGTGCTGGTGGGAATCGTGGCGATTCAGCAGCTCGAAGGTCACGTGTTCCAGCCATTCGTCCTGGGCCGGATGGTTCGAGTGCATCCGCTGGCCGTCGTGATCGCCGTGGCGTTCGGTGCCTATGCGGCCGGGATCATCGGCGCGGTCGTGGCAGTGCCCTTGGTCGCGGTGGCGAACACCATCGTCTCGTACCTGGTCAACTCCGGCTCGCGTCCGCCGTCCGAACAGTTAGCAGCTGCGATGGCCGAGTCGGGACCGGCTCCGGCTCCCGATGGCGCTCCGCCCTCCTCGTCACCCGGCTCCGTTCCGGAATGACCGCCCAAGAATTGTTTGACGGTAAGGAAAACTGGGTTCATACTCCCAAACATGTCTTTGGGAGCTGCGAGTAAGACGGCTGACCTTGCGGCCATGCGGGCCCTTGCCCATCCGCTACGCATGCGCATGCTGTCGCTGCTGACCGCCAGCGCCATGAGCGCGGCCGAGATCGCCCGGGAACTCGGCATCACCCACGCGAACGCCAGCTACCACCTGCGGCAACTTCTCGCTGCCGGCCAGATCCAGGTGGCCGAGGAAATCGAGATCCGTGGCGGCCGGGCCCGTCGTTACCGATACGACGTCGGGCGGGGGGCGTCTCAGCTCGACCGCGTGCCATGGGATCGCCAGACCCGTCGGGCCGCCTATGCGGCTCTCGCCGAAGAGCTTCGACGGCGCGGGGCGCTGGCCGATGGGCTGCCGACGAGACAGTCCCTCACGGATGCGGAGCTGTGGGTCGACACCGAGACCTGGGCGAAACTATGCGATCGAATGACCGACCTGATGGCTGAGCTGCACCGCGCGGCGGTTTCTGCCAGAACGGCCGGCGCGATCCGAACGAGCACCACCGTCGCGATGTTCGTCATGGCCGAATGAGAACCGGCCCACTCGGGCACCGCCGGTTCCGCGCGCTGCTGGCGGGCCGCTCGATCTCGATGCTGGGTACTGCCATCGCTCCGGTGGCGATCGCCTTCGCAGTTCTCGATCTGACCGGCTCGGCCGCCGCGCTCGGGCTGGTGCTGGCTGCCCGGAGCATCCCGGAAGTGGTGTTCCTGCTGGTGGGCGGTGTGATCGCCGACAGATTCGACCGAGCCCGGATCCTCGTCGTGGCGAACGTCGTCGCGGGCGTCGCGCAGGCAGGCGCCGCTACGTTGCTGCTGACCGGTACTGCCTCCGTGCCGGCCCTCGCCGCCCTCGAGGCCGTCAATGGCACCGCGAGCGCCCTGGTGTTTCCGGCTGCGGCCGCTCTCACGCCGCTGACCGTGCCGAGCCGGATGCTGCAGGAAGCGAACGCAATGCTGCGGCTCGGTCTCAACGCTGCGCTGATCTTGGGGGCGGCGAGCGGCGGCGTTCTGGTCGGGTCGCTCGGCTCGGGCTGGGGTCTCGCAGTGGACGCCGTGGCGTATGTGGTCGCTGCCGGCTGCTTCAGTCGGCTGCGTCGGCGACCCGACGCCACCCCGCTGACCAGCTCGGTCGCCGCCCGCCGTCGTGGCTTCGCAGGCGTCGGCGGTGATCTGCGCGATGGTTGGCGCGAAGTGTCGAGCCGTACCTGGCTCTGGGCGGTCGTCATCGCATTCGGGTTCGCCAATGCCGCGCAGGCGGCGGGCCGCGCAACGTTGGGTCCGGTCGTCGCCGACAGAACGTTCGGTCCGGAAGGGTGGGGCCTGGTCCTCGCGGTGCAGACGGCCGGCATGTTCGCCGGGGGACTGCTCATGCTCCGGCTGCGGCCCGGACGCCCGCTGTTCGCCGGTTGTGCGGCGATCTTGCTGTGGGTGCCGATGTTCGTCGTCCTGGCCCTGAACCCGACGCTGCCGATGTTGCTGCCGGTTGCGCTTCTTGGCGGTGTCGGTCTCGAGGTGTTCAGCGTCAGTTGGGATCTGTCGCTGCAGCAGCAGATCCCCCAAGATCGGCTTTCCCGCGTGTACTCCTTCGATGCGATCGGCTCGTACGCGATGATCCCGATCGGTCAGCTTGTCGCCGGACCGCTGGCGCTCGCGCTCGGAACCGAGGATGCGATTCTGGCCTGTGCGGTGGTCATCGCCGCCTCGATCGCAGCGACGCTCGCGGTGCCCAGCGTCCGCCACTTGCGCAGGACCGATGTGCGCGCCGAGCCGGTGCCAAACGTGGCGGCCTAGTAATGCGCCAAGGTACGCAACGCAAATGGGGACCTGCCATCCGCCGTGCGAGGAGGCCGCTGCCAGCCGAGTATGGAGCGGCGTCACCCAATGATCGCCAGCACCTCCTCGTGCAAAACGCCGTTCGTCGCAAGAGCTGAGGTTCCCAGCGGCCCGGGCTTGCCGTTCAGATCGGTGAAGCGTCCGCCCGCTTCCTCGACGATCACCGCCGGTGCCGCCATGTCGTGCAGGGCCAACCCCGGTTCGGTGGCGATGTCGACTGCCCCGTCGGCAAGGAGCATGTAGGACCAGAAGTCGCCGTAAGCGCGGGTCCGCCAGCACGCCAGCATCAGATGCAGAAACGCCTCCAGCCGGCCGGTTTCGTCCCAGCCGGTCAACGACGAGTAGGACAGCGATGCCTGCGCGAGCGAGTCGATTGTCGACACGTGGCATCGGCTTGCGGCGGCGAGGGACTTGCCGGTCCACGCGCCGGTGCCGCGGGCGGCCCACCAGCGTCGTCCGAGCGCGGGCGCAGAGACGACGCCGGCCACGACGTCGTCGTCGACCATCAGGGCGATCAGGGTGGCCCACACCGGGACACCGCGCAGGTAGCTCTTGGTGCCGTCGATCGGGTCGATCACCCACCGGCGCGAGCCCCAGCCCTCGGAGCCGAGCTCCTCACCAACCACGGCGTCGCGTGGCCGAGCCCGGGCGAGCATGCGACGGATCGCTTCCTCGGCTGCCGTGTCGGCGTCGGTGACCGGCGATGTGTCGGACTTGGTGTCGACGCGGAGGTCGCTCGCCCGGAACCGCTGCATGGTCTGGGCGTCGGCGTCGTCGGCGAGGACGTGCGCGAACCGGAGGTCGTCGTCGTAGCCCACGAGCGGTCAACCTAGCGCGTCGAACCGTCCAGGCCGATGAATCGTGGGAACGGGTGGACCCAGGCGGTTGTAAGTAGAGGCAAGATGTACCGGCCAACGCGGAAGGAGTCGCCGTGCCCGACACGGTATTCGGGGTACCACTGCACCCGCTCGTCAACCATGCGGTCGTGGTCCTGGTACCGCTGGCGGTGCTGGGTACCTTGCTGATCACCATCGTTCCGCGGTGGCGCACGGCCTACGGGTGGTTGGTCGTGGCATTGTCCGCCGCTGCGTTTGCGTCGGTTCCCGTCGCCACGCGCAGCGGGCGGAACCTGGAGGCATCGCTGGAACTGGGCGGACCGGTCCTCGACAAGGTGCAGGAGCACCAGGAGATGGGTGACCGGCTGATCTGGGCCGCCGGTGCGATGTTCGTGCTGGACCTCGTCTTGATGCTGATGCATCGGTCCGGCCGGCCAACCGGGCAGGCCACCCTCGTCGCAGTGCTGGCATCGATCGCCGGTCTGATCGCTCTCGTGCTGGTGGTGCTGACCGGACACCTGGGCGCGCAGGCAGTCTGGAATCCGGCCGGCTAGACAGCACTGTTCCTGGGCAATAGCACCGACATGTTCGACGGTTTCGACGAGCTCACGGTCGAGGTCGCGTCCGGCGTCCAGCTGCGCGTTCGTCGCGCAGGGCTCGGCCCGCCGGTCGTGCTCTTGCACGGGCATCCGCGCACCCACACCACCTGGCATCGGGTGGCACCGCTGCTGGTCGAGGCCGGCTACACGGTGGTCTGTCCAGATCTACGGGGCTACGGACGGTCCTCGAAGCCCCTTTCGACCAGCGACCATGCGACGTACTCCAAGCGGGCGATGGCCGGCGACATCCTCACCTTGATGCGAGGGTTCGGTCACGAGCGTTTCGCTGTGGTCGGTCACGACCGTGGCAGTTACGTCGCGTTCCGGCTGGCAATGGACGCCCCAGCTGCCGTGACCCATCTGGTGGTTCTGGACAGCGTGCCGATCGGTGAGGCGCTCGGCCGCGCTGATGCTCGATTCGCCACGGCGTGGTGGCACTGGTTCTTCTTCGGCCAGCAGGACAAGCCGGAGCGAGCAATCCTCGCCGATCCCGAGGCGTGGTACGGCGGCAACCCACAGGTGATGGGCCCGGACAACCATGCCGACTATCTGCGGGCGATCCACGACCCGGCCACGGTGCACGCGATGCTCGAGGACTACCGCGCCGGTCTAGGCGTAGACCGAGCCGCGGACGACGCCGACCGTCGGGCTGGCCGCCGGATCGGCTGCCCGACGCTGGTGCTCTGGAGCAGCCGCGACGACCTCGAGTACCTCTACGGTGACGTCCTCGCGGTATGGGAGCCGTGGACCATCGACCTGCGAGGTGGCTCGATCGACAGCGGGCATCACGTTGCCGAAGAAGCACCTGACGAGCTGGTGACCCGGCTGGTGGAGTTCCTTGCTGCCCGGTGACGGCCCCTCAGTCGCCCACCCGTCGGTCGCGGCTGGCGAGCAGCCGCCGGAACGAATCGACCCGAGCCCGGTCGACAGTGCCCTCATCGACGGCGGTGTCGAGCGCGCACTCCGGTTCACCGGCCGCATGAGTGCAGCCACGCGGACAGTGCTCCGTTTCCCGGTCGAGATCGGGAAAGGCATGCACGAGGTGCCGGGGATCGACATGAGCCAGCCCGAACGATCGGATCCCCGGAGTGTCGATGACCCAGCCGCTGGTCGGCAACGCCAGTGCGACAGCACTGCTCGACGTGTGCCGCCCTCGTCCAGTCACCACATTCACCAGGCCGGTCGCCCGCTCGGCGCCCGGCACCAGCGCGTTGACCAGTGTCGACTTTCCGACCCCCGAGTGCCCGACCAGGACGCTCCAGCGGCCCTCCAGACGCTCGGTCAGCGCGTCGAGGTCCGCGCCGAGCGCCGTCACGACGGTGGCAACGCCTAGCGGGGCGTAGGTGGCGAGCAGCGCAGACGGGTCACCCAGATCGGCCTTCGTCACGCAGAGCAATGGGTCGAGTCCCGCGTCGTACGCAGCGACCAGACACCGGTCAATCAGCCGCGGCCGCGGTTCAGGCTCGGCCACCGATGTGACGACCACCAGCTGATCGGCGTTGGCGACGATCACCCGCTCGACCGGGTCGTCGTCATCCGCCGTCCGGCGCAGCACGGTAGCTCGTTTCTCGAGCCGGACTATTCGCGCCAATGTGCCCGCGCTGCCCGAGACGTCACCGACCAGCCCGACTCGATCGCCGACGACAACGGACTTGCGGCCCAGCTCGCGTGCTCGCATTGCCGTGACCGTCAGCTCCCCTTCGGGAAACAGGCAGGTATAGCGGCCTCTGTCGACGGCCACGACGACGGCCGTCATCGCGTCGTCATGCGCGGGTCGGATCTTGCTCCTGGGACGGGAACCCCGACCCGGCCGCACCCGGACGTCGCTCTCGTCGTAGCTGCCCGACACCAGCGCGCCTAGCCCGCGGTCCCCACCATGCGAGACCACAGTCCGACGAAGTCGGGCAACGTCTTGGCGGTCGTCGCGACGTCCTCGATCTCGATTCCGTCAACAGCCAGGCCGAGCACCGCGCCTGCCTGCGCCATCCGATGGTCGGCGTATGTCCGGAAGACCCCGCCCTTCAACGGTTGCGGGCGAATCGTCAGGCCGTCGACGGTTTCGTCGACCTCGCCGCCGAGTGCGGTCAACTCGGCGGCAAAGGCGGCGAGCCGGTCGGTTTCGTGCCCGCGCAGGTGGGCGACTCCGCGCAGGTGCGACGTCGAGTCGGCCAGGGCCGCCACCGCCGCCAGGACCGGCGTCAGTTCGCCGACCTCGTGCAGGTCCACGTCGATCCCACGGATCCCGCCTTGCCCCTGCACCGACAAGCCGGTGGGGTCGAGTCGGCACGTCCCCCCCAACGCCGACAACAGTTCCGGCAGAGCTGCGCCGGCCTGGGTCGTCCGTTTCGGCCACGAGGGGACGACGACTCGGCCGCCTGTGACGAGCGCTGCTGCGAGAAAGGGGGCCGCGTTGGACAAGTCTGGCTCGATGTCGATCTCCAGCGGCCCGATCGGGCCAGGCTCGACTCGCCAGGTGTTGGGCTGGGCGTCGTCCACCTGGACCCCGGCCTGTCGCAGCATCTCAACCGTCATCTGGACGTGCGGCTCGGACGGCAGGGGTTTGCCGACGTGCTGAACGGTCACCCCGCGCTCGTAGCGGGCACCGGCGAGCAACAGCCCGCTGACGTACTGCGACGACGCCGACGCATCCATCGTCACCGACCCGCCGCGCACTCGCGTGCGACCCTGCACGACGAACGGCAATGCACCCCTGCCGTTGTCGTCAATGCCGACTCCCAACTCGCTTAGGGCTCGCAGGAGCACGTGCACAGGCCGTTGGCGAGCCCGCGGGTCACCGTCGAATCCCACATCGCCATCGGCCAACGCGGCGATCGGCGGGAGGAAGCGCATCACCGTGCCCGCCAGCCCGCAATCCACCTCTGCCGGGCCGGCCAGGTATCCCGGACCGACCAGCCAGCTGTCGCCTTCGCTGCGGACCGAGGTGCCCAGGGCACGTAGCCCATTGACCATGAGTCGGGTGTCGCGCGCGTACAGCGGTCCCCTGATACGGCTCGGAGCGGCCGCCAGGGCCGCGATCACGACTGCCCGGTTGGTCAACGACTTCGAACCGGGCAAGGTGACGACCGCATCGACCGGCCCAGTTGCGATTGGGGCAGGCCAGCGGTTGTGGGTCACCGCGTCAGTATCCCGGAGTGGGCAAGGTGCATGTCGGGGCGCCGTGGGGTAGACCGAGGTCATGCCTCGGCTGCGTCGCGTTGACTGCGCTGGGCCGGGCATCGTCCGGAAGCGGCGCGGAAAGGGCTTCACCTACCAGTGGTCCGATGGTCGCCCGGTGACGGAGCCAGACGTGCTGGCCCGTATCCGCGCTCTGGTATTGCCCCCGGCGTGGCAGGACGTCTGGATCTGCCCATGGCCGAACGGCCACATCCAGGCGCTGGGTACCGATGCCGCTGGGCGTCGTCAGTACCGCTACCACGACGCCTGGCGCGTGCAGCGTGACCGTGACAAGCACGACCGGGTGCTCATCGTGGCGCAGCGCCTTCCTGCGGCGCGGGCACGGGCCACCGAACACCTGGTATTGCGCGGCTATCCCCGCGAGCGGGTGCTCGCTGCCGCGTTTCGGTTGCTCGACCTCGGGTTCCTGCGCGTCGGCGGAGAGCAGTATGCCGACGAGAACAGTTCGTACGGGCTCGCGACGCTGCGTCGCGAGCACGTGATGCTCAGCCGTGGCGCGATCGTGTTCGACTATCCGGCCAAGAGCGGCAAGCAGCGCATCCAGCAGCTTGTCGACGACGACCTGCGGGCGGTCGTGCTGGGTTTGCTCCGCCGCAAGGACGATTCAGCGGAGCTGCTCGCGTACAAGGAGCGAGGACACTGGCGTGACGTGCGCAGCGACGACGTCAACGCCTACTTGCGCGAGATCTTCGGGGTCGACGTCACCGCCAAGGACTTCCGGACCTGGCATGCCACTGTGCTGATGGCGGTCGCCCTGGCCGTCTCCCGGGAGGTGGCCAACTCGCCTAGCCAGCGCAAGCGAGCCGTGGCCCGCGCGTACCGCGAAGTCGCTGTGTACCTAGGCAACACGCCCGCCGTGGCCCGGTCCTCCTACGTCGATCCACGCCTGATCGACCTCTACGACGACGGCGCCACCGTCCTATCCGCGCTGGAACGTGCCGCCGCTGAAGCCGACGACGAGAGCCCATACCTGCACGGCACCGTCGAGCGCGCCGTCCTCCGCCTGCTCTCGTAGCAGCCGCCTGTGGGGTCGATGGCGGCGGATCGGCTCCGTCCGTGGCGCGTCGATGCCGGCCGCCCGAGCCGGCATCCGCCGCGCGATCCGCAACGGGCGTCGGGATGGCCGACGGGCGAACGGCCGACGAGTCGGCCGCGGGCGAGCCGATCTCCATCGACCGCCCGGCAACCCGCATGGAGCCCGGCGAGGCTACCCGGGGAGCAGGTCGCGGGCCTTGCCCTTGACCTCGGCCTTGGTGGCGCGGGCGGTGAGCTTCGCCTCGCGCTTGTAAGTCTTCGCCATACGCTGCGCGTCGAGGGCGGCGCGGCGGGCCCGCCAGGGGATGCCGGGGCGCCCTTCGGTGTCGACGGTGGCGAGAAGCAGCCCGCCGGTCATGCCGACGTTCTTGAGGAACTGCAGCCGCTGGCTGCGCTTCTCGTCGGGGTCCTCGATCTCCCAGAACGGGTGGCCGGCGAGCGTCGTCGGCACCATCGAGCCGGCGAGCGCCGCGGCGGCCACCCGGGAGAACGTTCCGGTGGCCAGCATCGCGCCGGCGACGACATGAATACCGGCGTTGATGCGAACCAGTGTCCGGGTCTCGGTCGGGGCCTGCGGCGCGTACTTCTCCAGCAGGGGCGTGATTCGGTCGGTGACGGGTTTGGCCCGGGCGACCATCGAGTCGGGATCGCGCAGCGTCTTGAGTCCCTGCACGATGAACAGCGAGGCGAGCATCGGGCGGGCGATGAATCGGACCAAGGTCATGCCCATTGCCTACCACGAATGAGGGCCCGACGAACCTTCATCAGCGTCAGAAGGCCATGGCAGTCTTGTTCAGATGTGCGGACGGTTTGCGGTCAGCCACAGCGCCGACGAGTTGGCGGAGGAGTTCGGTGTCGACCGAATCGAGATGCGCGAGCGGCTCGAGCCGGACTGGAACGTCGCGCCGACCAAGGACGTCTACGCGGTGCTCACCCGGAAGCGGCGCGCCGAGCCCGAGTTGGCCCCCCAGCGGCGGCTGACGGTAGTGCGTTGGGGGCTGGTGCCGTCGTGGGCCAAGGACATGTCGATCGGCAGCCGGCTGATCAACGCTCGAGTAGAGACCGCTCACGAGAAGCCGGCCTTCCGCCGTGCGTTCGGGTTGCGTCGCTGCCTCCTGCCAGCCGACGGGTACTACGAGTGGTACGGCCAGGCGAAGGGCAAGAAGCAGCCGTTCTTCATCCATCCGCGCGACGGCGGCGTCCTGGCGATGGCCGGGTTGTACGAGATCTGGCGCGATCCGTCGGTTGCCGACGATGACGATCCCGAAGCGTTCCGGTGGACGGCGGTCATCCTCACCACCGAGGCCGAGGACGACATCGGCCAGATCCACGACCGCACACCGATGGTCGTCGAGCGTGACCGGTGGGATGCCTGGCTCGATCCGACGGTCGACGACGTCGACGCGGCTCGCCAACTGCTCGTGCCCGCTACCCCTGGCCGGCTCGAGGCATATCCGGTCTCGACCGACGTCAACAAGGTCGACAACAACGGTCCGCATCTCGTCGAGCCGCTGCCGGCGGAACCGCAGCCGGGCCAGGAGGAGTCACCGGCCGACGCTCGGCTGTTCTAACCGGCCCGCCGGGAGATGTAGAACAGGCAGTCCCGCGTGGTCTGCACGACCGTCGTGGTCATCATCACCGGCGTGACGTCCTCGGTTGTGATGACCCGGCCATCAGGGGTCGTGCGGAAGAACCGGTCGGTGACGTCCACTCCGCTCATGTCGGTCGCCAGTAGTGGCATCGCGGCCCCGACGTCGATGTGGCCGATCGTGTGTCCAGCTGGCAGCACTTCGAAGTTGTATCCGTCCAGGCCCGGCACGATGACTAGGTCGGTCTCCTCGTCGATCACGCCACCGAAGGCGAACGTGACCTCCGGACGGACCTTGACCCGGTGCAGCATCTCCACAATCCGACGGGGCCGGAGACCGCCGCCTGCGTCCGCGGCAGCGAAGCCGGCTGCGGCGAGGAAGCGGTGGATCACACCCGACGCGAACGCCGTGCCCTCCGGCAAGTGCGGAAGGCCGCACTCGACCGCGACGGTCGGGCACACATCGGATAACGCCTCCATCAAGGTGTACGCCCGCAGCCGCCATTGCAGCATGGTGTCGGCGCAGAGGGCAGCGAGCCGCAGCCCGGCCTGGCTCGGTGTCGGCAGGATGGCGTAGTAGGGGTTCTGCCCGCTGTTGTTGTGCATGTCGATCGCGGCCTCGAGGCCGGCCACGCGGAGCTCGGCAAGGATCTCGGCGGCGCAGCGGCGCATCCGCGTGGTCGTCGGTCCCACGTCCCAGACCCGGTTGAAGTCCTCCTGGTCGTCCAGGTAGCGGTGGGCATACCAGCCGTCCTGCGTGGCGGCACGCACATTGCCGATCAGCACCCAGAGGTCGAAAGGGAACCGCTCGCCCTGGCGTAGCACCTCGAGAACCGCGCGGTAGCCCGACGGTTCATTGCCATGCATGAGGCAGGCGATCAGACGTGCCGTCGGGTTCGTACCGGCTGCGGGGATTCGGATGAGCGCCGGCTTGCCAGCCAGCGAGACCAGGACGTCTTCGTCCGATCCCTCGAGCAGCGCCTTGAGCTCCTCGTACCCGTCGAAGCGGTGGTACAGGGCAGACATGAGCCGACAGGATACCGGCTCAGGCGCGACGTTCCGGACGCTTCGGCAGGTCAGTCGCCTATCGGCCAGGTGTGCACCGGGGTACTCGCGAACGAGCGTTGCTGGTAGCGGCGGACGAGCTCGCGGGCCGCCTCGTTTCGGTCGAGACCGGCGCCGTCGACCAGCCGTCGCCAGGTCTCGATCTGCCAGCCTGCTCCGCTGCGTCCGGAGAGGGTCCGCTCCTCGATGATGCCGAGGTAGTAGTCGGCATCGCCTTCGTCGACCCCCCAGTCATGCAGCCCTTCGCGGGCGAGCGGGATCAGGTGACGTAGGAGCAGCTCGCTCACGGGGACATGAGCCCCGATCTGCGGCCAGTACAGCCTCGCGCCGAGACCCTCACGAGCGGCGGCGTAGAAGTTGTCGGTGGCCGCCGCGAAGCTCATCTGCTCCCAGAGGTAGGGCCGCCGCCGGGACGCCAGGCCGTGCAGCATGCCGTAATACAACGCGGCATTGGCGACCGAGTCGGGGACGGACGGGCCTGCCGGCAGGACCCGGTTCTCGATGCGCATATGCGGCCGGCCTCGGACGACCTCGTAGACCGGCCGATTCCATCGATAGATGGTGCCGTTGTGCAGAGTCAGCTCCGGCAGCTTCGGCACCTCTCCGCTGTCGAGCATGGCGAACGGATCCTCGTCTTCGACGATCGGCAGCAGGGACGGGAAGTAGCGGACGTTCTCGTCGAACAGGTCCCACAGCCCCTCGCCCTCGTCGAGCCACTTTTCACCGAACCAGACCCGCGGCCGGACACCTTGCAGCGTCAGCTCCTCGGTCCGGGTATCGGCTGCCTGCTCGAACAGCGCGATTCGGGTCTCGTGGTGCAGCTGCTTGCCGAGGAAGACGGGCGAGTTCGCACCGACTGCCACGAGCGGCGCGGACAGCACCTGGGCCGCGTTCCAGTACAGGCCGAAGTCGTGCGGGTCGACCTGAAGGTGCAGCTGCATCGAGGTACAAGCGGCCTCGAACAAGATCGAGTTCGCCCGGGTCTCGAGCACGTCGGCACCCTCGATCTTGATCAAAATGTCCTCACCGCGGGCGTTGAGGATCATGTCGTTCAGCGCCTTGTAGCGCGGGTTGGCCGACATGAACTGCTCGGTGACGTCGAAATCCTTCAGCGTCGGCAGAATTCCGATGATCATCACCTGCGCACCGAGCTCTTCGGCGACGTCGTGTGCGTGGTTCAGTGAACGTCGCAGCTCGCTGTCGATCGTGTGAAAGACATGACCGGTGATCAGCCGTGGCTTTACGTCGAACTCGATGTTGAACTGCGCGACCTCGGTCTGGAAGTCACTGGAGGCCAGGCGCTCGAGCAGCTTGGCGTTGATCGGTGCCGCGTCGCCGCGCAGGTCGGTGATGTAGACCTCCATCTCGACACCGCAGGACCGCCGACCAGTCTCGAAGCTGCCGCTGTCGACGAGCCTTCGCAGGGCCGCCAGGTCGGTCTTGACCTTCTCCCGATAGCGGAGCCTGTCCTCGCGGGTGAACTCGGTCGTGTCGATGTCCCGACCCATGGCCCGGTCCTTCCGACGCAGCTGCTCGATCCGAGTCTAGGTGTGATGCGGGGTACCGTGCCGGGCGTGACCGAGCGGGTGCTGACAACACCGGTCGGCGAGGCCCGTCTGGTCATTGCCGCGGCGCGGTCGGCTCGGGGCGTTCTCGCGCTCGGACATGGCGCGGGAGGCGGTATCGGCGCCCGGGACTTGGTCGCGTTGGCGGCGGCGCTCCCGGGCGAGGGAATCACCGTCGTTCGCGTGGAACAGCCGTGGCGAGTGGCCGGCAAGAAGGCAGCTCCGGCCCCGGCGACGCTGGACCGCGCCTGGCTCGCAGCTCTTGCCGACCTGCCGCGAGATGTGCCGCTCGCCGTCGGCGGTCGGAGCGCAGGCGCCCGGGTGGCGTGCCGGACGGCGCAAGACGTCGGCGCGGCCGGCGTCATCGCCCTGGCCTTCCCACTGCATCCGCCGGGGCGGCCGGAACGATCGCGGCTGGCCGAGCTGACCGGTGCGGGCGTGCCGACGTTGGTGCTGCAAGGCGAGCGCGACCCCTTCGGCCGGCCGGAGGAGTTTCCCGCCGGGCCGTTCGAGCTCGTCGCCGTCGCCCACGCCGATCATGGCCTGTCGGTTCCGGCGGCACATGATCAGCGCGAGACGACGGAGCGCATCGTGAATACCGTCCGAGACTGGTTGGGGAATGTGTTCGCTGCCGCAAAGCGTTGAGGCACACGTGACAACTGCCGCGGGCTGCGTCCGCGCCGCCCCGGTCAGCGCTTCCCAGTGGATGGAGTGGCCGACAGCGATCGCGCCGTCGCAGATACCATCGCGAGCGATGGCCGTTTCCGAGACCACCGAGCAGCGCGCCGAGCGCTTCGAGCGCGACGCGCTGCCTTTCCTCGACCAGCTCTATTCCGCCGCGTTGCGGATGACCCGCAATGCCAGCGACGCCGAGGACCTCGTCCAGGAGACGTTCGCCAAGGCCTACGCCTCGTTCCACCAGTTCAAGGAGGGGACGAACCTCAAGGCCTGGCTCTACCGGATCCTGACCAACACCTTCATCAACTCCTACCGGAAAAAGCAGCGGGAACCGCAGCAGAGTGCCTCGGAAGAAGTCGAGGACTGGCAGATGGCGCGAGCCGAGGCGCACACCTCGACTGGCCTGCGGTCTGCCGAAGCGGAGGCCCTGGCTCATCTGCCCGACTCCGACGTGAAGCAGGCCTTGCAGCAGATCCCGGAAGAGTTCCGGATTGCCGTGTACCTGGCTGACGTCGAGGGCTTCCCGTACAAGGACATCGCGGAGATCATGGGCACGCCGATCGGCACGGTCATGTCCCGGTTGCACCGTGGCCGCCGTCAGCTGCGCGGCCTGCTGGAGGACTACGCGCGCGAGCGTGGGCTGGTACCGGCGGTGCCGGAGGAGGTCGGAGGATGAGCTGCGGGCGCCCGCACGAGACTGACTGTGCGGAGATCCTCGATCGGGTCTACCTGTTCCTCGACCGCGAGTTGGACGACGGGCAGATCTCGTATGCCGCGGTCGAACAGCACCTCGACGAGTGCGCGCCGTGCCTGAGCAAGTACGACCTCGAACGGGTAGTGAAGTTTCTCCTGGCCCGCTCGTGCGGCTGTGAGCGGGCTCCGGCCGAACTCCGTCAGCGGGTATTGACCCGCATTCAGCAGATCCGGGTCGAGATCGTCGAGTGAACCGCCGCCGCCAAGCGGCGGTGCTGCGTCAGGAGTTGGGCCGCTTGCCGTGATTGGCGCGCTTGCGCTTACGAGCCTTGCGCTTGCGGGACGCTCTGGCCATGTGGGTCGTACTCCTTGATCGATGTCAGAGTGCGACGGAGCCGTGCGGCTCCGTGACGCGCTCCATCGTCTCACGCTGAGCCGGGTCCGGTTCCGGGTCCCGCCGTCGGCTGGTCATCCCGACGGCCACCGCCAAGGCCAGCCCCGCTGCGACGGCGACATCGCCTGGACTGACGACTTCGGGACGGGGCGGGAACGCGATGGGCACTGTCTTACCCAGCCAGGGCAGCAGCGTGTCCGGCCCGAGCTCCGTCCGCTCGCCGGCGGCCAGTAGAGCCGACGGGTCGGCGCCGGCTCGCTCGGCCGCCTCGACGGACACCGGCATCGCCGCATTGAGGAGCAGGACCAAGCCGTTGGCCGCTAGTCCGGCGGCCACCAGAGCGAACCCTTGAACAGCCCGATTGACCCATGCGTAGAAAGCGATGGCCAGCCAGGCCAGTCCGGACAGAATCCCGAGCAGCGGCTCCCAGAGCAAGCCGCCCAGCACACCCAATACGTAGAGGCTGATCGCCGTGAGCAGCAGACGGTTGCGGCGCAGCGGAAGCCCCCCGAGGCGGGCCAGCCGGCCATCGCGGGCGTAGCCGAACATCACGCCGCCGGCCAACGCCAACAGCACGAGTGTCACGTACCCATGGTCGCGCGCGTTCGGTGTGAGACGGCCGCGCCACGCCCACGCGAACCTCCGGGCTATGCCATCGAGGCCTGACCAGGTGCCGGCGCGACTCGACGCTGTGGTCGTGAAGATCGTCGGGTGTCTTCGCCGGCGGGCTAGGGGTGCGCCAGCCATCACGGCGATCTTCACGGCGGCTAGGCCCTGCCGCTCGGGCATGGTGGAATGCCGGGATCCGCCGAACCAATGTCAGGAGCCTGGCGTGACCGAGCTGGTCTGTGCCGAGATGGTGGCCAACGTGTTCGCGGTGACGGTTGCCGAGGGCGACTCGGTCGAGCCGGGCGGCATGCTGCTGGTGCTCGAGTCGATGAAGATGGAGATCCCGGTTCTCAGTGAGGCCGGCGGCATGGTGACCGAGGTCAAGGTCCGGAAGGGTGATGTCGTCCAGGAAGGGGACGTCTTGGTGGTCGTGTCGTGACCCACTGACCGGAAGCCTCAGCCGCGACGGCAGGTCCCGGTCGGGTCCCGTTCTGCCGCGTTACTCGTGATGAGCAGCGCAATGACTGCGGCGTTGTCCTCGTCGCTGGTCTCGAGGAGTAGCTGCAGCGGATCTGCCTCGTTGTGCAAGCAATATCGCCCGTCGGGGAGATCCGCCGGCAGGACCAGATGCTGGTCGGGCAGATCAGTGTCGTAGACATCGGCCCAGCCGGGGGAGATTCCCTGCACTTTGTCCGCCGCACAGTCACCGTAGTGTTGGGGAACCGTGATCGGTGACGCTGATGGTGTCTCCCGATTGTCCCGCAGGCAGAAGCTGACCTTGTCGGAGGCGACCAGTGGCGAGAGCTCGCCCGGTCTGGTCAGCGAATAGCGCGCCATCGCGTCGAAATGCCAGTGGCCGTGGGTCGGGTGGTCGAGCATGCACCCGCCCTGACGCAACGTGGTTCGGAGATCGACTGCTCGGTCGAATCGGGCATTGCCGGCGACGTCGTGGTAGAGAACTTGGGACGCGTGATGCTGCCCGGGCGGACAGGGCAGCAGCTCGTCAGGGATGACTTCCGCGGGGCCGACGCCGGCGTTGGCGATGATCGAGGTGAACCACAGCTGACGCTGGCCGTCGGCGATCCGGATCTCCACATCCTCTGGTGGCAGGCTCTTCAGGTTCGGGAGGAGCCGAGCGCTGACCGGTACCGGGCGGGGGTCTGGATAGTCCTGGGCTCGGTTGTACGCGGTCGCCGCATCGTTCAGTGCTGTCAGGGACGACTGCTCGGGGTCGGCGCCACTGGTGCCCACGACCGCGGCTAGCACCACGCAGGCGCCAAGCGCGACAGCCGTGAACCCGGCCTTGGCACTCGACTGCACAGTCCTTCACGGTACGCGAGCGCTGAGGCGTGGCAACCAGGTTCGGGCGGGACACACGCCGGCGTACCCGCTCCCGGTCAGGCCGGGCAGGTCGGGTACGCCGGGTGGTAGGTCAGCGGGTGGCGAACGGGCGGGACGGCAGGTCCAGGGACCAGCTGTCTTCGATGCTCGGCAGCGGCGAGCGGTGGGGCCCGCCGTCGTCGGCCAGCCATCGGGCCATGGCGGTTGCCGCGGCGACGGCGAAGCTGACGATCAAGGAGATCAGCAGGAATGTGGTCATGACTGAAAGTTTGCACCCAGCTATTTCCTGCCACCAGTGGCAGATCTGCCGTACTGCATCGACTTTCTGCCAAAGCTGTGGCACACTATCGGTCGTGCTGACCAACGTTGCCGTCATCGCGCTCGACGGCGTAGCGCCGTTCGAGCTCGGAGTGCTGTGTGAGTCCTTCGGCGTCGACCGCTCGGACCAAGGCATACCCCGGCTCGACTTCGCCGTCTGTGCCCTGTCCGCTGGCTCCGTCCAGACGTCGATGGGGTTCTCGATCGAGGTCGAGCACAGCCTCGAGCGCCTGGCCGTGGCGGACCTGATCGCCGTTCCGGCCGCCGGCATCGACCGGACGTATCCTCCCGAAGTGCTCGCCGCCTTGAAGGCTGCAGCCGATCGCGGCTGCCGGGTCATGTCCGTCTGCACTGGGGCGTTCGTGCTGGCCGAAGCCGGGCTGCTCGACGGGCGGCGCTGCACGACCCACTGGCGCTACGCCGATGAGATGGCGCGGCGGTACCCCAAGGCCAAGGTGGACCCTGACGTTCTCTATGTCGACGATGGCGTGATCACCAGCGCCGGCTCCGCGGCTGGGCTCGATGCCTGCCTGCACCTGTGGCGGCAGGAGTACGGCGCCACGATCGCGGCGATGGTTGCCCGCCGGATGGTCGTGCCGCCTCACCGCGACGGCGGCCAGGCCCAGTTCGTCGAGGCGCCGATCCGCGCGACCAGCGCTCCCACCTTGTCCGGTGTGCTCGACTACATGGCGGCGCATCTGAACGAGGAGCTGACAGTCGAATCGCTGTCCCAGCTCGCGAACATGTCGCCGCGGACATTCGCCCGGCGGTTCCGCGCCGAGACGGGCACGACGCCTTACGACTGGCTGCTCTCCCGCCGAGTGGCGGCCGCCCAGCGGCTGCTCGAAGAGGGCGATGATCCCGTCGAGGCGGTCGCTACGCGGTCCGGATTCGGCACTGCCGCGGTCATGCGCCACCACTTCGGCAAGCGGCTGGATACCACCCCCCAGGGCTACCGCTCGGCCTTCCGCGCCCGCGCCAGCTGACTCCCGCTCGTTACACGCCGGTCGTCGAGCGCGGGTAGGCGATTTCTGGGTCGCACAACACGTTGACCAGGTAGGGGACGTCGGCTGCAAATGCGCGCCGCAGGGCCGGTCCGATCTCGTCCGGCCGGGTCACGGTCTCGCCCGCCCCCCCGAGTGCCTCGACGATCGAGTCGTAACGGGTTTCGCGACGCAGGTCGGTGGCCACGTCGTAGCCGTAGAGGAACCGCATCGGGTGCTTCTCCAGGCCCCATGCGCCGTTGTTGCCGACGATGATGACGACGGGCAGCCGGTGCCGGACCAACGTGTCGACATCCATCAGGGACATGCCGGCCGCCCCGTCGCCGTAGAGCAACACGACCTGGCTGGACGGCCGGGCCAACCGGGCGGCGGCCGCTGCGCCGGCTCCCGCTCCGAGGCAACCGAATGGCCCCGGATCCAGCCAGCAGCCTGGACTGCTCGGCTCGATGAACTTGCCCGCCCAGGAGACGAAGTCGCCGCCGTCGCCGATCACCACGGCATCGTCGGCGAGAAGGGGTATCAGCTCGCCGTAGATCCGAGCCGGGTGGATCGGATCCGAGTCCGCTCCGAGCACAGCTGCGTCCCTGGCAAGGGCCACACTCGCCTGGGCCTGCAAGTCGGCGACCCAATCCGCCGGCGGATTGCGACGAGACTGTGCGGTGTACGCAGCGAGCAGGCCGTCGAACACCGCCGTCAGGTCGCCGGCAACCGTTCCGGCGAGTTCGACGTGGCCGGCGAGCTGACCGGGAGAGTCGGCAAGGTGCACCACGTCCGCGCCGCCATGGAAGGCGCCATATCCCAGCCGGAAGTCCAGCGGCGTACCTGCCGCTATCACCAGGTCCGCGCGCTGGAAGGCAGGGGAGCGTGCCCGAGTCACCAACAAGGGGTGCCCGCGGGGCAGGATCCCGCGACCCATCCCGTTCGCTACCACGGGGATGCCGATCTGTTCGGCGAATCGCGCGGCCGACTCCTCGGCCCGGTCGAGCCATACGTCCGATCCCAAGACCAGAACGGGCCGATCGGCAGCCGCGATGCGAGCGCCGACCGTCGTCAGGTCAGCCGGATCGGGTTCGGCCGCATCGGGTGGTCCGGTCGGTGTCACTGTGGCACCGGCTCGTCCGAACAATTCGTCCATCGGCACGTCGACGAAGACGGGTCCGCGATGTGGTGTCTCGGCGACGTGCACGGCGTGGTCGAGCACAGCGGCGACCTCCGCCGTCGTCCGAGCCGTCGACGCGTGCTTGGTGATCGTCGTGAGGATCGGCGGATGATCGAGCTCCTGTAACGCTCCAGTTCCCCACCGGTACTGCGGCGCGCGTCCGCCCACGACGAGCAGCGGAACTCCGCTGAAGCAAGCCTGAGCAATTGCGCTCACGCCGTTCGTCACGCCTGGCCCGGCCGTGAGCACTGCCAGGCCAGGTGTCCGAGTCAGCTTCGCCGTCGCCTCGGCTCCGAACACCGCCGTCTGCTCGTGCCGGACATCGACGATGCGCATCGCCGGTTCCTCGCGGACGGCGGCGTCGTAGAGCGGAAAGACGTGGGCGCCGGAAAGTGTCCACATGGTGTCGATGCCGTGGTTGCCGAAAACCGCGCGCGCATGATCACCGCCATGTCCCTCGAGCTGGCCGACGGCGGGTTCAGCCGACCTTTCCATTACAGACGCCGGAATACATGCGGAGCGCTGGCCCGCAGCGAACGCTGCAACGCGATCAGCAGATCGGGACGGCAGCTCGGCGTCAGCGCCGGGCTCGCGGAGGCATCCTGTGCCGGCGTACCGGTGACTCCGAGCAGGAGCTGCAGGTGCAGCGCCCGGGCGAAGGCAACCGCGTTCGCCCGGGTGGCGGGCTCCAGTTCGTTCGGGCTGACGGGCACCGCCCAGATCGCGGCCAGCCGCTCGAGCCAGCGTTCCAGCACATCGGTGGAGATGCTGTCCCGATGCAGCAGCGACATGGTCGCGAAGGCGAGCCGGTCGTCCTCACCCGCGCTCAGCCGGTGGTCGGTCGGTGTCAGCAGGCGCTCGACGATCACGTCGAGCAGCACCCGCAGTTCCTCCGCGCCGAGGTGTCGAGACGCCGTCAGCGTCGCCAGCAGCTCAGCACCGTGTCCGACGGCGTTGGCCAGCCCGCGGTCGGGGATCCAGCCGCGCAGGTCACGCTCGGCGAGAAACCAGGCGACCGACCGGTCCGCCCACGTCAGCACGGTGGTGGGGTGCAGCGTGTGCACAGTGTTGTCACGCGCGACAACGGCGGCCAGGCACAGGGCCGAGAACGAGCGGCGCAGGACGGTATCGGTGCCGTCTTCACCCAGGCCGACCCGTAAGCCGAGGACCAGTCCGTCGCCGAGGCCGGCGAGCAACTCGTCGTAGACGCCGTCAGCGATCCAGGTGGACAGCACCGAGTAGGCGATGTCGTCGCGCACTCGCGGGTCGGTGTCCCCGAGCATGGTGACCAGGTCCGTCGTCAGGTCGTCCAAGGCGGCGCCGTGTGGGACGCGATAGCCGTCCGCAACGACTCGCTCCCAGTACGACATCCGCACTCAAGCATCTTGGCAGAGTGGAGCGCCGACGTGCCGGTAGGGTCGCGGGTGCGGCTGGGTGGTCATGGCGCTAGGTCCGGGCCGGCGCTACCGGCTTGCGGCCAGGCCGAACCGCTCGGCGTGTATCTGGTGGCGAGGCACGCGCAGCGTGCGGAGGCTGCGTATCACCGCGGACATCATGGCGGGCGGCCCGCACACGAAGACGTCGCGCTCGCGGATGTCAGGCACCAGGACGGCGAGGTTGTCCGGCTCGAACGTGTTCGGTGGATTGCCTGCCCCGGTCCGCCCGGCCAGCACCTGCACCCGAGCGCTCCGGGTATGGGCCAGCTCCTCCAGCTCTTGCAGCAGGACGGCGTCGGCCATCGTGTGGACCCGGTAGAGCACGGTCACCGGGCCAGTCAGCTCCTCGAGCAGCGCCCGGATCGGCGTGATGCCGATGCCGCCCGCGATCAGCAACGTCGCGTCACGGCTGCGCTGGCGGCTGGTGAACGCGCCGTACGGGCCCTCGACGAACACCCGCGTCCCGACGGGGACGTGGCGCAGCCCCGCGCTGGTCGTGCCGACGGCCTTCGGGGTCAGTCGCAGATGCTGGCCATCGGGTGCCGCCGAGAGCGAGAACGGGTTGGCCTGCCACCAGGTGTTGTAGCCGAGGAACCGCCAGATGAAGAACTGCCCGGGCCGGGGTTGCAAGCGGTCGAGGTCGCGGCCGGTGACATAGACCGATGTGACGTTGTCGGACTCGGGGACGACCTTGGCGACCCGCAGCCGGTGGCGGGCGTTGAGCCGCAGCGGCGTGACGAACCGGCCGGCGATGAACGCGGCGATGGCCAGACCCCATAACAGCCACCAGTACGCCATCGTGATCGGCGACGCGCGGAACGTGGAGACTTCGTACACCTGGTGGATGACGGCGAGGGTGACGGCGGCGTACAGGCACATGTGCACCGCATGCCAGGCCTCATAGGACAGGCGACGCCGGGCGAAGCGGGTCGACAGGGCCACCACGACGATGACGATGCTGGCAGCGATCATCCCCATCAATGTCGCGAGGACCCCGGCGAAGCTCACGAACTGCTCCGGCACCGTAAGGTCGCCATAGCGCGCATAGCCGACGATCATCAGGGTCGGGTGCAGCAGGACCAGCCAGAAGATGGTCAGCCCCACCCAGCGGTGCCAGGCGGTAAGCCGGTCCATGCCGATCCGCCGGTCGAGCCAGGGCAGCCGAGCGATCAGCACCAACTGGAGGATCAGCGCCAGCGCAAGGTGGAGGCCGACGAACTTCGCGACGGCGATGATTCCGTTCTTCGACGGCTCAGCGGTGAAGGACAGCGCCCACACGATCGCCACGTTGACCAGGACGCCCGCCCACAGCACCAGACGTCCCGTCGTCGTCGGGTGGGTGAAGGCGGAGGCGCGTCCCGTCGACGCAGCAGCGGCGCGCGCAGCTGTCATGATGATCTCCTGTCCACTGACCCGTCCTGTGCACGCATTGTCGCCCTAGAGTGGTTCACCGGTGGTCATACCGTGCTCACCCGCGTGTGGGGGATCGCCCGATCCCTCGTGATCTATCACGGCCAACCCGGCCGGCACCGCCGCCTGGTGAACTTCTACCGGCAGTTCCTCGGGCCTGGCGACATAGCCTTCGACCTCGGTGCCCACGTCGGGAGCCGAGTGCGCGCCTGGCGGAAGCTGGGCGCCCGGGTGGTAGCGGTCGAGCCGCAGCCCGACTGCCTGCGCGTCTTGCTCCTCGTCTTCGGTCGAGACCGCGGCGTAACGATCGTCCCGGTCGCCGTCGGCGCCAAGCCCGGGACCGCTCGGTTGGCCGTGTCCACCAGGACGCCCACGGTGTCGTCGATGTCGCCAAGCTGGATCGAGTCGGTGACCGCCGACCGCAGCTTTGCCCGGGTGCGATGGGACACCAGCGTCGAGGTCCAGGTGAGGACGCTCGACGAGCTCGTTGCGACCCACGGCGAGCCGGATTTCTGCAAGATCGACGTCGAGGGCTCCGAGGTCGAGGTGCTGGCCGGGCTCAGCCGCCCGGTGCGGGGCCTGTCGTTCGAGTATCTGCCGCCCGCACACGATGCCGCCCTCGAGGCGTTGGAACGAGTCCAGCGACTCGGTGACTACGAGTTCAACTACTCGCCGGTCGAGACGGTGCAGCTGGTCAGCGAGCGCTGGTTCGACCCGGCCCAGCTGGTCAGCGTCCTCGAGAAGCACCGCCCGCTCGGCCGCTCCGGCGACGTGTACGCGCGGCTGCGCTCGGCCGACGGGAGTCACAGGTCAGCGGCCGTCCGGTCCGTAGGCGGCGAGGAAGCGGTCGCGGAACTCGTCCATCGGCCATACCGGCGCGTCCGGGTCGGGGTTGAGCCCGGGCTGCCAATCCCAGGCCGCGATCCGGTCGAGCACGGCAGGATCGCGAGCGACGACGGAGATCGGCACGTCGTGGCTGGCATTCGGACCGATGATGACCGGTGAGGGCTGGTGATCGCCGAGCACGACGAGCACTGTGTCGTGGTCGCCGAACCTCTCGACATACGACGCGACGCTTCGCAGCGAGTACTCGATCGAGCGGCGGTAGTCGGCGCGGAGTTCGGCGACGTCCGTGCGCCACCAGCGCGGAGAATCCCCGGCGCCGGTGATCGGCGGCCGGTACTCGGACCCGTCGCCGATCCCATCCCAGTCGACGAGCGTCGGCACCGGCGCCCACGGGGCGTGGCTGGACAGTAGGTCGATCTGCGCCATCACCGGCGCATGGCCCGGCTGGCGCTCGTGCTGTTGGAACGACGCGAGGCTGAACTGGTCAGGCACCGACGAGAACGCATAGAGCGGGCCCTGGTAGCCGATGTTGCCCGCGTCATACGCCATGTCGTAGCCGTAAACCCGGCCCTCGGGCCAGTCGCGGTTGTTTGCCGGCGCGACCAACACCGTCCGCCAGCCGGCTCGCTTGAATGCGGTGGCAAGCGTGAACCGGTCGCTCTCGGTGAAGTCGGTGTAGTGCCGCTGGTTGTCGATCCAGAGTCCCGACTGGAACGTGGCGTGCGCGAGCCAGCTGCTACCGCCGATCGTCGGCGAGGTGAGGAAGCCGCTGCGGGCGGTGAACCCGGCCGCGGCCAGTCGCCGGTCGCCGGCGTCGAGCACGGCATCGATCTGCCGGCCGAGATCGGGGTTCTCTATCGCGTCCCGTCCGTAGCTCTCGACGAAGACGACGATCACGTCCTTGCCGCGAAGGCCGGTGAGTAGCCGGTCGCGGGGTGTGTCGCGATAGGCGTCAACGGCGGTCTCCCGGGCGAACGCGCGCTGGTCCGCGAGGTCGTGCCAGACCTGCGCGGCGTGTGAGTACGCCGCGGCGCTGGTGTTCCATCCGGCGACCGGGACGCCTGGCACGACCTGGACTCCGACGGCGGCAAGCACGATCCACGCGAGGGCGAGCACCGCGACGACGCGCACAGTCGAAACCCGGCGGCGGACGACGGCGCGGCTCAGCCGCAGGATCGCGAGAGCGATCAGGACGGGCAGGGCGGCGGCGACGGCAACGACGACAACTGCCACGACGACCGCGACGACTGTGCCGACCGAATCGGCGAGGAACTCCTGGCCAGCGCCGAACAGCGGCCAGTCGGACAGCGGGTCGAACGGGCGCGCGAGGACAACTCCAAAGGCGAGGTCGAGCAGTTTCAGGATGGTGAGCACGCCGAGGACGGCACCCGCGACGATCGCCGCGACCGTCCGTGCCCGTTCCGGCAGCGCGAGGACGACGAGGACTCCGACCAGGGCCTCAACCGGGAGGGTGAGGAACGCGGCGGGTGTCAAGTGGGCGAAGTCGTTCGGCATGACCAGCACGGCCACCACGAGCAGGGCGGCAAGCGCAGTCGCCACCCGGGCCGAGACGACCCGCCCTCTCACCCGTTCCCCGGCGTCATGGCATGGCCAGCAGGTCGAGGTGGTGGACGGTCGCGGTGAGCCGGCCGTCAGCGATCTGCCGCAGGCGGCGACGGGCATATGCCGCTGCCGGGTCGGCGAGCATCGGAGCGTGCTCGCACGCAGCGTCGACCCAACCGCCGAACCACTCGGTGAGGAGCTCGGCATCGTCCGTGCCAAGCCGCCACGGACTCGGCCGGACCAGCGTCGCCACGCCGTGCCTGGCGAACGCGGCGCGGATCGCGCCGACCGCATCCGGGCCGAGCAGCCGCCTTCCGGAAACGACCCTGCGCTGGTGGGCGTCGAACGCGGCGCCGATCCGCGCGTCGAGCAGCTCGGGCGGGTCGAGTGCCACCCGGCCGACGACGGAGATCGTGACCAGCGTCGGGCAGCCGGCGCTCGCGCATGCGGCGACGATCCGGTCGACCTCCTCGGCGGTCAGCAGGTCGAGCAGCGCGGAGGAGGTGACCAGGTCGGCCCCGGCGAGTTCGTCGACCGTCAGCTCCGTGACGTCGTGCTGGCGGGTCTGCACGGTGATCGGCGCGCCCACGGCCACCGCGGGGATGCACTCCAGGAGGGCAGGGTCACGGTCATACATCACCCAGTGTTGAGGGCGGGGGAGCCGAGGGGCGAGCCACCGCGCGACCGCGCCCGTGCCGCAGCCGAGGTCGTAGATGCCCAGCCGCGGCCGGCCGGTGAGGCGGCGGCACATGGCCGCGACCAGGTCGTCGCTGCGCGCAGCGGCATCGGCGGCCTCGCGCAACGCCAACCAGCCAGGGCTGACCCGGGGCATCGCCGCCAGGGCAGCAGCCGGCGTGAGGATCTCAGTCATTACCAGCGCTCCCGGGTGTGCCGACCGTGGATAGGGCCTTCGAGACAATCCTCGCGGTCGATGCCCAGCTCGGCAGTGTCGTTCGCCGCATCCGCGCCGACTTTCTGAGCTGGATCCGCACGGCGGGTTCGCACAGCCAGCGACGCAGCGTCGCGGCGAGAGCCGCCGCGTCGTCGGGAGGCACCACAACGCCAGGAATGCTGCCGTCCGGGGCATGGCCCAGAGCCTCGGGTAGTCCGCCCACTGCGGTGGTCACCGCCGGAATCCCGCGGGCGAGAGCCTCGGAGACGACCATGCCGAATGCCTCCTGGCGCGATGGCTGAACCAACAGGTCGGCGATGGCGTAGTCGGCGTCGAGGTCGGCGTGTGCCCGCGACCCGACGAACCGGACCCGGTGGCCGGCCCGCTCTCGCATACGGCTCGCGAACGCGCGATCGCGGTCGAGCGATCCGACGCACACGCAGCTCCACGGCAGATCGGCGAGGGCCGAAAGCGCGTCGAGCAGCACGTCATGGCCCTTGTGTGGCTGGACAGGAGCGACGCACAGCAGCCGCGAGCCGGTGTCCTCGCCAGTCGTGAGGTTCGCGGCGTCGACGCCGGGAACTGCGGTGTGGACCCGCGCGATGGGCAGGCCGTAACGGTCGACCAGGAGCCGGCGGCTCCAGTTGCTCGTGGTCACCACCGCGGCGACCGCCGATAGCGCCACCCGCTCGGCGGCGTCGCCGAGCGGCATGTGCATGAGCACGACGAAGCGGAGGCGGCCTGCCTCCGGCACCAGGAGGTCCGGGACCGCTGAGGCAATCAGCCCGTCGACGAGGACCAGCGCGCCGCTCGACAGCGCCGCGAGGGTACGGGCTAATTCGGCGTGGTCCGCCGCTGTCGGGCGCGGCCATCGGCCGCGGACCGGGTGCTCGCGCACCTGCCAGCCCGTCGCGGCCAGGCCACTACACAGCTGGCGGTCGTACAGGTTGCCTCCGCTGACGTTCGCCGGATCGTCGATGTCGTTGGGCAGGACGACGTGCACCGTCGTCACAGTGGTCTCGCGTCGTTGGTCCATGTGACAAGCGACTCATGCACGGTGATTCGTGAACCGGATGACCGGATCGTACGTATCAGAATGGTGGCCCTCGAGAGCAGACGACGAACGGTGGGGCGTGGTTCGTAGCAATCCGATGACCTGGCTGGCGGCCCAGGTCGTCCTTCTCGCGGTCCTCGCGGCCACCGTCGGGCTCGGCCTCGCCGGGTGGGTGGTCGGTCTCGCGTACGCCCTCATCACGGTCGTTCTGTTACGACGGGATCTGTCCCGTTCGGGGATCACGGAGTTCGGGCCGGCCGACTGGGTCACGCTGACCCGCATGTCACTGGTCGGAAGTGTGGCAGCCCTGACCGCGGACGCGTTCTTCCACGCCGCGCCGGTTGGCGTGCTGGTGTCAATCGCGGTCGTGGCACTTCTTCTTGACTGGGTCGACGGCCAGGTCGCCCGGCGCACGGGCACGGCGTCCGAGTTCGGTGCGCGCTTCGACATGGAGGTGGACTCAGTCCTCCTGCTCGTGCTGAGTGTCCATGTGGCGCGGTCGGTAGGTGCGTGGGTGCTGGTATTCGGTGGGATGCGATACGCGTTCGGGGCGGCAGGCTGGGTGCTGCCGTGGATGCGAGCGCAGCTGCCGCCGCGCTACTGGCGCAAGGTAGTGGCCACGACCGAGGGCGTCGTTCTCGTGCTTGCGGTGGCTGACGTGCTGCCCCGACCGCTGACGCTGCTCGCGCTGGTGGCCGCGATGGCCCTCGTGCTGGAGTCGTTCGGTCGCGACGTCCTGTGGCTGTGGGATAACCGCCCCAGTGGGCCTCGACGGCGCGTCCACAATCCGGCTGGGACCGAACCGCACGACCGGGCTGGCTAGGCTCGCGGTCGTGCCGTCGCTCAACGACGTCGTGCGTCAGCACACCGACCTCTCCGAAGCTGATCTCGACTGGTTGCACGCCCTGGTCGCCGACTGGCAACTCCTCGCCGACCTCTCCTTCGCCGATCTCGTGCTGTGGGTGCCCGAGCGGGATGGGACCGGTTTCCGAGCTGCGGCACAGATGCGCCCGACGACCGGGCCTACTGCCTATGTCGATGATCTGGTCGGCTCGTTCCTTCCCCGGGGGCGCCGGGCACTGGTCGACGCCGCATATGACGCCGGTGTGATCCGGCGCGACGGGGATCCGGAATGGTGGAACGACGTCCCAGTTCGGGTCGAGGCGATCCCGGTGCGTCGCGACGACCTCGTCCTCGCCGTTGTCGCCAGGAACACGAACCTGATCTCGGTGCGGACTCCCAGCCGACTCGAGCTCGCCTATCTCGAGTCGGCCGGCCTGCTGGCGAAACTCGTGGCGGAGGGTCGATTTCCCGACGCGGGAACTGACGTCGGTGGTCAGGCCGGGCCCCGCGTGGGCGACGGTTTCATCCGGCTCGGCGGTGACGGGCTTGTCACGTATGCGAGCCCGAACGCCTTGTCGGCGTTCCGCCGGTTGGGTCTGACGGCGGACCTGGTCGGTGAGCGCCTCGGCGAGCTGACCGCCCGGCTCGCTCCTCCCGAAGGTCCCCTCGAGGAAGCACTGGAAGTAGTGCTGAGAGGCCGTGCTCACCGGTTCACCGAGGTCGAGGGCAACGCGACGTTCATGACGCTGCGGGTGATCCCGCTGGACCCCGGAGGCGTGCATGTCGGTGCGCTGGTGCTCTGCCGCGACGTCACCGAAGTGCGGCGGCGCGAACGCGAGCTGATGACCAAGGATGCGACGATCCGTGAGATCCATCACCGGGTGAAGAACAACCTGCAGACCGTGGCAGCTCTCCTGCGGCTGCAAGCGCGGCGGATCGGCCCGGGCGAAGGCCGCGGCGCCCTCGAGGAGGCGGTTCGGCGGGTCGGCTCCATCGCGATCGTGCACGACACGTTGTCGCAGACCGTGGACGACACCGTGGACTTCGACGGGGTTGCGGACCGCCTGCTGTCGATGGTCGCCGACGTAGCCGCGGCGGAGCCTCGGGTGCGGGTGACCAGGGTCGGACACTTCGGAGTATTGGACTCCGGGGTCGCGACCCCGCTGGCGATGGCGCTCACCGAGTTGCTGCAGAACGCGGTGGAGCACGGGCTGGGACCTGCGTCTGGCGAGGTGAGCCTGAGCGCGGACCGTCGGGCCCGCCGACTCCTGGTCGAGGTCGACGACGACGGCCGGGGGCTGCCGCCCGAGTTCGATCTCGACGAATTCGGCCGGCTCGGGCTGCAGATCGTGCGGACCCTGGTGGTCGGCGAGCTTGCGGGCACCCTGGACGTCGGACCACGGCCGGGCGGAGGTACCCGGGTCGTACTCGACCTGCCGGTCCGCCCGGCCTAGCCCGACTGGCCGCCGTCGCTAGGATGGCGCGCCAACCACCGAGCGAGGACCTAGCCGTGATCATCCGTGTCTTCAGACCGACGATCCATCCCGGCAAGGAGAGCGAATTCGAGTCGTTTCTTCACGACACGGCCATACCGCTGGTATCTCAGCAGGCAGGGCTCGTGGCGCAGCACGTGGGCCGGCCGCACACCCCGTCCTCAACTGAGTATGTGTACGTCACGATCTGGAAGGACGTCGAGTCGATCCGGGCGTTCGCCGGCGAACGCTGGCAGGAGGCTGTCATCACCAGTGACGAGGAACATCTCCTCGAGCAGACCTGGATCGGACACTACGAGGTTATCCAGACACCCAGCTAGGCGTCCGTTCCGCGAGCGAAGCCGCTGGTAGTCGGCAGTGGGGTGCAGCCGGCCTGCGGCAGCCGCCCTAGTTCAGGGCACGTCAACCAGAACGCCCCGCCGGCCGGAGGGCGGGCGGGGCGCAAACCGAATTGGCTCAGTAGGCCCGTGCCCTCGCCCGGGCGTTGCGTCGCTTCAGTGCCCGACGTTCGTCTTCGGACAATCCACCCCAGACGCCGGCGTCCTGTCCGGTCTCGAGCGCGAACTGCAGGCACTCTTCGCGGACCGGGCAGCGGCGGCAGACTGACTTGGCTTCCTCGATCTGCAGCAGGGCGGGACCGGTGTTGCCAATCGGGAAGAACAGCTCCGGGTCCTCGTCACGACAGGCGGCAACATGGCGCCAGTCCATGAAACTCACTCACTCCTCGTACGGGTGATGACGTCGGGCGGCTGACCGCCCGGCACGGTGTATCACGTGAAATAGTTCACGAATCCACGAGCACCGCAACCCGACAACGTCGGCGGGGTTTACGTAGTTCCGCCGCACAGACCGATGGTTCGACCGCACGGCAGTCCAAGGGTGACAAACCCGTCTCGAGAGAACAAGGGCTTGGCGGGGACGAACTGATGTCGTCTTCGTCACAATATTGGACGAACCGGGCACCGCCCGGCATGTGCCAGCCGTCACCAGGCGAGTTGTACCGGCACGGGTGGTGAACGTGGTCATTCCACCGAGGCGGCCCCAGCCGGGATCAGAGCACGACGTGCAGCGCCGAGGAGCGGGATTGCAGAGTCATCCGTTGGCGTTCGCCGAGGTAGTCGCCGTCGACCTGCACCGGCACCGGAGCCGGTGCGGAGAGCACGAAACCGGCCACGTCGTGCAGGACGACCACGTCTCCTCCGCGCGGGCCCCGATCGCTGGTCAGTGTGATCTCCGCGAGGTGGCGAAGCGCGGAGAACACCCGCAACCCCTGCAGCGCGAACACGTCCAGTCCGGCGTCGAAGCTCGCCTGTGGCGTGGGGTTGAGCGGCCGGCCGCCGAGATAGGTCCATGGGGCACAGTTGGTGACCACCGCCATGCTGATCCCGCGAATGGGTTCCGCCCCGGGACGTTCCAGCTCGATCTGGCCGTGCCGGCGACGGGGCTGGGCGAAGAACCGGCGGATCGCCGTGCGGGTGTACAGGGGCAGCGTCGAGCGTTTGCCGCGCGCACGAAGGTCCTCGACGGCGCGGATGACGTCGGCGTCGTACCCGATGCCGGCGCAGAAGGTAAACCATCGCTCGTCCAGCCGGCCGAGCCCGATCGGTATTCGGCGCCCAGCGTGGACCGCGTCGAGCACCAACCCGGTCGCCTCGACCGGATCTTCCGGCAGGCCGAGGTTGCGAGCGAACACGTTGGTGCTACCGGCGGGCACGATCGCGAGGTCGGGAACGGACGGGCCGGCCTGGTCGTCGAGGAGGCCGTTGACGACCTCGTTGACGGTGCCGTCTCCACCAGCGGCGATCACCAGCTCGACGCCGTCGGTGCGTGCCTGCCGGCCGAGCTCGACCGCATGGCCGCGATGGTCTGTCTCGGCGACTTCGACCTTGAGGTCATGCCGTAGCGCGGCTAGCAGCACGTCTCGTACCCGTTGGGACATCGTCGTCGCCTGATAGTTGACGACGACGAGGGCACGCATGCCGGTCAGGGTATCCGCCGGCCCGTAGCCTGTCCGGGTGTCGCCTGACGCCCGCCAACGTCGACCCGGGGCGCTGCTCTTCGCCGCCGGCGTGGTGTCCCTGCAAGGGTTTGCGTTCCTCGGTTTCGCCGCATGGAACCTGCTCCGTGGCTCAAGCGAGGATCCGAGCAATCGAGCCGTGTACCAAGGGGCAACCGCCTACTTGGCACTCTCCGGCGTGTTGATCATGGTGGTTGCCGGAGCGCTGGTGGCGCGGCAACGCTGGGCATTCGGCGCCGCGGTGTTCATCCAGCTGCTTGCGCTGTTCGTCACCTATGAGATGGTGACGGGCGGGTTCTGGCTCGGCGCTGGCCTGCTCGGGCTCGCCTGCGTTGGCGCGCTGATCGCGATGTTCTCGACACCGACGCGAGCAGCACTGGGCCGACGATGACCCGACGACAGGCAGGGTTTACCGGAACGAAATGGCGCCGACATCCTCGGGGTTCACGCTGGTACCGAGTGCGCTCCTCGGGGAGGACTCCATGGCTGGCATCGCAGAATCGGTGACCGCTCTCTCGGCATCGCTAATCGGGCAAACCATTGGTCTCGTCGCTCGGGCCATGGTGCGCGTGGACGAGCTCAACGTCGGGCTGAGCCGACGCAACGCGCTACAGGCCGTCACGGCCAATCGGGCCCGGCGAACGGAATGGGAGGAGTCATGAGACGCATCTGACCAGGTCGGCGCACGGCGCTGGCGGAGCGACCGAGCTCATCGCCATCGTTCCTGTCCTCAGGCCTCGTCGACCAGCAAACCCTCGCGCAGCCGGACGAGCGTCCGGGCAAGCAGCCGAGACACGTGCATCTGCGATATCCCGACCTCGACGGCGATTTGCGACTGAGTCATCTCGGCGAAGAACCGCAGCAGCAAGATCCGACGTTCCCGTTCGGGCAGGCCGGCGAGCAGCGGTTTGAGCGCTTCTCGGTTCTCGACGCCCTCCAAGGCTTCGTCAACGGCGCCAAGCATGTCCAGGACCGACGGACCGTCGGACTCGCTGCCCTCGGGAGCGTCGAGCGACAAAGTGCTGTAGGCAGCGGCAGATTCGATGCCTTCGAGGATCTCGTCCTCGCTGGCACCGATGCGCTCGGCGAGCTCCGCCACCGTCGGCGAACGGCCGAGCTCCTGGGTGAGCGCCCCGGTGGCCGAGCTGATCTCCAGGCGCATCTCCTGCAGCCGCCGCGGAACACGTATCGCCCAGCCCTTGTCCCGAAACCAGCGCTTGATCTCGCCGACGATGGTCGGCGTCGCATACGTCGAGAATTCGACGCCGCGCGCGGGATCGTAACGGTCGATTGCCTTGATCAGGCCGATGGTCGCGACCTGGACGAGATCGTCATACGGTTCGCCGCGGTTGCGGAAACGTCGGGCAAGATGCTCCACGAGTGGCTGGTGGATCGTGACCAGTTGGCTGCGGATGTCGACGCGACGCGGTTCGTCCGCGGAGAGCACCGACAGTTCCACCAGCAGATCCCGGGACTCTTCGCGGTTGACCCCCATTCCCGCCGACATCACCCGGGGTTCACCGCCTGCTTCTTGCGCAACGTGAGGGTGACGCGACCGTCGTCCACACTGGCGTCGACCTCGCTGGCGAGGGCGGTGAGCACGGTCCAGGCAAAGGTGTTTCGGTTGGGGGGTTCGGTCGCGCTTGACGGAACCGAGACGGCCACTTGCAGATGACCCGGTTCCAGGTCGAATCGGGCGGTCAGCCGAGCGTCGATGTCGGCCAGCGGAAGCAGTACAGCGCACGCCTCGTCGACTGCGATGCGCAGGTCCTCGATGTCGTCGATGGTGAAATCAAGCCGCGCGGCCAGCCCAGCCGCGGCCGTCCGCAGGACCGAGACGTAGGCCCCTGACGCCGGCACGCGTAGCTCGACGTGGTCGCTGGACATCACGATCTCCTTGCCTCTTCCCGGTCAGCGCAGAGGCACCACGCCGGCTCGATTCGAGCCGTGGCGGTGGTGCCTCTGTGATCGATCCCGACAGGTCGGGTCAAGCAGCCTTGGTCTCCGCGAAGATGTCCGCGATCTCGTCGATCTTGGCGAGCAGGTCGTCCGCCACGGCCGGGTCGTTCGAGGACTTGGCACCGCCCGGACCGCCGCCGGCAAGCTTGGTGGCCTCGTTGAACAGCCGATGGAGGTCTGGGTACTTCTCGAAGTGCGGCGGCTTGAAGTAGTCGGTCCACAACACCCAGAGGTGATGTTTCACGAGTTCGGCGCGCTGCTCCTTGATGAGCAGGGCCCGGGTACGGAAGTCGGGGTCGTCGTTGCCCTGCAGCTTCTCGCAGATCGCCTTGACCGATTGAGCCTCGATTCGGGCCTGGGCCGGATCGTAGACACCGCAGGGCAGGTCGCAGTGGGCCGAGACTTCGATGGTGCGGGCGAGCAAGCGCGCGAACATCCGTTGTCCTCCAAATGACAGTCGCCAACGGCGGGGTGGCGGGGCAGCCTCCGCACGTCTGTCTACCCGGGCGACCCTACCCCCGAACCCGGCGGCCCGAACGCGGGGGAATCGGGTCCGGAAGAATCGGAGGGATGCGAGCGAATGCAGGCAGCGGGCCTCCCCGCAGGTGGGGGTTCGCACTGGTGCGCGGCCGGTCGATGCTGCCGACGTTGCAGGACGGCGATCGGCTGGTCGTCCGGTACGGCGTGCACCCCCGGCCCGGCTGCATCGCGGTGGTACGGCTGCCAGACCGCCCGGGCCTTTCGGTGAAGCGGATAAGACGATCCGAGGCCGCGGGCTGGTGGATCGAGCGCGACAACCCAGTCGAGGGCGTCGACTCGTGGCAGGTCGGGCCCGTGCGGGCCGACGCCGTCATCGCGGTTGCCCTGTGCCGGGTATGGCCGAGGCCGCGGCTTCTCATCCGATCGCGAGGTGGTCGGCAAGCCGGTCGAGAAAAGCCTGTTGTGCGTTGACGATCTTGGCTCGGGCAGCCGGCAGGTCTAACCAGGCCACCGTGTCGATTTCGGGAAACTGCTGGAACTGGCCCGATCCTCGCGGCCACTCCATCGTGAACACGCCGTGCACGACACTGCCCAGGTCGATGTCGCCTTCGGCGGCCCAGACAGTCACCACCTTGCCGCCAGACTGCTTGACCGTGCCGAGGTCGATCAGCTCAGCCGTCGGCACAGGTACGCCGAGTTCCTCCTCGAACTCCCGCCGAGCGGCACTCTCGGCGTCTTCGTCGGGGAAGTACTCGCCCTTCGGGATCGACCAGGCGCCATTCTGGCGACGAGCCCACAACGGCCCGCCCATGTGCCCGAGCAGTACTTCGAGACCATCGACGCCTCGTCGGTAGAGCAAGATCCCAGCACTGTGCTTGGCCACGTTCTCAGTGTGCCCACGTTTCTCCTGCCCACATGCGAAGGGAGGGTCGGCGGACACCGACCCTCCCCACGCACGGTCTACCAGCGGTGGGCGACGTCGATGACGATTCGTGATCCCTCACCAGGACCGTCGAGGGTGAAGACCCGGAACGGCAGCCGCGCCCGGACGCCGAGTCCCAGGGTGACCTGGCTCTCCCAGACCTCCATCAGGCTGACCTGGCGGAACGTCCGCGACCCGCTGACGTCGACCAGCTCGATCTGGTTCGCCGGGTCGTACCCGGACCAGAAGCTGGGCGCGTCCTCGCCGTACGGCGTCTGCACAACGATCTCGAGCAGGGCGCCGCCGCGCAGGTCGACCGGCCGGGGCAGGCCGATGCCCTCGATCGCTGACACGTACCGGACCTGGAAGGCGTCGGCGTCGTCGGCATAGTCGAGGACCAACCGATCGAAGCAGGCGTGCCGGCCAGCGCGGACGTCGGTGAGCAGTGCGACATTCGGCGATTCCGCCGCCTTCGGCAGCGAACCCCAGGTGATGCCGCAATACGGAGCATGCGCCTGTGCAGCTGGCGTGGTGAGCGTGATTGCGCCGATGAGTCCGGCGATCACGGCGAGAACCAATGCCCGGATCTTCATGACCGTTCCTCCCCTGTTGGTCCCTGGATGTCAAAAGGACGCGGGACAAGCGGGGAGGGTTTACCGGCGTCTATCCGGAGCTTCTGATGTCAGCCCGCCGCTTGTGGCCCCGTCTCCGACGCCAACGGGGCCCGAAGCGCCTGCGCGGCGGCTGCGACCCGTTCGTGCGCGGCCCGATACGGGGCATACTCCGGCGGGACGGGCCGGCGCCGTAAAGCGGCCGGACTTCTGCGGCGAGGTCAAGCAACGCGGCCCGGTCGAAGCCGCGGCGAAGCAGGCGTGCGGTTTCCGCGGCGCCGAAGCGGATGTCCTCGACTCGACCGCGCCAGCCCGGGTTCACCATCCGGCCTGGATCGGCCGACATCGCCGTGGCAGCTCGGTGAGCGCTGTTTTGAGCTCGTTGAGCTGTGCCCGGCGCGCTTCGGGGTCGACAGGTAGGTCAGCCGCAGCGGCCGGGACCTCGTCGGACTGGCCATGGCCGCCGAAGGTGCCCTTCAACATGGTCAACGTCTCCAACCCGGTCGAGCAGCCCCATCGCTTCGGCACCTCTCATCACAACAATGGTGAGGTCCATCATGCCCGGCCGTCAGTGGCCGATGCCGAGGCAGGTTCACAGCTCTCTCGCGCGACCAGAGGAGGTTCTGAGGACTACTGTGAGTTCAAGCGGCTCTTGACCGCTGGCGGGGCCGTCGCGATGCGGCCAGTTCTGAGGTCAGCACATGACTAGGCGCGATGACGTCGGCGAGGTCCTCGAAGGTGATGGTGCCGAGGACACCATGCTCGACGACAACGGCGACAACACCGGGGACGCCGGCGACAATTACCGGGGATCTCTCCTCTTTGGCACTACTGCAGCGGAACAGGCCTCGGGGCAGTCCCTGGAGCAGCGGCTCGCAGCGGAAGAGCCCGACACGGTCGACGATGAGGGCGAGACCCGCGCCTTGGACGACCGACGTACTCAGCGCGAGATCGCTCAGCTCGTCACTGGCGGCGACGGAGCTCACTCACGAACGGATCCGGACCTGATTGGCAGCGATCTCGGCGACTCGGACCTGTCCGCCGAAGAGGCTGCCTTGCACCTGACCCAACTCCCGAACGCGCCGACGACACCTTAGGTTTACAGCAACATCGCGGCCGGGATCGACGACTACTGCCGAGACGACAGACACTAGGGTCGCGCCATGTTCGCGGTCTACGCCGACAGCCTCGACGCCGACGATCCCTTGACCGGGCTGGCCCTCGGAGAACGGCCGGAGCCGGACCCACCAGGAGGTTGGACGGTCGTCACCGTCCGAGCGAGCGCATTGAACCACCACGACCTGTGGTCGCTTCGAGGTGTGGGCCTGACAGCGGACAGGCTGCCGATGATCCTCGGAACCGACGCCGCCGGCGTCGACCCGGAAGGCAACGAGGTGGTCGTGCATGCCGTGATCTCCGACCCGGACTGGCGTGACGACGAGACGCTCGATCCCAATCGTTCACTGTTGTCCGAGCGCCACCAGGGGACACTGGCCGAGCGGGTCATGGTTCCGCGTCGCAACCTCGTCCCGAAGCCGCCGACGCTGTCGTTCGAGGAGGCTGCCTGTGTGCCGACGGCGTGGCTCACCGCGTACCGGATGCTGTTCACCCAGGCCGAAGTGGGACCCGGTTCTACCGTGCTGGTGCAGGGAGCGGGCGGGGGAGTAGCGACCGCGCTCATCGCACTAGGAGCTGCAGCAGGCGCTCGGATATGGGTGACCTCGCGCAATCCGGACAAGGCTGGCCGCGCAATCGAGCTTGGTGCCGACCAGGTCTTCCGGACCGGCGAACGCTTGCCCGAGCGGGTGGACGCCGTCATGGAGACGGTGGGTGCCGCGACGTGGCAGCACTCGCTGCGATCGCTGCGCCCGGGAGGAACCGTCGTACTCTCCGGCGCGACGGCCGGCAGAAGCGCCGACACCGAGTTGAGCCGGATCTTCTTCCTCCAGCTACGGGTGCTCGGCTCCACCATGGGAACGCGTGATGAGCTGGAACGTCTCCTCACGTTCTGTGCGCGCACGGGCCTCCGCCCGGTGATCGACCGGGTCCTGCCGTTGAAACAGGCGCGGGACGGCTTTGCCGCACTGGAACGTGGAGACGTCTTCGGCAAGGTCGTTCTCACGCCCTGAGTTCGCCCCGCCGCCTGCTGGGCAAATCAGGTGCCTGTACTCCGAGCCACTCGTACCAACCGCCGGTCAGCACGACGTAGGCGAGCATCCCGTATCCGGCCTGGGCCGGATGCACGCCGTCGGCGAAGTTCTGCTCCGACCAGGGCCGGCGGTCGATCAGCGCTTGATAGGTCGAGATGTACATCACCTCGAGCCGGCGGCACAGCGATGCGTATCCGTCGTCCAACTCGGCGATCCGGGCGCGGGTCTCGGCTGGGCCGACCGGCGGCGGCCCCACGACCAGCCGACGCGTCTGCATCGACTGCAGCCCGAACTCGAGGGTGGCAACCGACCGGGCGACCGGGAATTCGGTGAACGCGTCAGCCACGCCGACTGCGAGTACAACGCCGTGTTCGTCGCCACGGGCGAAACGCGGCGAGCTCTCCAGCGGAATGCGCACGACGATGTCTTCGGTCGTCTGGCCGCGGACGCCAAGTGGGTAGACGGTCAAGGCGATGCCGGTCGACGGCGGGGTCCTGGCTGCCACCCGGCCGACCCAGCCCAGGGCCTTGGGGTCGCCCACTCCTGCCACGAAGGAGTCCCCGAAAACGCAGACGCGGACGTCGCGCAACTCGGCCGAGGTAGTCACTCCTCGTCGACCCGGGCGAGCCAGGTCGCCAGCCGCTCGACCGCAGTGTCGAGCTCGGGGTGTTCGTCGACGAACTCGCGCAGACGTTCGGCGAGCCAGGTCAAGGTGACTTGTTCGTCGCCGCGCCGATGCTCGAGCTCCTCGATCCCGCGATCGGTGAAGTACATCTACCCGAAGGCCCCGTCCAAGAGCTGACGTTGTTGCTCGACGTGCAGCGAGTGCGAGCCGCAGGACGGAGCGGCCCCCGCGGGGCGGGTGACACCGGTGAAGTCGACCCCCAGCTGTGGCAGCAGGTGCAACGCCATAAACGGCCACGGCCCCATATTCAGCGGTTCGTCCTGAACCCAGCGCACCTCGCGCAGCCCGGGGAAACGGCTCAGCTGAGTCTTCACGTACTCGGTCGGCAACGGGTAGAGCTGTTCAACGGACAGGATTGCGGTGTGCTCGTCGGTTCGCTTGGAGCGCTCGGCGCGCAGATCCCAGACGACCTTGCCGGAGCAGAGCAGCACCCTGTCGACCTTCCCCGCATCGACCTCGTCGTCGGGAAGCACCGGCCGGAAGGCGGTCTCGCCGGTGAGGTCCTCCACCGCGGACACCGCTTTCTTGTGACGCAGCATCGACTTGGGCGTGAATACGACCATCGGCTTGTGCTCTTCGCCCAGCGCGTGCAGCCGGAGCAGATGGAAGTACGACGCGGGAATCGACGGCTGGGCGATCCGGAAGGCGTCGTCGGCGGCCATCGCCAGGAAGCGTTCGATCCGGCCGGAGGAGTGGTCCGGTCCCTGCCCTTCGTAGCCGTGCGGCAGCAACAGGACGACTCCGGAGCGCTGACCCCATTTGGACTGTCCGGCAACGATGAACTCGTCGATGATCGTCTGAGCCCCGTTGGCGAAGTCGCCGAACTGCGCCTCCCAGAGCACCAGCGCCTCCGGCCGCGCCACCGAGTAGCCGTACTCGAAGCCCATGGCCGCAAACTCGGACAGCAGCGAATCGTAGATGTAGAACTTGGCCTGGTTCTTGTCCAGATGCTGCAGTGGGATGTACGTCTCGCCGGTGCGCCGGTCGACGATCGCCGCGAACCGCTGGACGAACGTGCCCCGCCGGCTGTCCTGGCCGGCCAGCCGAATGGGTCGGCCGTCGACCAGCAACGACGCGAACGCGGCGATCTCGGCGGTGCCCCAGTCGATTCCGCCTTCGGTCAGCATGGCGGCTCGGCGCTGCAGTTGTGGCTGGACCTTGGGGTGCACCGTGAACCCGTCCGGAAGGCTCAAATACGAGTCCGCGATCTGCTTGAGCAGTTTGTCGGTCACGGCCGTGACCAGGCTGCCGGCCAGTAGTGGCTTGTCCGGATACGACGGCACCGTGATGCTGACCGCTGCCTGTTCCTCTGCCTCGCGGGTCTCGGTGAAGACCCGCTCGAGTTCCTGCTGGTAGTCGCGGAGCGCCTGCTCGGCTTCCTCGAAGGTGATGTCGCCGCGCCCGATGAGGGCTTCGGTGTAGAGCTTGCGGACCGAACGCTTCTGTTCGATCAGGTCGTACATCAGCGGCTGCGTGAACGACGGGTCGTCGCCCTCGTTGTGGCCACGCCGGCGATAACACACCAGGTCGATGACGACGTCTTTGGCGAACTCCTGGCGGAACTCGAATGCCAGCCTGGCCACCCGGTTGCACGCCTCGGGGTCGTCGCCGTTGACGTGGAAGATCGGTGCCTGGACCATCCGCGCGACATCAGTGCTGTAGATCGACGAGCGCGACTGTTCCGGCGAGGTGGTAAAGCCGACCTGGTTGTTGACGACGACATGGATGGTGCCGCCGGTGCGGTAGCCGCGCAGCTGGGACAGGTTGAGGGTCTCGGCGACGACGCCTTGACCGGCGAACGCAGCATCGCCGTGCACCAGGATCGGCAGGACCGGGAACTCCTCGCCCCGGTCGAGCAGGTCCTGCTTGGCTCGGGCAATCCCTTCGAGCACGGGATTGACGGCCTCGAGGTGACTCGGGTTGGCGGTGAGCGAGACCTTGATCTTCTCGCCGTCCTGCCCGACGAACTGGCCGTCTGCTCCCAGGTGGTACTTGACGTCGCCGGAGCCCTGCACGGTGCGCGGGTCGATGTTGCCCTCGAACTCGCGGAAGATCTGGCCGTAGCTCTTGCCGACGATGTTGGCCAGCATGTTGAGGCGGCCGCGGTGGGCCATGCCGATGCAGACCTCGTCGAGGTTGGCTTCGGCGGCAGCCTCGCAGATCTCGTCGAGCAGTGAGATCGTGGACTCGCCGCCTTCGAGCGAGAACCGCTTCTGGCCGACGTACTTGGTCTGCAGAAATGTCTCGAAGGCCTCGGCCTGGTTGAGCTTGTGCAGGATGCGCAGCTGGTCCTCGCGGTCCATCCTCTCGTGCTTCCGCTCCACCCGATGCTGGATCCACTGCCGCTGGTCCGGTTCCTGAATGTGCATGTACTCGATGCCGATGGTCCGGCAGTACGCGTTGCGCAGTACCCCGAGGATGTCGCGCAGCAGCATGAACGGCTTCGCGCCGCCGAAGGATCCGGTGGCGAACTCGCGGTCGAGGTCCCACAGCGTCAGGCCGTGCGTTGTGACGTCGAGGTCTGGGTGGCTGCGCTGCTTGTACTCCAGCGGATCGGTGTCGGCCATCAGGTGCCCGCGCACCCGGTAGGCGTGGATCAGCTCGAGAACGCGCGCTTGCTTGCCGACCTGGTCCTCGTGACTTGTCGGGACGTCGGCGGCCCATCGGATCGGCTCATACGGGATGCGCAGCGCGCGGAAGATCTCGTCGTAGAAGCCGTCGTCTCCGAGGAGCAGACCGTGCACGATGCGCAGGAAATCACCGCTCTGCGCGCCCTGGATGATCCGGTGGTCGTACGTGCTGGTCAATGTCATGACCTTCGACACCGCCACCCGGGCGAGCGTCTCGGGGGCGGCTCCCTGGAACTCGGCGGGGTACTCCATGGCGCCGACGCCGATGATCGTGCCCTGGCCCTTCATCAGCCGAGGAACCGAGTGGACGGTGCCGATCGTGCCGGGGTTCGTCAGGCTGATCGTGGTGCCGGCGAAGTCGTCGACTGTGAGCTGACCGCTGCGGGCCCGCCGGACCAGGTCCTCGTAGGCGGCCCAGAACTGAGCGAAGTCGAAGGTGTCGGCTTGCTTGATGCTCGGCACCAGGAGCTGGCGGGTGCCGTCCTTCTTCTGCATGTCGATTGCGAGGCCGAGATTCACCTGTGCTGGTTTGACCAGGACCGGTTTGCCGTCGACCTCGTCGTAGGAATAGTTCATATCCGGCATCTGCCGCAAAGCCTTGACCAGCGCGAAGCCGATGACATGGGTGAACGACACCTTGCCGCCGCGAGAGCGGGCCAAGTGGTTGTTGATCACGATGCGGTTGTCGACGAGGAGCTTGGCCGGCACCGCGCGGACGCTGGTGGCAGTGGGCACCTCGAGGCTGGTCTCCATGTTCGCGACGGTCCGAGCCGATGCGCCGCGAAGCGGCGTGGTTTCTTTCGCCGCACCGTTGCCAGCTGCCGGTGTCGTCGCAGCCGGTGCCGGCTTGGGCGGTACGGGCTTCGTGGCCGTGGGCGCTGCCGGAGCGGCGTTAGGGGTCTGAGCCTTCGAATCCGCCGGCGTTGCAGGCCCGGTCTTGGCCGGCCCCGGCTGGGCGGCTGCTCGGTCTCCGGCGATCCCGGCCGTCGGGGCAACGTCCTCCGGCGCGGGTGGTGTCGCATCGGCAGCTGCGGTGTCAGTTCGGGCCGGTTCGGCGGATGTGCTCACGGCTGCCTCCGTGCTCGGCTGGTTGGCCCGCTGGTCCCCGTCGGACGGCTCGGGGGTCGCGATGCCCGAGAAGTAGTCCGCCCACGACCGCTCGACACTGGCCGGGTCCTCGCGCCAGCTCTCGTACAGCTCTTGAACGAGCCACTCGTTCGGTCCGAAGCCCGACAACGGGCCGGTCTGCGCTGTCACCGGAGCGTTCGCCTGCTTCCCTGCTCGAGAGTCGAAGCTGCTCTTGGTACAGGCTAGTCGCCGCATCCGGCCGATGTAGTCTCAGCCGATTGTGGGCTGGGGGTCTCGGCCCATGTCGCGCAACACTCGGTGCGCACTGTTCCAGCCCGCCGCGCCGATGACCGATCCGGCCGGGTGGCAGCCTGCGCTGCCGGCGTAGAAGCCGGGCAGACCGGTGGCGTACGGGATCCGGTCGGCGAAGGCCACGGCGTTGTCGACGTGGTGGATATGGCCGCCGGTGATGCCGAAGTGTTCCTCGATACCCGGCGGCGGGAGCGGGAAGGTGTCTGCCACCAGATCGGCGGTGCCGGGCGCGAACGCGTCGGCGATCCCGATCAGATGATCGACGTACGGCTCGAGTGAATCCGGCCAGGTCGACCCGGCCGGCTGGTAGGGGACCGACTGCACGAACAGTGCCGAGGAGTGGTGGCCGGCTTCGTCGCGGAGGGTCGGGTCGACCGTCGTGTGGACGTACCACTCCATGGTGGGGAAATCGGGCAGCCTGCCCGCCTCGACATCGCGCCACATCGAGCGGACGGCCTCCAATGGCCGGCCGGTGGCGTCGGGCAGCAGGTGCACGGTCGAACCCCACGGTGATGGCGTGTCGTGAGGAAGGCAGCCCAGTCTCGGCAAGTCGCGGAGCGCCAGGTTGATCTTGAGAGTGGTTCCCGGGAGGCGGACCCGGTCCAGCCGGCTCAGCAGCTCGGCCGGCGCGTTGGATCCGGCGATGCGTGCTGCACGCCACGGATCGCAGGCTGCCAGGACTGCCGAGGCCGCGACTTCGTGGCCGTCGGCCAATACGACGCCCGTCACGGCGCCGCCGGAAACGTCGAGCGTGGTCGCTTCAGCGCCAGTGCAGAGCCGGGCGCCGGCCTTGGCGGCTGCCTCGGCGAAGGCGCCGGACACGGCTCCCATCCCACCTTCGACCACCATCCAGGTGCCATCGGCACCAGGCAGTCGGCACATGTTGTGGACGAGGAAATTGTGCCCAGTCCCCGGGGTGTCCGGACCGGCCGTGAGGCCGGACAGCCCATCGGTGACGACATACATCGCGACGAGCAACTCGGAGGAGAAGCCGAACCGAGCCAGGTAGTCGACCACCGTGCCGCGGACCAGATCGACGAACGTCTCGCGCAGCGATGGGCGCACGTAGTGCTCGGCGGTGTCCTCGATGGTGAGCGGCTCGGCCAGCCAGGCCGGCGCGAGGTCTTCGCGAAGCTCACCGAGCTCCTGCTGCAATGCGTCGTCTGCGGCGGCGTCGCCAGCGGAAAACGTCCGTTCGAGTTGGGCTCGGGTCGCGGCCCGGTCACGACCGAACCACAGGTACGGAGAGCCGGGCCCGCCGATCGTCGGCAGTACGTAATGCGGGTCGCGCCGCAGCGGACGAACTCGGCCCTTGGTCAATGCGAGTATCTCGGGCGGCATCAGGCCCAGTAGGTAGGCGCCGGTGGATTGCCGTAACCCAGGCACGGCAGGAAAGCAGTTCTCGGTTCTGGTGGCACCGCCAAGTGTCGGCGCGCGCTCCGTCACGACGACGTCGAGGCCCGCTTCGGCGAGCACGGCCGCCGCTACCAGGCCGTTGTGACCGCCACCGATCACGACGACGTCGGCTCGACTCGGCAGTGCCTGCTCGCTCACTCCAGACACCCTGCCTGCACGCGCCTGGGACGCAAAATCCCCGCGGCGGCGATTTCGAATGGCCGACATCCAGGAGTTGCCTCTACGCTCCGCAGAGATCGACGGTGTCGTCGCGGAGGGTCGTCATGCGCAGGTGGGTGGGTCCCGCCGCAGCCGTCGGCGTCGGCATCGCGCTGATGGCCGCCCCGGTCGCGGCTCGCGCCGAGGATCCCGTGGACATCGAAACGCAGATCACCGACCAGGTCGACGCCCTCGGCGACCGGCGCGGTGAGGTCGAGGCCGCGCTCGCCGAGCTCGATGCCGAGCACCAGCTCCAGCTGTTCGTCGTCTACGTCGACTCGTTCTCGGGAATGCACGCAGAGGACTGGGCGGCGGAAACGGCCAACCGCAACAGCATGGGCCTGAACGACGCGGTCCTTGCCGTGGCGACGGGTGAGCGGGAGTTCGGCATCTCGTTCGACCCGGACTACCCGCTGTCGGACGAGCAGCTCGCCGAGGTCGTCACGACGGCGATCGAGCCGCCGCTGAGGGAGAACGACTGGGCTGGCGCTGCGATCGGTGCAGCCGAGGGCTACGCAGCCGTGCTCGATGGCGAACCGGTTCCCGAACCGGAGATTTCCCCTGGTGAGGCGGAGCCGAGCGCTGGCGGGATTCCGTGGGTGCCCATCGCGGTCGCTGCCGGAGTGGGCGGAGTCGGTGTGTACGCCTTTGCGCGGGCACGCCGGCGCCGCGAGACGACGTCCGCGCCGGGCCAGCCCGGTCCGGAGCCTGGCCAACTCTCGCTCGACGAGCTGGAGGCCAGAGCCGGCCGGCTCCTGGTGGTCACCGACGATGCCGTGAAGACCAGCGAGGACGAGCTCGGGTTTGCGATCGCGCAGTTCGGTGATGAGGCTGCCGCCCCGTTCGCGGCGGCGCTACAGGGAGCAAAGGAGCAGCTCACCGCAGCGTTTCGAATCCGTCAGCAACTCGACGACGCCTACCCCGAGGACGACACGGCGCGGCGGGCGATGCTGACCGAGATCATCACCAGATGCCAGGACGCGAACGAGCGACTTGACGCCCAAGCGGCGGCATTCGACCGGTTACGGGACCTGGAGCGGAACGCACCACAGGTGGTCGGTGAAGTCGAGCAGCGAGTCGACGGCGGCGGAGGGCCGGCTGGAGCTCAGCGTCGGGCACCGTGCAAGCCCTGGGATCGCGCTATGCCGACAGCGCCCTCGCATCGGTCGCGACAAATCCCCAGCAGGCGGCAGAGCGCCTCCGCTCGGCCCGGGAATCGCTCGCGGACGCGCGTCAGGATCTCGCCGTGTCCGACGCAGCGGGAGCAGCGGTGTCCGTGCTTGCCGCGGAGGAGGCTGCAGCTCAGGCGGGACAGCTGCTTGACGCCGTCGAGCGACTCGGCGCTGATCTCGACCAGGCCGCAAGCGGAGTCCAGGCGGCGATGGCAGAGACGGCGCAAGACCTGGCGGAGGCGAAAGCGCTGGTCGCCGGTGGCCAGACGCCCAGCGACCTCACCGGTCACGTGGCAGCCGCGGAGGCGGCCCTGGCCGCCGTCCAACAGGAGATGGCGGCAGGTCGGTACGACCCACTGGCGGCCATCCGCCGTGTGCAGGAGGTAGGCGGCCGCCTCGACCAGGCGCTCGCGGCGGTGCGGGACCACCAGCAGCGGGCCACGCGGGCTCGGGCGTCGCTCGAGCCCGCGCTGCTCGCTGCTCGCAGTGAGATCTCGGCGACCCAGGACTTCATCACTACCCGGCGGGGTGCGGTAGGCGGCGAAGCCCGAACTCGACTCGCCGAGGCGCAACGTCACTACGACGAGGCAATGGCTGCAGCGCCGTCCGACCCGGTGGCTGCCCTGAGCCACGCTCAGCGGGCCGACGCGCTGGCCGAGCACGCGGGCCAACTCGCGCGGTCCGATGTCGGCACGTTCTCGGACAGCGGTGGACTGGAGGAAAGCAGCGGCGGTGGAGGTGGTCTCGGCGGCCTGGTATTGGGCGGCATCCTCATTGACAGCATGTTCGGCGGCCGCTCCGGCGGTAGTGGATTCGGCGGTGGCGGGTTCGGCGGTTCCGGCGGAGGCGGTCGGAGCAGCGGCCTGGGCCCCGGAAGTTTCGGCGGTGGTGGCACACGCGGCCGCCACGGTGGTGGTGGCAAGTTCTAGTCCGAGAAGGGACAGATCACATGACCAAGCAATCCATCTTCGGGCGGGTTTCGCAGCTCGCCAGGGCCAACATCAACGCCCTGCTCGACCAGGCCGAAGACCCTCAGTTGATGCTGGACCAACTGGTCCGCGACTACACCGACAACATCGGTGAGGCCGAGCAGGCCATCGCACAGACGATCGGCAACGTCCGGATGATGGAAGACGACTACGCAGAGGACCAGAGGGCGGCCGAGGAATGGGGACGCAAGGCCGTCGCCGCGAGCCAGAAAGCCGACGAGTTCCGCTCGGAGGGCAACACGGCGGATGCGTCGAAGTTCGACAACCTGGCTCGGATCGCGATCGGCAAGCAGATGGATGCGGAGAACGAGGCCAAGGCCGCACTGCCGAACCTGCAGGCCCAGCAGGAAGTGGCCGAGAAGCTCAAGATCGGACTGGCGCAGATGCGGGACAAGCTCGGCCAGTTGACCGCCAAGCGCAACGAGCTGGTCGCGCGAGCGAAGACCGCAGAGGCACAGACTCAGGTCCAGGACGCCATCAAGAGCATCGACGTCATGGACCCCACCAGCGAGATCGGCCGCTTCGAAGACAAGATCAAGCGCGAGGAGGCAAGGGTTCGCGGGCAGGCCGAGCTGGCCGCGTCGTCACTGGACGCGCAGTTCGAGAGCCTCGACGATCTGAGCGAGCAGGCCGAGGTCGAGGCACGGCTTGCCGCGTTGAAGGCAGGCTCGGGCGGTGGCTCAGCAGCCGTCAGCGGTACGCCGGAGGCGCCGGCACTGGGAGCGGGCGGTTCGGAGACGACGGATCCGGGTGCGAGCTCGAGCAGCTACGGCACCGACAGCCCGGACAGGTCATCGTGACCTACAGCGGCACCGAGATGCCGACCCCGCCGCGGGTGTCGGCGCCGTAGCGGTCGATCTCGCGGTCCAGGTCGAGCGGCCGGATCCGTTTGCGCGCCTGCAGGGCCGAGTCGTCGAGCCGGTCGGCCGGGACGATCCACGCCACTTCGAACTCCAAACCGTCGGGATCCTTGCCGTAGAGGCTCTTGGTGGTCCCGTGGTCCGAGGAGCCGGTGAGCGCGCCGTGCTGGGCAAGCGACCCGGAGAGTCGCTTCAGCTCGGTCAGTGTGTCGACCTCCCACGCGAGGTGGTACAACCCGACGGTGCTGCGGCCGGCTCCCGACGGGCCGGCGGCCGCGCCGATCTGGAACAAGCCGAGGTCGTGGTCATTCGTCGACTCCGGCGCCTGCAGGAACGCGGCTCCGGCGAATCCCTCGGGCGTCATCTCGATGTGCCGAAAGCCCAGCACGTCTGTGTAGAAGGCGACACTGCGCTCGACGTCGCGGACGAAGAGCACTGCGTGGTTCAGCCTGGTGATGCCCACTTCTTTTACCGCCTTCGGTGCAGCGTGCGAGTGATCCGAGAGAAGAACACAGTTGACATCTCAACTATTCCCTCGGCTATCCCGTTTGGTCGGGACCGCTCGAGTCACGGGCGATCACACCATGCGGCGACCACAGCGCGAAGATCGTCGGCGGCAGCCTCGACGTCGGCAAGGTCTACCAGGCGCATGTATCGCGCGACGTCACCGCCGCCTTCGAGGCGTGGATGCTTGCCGAGAATCGACGCGCCAGTGTGGAACAACAAGCTGACATGCGCCTTGGACCGTGGGTTGAAGCTCGCCATGTTGCCCCGGTAGCCGAAGGTGGGCGTCTTCCACTTGATCGACTCGTCCATCCGTGGATCTTCGAGGATGATCTCGCGGACCCGGAGCATCGCGTCCTTGAGCGGATGCTGGAAGTCGGCGAACCAGGCGTCGACCTCGGGGTAGTGCGCCATGGGCCCGAGTGTTCCAGCTTGGGTCCCGCGCGGACAGCATCACAGTGGTGACCCAAGCCGCACGTCGTGCGATCGAGCCCGTAGTAGCTCCGCCAGCGCGATGGGATGGTGCCCAGCGACTCGCTCGATGGCGTCGCTCGTCCCGGCCAACTCGCCCGCGGCGATCGCCGTGTAGGTGCTGACCCAGGCGTCGACCTGCCAGTCGGGTGCGCCGTAGTGGGCGCGCGAACGGTAGGCGTCTTCGACTGTTTCGGGGATGTAGCCGACGACCCGTTCGGTGGCACCGGCGAGTCGGTCGGCCACCTCAGCCAAGGTGAGAGCCTCCGGCCCGGTGAGGTCATAGGTTTGGCCGGCATGCGCGGCTGGCTCGCGAAGGACTGCCGTCGCCACGTCGGCGATGTCGTCTTGAGCGACGGCGGCGACCCGGCCGTCGCCAGCGGGCCCCCGAATCATGCCGTCTTCGCCGACCATGGCCGGAAAGAAGTCCATGTACAGGTTGTCCCGCAAGAAGGTCCAGCGCATGCCGCTGCCCCGGATGTGCTCCTCCGTCAACCAGTGATCTCGAGCCAGGGTGAAGGTCGCATCGGCAGCCGCACGGTAGAACGAGACATAGATGACGTGCTCGACACCCGCCGCTACAGCCGCGTCGACGAACGTGCGGTGTTCGTCCACGCGATCCGGGGTCTCTGACCCGGACACCATGAATAGTGTGCCGCTGCCGTCGAGAGCACGCCGACTGGCCTCGGCATCGCCGTACTGGGCGACCGCGATCTGAGCCGTATCAAGTCGGGGCGCTCGGGCCGAGTTTCTGACGACCAGGCGCTGGCCCACGTTCGAGGCTGACAGCAGCCGGGCGACCCGGCCACCGAGGCGTCCAGTGGAACCCGTGACGGCCAGGGTCGGCCCGGCGCTCATCCCGCAATCCTGACGTGCACGTGGTCAGTATGTGACCCACGAAGAGGGGTGGGCCTCACTGCGCGGAATTGGCCGCCGCGATCAGCTCAGACTGGGCGCACGTTTTCAGCCTGCGGGCCCTTTTGGCCTTGAGTGATGTCGAACTCCACGCGCTGGTTCTCGTCCAGCGAGCGGTAGCCCTCAGCCGCGATGGCCGAGTAGTGCACGAACACGTCGGCGCCGCCGCCGTCCTGCGAGATGAAGCCGAAGCCCTTCTCGCCGTTGAACCATTTCACCGTGCCTTGAGCCATGTCTCGTTCCTTCTCTGTGGTGCGGGTACAGGGGCCGGCTCGGTTGCCGGTTCCTGGGTTGCGGCGGTGGGCGTCTCCCGCATCTGGATACCGATGCTCGAGGTCCACGGGAATGGAATCGCCCGCCGGAGTAAGAATCCGCGGGCGTTCACGAACGGCGAGGAAAATACTCATGCAACCGACTCCACGCTAGCACGGTCAGAGACACCCGCCCGCATCTTCGTTACCCGATGGCTTGATGTCACGGCCGCCCATGAGGAGGTCGACAGTAGGGTTAGGTTCGGCGCAGCGCCCCTGACAGGACAGCTTTCGAACCGGCAATTCGGACAAAATCTGGCACGTCTTACCGTGCCTGCGGAGCCTCCAGACCCGGCTGGCGGATGTCAGCCGAGTCTTTGCACCTGCGGGTGTGGGGTAGCAGTCGCACCGCCACGGAAATTTGTGAACCAGAAGCACTACAACGCGTGGTTGTCACAGGTCAGGTACGTCGGGCGCAACCTCAGGCCTCGACCGCGATGACAACCAACGCCCAGGGGTGCCCCAGGGTGCCCACCCGAAGTCGTCGCTGATCCGCGCCAGCTTCTCCGCCGTCCGGCCGAAGACGACCACCTCGTCCACGTCAGGGCGCTGCGCATAGACCGCAGCATGAGCCTGACCGAATCCGGTTCCCAGCAACGCGATCTTCATGATCATCGCCTCCTTCCGCGGCGGGCGACCCGCCCCGCGGCGGGCCATGCGGGGGCGAGGAGCTGACCATCACGCTAGGCGGCGGCTAGGACAATTCCCGTCCGCAGGCACAACGATCGGTGCCGACAAGGACCCGACGGACTGCGCCACGGGCCGAAGGGCTTGCCCACAGCGCCGCCCAATAGCCTCCAAGGCATGACTCGATCCGGCGGGTACCTCCGTTTCCCATCCGTTCGCGGCGACGGGGTCGCCTTCGTCGCCGACGACGACGTCTGGCTCGCCACTGTCGACGGTGGCGCGGCGGCGAGGTTGACCGCCGACCGGGCGCCGGTGGCGCACACCCGGCTCTCCCCCGACGCAGACCGCGTGGCCCACACCAGCCGCCGCGACGGCGCGCCGGAGGTGCACGTCGTGGACGTTGCCGGCGGACCGCCGCGCCGTCTGACGTACTGGGGGTCGGACTTCACCCGCACGCTGGGGTGGACCGGCGACGGGCGGGTCCTCGCGGCCTCCGCAGCGGCCGAGCCGTTCCGCAGCCGCACCTGGGCGTACGCCGTGCCGCTCGACGGCGGGCCGCCTGAACGCCTGCCCTACGGTCCGGTCAACGCGGTGGCGGGACCGGGTCCCGGTGGCGCCGTCGTCGTGGGCGTCCACGGGAACCGGCGCGGGGCCGCGGCGTGGAAGCGCTACCGCGGCGGGACCGCCGGCCAGCTCTGGATCGACTCGGACGGCAGCGGCACCTTCAGCCGCCTGCTGGCCGACCTCGGCGGGCAGCTGGAGGACCCGGCCTGGTTCGGCGACCGGCTGGTGTTCGTGTCCGACCACGAGGGCTACGGCAACATCTACTCCTGCCGCGCCGACGGCGGCGACCTGCAGCGGCACACCGACCACGGCGACTTCTACGCGCGGGCGGCGCACTCCGACGGTCGCCGGGTCGTGTACCAGTGCGCGGGCGAGCTATGGCTGCTCGACGAGCTCAGCGCCACCGTGGAGCCGCACCGGCTGGAGTTCACCCTCGGCGGATCGGGCTCCGGCCTGGCCCGGTTCGCGGTCGACGCCGCCGCCAACCTGGCCGCCATCGCGCCGGACCGCACCGGCCGGGCCAGCGCGATCGAGGTTCGCGGCACAGTGCACTGGGTGGCGCACCGCGACGGGCCGGCGCGGCAGCTTGCCGGAGCGCCGGGTATCCGGCACCGGCTGCCCCGCGTGCTCGGCGGTGCCGTCCCCACGGCCGCCCCCGACCAGGGCGCCGCCACGACCGACGCCGACGACAGCGTGATAACCACTGACCAGGGCAGCGTCGTCGTGGTCACCGACGCCGACGGCGACGACGCGCTGGAGATCGTGTCCCTCGACGGGCGGACCGCGCCGCGGCGGGTCGCCGGCGGCCGGTTGGGCCGGGTGCTCGACCTGGCCGCGTCCCCGGACGGGCGGCTGGTCGCGGCCGCCAGTCACGACGGCCGGGTCCTGCTGGTCGAGGTCGGGTCCGGCGAGGTCCGCCAGGTCGACGCCACCGCCGACGGCGACGCCAGCGGGCTGGCCTTCTCGCCGGACTCGCGTTGGCTGGCCTGGTCGCATCCCGGACCCGATCCGCTGCGGCAGATCCGGCTGGCCCCCGTGGACGGCGGCGAGGTGATCGAGGCGACGTCGCTGCGTTTCACCGACACCGAGCCGGTCTTCACCCTCGACGGCAAGCACCTTGCGTTCTTGTCGGTGCGCACGCTGGACCCGGTGTACGACGCATTCGTGTTCGACATGTCGTTCCTCGCCGGGACCCGGCCGTACCTGCTGCCGCTGGCGCAACGGACCCCGTCGCCGTTCGATCCCAGCCCGCGGGGCCGGCCGATGTCCACCGACGGCGAGAGGCGCCCGGACGGGGACAAGCCTGCCAGCACCACGATCCCGGAGACCGCCGTGGACGCCGAGCGCGTCAACGAACGGCTGGTGCCGGTGCCGGTGCCGGCGGGCAACTACTCGCGGCTACGGGCGGCCCGCGGTGGTCTGCTGTGGATGCTGGACCCGCTGGTCGGCGTGCTCGGTGACGGCCTGCCCAAGCCCGGCGACAAGCCGCGCTCGCAGGTGCAGCGGTACGACCTCGAGGAACTGCGCCTGACCACGCTGGACGAGAAGGCGGACGGCATCGAGGTCAGCGGCGACGGCCGGTGGCTGCTGGTGCGCGACGAGTCGGCGCTGCGGGTCGTCCCCGCCGACCACAAGGTCCCCGACGGTGAGGAGGGCAAGACCCAACGGGTCGACGCGGACCTGGACCGGATCCGGGTCGAGATCGACCCTCTGGCCGAGTGGCAGCAGATGTACGCCGAGGCCAGTCGGCTCATGCGCGACCACTTCTGGATCGCCGACATGGGCGGAGTGGACTGGGCGGCGGTGCACGAGCGGTACCGTCCGGTGCTGGCGCGGATCGGGACCCGTGACGACCTGTCCGAACTGCTGTGGGAGCTGCAGGGCGAGCTCGGCTCGTCGCACGCGTACGAGATGCCGCCGGAACGCGACGTGGAGAAGAGCCGCCGGCTGGGCCTGCTCGGCGCGGACCTGGCTCCGGACGCGGACGGGACCTGGCGGGTCGCCCGGGTTGTGCCGGGCGAGTCGTCTGCGCCGGCGGCCCGCTCGCCGCTGGCCGCGCCGGGCGTCGGGGTCCAGCCGGGCGACGCGATCCTGGCCGTCGGCGGCCGGCCGGTCGACCCGCTGTCCGGTCCGGCGGCGTTGCTCGTCGGTGCGGCGGAGACTCCGGTCGAGCTCACCATCGCACCGGCGGACGGGTCCGCGCAGCGGCACGTGGTCGTGATCCCGCTGCCGACCGAGATGCCGCTGCGTTACCAGGACTGGGTGGCCGGGCGGCGCGCCGGCGTCCACGCGGCGTCGGACGGCCGCGCCGGGTACCTGCACATCCCGGACATGGTGGCCAGCGGCTGGGCGCAACTGCACCGCGACCTGCGGGTGGAGGTGACCCGCGACTGCCTGGTCGTCGACGTACGGGACAACAACGGCGGGCACGTCTCGTCGCTGGTGCTGGAGAAGCTGGCCCGGACCGTGCAGGGCTGGGGCACGGTGCGGCACATGCGGCCGATGCCCTACCCCGAGGACGCTCCCCGCGGGCCATTGGTGGCCGTTACCAACGAGCAGGCCGGCTCGGACGGCGACATCGTCACCGCGATGATCCGCCAGCTCGGTCTCGGCCCGGTCGTCGGGACCCGCACCTGGGGCGGGGTGATCGGTATCGACATGCGGTACAAGCTGGTCGACGGGACGGTCGTCACTCAGCCGCGATACTCGTTCTGGTTCACCGACGCCGGCTGGGGCGTGGAGAACTACGGCGTCGACCCCGACGTCGTAGTACCGTTCCCGCCGCACTCCTGGGCGGCCGGCGACGACCCACAGCTCGACGCTGCCGTGGCGCTCGCGCTCGAGCGGCTGGCCGAGCACCCGCCGGCCACGCCGCCGGACACCACCGACCGGCCGAACCGCGCCGCGCCCTCGCTGCCAGCCCGTCACTGAGGGCCTGCCGCGACGAGGCGCTCGCTACAAGGCAACCAGGTCCCGCTCGACGGCTTGAGGTCGTCGGCGGCACGAGCCTGGCTGGCGAGCTGACGATCGCGGAGGCCGCGCGCAAGGAGAGGGTCACCCATCTTCAACGGGCTGCTCTTCCAAGCGCTGCCCGATCCCCGTCTCACCATCGAGGGCAAGCAGCGCGATGAGGCACTGGCACGCCTGCGCGAGGTGCTCCCCGCACCGGCTCGAGCCGTGCCGGACGTCTCGATACGGCCACCGCGGGCCGGCCTAGTCCGCCCGCTTCCCAAAGTGGGTCCGCCCAGTCGGGACTTCCAACCTCCAGACCTACTGGCTGGCGACGGGTCGGCACACGCTGGACATGTACGTCGAGAAGTTCATCGTGGGGCCTGTGCTCGCCGAGCACGTGAGCATCGACGACCCGGTGCGCAGACGCTTGACACATAGCCGGACGATCGATGGCAGAAGCTTGTTCCGCTATGAGGCACTTGCCGGACCTCGGCAATGACGTCGGCCACAGCTTCGCCTGCCTCGACCCTACCCGCCTAGGCACCGGACCCGGCATGGTCAGAAACGTGCCAGCCAGCATCCGACATCGGCACCGGTTCATGCCACCCTCCGCGGGAGCCGAATCAGGTGGCGTCCCACACGTTCGGCACTGCTAGGAGAGCTCAGATGACCCCGCTCGTACATGCCCCGCAGACGATGGAGCGCCGTGAGCTCGCAATTCACCTCAGCTCTCTCCGTGCGGATCTTGAGGAGCAGCGACGCTTTCGCGTCCACCAGATCAAACAGCTTGGCGCCGCGTCTATCGAGCCCGGCTCGGTGGTCGACGAACCGCACCAGCAGGTGAACGTCGCCCTGAGGGCAGCGGCAATCGCCCTACTGGCCGACATCAACGCAGCCTTGGTCCGGATCGACCGCGGCTGCTACGGGCGGTGTGAGCAGTGTGACATTGACATCCCGCTGGAACGGCTGCAAGTGCTGCCGATGGTCAAGCTGTGCATGCGTTGCCAACGCTCGCATCAGGGGGAGTGGGGTCCTAGCTGGATTGGGACGAGGACAGCGAGAACAGAGAGAAGCCACCGACTTCGACGGAAAACGGGGCAGTCATGACCAAACTGTTAAAGAGCCAGCCGGTGATCCGCGACGGGCTGCCCAGTCAGCTTCCCGACCTGGACCCCGCAGAGACCCTGGAGTGGCTGGACTCTCTCGATGCCGTGGTCGACGAACGTGGACGCAACCGCGCCCGCTACTTGGTGCTCGCGTTGCTGCAGCGCGCCCGGGAGCGGCAGGTCGAGGTTCCCAGCCTGCGGAGCACCGACTACATCAACACGATTCCGCCGGAGGCCGAGCCTTGGTTCCCGGGCGACGAGCATGTCGAGCGGCGGCTGCGCGCCTACATGCGTTGGAACGCGGCGATCATGGTGCAGCGGGCCCAGCGGCCAGGCATCGGCGTCGGCGGCCACATCTCCACGTACGCCTCCTCCGCGAGCCTCTACGAGGTCGGCTTCAACCACTTCTTCCGGGGCAAGAACGACCCCGGTGGAGGCGACCAGATCTACTTCCAGGGCCACGCATCGCCGGGCATCTACGCCCGGGCGTATCCTCGAGGGCCGGCTGACGGAGAACCAGCTCGACGGGTTCCGGCAAGAGCTCTCCCACGGCGGGTTCGGTGGCGGTCTGCCGTCCTACCCGCACCCGCGGCTGATGCCGGACTTCTGGGAGTTCCCGACGGTTTCCATGGGCCTTGGCCCGATTGAACGCCATCTACCAGGCGCGGTTCAACCGCTACCTGCACAACCGCGGCCTCAAGGACACCAGCCAGCAGCGGGTGTGGGCGTTCCTCGGCGACGGCGAGATGGACGAGCCGGAAAGCGTCGGCGCCATCGGACTGGCCGCGCGGGAGGAGCTGGACAATCTCACCTTCGTCATCAACTGCAACCTGCAGCGCCTCGACGGCCCGGTCCGAGGAAACGGAAAGATCATCCAGGAGCTGGAGTCGCTGTTCCGGGGCGCGGGCTGGAACGTCATCAAGGTGATCTGGGGCAGGGAGTGGGACGCCCTACTCGCCGCCGATACCGACAGCGCGCTGGTCAATCTGATGAATGTGACGCCCGACGGCGACTACCAGACCTACAAGGGCGAGTCCGGCGCCTACGTCCGCGAGCACTTCTTCGGCCGCGACTCCCGGACGGCGAAGCTCGTCGAGAACATGACCGACGACGAGATCTGGGGGCTCAAGCGCGGCGGCCACGACTACCGCAAGGTTTACGCCGCGTACAAGGCGGCGACCGAGCACGTCGGGCAGCCCACCGTCATTCTGGCGAAGACGATCAAGGGTTGGACGCTTGGCTCGCACTTCGAGAGCCGCAACGCCACCCACCAGATGAAGAAGCTGACTCTCGACGACATCAAGGGCTTCCGCGACCGGCTCTACCTCGACATCCCGGACGAGGCGTTGGACGCCAAGCTGCCGCCGTACTACCACCCCGGAACCGACTCCGACGAATACGCCTACCTGATGGATCGGCGCCGAGAGCTGGGCGGCCCGCTGCCCGAGCGGCACGGCAAGTCCATCCCGCTCGTGCTTCCCGGCGACAAGGTCTACGACGTCGTCCGGCGAGGCTCGGGCAAGCAGGCGGTGGCGACCACGATGGCGATGCGTCCGGCTACTCAAAGAGCTGATGAAGGACCCGCAGATCGGCCACGCGGATCGTCCCGATCATCCCCGACGAGGCCCGCACGTTCGGCTTGGACTCGCTGTTCCCGTCCAAGAAGATCTACTCCCCACACGGGCAGAACTACCTGTCGGTGGATCGGGACCTGATGCTGAGCTACCAGGAGGACACGCAGGGCGTCCTATTGCACGAGGGCATCACCGAGGCCGGGTCCGTGGCCTCGTGGACCGCAGCGGGAACGTCCTATGCCACCCACGGCGAGCCGATGATCCCCGTCTACATCTTCTACTCGATGTTCGGGTTCCAACGCACCGGCGACGGACTGTGGGCGGCCGCGGACCAGATGACCCGCGGCTTCCTACTCGGCGCCACCGCCGGACGCACCACCCTCAACGGTGAAGGCCTGCAGCACCAGGACGGCCACTCGCCTGTTGCTGGCGTCGACGCAACCCGGCGGCATGCCACTACGACCCCGCGTACGCGTTCGAGGCCGGCCACATCATCCGGCGATGGATTGCGCCGCATGTACGGCGACCCGGGAGGCGAGGAGAACGTGTTCTACTACCTGACCGTCTACAACGAGCCGATTGTGCAACCGGCACAGCCCGACGACGTCGATGTCGACGGCATCCTGGCCGGGATGCACCTCTACTCCCCGGCCGATACACGGTGCCGGACCGAGAGCGCAGATCCTAGCTTCCGGCATTGCCATGCAGTGGGCCCTGGAGGCACAACGCCTCCTGCGGCGCGACTGGGGCGTGCATGCTGGCGTGTGGTCGGTGACCTCCTGGACGCAGTTGCGCCGGGACGCCCTGGCCGCGGATGAGTGGAACCTCATGCACCCCGGCCAGCCCGGGCGGGAAGGCTACGTTACCCGTCGGCTTCGGGAGGAGCCGGGCCCTGTGGTGGCCGTCTCGGACTGGATTCGCGCCGTACCTGACCAGATCGCACCGTTCGTACCCGGCCCGTGGTCCTCCCTGGGCACTGACGGGTTCGGCCTGTCCGACACCCGCGGTGCGCTGCGCCGACACTTCAAAGTCGACGCGCAATCGATCGTGCTCCGGGTGCTGGAGCAGCTAGTCAGCGGCGGCGGACTGGATGGCTCCGTGCTGAGCAAGGCGATCGGAACCTACCGACTCGACGAAGCCGCTGCTTCCACTGATGGCCCATCACAATGACCGCCTTCGCGACCTGGCATGCGGCCGGACTGGCAGCGGCTCCGATTGGCTCAGCTTTGATCCACGACGACGTAATCCGATTCGGAGACGACCGATGACCGAGACTGTGTACCACCCGACCACACCCGAGCTGGCGGCCTGGCGCAAGGAGCTCGCACCGGGTGTGCACGAGGCGTTCGAGGAGTTCGGCCGCGCCGTATTCTCCGACGGCGCGTTGCCGCAGAAGACCAAACAACTGATCGCCGTCGCCGTCGCTCATGTCACTCAATGCCCTTACTGCATCAAGGGGCACACGCGGCTGGCCAGCCGCACGGGCGCGAGCCCGCAGGAGATAATGGAGTCGATCTGGGTAGCTGCTGAGATGCGTGCGGGCGGTGCCTACGCACACTCCACGCTGGCGTTGCATGCCCTCGGCCCTGAACGGTCGACTGCTGAACCGGTTGCAGCGCATCCGTCATCGAGAATGTGACGGCGGATCGCTATACGGGCGTCGATTCCGGTAGGTCGATCGCCGACGTCGTTGCGCAGGTGTCCGCCACTTGTCAGCCTCGAATCTCACCACTCGTAGATGCGTTGCATGATCAGGTGTCGTGGCGCCTGATCGGGCCCGGGAAATGTGACCAGGACGGGCACGTTGTCGGGGCCGCGACCCTCGACCAGACTGAACCCGTCGCCATCCTGGCTGCTGACATGCCTGGACTGCGCCCGCAGTATCCGTTCACAGCGGCGGAGGTCGGCTTCGTCCTCCGCGGTCCATATGAGGTATTGGATTCCCACGTGGCCTAGCGGATGCTGCGCGTTCTTTCCCATGCTGCGCAGGTACAGCTGGAACCCATCTGGGCCGACTAGCAGCGCGGCAGTGTTGTCACGCACGGTAACGGCCCATCCCAACAGCTCTCGATAGAAAGCGACCGATCGCTCGAGTTCGGTCACGAACATCACCGCGGTGGCCAGTCTCAGCCGAGATCGTCGTGCTGCATCGACGGAGCTGTCTCCAGCGTCCGCAACATCACGCTCAAGACCGGTCTCGCCTGACGATTCGTCGGGTCGCATCGGGGAACCTCCCTTCGGAGGCGGAGGCAAGTCCTCTGAGCAACCTCGCGAGCATCTTCATCAGGCTACAGATCTCGCATTCCCACGTACCGGCCCGCGCAGGCGGCTTGCCGCCAAAGTTGGAGGTGGCTGGCGCCTACTGGTCGCTGTCTCGGAGCGCGAGCGTGGCTTGGACAAGCGCGGCGTGGGTGAGGGCTTGGGGGAAGTTGCCGAGGTGGGCGCCGGTTGCGGGGTCCATCTCTTCGGCGTAGAGGCCGAGCGGGTTGGCGTTCTTCAGCAGCTCCTCGAACAACTCGACGGCTTCGGCGCGGCGGCCGGTGCGGGCAAGGGCTTGGACCAGCCAGAACGAACAGGGGAGGAAGGCGCCTTCGGTGCCGGGTAGGCCGTCGCGTCCGGGTGGGTAGCGAAACAGAAGCGGTCCGCCAGCGGACAGCTCGGCGCGGATGGCGTCGATGGTGCCCCGTACGCGGGGAGAATCGGCGTCCTCGATACCGAGCAGCGGGAGGACTAGCAGCGCCGCATCCAGGTCGGCGGAGCCGTAAGTGCGGGTGTAGCTGGTCTTGGTCGGGTCGAAGCCGCGTGCCTTCACGTCGTCGGCGATGGCGTCTCTGGCGGTCTGCCATCGTCGGCGTTGCCGGGTGGGCAGTCGGTGGGTGTCGGCGATGCGAAGGGCACGGTCAAGGGCGAGCCAGCCCATGAGCTTGGAATGTACGTGGTGGGCGGCGTCGCCGCGGATTTCCCAGATGCCGGCGTCAGGCTCGGGCCATCGGCGGGCGACCAGGTCCGCGAAGCCGCGCATGGCCCGCCACGTCTCGGAGTAGAGGCGGTGACCGGCCTGCACCAGCACCCAAGCCGCGTCGACGACCCAGCCGTATCCGTCGAGCTGGTGCTGGCCGGCTGCGCCGTTGCCGACCCGCACCGGCACACTGGCGGCGTAGCCGGCCCAGCCGTGCAAGCGCGCGTTCGCGCGGTGCGTGCCGGCCATCGAGGTCGAGAAGCGCCGGTAGGCGGGGCCGCTGGAGCCGGCTGGCGTGCAGGAGCCACCCGAGGAAGCCGCGAGCCTCGGCGAGCTTGCCGGCACCGAGGAAGGCGCCGACGCCGATGCTGGCGTCGCGGGGCCAGGCGTAGCGATAGTCCCAGTTCCGCACGCCGCCGGGATCCTCGGGCAATGACGTGGTGGGTGCGGCGACTGGGGCTCCGGAGGGCGAGTAGGTCAACAGCCGCAGCGTGAGGAGGCTGCGCACGGCGGCGTCCCGGAAGGGCAGGGACTGGTCGATCTCCGTGGTCCAGGCCCGCCAGCGGGCCTCGTCCCGGGCGAGCAGGTCCCAGGCCGCCACCGGGTCGACGTGGACGAGCGGTTCGCGGTGGGCCACGGCCAGCACGAGGGTGACGGGGTGGCCCGGCGTGACGGTGGTCGAGATCGGCCGTCCGGGTTCGATGCCCAGCTCTGGGTCGCTGCCCAGGGACAGGGCAACGGATCCCCACGCGCATACCAGGACTCGCTGGCGGCTGACTCTGGGCCGGCGGTGACGCTCGCCGAGGCGAGGGTCGAACTCGATGACCGCGTCGACAGGTCCGCCCGTTGCGGATAGGCGCCGCACCAGTAGCGTCGCGGGTAGCAGGCGCCCGGCGACTTCGGCCACCATCGCCTCGGTCAGGGTGAGCCGACTCTCGCCCACCGCCCAGGTCGTCTCGAGCGTCGCAGTGTGTTGCTTATAGCGACGATCGACGATTAGGGACGCCTGAACTGGCGCGACCCGGAACGTTCCCGCCGACGACCCTCCGACAAGCCGGCCGAAGATGGGCTCTCCGTCGAACCGGGGCACGCAGAGCCAGTCGATCGCGCCGGCGCTGGAAACCAGGGCCGCGGTGCGGGTGTCGCCGAGCAACCCGTAGTCCTCGATCGGCGTAGGCGCCGACAGAGCACCGGCAGACGCGTTCAGGCACATGTCAGCGGGCACCTAGGAGCAGTCCGAGAGAGCCTCCGTAGACGAGGTGCGCGACGACCGCGACCGCGGGAGTTTGGAAGCCGTAGTTGAGGGCGAACAGGCCGGGCGGCTCCAGCAAGGCTGTGCTGGACGGGCCGGTCCGGTGCGATGCCATCCGCGGATGGACGCCCGGGAGTAGTGGTAGGAGCACGGTCAGAGCGATGGCGACATGCAGGAGACCCAGCAGCGCCCCCAGCCACCAGGTGGCGCGGTGTAACAGGGCGAATACGGCCGCGTAGCCCAGGGCGAAGCCCTGACCGACGGCGAGGTGGATGCCGAACCCGGCGACCCGGGCCCGGTCGGGGTCCGCGGTGACGAGGGTTCCGAGCACGAGGGGAAGGTCGAGGCGGGTCAGCCCGGCCAGTTGGGCGGCGATCATGACGGCTGTGAGGGCGGTGGTGGCGATCAGCCCGAATAGTGCCCATCCGGCCCAGTCCATCTCAGCGCCGGCTGAGCTGGTGGGCCTTGGTGTCGAGGCCGGCAAGCATCTCCTGGAAGGACTCGTGGAAGCCGGCGACGCCGTTATCTTCGAGGGTCAGTCCGACGTCGTCCATGTCGATGCCGACACCGGCCAGCCGCCTCATCACCGCGGCCGCCTCCGCCACGTCGGCGTCGATGGTCCGGGCCAGGCGGCCGTGGTCCTCAAAGGCGGCGATGGTGGGCTCGGGCAGGGTGTTGACGGTGTCGGTGCCGATGAGCTCGTCGACGTACAGCGTGTCGGGGTAGTCGAGGTTCTTGGTGGAGGTCGAGGCCCACAGCGGCCGCTGGTGGTGCGCGCCGAGGTTAGCCAGGCGTTGCCACCGTGGCCCGGAGAACTTCTCCTGGAACAGCCGGTAGGCGAGCTTGGCCTGGGCGACAGCAGCATGGCCGCGTAACGCGAGCGCCTCGTCGGTGCCGATGGCCTCGAGTCGCTGGTCGACCTCGGTGTCGACCCGGCTGACGAAGAACGAGGCGACGCTGTGCACTCGTCGACGGGTCCCCGCCGCTGGCGGTGAACGCCTCGAGCCCGGACAGGTACGCCTCGATGACCTCGGCATAGCGGGCCAGAGAGAAGATCAGCGTGATATTGATGCTGCGGCCCTCGGCGATCATGGCCTCGATGGCGGGCACGCCCTGCGCCGTGGCCGGTATCTTCACGAATAGGTTGGGTTGGTCGATCCGCTCGTGCAGCCCCCGGGCGGCGTCGATCGTGGCCTGGGTATCCCGCGCCAGTTCGGGGGCGACCTCGACCGACACGAACCCGTCGGTTCCGTCAGCGTCGTCGAAAACCGGACGGAGGACGGCGAGGGCGGCACTGATATCGGCGACGACCAGCTCCCAGTAGGCGTCCTCGACCGAGCCGCCCGCCTCCATCAGCGAAGAGAACTGGTCGTCGTAGTCGGCCGAGGCATCGATGGCTCTGGCAAAGATCGTCGGGTTGGCAGTCACGCCGCGGATCCCGTCGGCGACCATGCGAGCAAGGGTGCCATCGCGCAGGTAGTGCCGGGTGAGGTTGTCCAGCCAGGGGCTCTGGCCATACTCGGCGTACAGGCGTTGCAGCTTTGTCATCGGGACTCCTTCCAGCCGGTGGGTCACGGCTGCCGTCGCACGGCTCGGACGCAGCATCGTCCAACCCTGGGGTCTAGGACCAGGCTGTGCCCCTGGTCGTCCGTGCCCTCCGCCACGCCACGTAGGAGCTCCAGGTTCAAGTGGCACACGGTGTCGGCGTGCTGCTGAGCCAGCCGATGAAACGGGCAGTTGCCCAGCACGATTGCGCCCTCGTCGTCCCGTCGGGGTTCGAATCCGTGGTCCTCGAGCACCTTTTCCAGCGAACCGGCGCCGGAGCCCATGGCCCGTCCGGTCTCACCGGCGATCCGCAGCAGCGTCTCCGCCGCCGGGTCACCGGTGCGGGTGGACTCCTCGATCGCGGTCACCAGCAGCTGAGCGGCGAAGTCGTAGCGGCGTTCGGGAACCGTTACCGCGACCTCGCCTGCCGCTCGGGTGTATAGCTTGGCGGGCCGTCCCGAACCCGGGCCCGTCCGGCCGGTCAGCCGCCTGAAGTGCACTGTCAGTAGGCCCTCGTGGGCCAGCCGGTCGAGGTGGAACGCGGCAGTACTGCGCGTCAAACCCAGCGCCTCGGCGGCCTCGTCCCGGCTGACCGGGCGATCGCTGCGGGAGACGTGGTCGAACAGCGCCCGGCGGATCGGCTCGTCAAGCGCGCTGATGGCTGCCACCCGATCCGTCAACGACTGTTGCTCCATGCTCACACTGTAAAGCATAAAACTCTTGATGAAAGAGGTTCCGAGCGTCGCCCACCGCATCCTGCCGAAGCCCGGCAACAGAGCATCACCAAACTCGGCCGGTGGCAGCCGGTGCTCAGACACGGGTCGTCAGGTCACCCTTGGGTGAGTTCCTTACCGGTACACGGCTCCACCCTCTGACCGTGGGAGAGCCGTATCGATTTCTAAAGTAGATGACTCTTGACGAAAGAAGCGCGGGGTGTTCTACTGCGAGCAGGAGTCGTTTTTAGAAGAGGAGTACGCCATGACCACCAAAACCGGGACCAGCCACATCGGCGCGCGTGGCCTGCTGGCCGCTACGCCGTCGCGGCAGGCGTTCCTGCTCCTGCGAACCGTCTTCACTGTGGCCCCGATCGTGTTCGGGCTGGACAAGTTCGCGAACGTGCTCACCGACTGGCCGGCCTACCTGGCACCGCTGATCAACGACATCGTTCCGGGCACGGCCCAGCAGGCGATGTACGCCGTCGGCGTGGTGGAGATCTTCGCCGGCGTCGCCGTCGCGCTGATGCCGCGGTACGGCGCGCTGCTGGTCGCCGCGTTGGCTGGCCGGAATCATCGTCAACCTGCTGCTGATCCCCGGCTACTACGACGTCGCGCTGCGCGACTTCGGCCTGCTCGTCGCCGCGTTGGCACTGTCCAGGCTGGCAGTCGAACACGACGGGCGCGGGCCCGGACTGGGGCCTGCGATGACGGTCGCCATGGCCGGCCCGGCACCGGCCAGCATTCCAGCACCCCGGCTGCGGATCGTCGGACCGCCGAGCGAACCGGACCTGGTGGCCGCCCGGCGAGCCGTCGCCGACCTACTCGTCGCGTTGGGCCGCGACCCCACCGACGAGCATCTGGCCGAAACGCCGGCACGGGTGGCCGACTCCCTGGCCGAGATGCTCACCCCGCGCCGCGTTCGACCTGACCACCTTCCCCAATGACGAGGGGTACGACGAGCTGATCGTGGCCCGCGACATCCCCGTCCACTCGCTGTGCCAGCACCACCTGCTGCCCTTCCACGGGGTGGCGCACGTCGGCTATCTGCCCGGCCAGCGGATCCTGGGCCTGTCCAAGCTGGCCCGGGTGGTGGAACTGTTCGCCCGCGACCTGCAGGTGCAGGAACGGCTGACCCAACAGGTCGCCAACTGGCTGCAAGTGAACCTGGCGCCGCGGGGCGTCGGGGTGGTCATCGAGGCCGAGCACCTGTGCATGTCTCTGCGCGGTGTCCGCGCTGCAGGAGCACGCACGGTCACCTCTGCCGTGCACGGGTCGATCCGCGACGACGACCGCACCCGGCAGGAGTTCTTCGCTCTCGCCGTCGCGAGCCGCTGACCACCAACCCGAACAGGAGTCTGCGACATGGCACAGCATTCGTTCCTCATCGCCGGCGGGGGCCTCGCCGGAGCCAAGGCTGCCCAGACGCTGCGCGAGGAGGGCTTCACCGGCCGGATCCAGATCGTGGGCGCCGAGCGCGAGCGTCCCTACGAGAGACCGCCGCTGTCCAAGGGCTACCTCAACGGCACCGCCGAGCGCGACACGATCTACGTCCACGGGCCGGGCTGGTACCAGGAACACGAGGTGGAGCTGCTCCTGGGCGAGCCCAGCCGTCGACCTCGATCCGGCCGGCCACAAGCTCACCCTGAGCACCGGCACGATCCTCGGCTACGACAAGCTGCTGCTCGCCACCGGCTCCGTCGGCCCGCCGGCTGCCCGGCACCGACCTGCATGGGCTGTACTACCTGCGCGACGCGCAGGACGCCGACGCGCTGCGCGCCGCGCTGACCGCCGGCGGCCGCCGGGTGGTCGTGGTCGGCGCCGGCTGGATCGGGATGGAGACCGCTGCTGCCGCCCGCGGCCACGGCAACCAGGTGACGGTCGTGGACCCACAGCCGACTGCCGTTGCGTGCCGCGCTGGGCGACGAGCTCGGCCAGATGTTCGCCGATCTACACACCGAGCACGGCGTCGACCTGCGGCTCCGCACCCGGGTGCGCAAGTTCACCAGCGCCGGTGACCGCGTCACCGGACTCGTCACCGAGACCGGCGAGACACTCGCCGCGGACATCGTGGTGGTCGGCGTGGGTGCTCGACCCAACGTCGGGCTCGCCGAGAACGCCGGGCTCACGATCGACAACGGGATCGTCGCAGACGAGGCCATGCGCACCTCGGACCCGGACATCTATGTCGCCGGCGACGTCGCCAACACCTACCACCCGCTGCTCGGGCGGCACCTCAGGGTCGAGCACTGGGCCAATGCGCTGCATGGCGGCCCGGTAGCAGCCCGGTCGATGCTGGGCCAACATGTCGCCTATGACCCGGTGCCCTACTTCTACACCGACCAGTACGACCTCGGCATGGAGTACTCGGGCTACGTCGAACCAGGCGGCTATGACCAGCTCGTCTACCGCGGCGACCGACGCGGACGGCAGTTCATCGCATTCTGGCTCAAGGCAGGGCGAGTCGTGGCCGGCATGAACGTCAACGTCTGGGACGTGATCCCGGCCATCGAGCACCTGGTCCGCTCGGGGAAGCATGTCGCCGTCGAACAACTCACCGACCAGGACATCCCACTTGACGCACTCATCCCCTCGGGCGTGCCGGTTCGGTGATCACTCGGGGCGAACAGGTGGCCGCACGGCGGTAGCCGAGGAGCGCCCGCAGGGACACTGCGATTGTCGACGGTGCCGTCGCGAGGCGAAGTCCGTACCAGCCAATGAGTGCGGTGTCGTGTCCGACTCCATCGGACGTGTCAGGATGACCGGAGGAGGGCAGTGCTGGCCACGTGGCCCGGGAGAACACTGGCATCCTTGTCACCAACATACGGTTGCTGCCCACCCGTTTTGGCGTTGAGCGCAGACTGACGGGCTTCAGCACACGACGTGTACCAGTGCATCGGTGGTCTTGGTATTGGCAGGAGTCATTGGACGCGTGGACGACACAAGCGGCGCGAATCGCAGACTCAAGCCGCCCGGCACAACCCCCGACCCAGTTTCCGACCCCGCTTGGCTGATGCGTGTGGCGGAGGGCGCCAGCCGGGACGCTGGCGATGTGCCGGTCGCGTTGTTGGGTGACTACCTCCACCTGCTGGCCGCCGCCGCCACAGACGGCCGGCGACCCGGACGAACCGAGATCGAGAAAGTGGGTTTGCTCGGCCGGCGTGCGGCCGAGTCAGGCGTCTCAGCCGGGCGAGGCGTGAGTCTGTACCTGTCAGCCGCCCGGCGGGTTTGGGCGGAACTCCCGGCTGTCGTCCGCTCGCGAGACAGGGCGGCAGTTCGCGCAGCAGCCGAGGCGGTGCTGCAAGTAGTCGACGACGCAGTGGCCGCCTTCGCCGAGGGACACGCCGAAGCGGGCCGTGAGATGGTCCGGCGGGAGGAGACGCTGCGCCGAGAGTTGATCGAGGACCTGCTACGCGGCGATGCCAACCTCGGCGAAATAGTGCAGCGCGCAGAACCGTTTGGCCTCGACCTCACCCGCACCCACCAGGTTGCACTTGCCGCGCCCGGCCGGCGGCTTCCCGACACCGAAGCAGCCACCAGCGTCCTGGAACGGATTGTCTTGGACCGGTTCGGCGACCGGGACATGCTCGTGGCAGGCAAGGAAGGCTTGCTGGTCGTGCTGGCACCCGCGGAACCCCTGGCACCCACGCGTCCGTCCGGTCGCGCAAAAGTGACGGACAACCTCGGCAAGCTCATGTATTCCGAGCTCAACCGACTGGCGCGAGGCCGGCCATGGCGGGTCGCTGTCGGCCGGGCGCACCCAGGGGCATACGGCATCGCCCGCTCCTACGAGGAGGCCCGCGAGGGGCTCATCATGGCTGAGCGAATGAACCTGGACAGCCATTTGGTCGACGCCGGCGACCTGCTGATCTACCGCGTGCTGCTCCGCGACCAACCGGCCATTGTCGACCTGGTGCATGCGGTGCTCAGCCCTCTCACCCGGGCGCGCGACGGCGCCCAGCCGCTTCTGGACACTCTCGATGCCTACTTCGCCACCGGCAGCGTGGCCACCAAGGCCGCGGCGCGACTACACCTGTCTGTGCGCGCGGTCACCTATCGGCTGAACCGCGTCAAGACACTGACCGGCTACGACCCCATCGAGCCCGCGCACCGGTTCACACTGCATGCCGCCGTGCTCGGTGCCCGTCTTCTCGGATGGCCCGAACATGAGCTGCCGACACCGGGTACCACACCGTGATCCAACCGGGATGGTGCCTACGAACCTGAGGTGGGCGCCGCCGGGGAGGCACGCTACCCCGGTTCGGCTCGAAGGTGGCGCGGTCCGGGTCGAGGTCTGACAGGCGGCAAATCCGGCGCAGCCGCATTCGCAGCTATTCAAGCAGGCGGCCGCGTACGTCGAGATCCCGCCCGCCGGCGAGGACGGCGACCGCAGGCGAGGGCTGCGGGATCGGCTCACGGGCAATCGTCCCGTCGGCGGCCCAGACGAGGTTCACTTGCAGGCCGGGATCTTGATCGGGGAAGTCCACGCGGTTGTGTGCGCCGCGCGTCTCGCGACGCTCGCGTGCGCACTCGAGCGTGGCCCGTGCGGCAAGGAGCGAGCCCTGCAAGTCGAGAGCATGGGCGAGGTCGTCGTAGCCGGCGATGTCGGGCCGTACCTCCAGGTCGTGTGCGCGCGCCGCGACCTCGTCGAGGCGCATCAGCCCGTCCCGAAGGCCGTCCTCGGAACGCACCACACCGCCGCACTCGGACATGAGGTTGCGCACCGCCCGCTGGAGTGGCCGCGCGAACTCTTCGCCGCGGCGGGAAAGCAACTCGTCGACCTCCTCGCGGGCAGCGGCAATCGCGGCATGGTCGCGGGCCTGCACGTCCAGTAGCGCCGACCAGCGCGCTCCCTCGGCACCGACGATCCGGCCGAACACGACGGCTTCCGCCAGCGAGTTGCCACCAAGGCGGTTGGCGCCGTGGACCCCGCTCGCGCACTCGCCGACCGCATAGAGGCCCTCGACGTCAGTGGCGTGGGTCTCGGCGTCGACCCAGACGCCGCCCATCGAGTAGTGCGCGGTCGGGGCGACCTCCATCGGTGTGCTGGTGATGTCGAGCATGGCCAGGTCGATGAACTGCCGGTACATGCGCGGCAATCGGCGCAGCATCAGCTCGCGGTCAAGGTGCGAGATGTCGAGCAGCACGCCACCGTGCTCGGTTCCGCGACCCTCAGCGAGCTCGGTGTAGATGGCCAGGGCGACGCGGTCGCGGGTGGAGAGCTCGAGCCGCTCCGGGTCGTAGCGTTCCATGAAGCGCTCGCCAGCCGCGTTGCGCAGGATGCCGCCCTCGCCGCGTACGGCTTCGGTGACTAGCGTCCCCGCCGACTCCTCGGGGTAGACCATTCCGGTCGGGTGGAACTGGACGAACTCCATGTCGCGCAATCGGCAGCCCGCCTCGGCCGCCAAGCGCATCGCGTCGCCAGTGTTCTCATCACGCCGCGAGGACGACCGGCGCCAGATTCGCGTGTGGCCTCCGGCGGCGAGGATGACCGCATCGGCGAGGATCACCCAGCGGCTCCCATCCTCGACGTCGAAGCCGTAGGCGCCGAAAACGCGACCTTCGTGCACGAGCAGACGGGTAACGTAAACGTCGTCGCGTATCGCGACGCCCATCTCCGCGGCTCGGCGGACCAGCGCCCGCTGGATCTCGCGGCCGGTGTAGTCGCCTGCGAAGCAGGTGCGTCGCCAGCGGTGCGCGCCGAAGTAGCGTTGCGTAAGCCGGCCGTCGTCCTCGCGGGCGAAATGCGCGCCGTAGCGCACAAGATCCTCGATCGCATCCGGCGCCTCGCGGCAGAGCAGCTCCACCGCGCGCGGGTCGGCAAGCCAGTAGGACTCGCGGAGCGTATCTGCGGCATGCTGCTCCCAGCTGTCCTCAGGATCCATCGTCGCCAGCGCAGCGTTGATGCCCCCGGAGGCGAGCACGGTATGTGCGTCGTCGCGGCGGCGCTTTCCGACGCACAGCACTTGCACACCGCATTCGGCCAGCTCGATCGCGGCCCGAAGGCCGGCGGCCCCGGTGCCGATGACTAGTACGGCGGCAGCGGTGCGCCGCTCGTCGGGCTGGGCCAGAGAGCGGCGTGCCGCGACCTGCGGGTTCACTCGGGTGACCATGGCGAGCCTGCGTCGGGCAGGGACCTTTGCGTACCAGCGAGGGCCGATCCCCGCATCGTTTTCACCCGGCCGAGCGACACTGCTTCCTTCCGTCCGCACGCCACTGGCAACTCTTGGCGAGCGCACCCGGTCTCGGCCACGGCCTCAGACCGGCCCTTGCGGCTCCCGTGCGCGACGAACAGCGCCCTCACGAAAGCGAACAGAAGGACTGCGAGGCAGAACTCAATCATGATCACGACGTCAGCGTCCATCGAGGCGACCGAAGTCGTAAAAGCGACGTTGACCTCCTCGACCATTGGTCAAACGTAATCTCGGCGCGAGCCCGTGTCGCTCGGGCGACGACCCCATCTCGGCTATGGGCGACATAGGTTGGCAGTCGCTCGTCGACGAAGACCGAGCCGCGACTCGGAGCCGTAGGTCAAGCGAGGCCTAGATCAGGCCGCGGCGGATCGCGCAACACGTCCGCTCATCCAATCGCGCATGCCGAGCTTGTCAACAATGTTCTGGCGGCGGCGCTGCGCTCGCCGTCTTGATGAGGCACCAGGCCGGAGCACGCGTTCATCAGTGTTAGATAATGACGACGCATCACGTATCCAGCCAAGAATCGTCATCACCGCCAAAGATTTGGGAAGAAAGAACACAAATCGAAGGACAATCTGAAGTTGCAATCAACCCTATGGAGTTGCCTGACCGCTCGCATGGTATAGGCAGACCTGGTCTTGATACCGCGCACTGAAGACGTAGATTACTCCAGTCGAGGTAATTTGTATTACTCCTAGCACACTAAAAACCGCAGAATGGATAGCAACTGCATTGATGGTGATCAGCACCGACGAGATGAACCATAGGGCAAAAGCACTGCGGCTAATTCCTGCTGAACAATGTTCCTTTATAAGATGCCTAATTTGTGGTAGATACGCATAGCCAGCGATGAAGGCACCGGTAAGACCTACAAGATTGGGAATGTCCACAATAGAGAGTGTAGCTAAGATAGATTCATAGAGCTTGATTAACGAATTCGAACCGGCAACGCCTCCAGCATCCACGAGATTCGTCTCCCTGCCGAGAGAAGCTGGCGCCAGCCTCGGCGAGCGTCGAGCCTGTCGGGGTAGCGGCGGCGGGCTCGCTGAAGACGACTACCGGTACCGAAAGGTAGTGAAGCGGCCGGCGTGGACTACCGGCCGCAGGCACTTGCCGATGATCTGACCGTCCTCCTGCCGAGCGGCCACGCTGGGCTGTGAACTAAAGGTCACCACGATCCGACGGGAGGCGGTCGTGCGACATCATGACCGCGGTCGTGATCACCAGGGTGAGATGTGAGCGCAGAACCATGGTCACCACGCCGAGCCGGCGGCTGAATACCTTGCCGAGCACAGCATGGTCGAGCACACGGCATATGGCGCGGCGGCAGGCTGGTCTCGGGTGTAGGCGGCAGCGGTCGAGGTTTCTGACAGCGGAAATCGGTGTGACCGCGCCGACCCAGGCTGTGGATGGGTCCTCAAGCTGCGGGCACAACCGCACGTTCCGGTGAGACTCTTTTCGGCCATGCCGCAGACGTCAAACTGGTGGGCCAACGTCGACCAGACCCGCGGCGTGGTCCACGCATGCACGGCGTGAGCCCGGTGTTTCGCAGGGCGGCCTCAGCGAACGCGAACTCTGCGGCGCGTTCCGACATCTGCGAGCCGTCGACACCGACGACGACATCTCCTTGTACCCGGTCGAAGTGGCCACCCGCTGCGGTGGGCACCACCACGACGGGGGAGGACACCTCCTGCGTCAGCGCGATCGCGGTCGATCCCAGGCGCGACTCAATCGCACCGCCGCGACCACGCGAGCCGACGACGAGCAGATGCGCTGACTCGGCCTCGCGCTGAAGTGCAAGCACTGCGGGTTCCCTCAGATGGACGGCGGTCCGAGCTTCGACCGGCTGCGCGACCTGCCGCGCGAGATCAGCCGCGTCGTTGACGACGTCATTCGCCCATGACTCTTGGTAGGCGGTGAGGTGTTCCCAGAAGGACTCGGAGGTGGGTGGCGGCATCAGCGGATCAAGGACGGCGGCAGCGACGATCCGCAGCGGCAGTTGGCGCATGTGGGCCTCTTGGTGCCGCCCAGCGCACAGCGACCCGGCTGCCCTCCCAACCATCCACGCCTACGACGATCGCGCGGTTTTCGTCATTTGCGCTGTCCATCAATTACTGGCTCCTCACCCGGCCGAGCGCCAGTCAGGGGCGCCCCTGCCCTCCTGCGCTCCGCCGAGCCGAAGTGGCTGTAGCGGACGACCCGCTGCGGACGCCCACGTCAGGCAACGCCAACACGTCTGGTGCATACCTCGCTCGTCGCTGTCGCCGCCATGGTGTGGCTCCGACTATTGGCCCAGACTTGCGGCCGGGACCGAGGCGCGGCGCCAACCTCACAACCCACCTTCCACCCGTTTACCGGTGCTGGGCGTTTGGCAAGACCACGATAGGGCTTCGTCGTCCCAGCAAGGAGATCGTTCGCGGCCACCGTCCGGTGACCTCACCGTTTCGCCGACTGCCTGCTCGTCCTCGAGGTGTCGTCGACGTCGACTCACCAGGGTGGGCACGATAGGCAGGTGGGCCACCGGGCCGCGGTCCACCACGGTCTCCCGATAGACGGTCCCGGTTGTCCCGTCGGCGAACGTCAAGCGACGGCCTACATGCTGCTCCGGCAAGTGCACCCGGCGGCGTGCCAGCAGGCCGGCCGTCGTCACTGCACACCGGGCCAGCCGTCCGATAGCTGCCCCCAGGGCCACCCGATGCTTCTCGTGCACCGTCTCGTCCATCGAACACCTCTCACCAGGTCACCAGGTGGTACCGCTCCGATTCCACTGTCCCGAACCACGCCGCAATGCGGCAGAGGCTATGGGCCCGGCCCTGAAGGACCGAGGTCTGACCTCGCCCCAGACATCTGACAGCGCGAAATGGTGGCGAACCTCGGACGAACGCGCCACCGACGGTGCCGGCGAGGCTCATCACGACGGCGGCGACGACCGCTCAGGCGGATTCTGACCCATGGTCTGATGGCGCTGGCGTCGCCGATGCGTCTCGGCCACGTCGTGGAAGATCGCAATGAGCGCATCGTTCACCTGCTCGCCGCTGAGCCTTGCCGGCTCCTCGATCCTCGCGCGCACGCCGTGGACCATAGCGCCCACCCAAGACAGAAGGCCGAGCGCGCAGCCGGTGTTCAATCGGCCACCCGCCAACGCTGACCCTGCATGCCGAATTCGGCGATTCGGACCGAGAATCCGACCCGTCTGGCGGTGTCGGGGCTGGTCGCAGGCGTTCACGCTCATGCGCGGTCGTCCGGGATGCCAGCCCAATGCGCACATGCCTCCGCTCAGCCCGGCTCTTTCACGAGAATTCGTCGTGGCTGGCTCGCTGGTGAGCGTCGGCTACGCTGCGAGCGAGCGGCGAGCAAGAGCACCGAGTCGTGCTCAACGACAATCAGATCGGCTGATGTGGACCTGAAGGTGAACTCGACCGGAGACCGCGCAGACGCGCTCAGTGGATTCAAGTGCGCCGATCTGGTCGACGCTGTGGGTCGAGTCCACCGGCATCGTTGCCACGTGCTTGACCTGGTGAGCCCCACGCCCGGCCGGATCCTGTTTGGTCCGGCGGCCACCATCTCCTATTACCCCAGCTGTTCCGTGGCGCTCGACCCGCAGCGCTACAACTTTGCAAACCTGTTCTACGAGGCGGTCGGCGACCAGCCCGCAGGCAAGGTTCTCGTGTTGGCCAGCAATGGCTATACCAACACCTCGTTGGGCGGTGGGGCCAAGCTGTTCAGGCTCCAAGAGCACGGGCTGGCCGGGGTGCTCACCGACGGGCGGCTGCGCGACTTCGAGGAGCTGGCGGGATACGACTTCGCCGCCTACTGCTCGGGTGAGGCAACGCACTGGGGCGGCGACGTGGTGACGCCGTTCCAGGCCAACGTGTCTGTCGTGGTCGCAGGAGTGGGCGTGGTGCCCGGTCAATACGTTTACGCCGACGCTGCCGGAGCCGTTGTCTTTCCTGAAGGCGAGGTTGACGAAGTGCTCGCAGAAGCGCGAAAAGTCGCCGCGGAAGACGAGGCGGCCCGCGCTCGGATCGCCGATGAAGACATTTCCGGGCCGCCGACAGGAACGAGCGAGCAATGAGGGCGCTGGGGAAGCCTGGCAGGTGACGGCTGGCAGCGACAGATCTCCAGCTCGGGCACCGTACCCAGGCGTGAACTCTGGGAACTCCAGGGCCGAGCGATGAACCCGGCGCTCCACCGTATCCTGGCCGGGTCGGGCCTCCTCCTTGAGGACGTTGACCGAGTCATCGAGGCTCATTATCAGGTGCAACCCCTGGCGGACCGAGGCGGAGCGACTCAACCGCTCATCCGGTTGACGATCGCCCACGGCTGCACGGACTCATTGAGCGCGAGCCGGACTCGTGGCGCCTTCGAGCAGAGCCGCCGCCGCGCCGCCGCGGTCGTCGCGGAACGCGCTAAGTGAAGCGGCATCCTTCTCCTTGCGAAGGAGACACCGTTGCGCGGCGCAAGGACGTAGCCCACACCGAATGGCTCATCGGCCGCGGTCCGGAGGTCGAAGTCCGGAGTCTTCGTCGAGGTGGCTGTCGTGCACGGCGGTGCACTCCTGCTCTCTGGCGAGGCAGGCGTCGGCAAGTCCGTCCTCTCGGACGCGAAGTGTGCCGCGGTGGCCGGGGTCCCGGCATCGCTCGTACCGCCGCTGCGGTGTTCGTGGTCGACGTCAGCCTCTGGGGCCTGCACCAGACCCTTCGCCCGTTCCTCGTCGGACACGTCGGCGCCGGCGCGCGGCGCCCAGCGAGCCTGATCTCCGGGCGTCTGTCAACCGCCTCGCCAGATGTTGTCGAACGCGTCTCCTTCGATCGCTTTCCGTTGCCGCTCAAGTCCCAGTTCCATTACCGCGTTATCGACCGCAGCTAGCACTGTCGCCACCGCGTCGTCGGCGATGCTCAGGGAGCCCACCGTCTGCTCGCCGTGAATGCCGACGGCCGCTGCGAGTGCGGCGAGAACGGCATCGCCCGAAGTCCAGCGCTTGACTGCCTCGCGGTGAGCCGGTGAGTCGACCAGCATCGTGCGACCGGTCAGCAAGAGCCTCCAGCGGCGCCGTCGCCGAGTGATCTGCCCTTCCGCTTCAAGGGCGGCCAGATATGCAGAGAAGAGACCGCGACCTCTGCGCCACAGCCAGTCGCCGACCGACTCGTACGGCTCCTGTCGAACGAGCGACAATGCCGCCTCATCGAGCAGCCGATCACCTGTCGCCGGCCGGTGGACCGGCACGATGCGCTCACCGTCCAGCCTGATGGCCTGGAGGTCGAGAAGATCGATCACCTCGGCCCCCGCGAGCGCGAGCGACAGGTCGCCCTGCTCCGAAGGACGACCGGATTCCATGTCCATCGCGACCATCAGCAGGTCCCGTGGTGTAGTCATGAACCGCTCCAGGTGGGTCTTGCGCGTGCCACGCCGCGTGCGCCACGTCCAGTCTCGGTCCATGCGGTGTCCGAGGTCCACACGACAGCCGTCACCGGGACCGCCAGGAGCGCCCCGATGATCCCCGCGACGATCGCGGTCCCGGTCAGCGCCAGCAGAATCGCTTCTCCTTTCACAACACCGTCCGCTAGCGAAGCGACCTGAATGCGGCTCGGACCTCCTCGGGAGAACAGCTGCGGCGGGAGAACAGCTGCGGCGGGAGAACAGCTGCGGCTGTTCCCAGGCGGCGAAGTGGCCGCCCCTGTCGACCTCGTTGAAGTAAATGAGGTTGGGGTAGGCCTGTTCCGCCCAGCTGCGCGGCGCTTGATACTGCTCGCCGGGAAAGACGCTCGCGGCAACGGGGATGGAGACGCCCTTCACGTTGAAGAAGCCACCCTTGTATTCCCAATAGAGGCGAGACGCCGAGACCCCCGTGTTCGTCAGCCAATAGAGCGTGATGTTGTCGAGGATCTCGTCACGCGTCAGTTCGCCCGTGGCGCTCGTGGTCCGGTCCAGAGCAGAGACGACCGCCGCGGCCGGCTGGCCGTCGGCATCGTTGTGGTCGAGAAGCCAGGCGGCCAGGCCGACGGGTGAATCCGCAATCCCGTACAAGGTTTGCGGGCGTGACCCCATCAACCTGGCGTAGTCGACTTGCTTGAACGTTCGCACCAGCTGCTCATAGGCGCGTCGTTCCTCAGCTGAGAGACCGGATGGCGGCGGGTCGCCGGCCTGGAGCCGTGCCGCGGCCCCACAAAGCGGGAAAGGAGACCTCACGGGGACCATTAGCGCGCAACGCCGCGACCAAGACTCGCACGTGGCTCTGATCGCCAGCGTGACCGCGCTGCTTATCGGGATCGGCGCGCTGATCGGCGGGGTGTGGCTCTATGTCTTCGTCGCCAGGGGGTACGCCGCAGCGGCTCACGGCAGCGGGAAGGAGGCCGAGGCCGTGAACTGCACGTTGTACTCGGTTGACTACGGCCTCGGACCCTTGACCCCCCGACAGGAGCAACGACATGACCGACGTGACCGTCACCAACCGCTGGGCCGACAGCTCGGCCAACGAGGACTTAACCAAGCTCGCCCGGCACGGCGCCGACACCTTCGGCTACAAGGCCCACCTGCGCATCGATCGCAAGCTCGCCCAACTCTTGCGCCTTCGTGTGTCTCAGATCAACAACTGCACCTACTGCCTCAGCCTCCACCACGATGCCGCACGCGACGCCGGCATTCCCCAACCGGTGATCGATACCCTGACCGCGTGGTGGGAGACAGACTTCCACGATGACGCCGCCCGCGCCGCCCTGGCCTATACGGAGGCGATCACTCGCGTCGCCGACGCGACAGCCGCCGACGATTTCGGCGCACGGCACGACGCGCTCGCCGAGCACTTCTCGCAGGAGGAGATCCTCGAGATCATCGGGATCGTCATCAACATGAACGTCTGGACCCGACTCAAGCTAGCCGAGGGCGCCACCCCCGGGCTCGCCGAGCAGGCGATGTCGTAACCCGATCACCTGCCAAGCAGCGGTGCACGCCGCGAGCGACCAGCTCGCCGGGCTGCTGTCCGACGCCGAGCGAAGCGCGCTCGAGGACCACCTGGCCGGCTGCGACAGCTGCTCGTGCCTCATGGACCAGCTGCGCAGCACCGTCGCCGTCCTCGGGTCACGCCCCGAGGCGCAGGTCCCCGACTCGCTCCGCGCCATGGTGGCCCACACAGGGGGTGAACGCGCCGAGGCCCTCGTCGCGCAGCTGCCGCATCTCTACGCCTTCGAACGCGCTCGACGCCAACGCCGCCGACGACCTGGTCCAGGAGACGCTCACCTCCGCGCTCGCCGACCCCGATATCGACACGACAGGATCGGTTCTCGCCGCGGCCCTCGAGCGCCGATGCCGGCGCATGGGTCGACCCCGCCCGTGGCATGGGGCCAGACGCAGGTGCTCCGTCCTGACGACGCTCTCGTCACGACCGAGGCATACGGCGCCGTGGACGCAGCGCTCGCCGAACTCGATCCGATCGACGTCGGTCTCGTCACCCTCGTCGACATCGACGAGGCGCCATTCAGCCAGGCCGTCCTCGAGCTCGACCTACCCTCCGGCGAGGCGCGCTACCGCCTCGCCCGGGCCCGGTTCGCGGTTCGCGCCGCGCTCGACCGGTACCTCCGAGGCTGACTGCTCGCCGCTGCCCCAGCGCCGTGGCAAACGCTGACAATCAATCCCGGTAGCGGCCGTCGAATTGGGCGCCTCGGCCGAGTTCGGTGAAACGGAGCCCGACGATGGCGCCATCCTCGACCATCCAGCGGAGGTCGTAGCGGGCGGGCGCGGTAGCTGGGTCGCCAGAACGAACCGGGCACGCGCCGGCTGTAGTTCCGGCAGATGGAGCCGGCACGCCTGCGGAGCGCGCGCGGGCTTGTACTTCGCCCGCAGGCCGTGGCTGCGCAACAGGCCGACGGCCAGTTCCGCCTCAGCGCGGCTGGTGACGACCGCCATCGTGACCGGCGCACCGTCCACGACAGAAGCCAGTAAGCCGGTCTGGGCCGGACCCAAGCGCGAAATCTCGTTCCAGTCGGCCGGTCGCAGGGCTGTGCGAGACTGGGCGCGTGCCAGCCACTCCGGCGCTCCGGCGCCGGTCGACCGGACCCGGCAGGTGGAGAACATGTCCAACGACAACGAAATCCGCCCCTTCAGGCTCGACACGCCGGACGAAGCGATCGCCGAGCTGCGCCGGCGCATCGCGGCGACGCGCTGGCCCAGCAAGGAGCTCGTCGCCGATCGATCGCAGGGCGTGCAGCTGGCGACGGTGCAGGAGCTCGCCCGCTACTGGACGACCGACTACGACTGGCGCAAGTGCGAGGCGAGACTGAACGCGCTGCCGCAGTTCACGACCGAGATCGACGGGGTGGAGATCCACTTCATCCACGTCAGGTCGCGGCACGAGAACGCGTTGCCGCTGATCATGACGCATGGCTGGCCCGGCTCGGTCATCGAGCTGCTCGAGACCGTCGGCCCGCTGACCGACCCGACCGCGCACGGCGGCACCCCCGAGGACGCATTCCACCTGGTGCTGCCGTCCTTGCCCGGCTACGGCTTCTCCGGCGAGCCGACCGAGCTCGGCTGGGACGCCGGCCGCACCGCACGCGCGTGGGCGGAGCTGATGCACCGCCTCGGCTACACCCGCTACGTCGCCCAGGGCGGCGACGTGGGTGCCCTCGTCACGGACCTGATGGGCCGCCAGGCGGTCGAGGGTTTGGTCGGCTACCACCTGAACCTGCTCACGGCGGTGCTCGCAATCGGCGATCAACTGCCCAAGGAATCCGAACAGGAACGCGCAGCGGCCGAGGCGGTCGCGACGTTCAGGCAGGACGGCTTCGGCTACTTCCTCGAGATGGCAACGCGGCCGCAGACGATCGGCTACGCCCTGCTGGATTCACCCGTCGCGCTGGCGGCCTGGTTGCTCGACCACGACACGGACAGCTACTACAAGATCTCCCGCGCGTTCGTCGACGGCGAGCCCGTGGGCAATCTCACCCGGGACACCATCGTCGACAACATCACGCTGTACTGGCTGACCGGCACCGCAGCGTCGGCGGCCCGGTCGTACTGGGAGGACGCACGAGCGCTGGCCGCAGCGCTTGCGAGCGGCCAGCCTCCTCCGGCGGTCACGGTGCCGGTCGGCTTCACCACGTTCCCCGGCGAGATCTGGGCTGCCCCGCGCAGCTGGGTCGAGGCGGTCTACCCCGGCCTCGCCTACTTCAACGAGGTCGACAGGGGCGGCCACTTCGCCGCCTGGGAAGAGCCGGAGCTCTTCTCCGACGAGATGCGCGCCGCATTCAGGTCACTGCGTTGATCGGCGCACCCACCAACAACGGAGGTCGTCATGAGTCAGCACCGTCGAGACCGCCATCGACATCCGTCCCTTCCACGTCGACATTCCGGATGAGGCTCTGGAGGACCTCCGTCGACGCATCGCGGCCACGAACTGGCCCGAGAAGGAGACCGTCGCGGATCAATCCCAAGGCGTGCCGCTCGCCATGATCCAGAAGCTCGCGCGCTACTGGATGACGGACTACGACTGGCGCACGTGCGAGGCGAAGCTGAACGCCCTACCGCAGTTCATCACCGAGATCGACGGGCTCGACATTCACTTCATCCACGTTCGTTCGCAGCATGAAGACGCGTTGCCGCTCATCGTCAATCACGGATGGCCGGGCTCGATCATCGAGCAGCTGAAGATCATCGATCGACTGACCGATCCCACGGCGCACGGCGCGAGCGCAGCGGACGCGTTCCATGTGGTGATTCCGTCGATGCCGGGCTACGGGTTCTCGGGCAAGCCGACGAGCACCGGTTGGGGCCCCGAGCGCATGGGCCGAGCCTGGGCAGAACTGATGAAGCGCCTCGGCTACAGCCGCTACGTCGCCCAAGGCGGCGACTGGGGTGCGTTCGTCGTCGACCAGATGGGCTTGCAGGCACCTGCGGGATTGCTCGCCATCCACACCAACATGCCTGCCACCGTTCCAGCTGACGTCGACAAGGCTCTCCAGGCCGGCGACCCGCCGCCATCCGGTCTCTCAGCTGAGGAACGACGCGCCTACGAGCAGCTGGTCAGAACGTTCAAGCAAGTCGAGTACGCCAGGTATGATGGCGGCGCGCCCGCAGACCTTGTACGGCATCGCGGATTCACCCGTCGGCCTGGCCGCCTGGCTTCTCGACCACAACGATGCCGACGGCCAGCCGGCCGCGGCGGTCGTCTCTGCTCTGGACCGGACCACGAGCGCCACGGGCGAACTGACGCGTGACGAGATCCTCGACAACATCACGCTCTATTGGCTGACGAACACGGGGGTCTCTGCGTCTCGCCTCTATTGGGAATACAAGGGTGGCTTCTTCAACGCCAAGGGCGTCTCCATCCCCGTTGCCGTGACCGTCTTTCCCGGCGAGCAGTATCAAGCGCCGCGCAGCTGGGCGGAGCAGGCCTACCCCAACCTCATCTACTTCAACGAGGTCGACAGGGGCGGCCACTTCGCCGCCTGGGAGCAGCCGCAGCTGTTCTCCGAAGAGGTCCGGGCGGCGTTCCGGTCACTGCGCTAGCCGGAGCGAGGGGACGGGCGCCGGTCACAACCTGCCGCACGAAGCACTCGGGCCTTCGCCGAGGCCGTCGTCGAGGTTGACAGCTACGCGAGGAGCGACCGATGGACCAGGACCCAAGCGGCTGGAAGACGCTCCTGACCAGAGCCAACCAGCTCGTCCGCTCCGCCACCCACCCCGCGGCCCAGTTGCCCGTTGAAGGTCACCTGCCTGGGTTCGACGGCGCGACCGGGTGGCTCAACTCGCCAGCCACTGACCGCCGCCGACCTGCGCGGCCGGGTCGTGCTGGTCGACTTCTGGACCTACACCTGCATCAACTGGCTGCGCACCCTGCCCTATGTCCGCGCCTGGGCCGAGAAGTACCGGGACCACGGCCTGGTCGTGATCGGCGTCCACACCCCCGAGTTCGACTTCGAGCACGACCTCGACAACGTCCGCCGAGCCGTCAAGGACCTGGGGGTCGACTACCCGGTCGCGGTCGACAACGACTACGCAATCTGGAGCGCCTTCGACAACCACTACTGGCCGGCGCTGTACTTCGTCGACGCCCAAGGCCAGATCCGCCACCACCGCTTCGGCGAGGGCGACTACGAGATGTCCGAGATGGTCCTGCAGCAGCTGCTGACCGAGGCCGGCGGCGGCGGCATCGACCAGGACCTGGTCTCGGTCGATCCCCTGGGGTGGAGGTGGCCGCCGACTGGGCCAGCTTGCGGTCGCCCGAGAACTACCTCGGCTATGAGCGCACCGACAACTTCGTCTCGCCCAATGGTTCCATCTTGGAGACGAGCTACGCCTATGCCGCCCCCACACGGTTGGGACTCAACCACTGGGCCCTCTCGGGCGACTGGACCGTCAAGCGACCGGCCATCGTGCTCAACCAGGCCGGTGGGCGGATCCTCTATCGCTTCCAGGCTCGCGACCTGCACCTGGTCATGGCCCCGACCACGCCCGGGGGTCCCATCCGGTTCCGGGTGGGCCTCGACGAGCAGGCCCCGGGCGCCGCCCACGGCGCCGATGTGGACGACCAGGGCAACGGCACCCTCACCGACCCGCGGCTGTACCAGCTAATCCGCCAGCCCGGCCCCATCAGCGACCACACCTTCGAGATCACCTTCCTGGATCCTGGCGTCCAGGCCTTCGCCTTCACTTTCGGCTAGACGACAAGGAGTCGGAACGATGAGCACGGTGTCGCGCGGGTTCCGGGGGCGGCGGCGGCCCGCGCTCGAGCTGCCGCCGGGCCAATACCTGGTCGAGGACTTCCCGGTCCTGTCGGCCGGACCAACCCCCAGCATCGACCTACAGGACTGGGAACTCACCATCACCAGCGAGACCGGGGACTCCCGGCGCTGGGACTGGGACGGCTTCCGCGCCCTGCCCAGCGAGCCGGTCACCGTCGACCTCCACTGCGTCACCCACTGGTCCAAGCTCGGGACCAACTGGGAGGGAGTATCGCTGGACACCCTGCTCGACGGCCTGGACACCAGCGCCGGCTTCGCGCTGGTCTCTTCCTACGGCGGCTACACGACCAACCTGCCGCTGGAGGACCTGCTCGACCACAGGGCCTGGATCGCGTTCGGCTACCACGGCCAGGAGCTGGAACCCGAGCATGGTGGCCCGGCGCGGCTGCTGGTGCCCCATCTGTATCTGTGGAAGAGCGCCAAGTGGGTCCGTGGGATCCAGCTGCTGGACCAGGACGAGCCGGGCTTCTGGGAGAGCCTCGGCTACCACAACTACGGCGACCCCTGGCAGGAACAGCGGTACTGGGGCGACTGAGGACGGATGCGGCCATGACCAGCGCGAACCTATGGACCGACGGCAACGCCCTCGCCGGCCCCCTTCAGGACCTGTTCCGGGTCGATGTCACCACCGCCATCGGGCGCTGCGCGGGGTGTGGCCGCACGGCACCGATGGCCGAGGTCCGGGTGTTTTACCACGCCCCCGGGGTGGTCGCCCGCTGCCCGGTGTGCGATCAGGTCCTGCTGCGGCTGGTCCGTGGCCCCGGCCGCGCCTGGCTGGACCTGCGCGGCCTCACCCACCTGCAGCTCCCCGTACCCGAGACAACCTGAGCCATCCGGGTCGATGGTTCCTCGCACAGAGCTGTTTCCCCCGATGCCGCTGGACGAATGGCGCGACACCAAGGCCACGTTGCACCGGTTCTGCCAGGGCGTGGGCAAGCTCCGCCTGGCCGCCAGCGTGCGGCGCAACCACTGGTGGAACGTGCCGTTCCACCTCACCGGTCGCGGCACCACCACCCGGCCCATGGGCCAGATCGACGGCAGCCCGATCTTCTGTATCGACTTCGACTTCGTCGACCACCAGCTGCGTATCCATACCCTGGGCGGCCGGGCGGCGACCGTCCCACTCCAGGACCAGTCGGTCGCCTCCTTCCACGACCAGACCCTCGCCGCGCTGGCCAGCCTCGGGACAATTTCGGGGAATGCGCGGCGCCTTGCCATTTCAGGGCCGAACAGGCCAGGGCCGGCAGCCTATCGAGGGGCGGCGGACGGTGATCGCTTCGATGGAGTTGGTTCGGGAGCTGGCGGTCCTGCAACCAGGTAGCGCGGTGCTCAGTGTGTACCTGCGCAGGGATCCGCGGGACCCGGCGAACATGGCTGCCACGCCGGGATGGCTGGTCGAGTTGCGCAACGGTCTGCGGGAGGTGGTCGACGCGGCGGGCGAAGATGCGTCGCGCGGACGGCGGCTGGCCCTGCGGGAGTTGTGCGGCCGGGTCGAGGATGAGGTGCTTGCGCTCGAGCCTAGTGAGCGGGGTCGGGGGCTGGCCTGGTTCCTGACCTCAGACGGAGCCTTGAACCGCCGGTTCACGCTGCAGTTGCCGCCCCGCGCGACGCTCGTGCGCTGGGATGAACGTCCTTTCGTCTCGCCACTTGTCGATGTCGTCGGCCGCGGTCGTCCAACTGGGCTGGTGCTGGTAGGTGCTGAGGCGGTCCGGCTGTTGCACTGGCAGGCTGGCCGGGTAGAGCAGCCGGAGCAGTCGCTCTACGAGCTTGAGCTGGGGCAATGGCGCGACTGCGACGCATACGTCGGACATCCGGGCCGTTCACCGGCCGGCATGCATGTTGCGACCTTCGATCAGCGGATCGACGAGTGGCGGCAACGGTTCCTGGGCGAGGCCGCTATCGCCACGGGGCGGCAGGTAACCGAGCTCGGCTGGTATCGGGTGCTCTTGGCGGTGACAGGCGGGTCACGGACGTCTTCGCTGGCCAGTTGACGGAATCTGTGCGCGAGAGGATCGTCGCCGTCGTCGCCGCCAACTTGCTGTGGGAACAGCCGGCAGCGGTCGCCGCCGCCTCGAGAACGCGTTGGAGGAGGGCTGGCGTCGGGACGTCCACGCTCTTGTCGACGGCGCGGTTCAAGCCGCATCCGAAGGTGGTACAGGGCGCTCGGCTGGGCGGAGGTGCTCGACAGTCTGGTGCAACACCGCGTCGAGCATCTCGTGTTCGCTACCGACGCCGCGCCGGAACCCGAGGCGCTGCCGCCGCACATCCGGGAGGCGTTGGGTCGGCCCTCCGCCGGGATGCTTGTCGAGCGCGCGGTCGAGCAGGCGGTGGCCTCGGGCGCCGATGTCACAGCCGCGCCCGACGATGTCGGACCGTTGCTCCAGGCCGGCGGGGTGGTCGCGACCCTCCGGTATTGAGCGCCCTCGACGACAGCGGCTGCCGTTCCTTGACGTGGGCCTTACGTAGTGGAGACGCCGAGGATGCTGCGGGCTTCGCGGATCATCTGGTGGGTGAAACCCCATTCGTTGTCGTACCAGACCATCACCTTGACCAGCGTGCCGTCCACCACCCGCGTCAGTTCGAGATCGACGATCGCGGCACGCGGATCGCCCACGATGTCGGCGGACACCAGCGGATCCTCCGACACGCCGAGGATGCCCTGGTAGCGAATGGCGGCGGCCTCCTGCCGGAACGCTTCGTTGACCTCTTCGACCGTGGTCGCCCGGGCGGCGACGAACACGATGTCGGCGACCGATCCCACCGGGATGGGTGCACGCACTGCGATCCCGTCGAACCTGCCTGCCAGTTCCGGTACGGCCCGGGTGGTGGCTCGTGCCGCCCCGGTAGAGGTGGGCACCAAGTTGGCCGCTCCGGCTCGACCACGCCGGAAGCTCTTGCTGGGGCCGTCCACGAGGCGCTGGCCGGCGGTGTACGCGTGCACGGTGGTCATCACCGCTCGCTCTACCCCGATCAAGCGGTGGGCGATCTCCATAACAGGGGTGATGCAGTTGGTTGTGCAACTGGCGCAGGAGATGATCTGCGGCTCACCGTCGGGGCGGTTCACGCCGTGCACCACAGTGGGAATGGTCTCCGACGTCGTGGGTGCGGAGAGGATCACGTAGGACGCCCCGGCCTGCAGGTGTTTCTTCAGGCCCTCCTCGCTGGTGATGACACCGGTGCACTCCAGCACCAGGTCGATCCCCAGGTCAGCCCACGGCAGGTTCGCCGGGTCAGGCTCGGCGAACGTCGAAATCCGCTTGCCATCGATCAGCAGCGCGCCGGCTTCGGCGCTGACCTCGCGCGGGTAGCGCCCGTAGACGGTGTCGTACTTGATCAGGTAGGCCAAGTTGTCTACGTCGGCGATGTCGTTGACGGCCACGAGGTCGAGCCCGTCGGCGTCCAACAGGATCTTCAGCGCGGCTCGGCCGATTCTGCCGAGTCCGTTAATGGCCACGGTCGGCATCTCACATCTCCTCCGGTTGGGACTCGTCGGCGCTCAGCAGCCGGCGCAGGACGTAGGGCAGGATCCCTCCATGGCGGAAGTACGCCGCCTCGGCGGGGGTGTCGATCCGGACGGTGGCGGTGAACGTTTCGGACCGGTTGCCGGCGTCGACGACGACGGTGACCTCTCGGGGCAGTGAGTCTGCACTCTCCAGCCCGGTGATCGAGTAGACCTCTTCGCCGGTCAGACCCAGACGCTGGGGTGACTCCCCGGGCTTGAATTGCAGGGGTAGTACTCCCATGCCGATGAGGTTGGAACGGTGGATCCGTTCGAAGGACGTCGCCAGCACTGCTTTGACTCCGAGCAGCATGGTGCCTTTGGCAGCCCAGTCCCGTGACGACCCGGACCCGTAGTCGGCGCCAGCGAGGATGATTAGCGGCACGTCTTCGGCGGCGTAGGTCGTGGCCGCGTCGAAGATGCTCTGCTCGTTCCCGTCGGGCATGTGCCGGGTGAAGCCACCCTCGACACCGGGGACGAGTTGGTTGCGCAGCCGGACGTTGGCGAATGTCCCGCGGATCATGACGTCGTGGTTGCCGCGCCGGGACCCGTAGGAGTTGAACTCGGCGGGTGACACGCCGTGTTCGATCAGGTAGCGCCCCGCGGGGGAATCTCGCTTGATCGCCCCGGCTGGTGAGATGTGGTCGGTGGTCACGGAGTCGCCTAAGAGGGCCAGCACGCGCGCGCCAGCGATGTCGCGCACCGGTTCTGGTTTGGGGGGCATCGCGTCGAAGTAGGGAGGCCGGCGCACGTAGGTCGACGTTTCATCCCAGCTGAAGATGTCACCGGCCGGCACGTCCATGCCACGCCAGTTCTCGTCGCCGGCGAACACGTCTGCGTAGCCGGCCGTGAACATCCTGGCCTCGATGCAGTCGTCGACGACCTGCTTGATCTCCGCGCTGGTCGGCCAGATGTCGCGCAGGTAGACGGGGTTGCCAGCCTGGTCCCGACCGAGCGGCTCGCGCAGCAGGTCGGCGTGCATGGTGCCGGCGAGCGCATAGGCGATGACCAGGGGCGGGGAGGCGAGGAAGTTCATCTTGCACTCGGCGTGGATCCGGCCCTCGAAGTTGCGGTTGCCCGACAGCACCGAGCACACCGTCAGGTCGTGCTCGGTCACCGCCGCGCTGACTTCGGGGATCAGCGGTCCGGAATTGCCGATGCAGGTGGTGCAGCCGTAACCCACCAGGTCGAAGCCGAGCTTCTCTAGGTACGGCGTGAGCCCGGCTCGGTCGTAATAGTCGCTGACGACCCGAGAACCGGGTGCGAGGGTGGTCTTCACCCACGGCTTGCGGGTCAGCCCACGCTCCACAGCTTTCCTGGCCAGCAGCCCAGCACCAATCATCACGGTCGGATTCGAGGTGTTGGTGCACGAGGTGATCGCGGCGATCACCACATGCCCGTGGTCGATGGTGGCCGTGCCGCCGTCACTGAGCGTGACCGGCACCGGGCCAGTGGGCCAGTCGTGGGCCTGCTCGCAACCGTCGGACGGCGGCTTGTCACGGGGCAGATTGCGGCTGATCGAGATCGGATCGCTTGCGGGGAAGGACCCGGCCGACGCTTCGTCGAGTCCGCCTTGCACTGGGACGGTTTGCGGCTCTCCGGCGAGCAGGCAGCGGAACGCACGTTGAGCGCGTGCCAGTGGGACTCGGTCCTGGGGGCGTTTCGGCCCCGCGATCGACGGCTCCACAGTGGTCAGGTCCAACTTGAGGGTCTGGCTGAAGCCCGGCTCGTGGTCGGGGTCGTGCCACAGTCCCTGCTCCTTGGCGTAGGCCTCCACCAGCTGGATCTGCTGGGTAGGTCTTCCGGTCAGCCGCAGGTAGGTGAGCGTCTCGCCATCGATGGGAAAGATCGCACAGGTCGAGCCGTACTCGGGGCTCATGTTGCCGATCGTCGCGCGGGTAGCCAGCGGCACGCTGGCGACGCCCGGGCCGTAGAAGTCGACGAACTTGCCGACCACCCGGGTGCGGCGCAGCAGTTCGGCAACGGTGAGAACCAGATCTGTGGCGGTGCTGCCCTCGGGCAGCTCACCGGTGAGCTTGAGACCCACGACCTGGGGGACAAGCATGCTGATCGGCTGACCGAGCATGGCCGCCTCCGCCTCGATGCCGCCGACGCCCCAGCCCAGCACACCCAGTCCGTTGACCATCGGGGTGTGCGAATCGGTTCCCACCAGAGTGTCCGGGTAGGCCATGGCCACGGAACCATCCGTCTCGAACACGACCCGAGACAGGTACTCGAGATTCACCTGATGGCAGATACCGGTATTCGGTGGCACGACCAGCAAGTTGTCGAATGACCGCTGGGCCCAGCGCAACAGCTGGTAACGCTCCTGGTTGCGCTGGAACTCCAATTCGGCGTTTCGCCCGAAGGCGTCGGCGCGACCGAAGACATCGGCAATGATCGAGTGGTCGATGACAAGCTCGGCAGGGATCAGCGGGTTGATCTTCCGCGGGTCGCCACCGAGGGCCGCGATGGCGTCGCGCATCGCCACCAGGTCGACCACACACGGCACCCCCGTGAAGTCCTGCATCAGCACTCGGGCCGGAGTGAACTGGATCTCTGTGCCGCTCTGGGCCATCGGATCCCAGGCGCTAATCGCGCTGACCTGCTCGGCAGTCACCTGGTGACCATCCTCGTTGCGCAGCAGGTTCTCCAGTAGCACCTTCAAGCTGTAAGGGAGTCGCGCCGAACCATCCACCCGATCCAGCCGGAAGACCTCGTATGTCGTATCGCCAACCCCGAGCCGGTCACGCGCGCCGAAGCTGTTCGCAGTCATGATTGCCTCCGGTGATCGCTGCCGTGCAGGCCGAGCCGACGCTCGCTCCCAGGGTGCCAGGTCAGGCAGGCGAGTTTTCGGCGCGGTTTAGCCAGTGGGCGAGGACGGCCGCCTGGCTGTGTTCGAGGTCCTTCGTGGCCGTGAGCAAGGTCATCCGGTCCTGCCCAGCGCGTTCGCGTAGCCACCGGACGGCCTGCTCCCGGGCCGGCTCCCGCAACTCGACAAGGTAGCGGCGGCGAAACTCGGCGTAGCGGTCGGGCTCGTGTCCGTACCAGCGGCGAAGCTCGGTGGACGGTGCGACGTCACGAATCCACTCATCGAGGCGGGCGTCCTCCTTGCGCATGCCCCGGGGCCAGATGCGGTCCACGAGAATCCGCAGGCCGTCGTCAGGTAACGCGTCGTCATAGATCCTTCGGTACTTGACGTGCTCGCCCATCGTCTCCTCTCTGAGCATCCGAGGTGAATGGATATCCCAAGGGTCGTCGAGCTTCGGCGGAACCAGGCCGAATATCGATCCCACTCTCCACCCTGCCATGACACGACAAGCCAAGCGACAAGCCAGGGCGTACCCAAAGCCCATGAAACTGGCGGGGACGTGATGACGCACTCACCGCAACAATGCCGTGACGCGTGTCGGACCGCGCTCGGCGCGCTCTGTGTCGCCGGCCCGCAGAACCGGTGCTTAGCTTCGTGGTGCCTGCGCGCGAGACGAGCCCTCCAGCCAGCAGCGAACTCCCTCGCAGACACCGAGGAGGACATCGCGACCCTCGGTGGCCGGGGACCTCGATCAGCATGTGCTGCACGTCCTTGCGCGACCTTGCCGACGGCGTCGGCCCCAGCCTCCGGCTCAGTCGCGCAGGGTCGCCGATGTGCGTCGGCAGCGACGCCCACATGATGAGCGAGCTGGGGGAAGCCCGAGCGATTGAACTCGACGGAAGGCTCGTGTTCGGCCGGCGCGGCCACTTCCCCGTACCGGAGATCGCTGCCGCGCTGACCGCGAGCCGCGCAGACTCAATCGGCCGCGGATGCCGGCCGAGTTTCCGCAGGTAAACTCGCCGACCTCGTGACGGTCCGGCTTGACTCACCGCGGGCAACGCGGGCGCCCGCTCGGGCGACGCCCTCGCCCACGCGATCTCCGCCGCCTCGGCAGCCGATGTGGTCACCGTCATCGTCGGTGGCCAAACGGTCGTCGGCGACAGCCGGCACCGAACTGTCACACCGAGATTGGGACCGGACTCGAGGCGCGCCGGCCAACTGTCGCCGGGTGGAAACGGCCCTCGGCGGTCCGGCGGTAAAGCGCGTGCACGACACTTTCCTTGCATTGCCCTGTCGGTACTCATTGGGGTCGTTGGCTGGGCCGTTGCTGGTGCCAGTTCCGGATGGTTGCTGCCCGCCAGACCGGCGCGCCGGACAGGGTGTAGTCGGCCGGGGGCATCTGTCGGCGGGACAGATAGGACCGCACGGTTGAGGGTGCCACGCCGAGGTATGCGGCGACCGCGGCGACGTCCCAGAGCTCCTCGGCCATGGAGGCGGAAGCCTACGATACAGCCTTTCGCTGTACAGCGCTTAGCTGTATTCTGAGGAGTGTGGGGAGACGAGCGTACGCAGCCTGGTTTTGCACCGAGCATCCCCGTGGAATCGTCGTGGCCGGACATGCTGATGACTCCGACCATCGGGTGTCGACCCCGGGTTGGCTCGCTGAGGGCTGGCGAATGCGGATCAGCACCGATCTCGACGACGTGGACGCATCCCTCAGCGACCGTGGCTGGCGGCGCACCACCGACTGGGAACCAGTCAGCTCCGGCTACCTCGCAGCCGTCGTGCAGATCGGTGCCCGGAGCAACCCGGCTGCCGACGCCCGGTAAGCCACGCTCCGGCCGTGCCCGCGTCAGCGGGCTCGGCCAAGCCGAGTTCCCTTCACGCACGTGGCACCGCATGGGCCCAGGGCACGCCACTGGTGGCCACACAGGCTGCTGGGTCGCCTGGTGAGGTGCCACGGGAGGCCCGGGGTCCTGATTCGCGGGCGGTGTTGGCTCAATGGCCGCGTGACTGCCTGTACTGACCCTGTCGTTCATGCAGGCCGTGTGCAGCTCACTGCTCAAGGGGTGTTGGCGCCTCGGGACACGCATGGACGTGTTCGGTCCATATCTGGTCCGCGTGCTGACTCAGAACCTCATTTCTTCGATGCTCCACCGTCCGAAGAACAGCCGATGGTGCCCGCCGGCGGCAGAAAGGATTTCAACGACCTTGGCGCGTTCGTCGTCATTGCTGACCGGCACGTAGATCACGTGGTGCCCGTTTGTCAGTGCCGGCTCTGTGCGCTGTCGGGTTGCCGGAAGGCAGCCGCATCGTCCTGGAGAAGCCGTTCGGGACCGACCTCAAGAGCGCTGTTGAGCTCAACGCGCTGCTAGAACGCGTTGCCGGCGTCGCCGCTGATCGTGCCGTCTTCCGGGTAGACCACGTCCTGGGCATGGCCACCGTGCAGAACCTGCTCGCCGTGCGGCTGGCCAATAGGGTCCTCGAACCGGTGTGGAACTCCACACACATCGAGCGGGTCGACATCCTGTGGGACGAGATGTTGGCTCTCGAGGGACGAGCCTCCTACTACGACCGGGCCGGCGCGCTCAAGGACGTGATCCAGAACCACCTCCTGCAGATCCTCTGTCTCATCGCGATGGAGCCGCCGGTCAGCCTCACGGCAGCGGACCTACAAGCCCGCAAGCTCGACGTCCTGCGCTCGGTGCGGCCGCTGTCGGCCGAGCAGGTGGCCACCGGGACCCGGCGCGCCCGCTACTCCGCGGGCCGGCTCGCAGGAACTGACGGTACCGATGGCGAGGTTGTCCCGGCGTACGTGGCAGAGGACGGCGTCGACGCGCGGCGCCGCACGGAAACCTTCGCGGAGGTGGTTCTGCAGCTCGACAGCTGGCGGTGGGCAGGCACCGAGTTCGTGCTGCGGACAGGGAAGGCATTGCGGGCGCGCCGCAAGGAGGCGATCGTGCGCTTCCGGCCGGTCCCGTACCTGCCCTTCGGCGGAGGCGGTTCCGCGGTCAAGGCGAACGAGCTGCGGATCGGCCTCGATGGTCCGCACGACCTCACCCTTGTGCTCACCGGGACTGCCGCGGGACCTCCAGGCGGTCTTGCCCCGCTGCCTCTGACGGCGCCCCTGAGCGCTCCGGAGCTGCCCGCCTACAGTCGCGTCCTCATGGATGTGTTGCGTGGGGAGAGCACTCTGTCGATTGGCGCGGAGGAGGCAGAGCAAGCCTGGCGGGTCATCACGCCGGTACTGGAGGCATGGGCGAACGACCGGGTGCCCATGGAGGAGTACCCGGCCGGGTCCGCAGGCCCGCCTCCCCGCCCGTGAGCTCCGTCGAGTCGCATGGTGCGCCGCCGTCGCTGCGGAGGTTCATTGTCGGGCTGTGGCCGCTGCTACAGCAGACGCTCGCCGCCACCATCGCCTGGGTGATCGCCGCAGACGTGTTACACCATCCGGAGCCGTTCTTCGCGCCGATCGCTGCGGTAGTCGCGCTCAACACCGCGATGGGGGAGCGTGGGGCGAACGCGCTGCGGCTGCTGGCAGGCGTGGTGGTGGGGATTCTCGCCGGCGAGGCCGCCGTTCAATTGCTGGGCAGTGGTTACCAGGCGCTGGCGATCGCTGTTCTGGTCGCGATCGTCGCCGCGCGCGCTGTCGACCCGGCCCGGATCGTGGTGGCCCAAGCCGCCGGCGGTGCCATCCTCACCGTCGCGACCGCTCAGGGGGAGGGCGGACCACAACGTCTAGTCGACGCCAGCATCGGAGCGGGTGTGGCGTTGGTGTTCAGCCAGCTGCTGTTCCCGCCTCACCCGCTTGCGCTGGTGCGAAGGGCCGAGTCGGCCGCGCTCGCGGATATGGCGAGCGGTCTGCAGCTGGTGGCGCAGGCGCTCGAGCGTGGCGACGCCGCACTGGCGAACCGGGCGGTGGAGACGCTGCGCGCCCTTCGGGACCGCCTCGGCGAGCTGGCCCGCACGAGGCGGGCGAGCAGTCGGGTGGTGCGCCACTCGCTGCTGTGGCGCTGGCAAAAGGAGCCGGTGGTCCGCGAGAACGAGAACGCGGGACACTTGGACCTGCTCGGCGGTAGCTGCCTCACGCTCGCGCGCACGGCAATGTCGGTAAGCCTGGATGAGCGGGAGGGCTTGGCTGCGGACGTTCGTGAGCTGGCGGGTGCGGTCGCCGGCATGGCTGGCGCCCCAGGCGACCGTCGAGTCCGGCAGGACGCGGCGGAGCGAGCGGCCGCCATCGCTGGACGCGTCGCCGGCGGGGTACCGGCACCCTCACCGCGCATCGCCCTGGCGATGGTGGCCGCCGACGTGATGGTGTTCGCGGGCGTCGCTCCCGCTGAGGACGGGTGACGACGTCGGCCCTTCCGAGCGGTGCGGAGCCGGCCGAGGCGGTACGTTCAATGCCGACCATCACCCCGACAGGAAACCCGTCCGGAAGGGAATCGATGACCACGTACCAGGTCGGCTACTTCGTCGGAAGCCTCTCCTCGACGTCGATCAACCGCGATCCTGTCCAAGGCGCTGATCCGCCTGGCGCCCGACGACCTGGAGTTCACCGAGATCCCGATCGGGAACCTGCCGCTGTACAGCCCGGACTACGACGCGAACTACCCACCCGAGGCCAGCGCGCTGAAGGAGGCGATCGCTCGGTCCGACGCCATCCTGTTCGTCACCCCGGAGTACAACCGGTCCATTCCCGGAGCGCTGAAGAACGCGATCGACTGGGCGTCGCGGCCGTGGGGCCAGAACTCCTTCGACCACATCCCGGCGGCGGTGATCGGGGCGTCCATCGGGCAGATCGGCACCGCGGTGGCCCAGCAGAGCCTGCGCGGCGTGCTCAGCTTCTGCAACGCCCGGCAGATGACCGCGCCGGAGGCCTACATCCAGTACTCTCCGGAGGTCTTCCCCGGCGACGGCGAGGTCGCCGACGAGTCCACCAAGACCTTCCTCGACCAACTACATGGAGGAGTTCCGGACTCACCTCGTTCGGGTCCTGACCGTCCTACCCCGGCAGTAAGGTTAGGTGCCTGCCGGCGTTGCCGCTACGGCCACCATGCATAGAGCTCGATATCTAGCTGGATTGTCAGTGGAGGCCAGGGGCTGCATCGACGCTCAGCGGGCCATGTAGCCGCCGTCGATGTAGAGCTCGAGACCGGTGACGAAAGCGGCGTCGTCGCTGGCGAGGTAGGCGACCCCGGCGGCGATGTCCTCGGGTCGGCCCAGTGCGCCCATCGGCGTCAGGTCGATCATGCCGTCCCAGATCGGGGTGTCCCGGGACTGCTCGAGGATCGGGGTGGCGATGAAGCCGGGGTGGATCGAGTTGACCCGGATGCCCTCGGTGGCCCAGTGCAGGGCGGCGTTCTTCGTCAGCGTCCGCACCGCGCCCTTGGCTGCGTGGTAGGCGGGTGAGACGCCGAAGCCGCCGCTCGTGCCGAAGATCGAGCTGATGTTGATGACCGACGCGTGCTCGGACCGCTTCAGGTAGGGCGCCGGCGACCTTCATGCCGAGGAAGACGCCGGTCTGGTCGATGGCGACGGTGCGGTCCCACTCCTCCAGCGTGGTGTCCTCGATCGGCTTGATGTCACCCATGCCGGCGTTGTTGACGACGATGTCGAGGCCGCCGAGTTCCTCGACGGCGGCCGCGCATGCGGCCTCCCAGTCTGACTCACTGGTGACGTCGTGCTTGACGAAGGCGGCCTTGCCGCCAGCGCCCGTGATCTCCCCGACCGTGGCTTCGCCGGCCTCGACCTGGATGTCGGTCACCAGAACGGCCGCGCCCTCGTCGGCGAGCCGCATGAGCCGTCGCCTTGCCGATGCCGCTCGCAGCGCCGGTGACGAGAGCGACGCGCCCTTCAAGTCTGTTCATGCCGCCCCTTAGGGTTCTGTAAACGGTGTTTCCCTTGTCAAGCGTGGCGCCCCCGGCAGGATTCGAACCTGCGCTCCCGCCTCCGGAGGGCGGTGCTCTATCCCCTGAGCTACGGGGGCCGGGGCAGGGCACGACGATACCAGCCGCTCATGACTCGCCCTCCGGTCGAATGTTCGGGGTTCGCTCAGGGATGACCCCGACGTCTACGACACCGGGATGGCGGACAATGGACGTATCCGGGCCTTCGACCCGGTTCGAAAGGTGATGACCGAATGTCCACGGGAACCAAATACGTCCTCGGATACGCCGCGCTCGCGATCGTTGCGTGGATCCTGCTGCCCAACTGGATTGCGCTGCTGCTCATCGTCGGTGTGCCGGCCGCGGGCTACCTGATGCTCGATCCGTCGCAGCGCCGTCGGCTCAAACGAGCGGGACGCAAGGAGCTCGGGCGCTGAACCGAGGACCCCTGGCTACGCTTGGCCGGTGACCCCAGAGCACCTCTCCGCCACGATCCGCGACGTGCTTGCTGAAACGCTCGCGACCGGCGAGGTGACGCTGCCCGACGGTGTCCCGGAGCACGTCATCGTCGAACGACCGCGCAACCGCGACCACGGTGACTATGCGACAAATGTCGCGCTGCAGCTGGCGAAAAGTGCGGGAACCGCCCCGAGACACCTTGCCGAGCTGTTGGCAACCCGGCTTCGCAAGGTCGACGGCATCGACATGGTCGAGGTCGCTGGACCCGGCTTCCTCAACATCACGGTTTCCGTAGCGGCCCAGGGCGAGCTCGCCCGGACCATCGTCGAAGCCGGTGAACGCTACGGATCCGGCGACCTGATGACCGGCGAGCGGGTGAACCTGGAGTTCGTGTCGGCCAACCCGACCGGCCCCCTGCACCTTGGTGGCACCCGCTGGGCCGCGGTCGGTGACGCGCTGGGCAGGATCTTCACTGCGTGCGGGGCGGATGTCACGCAGGAGTACTACTTCAACGACCACGGCGCACAGATCGACCGGTACACCCAATCGCTGCTCGCCGCTGCCCGCGGTGAACAGACCCCCGACGACGGCTATGCCGGGGTCTACATCGGTGAGATTGCGGAGCAGATCGTCGAGAAGCATCCGGACGTTCTCGACCTGCCTGAGTCCGATGCTCGTGAGGTGTTTCGCCGTGAGGGCGTCGAGCTGATGTTCGCCGAGATCAAGAAGTCCCTGCACGAGTTCGGGGTCGACTTCGACGTCTACTTTCACGAGGACTCGCTGCATCAAAGCGGCGCAGTGGCACATGCCGTTGACCGGTTGCGGGAGCTCGGGCACCTCTACGAGAAGGACGGAGCGTTGTGGCTACGGTCCACGGCGTTCGGTGACGACAAAGATCGTCCGGTCATCCGCAGCAATGGCCGGCCGGCTTACATCTCTGCTGACCTCGCGTACTACCTGAACAAGCGAGAGCGGGGGTTCAACCGGATTGTCATCATGCTGGGCGCCGATCACCATGGCTACGTCGGCCGGATGATGGCCATGTGCCGGGCGTTCGGCGATGAGCCGGGGCGCAACCTGGAGATCCTCATCGGCCAGATGGTCAACCTCGTCCGCGACGGCACGCCGGTCAAGATGAGCAAGCGGGCGGGCACCATGATCACTCTCGAGGATCTTGTGGACGCGATCGGCGTGGACGCCGCCCGGTACGCGCTGGCCCGATACTCATCGGATTCCACGATCGACCTCGATCTCGACCTGTGGGCGCGGCAGTCCAATGACAACCCGGTCTACTACGTCCAGTACGCACACGCCCGGCTCGCGTCGATCCTGCGCAACGCCAAGGAGCTCGGCGTCGAACGCAAAGACCTCAAGCCGGAGTTACTCGACCACGAGAGGGAGTCTGCTCTGCTCGGCGCCCTCGGCGAGTTTCCGCGCATCGTGGCGACGGCCGCCGAACTCCGCGAACCGCATCGGGTTGCCCGGTATCTGGAGGACCTCGCTGCCACGTTCCACAAGTTCTACGACGACTGCCGCGTGCTGCCGATGGGCGACGAAGGGACGACGGACGTGCACCGGGCCCGGCTGTGGCTGGTTGAAGCAACCCGGGTCGTCATCTCGAACGGGTTGGGTCTGCTGGGCGTAACGGCGCCGGAGCGGATGTAACGGTGGCCTCGCACGAGGCCGGCGCGCTGCATGCGGACGCCGGCTCCCGTGGACCGATGTGGCTTCGGGAGCCGACTGACGTCAATGCCCTGGTGCCCGCGCTGTGGCCGCGCACCGTCGAACGGGCAGCTAATGGGGTCGTGCGTGTGGCGGGTGTCGGCGTCGACGAAATCGGCCGGCGGTTCGGGACGCCTGCTTACGTCATCGATGAGATCGACTTCCGGTCTCGCGCCCGGGAGTTCAAGGTTGCCTTCGACAAGGCATTTGCGAGCTTCGGCGCTGGAGCGGAGACGTTCTACGCGGGCAAAGCGTTCATGAACCTCGCGATCGTCCGGTGGATCGCGGACGAGGGCCTGAGCCTCGACGTGTGCACGGGCGGCGAGCTCGCTGTGGCGCTGCGGTCAGGGTTCCCACCGGATCGCATCGGGATGCACGGCAACAACAAGTCCGAAGCCGAGCTGGCCCGTGCCGTGGCGGCGGGAATCGGCCGTATCGTCGTGGATTCCCCGATCGAGATCGACCGATTGTCGCGCCAGGCCCGCGACCGCGGTGTGCGAGCGAAGGTGATGGTGCGTATCACGGTCGGTGTCGAGGCGCACACCCACGAGTACATCGCCACCGCTCATGAGGACCAGAAGTTCGGGTTCTCGCTGGCCGGTGGATCCGCCGCCGACGCTGTGTCCGCGGTGCTCGCCGAGCCCGCCCTCGAGCTGCTCGGATTGCACTCTCACATCGGCTCGCAGATCTTCGACACCGCCGCGTTCGAGGTGGCCGCCCGCCGGACGCTAGGACTGCACGCCCAGATCCGCGACGACCACGGCGTGGAGTTGCCCGAGCTCGACCTTGGCGGCGGCTTCGGCATGGCGTACACCACGCAGGATGATCCACAGCCACCTGATGAGCTGGCAGCGGAGATGGCGGCGATCGTCGGATCGGACTGCCAGACGCTGGGCGTCACTGTCCCGCGGGTCAGTGTGGAACCCGGCCGCGCGATCGCCGGGCCCAGCACGTTCACGCTCTACGAGGTGGGAACTGTCAAGCCGGTCGAGCTCGACGCCGGAGCTACCCGGGCCTACGTCGCCGTCGACGGCGGGATGAGCGACAACGTCCGGACCGCTCTCTACGGCGCGGACTATTCCTGCACCGTCGCGAACCGACGCACCGATGCTCCGCCGATGCTGTCCCGCGTGGTTGGCAAGCATTGCGAGAGCGGCGACATCGTCGTCAAGGACGAGTTCGTGCCGGCCGATATCAGGCCCGGCGATCTGCTTGCCGTGCCGGGCACAGGCGCCTACGCCCGAAGCATGGCGAGCACGTACAACCACGTGCCGCGACCGCCAGTCGTAGCAGTGCGAGACGGCCAGGCTCGAGTGATCGTCCGCCGCGAGACCGAGGACGACCTACTCCGGCTCGACGTGGAGTGAACCGGCCGCTGTCGGTCGTCGCTCCTCGACCCATCGACCGCACCCGAGCAGATCAGGTGGATGTCGGATGGTGGACGATGGGCGCGGGCAGGAAGCGGTAGCTGAAACTTGCCGACAGAGAAGAATGGGCGAAGAGGCGTCGAATGAGCACGGTGCGAGTTGCGTTGCTCGGCTGCGGCAACGTCGGCTCCGAGGTCGCGCGCCTGCTCACCGAGCACGACGACGACTTGGCGGCCCGGATCGGTGCCCCGCTGGAGCTGATCGGTGTCGCAGTGCGACGAATCAGCCGCAATCGGAGCGCCAGCGGCCTCGACCCCGCGTTGTTCACGACCGACGCCGTCGGGCTGGTGACGCAGGCGGACGTGGACGTCGTGGTCGAGTTGATCGGCGGCATCGAGCCGGCGCGATCGCTTGTCCTCGCGTCGATGGAGTCCGGCGCGTCCGTCGTCAGCGCCAACAAGGCTCTGCTGGCCGAGGACGGCGCCACGTTGCACTCCGCCGCCGAGAAGCATGGGGTGGACCTGTACTACGAGGCGGCCGTCGGCGGCGCTATTCCGTTGCTCAGACCACTGCGCGAGTCGCTGTCCGGCGACCGCATCCGCCGGTTGCTCGGGATCGTCAACGGGACGACGAACTACGTCCTCGACAAGATGGACAGTTCCGGCGCCGGATTCGCGGAGGCGCTGGAGGAGGCCCAGGCGCTCGGTTATGCGGAGGCGGACCCGAGCGCGGACATCGACGGGTTCGACGCCGCCGCGAAGGCGGCCATCCTGGCGGCAATCGCATTTCACTCACCGGTCGTCGCGGCCGATGTACACCGGGAGGGAATCGCCGAGGTCACCTCAGCCGACATTGCCAGCGCCAGGGACATGGGCGCGGTGGTGAAGTTCCTCGCCATCTGCGAGCTCTCCGAGGACGAGCGCTCCGTCGGGGTTCGCGTGCATCCGGCGATGTTGCCGCGCAGTCATCCGCTGGCCAGCGTTCGCGGCGCCTACAACGCCGTATTCGTCGAGAGCGACGCGGCGGGGCAGCTGATGTTCTACGGTCCCGGCGCCGGCGGCGCGCCGACGGCGAGTGCCGTTCTCGGTGACCTTGTCACCGTCGCACGGAACCGGCTGACCGGCGCCGTCGGACCGGGCGCCTCCTGGTATGCCGACCGGCCCGTGCACCCCATGGGTCAGACCAGGACCCGCTACCACATCAGCCTCGACGTCGACGACCGGCCAGGTGTCCTGGCCGCCGTGGCCGCCGTCTTCGCCGCTCACGGCGTCTCGATCGAGACGGTCCGGCAACGAGTGCATGGACCCGACGACGCCGAGCTCGTCATCGTGACTCATCATTCGACCGACCAGGCGCTTGCTGCGACCGTTGCCGGCCTTCGTGACCTGCCGGCAGTACGCGACGTCCTGTCGGTGATGAGGGTGGAGGGAGAGTAGGCGTGACCCACCTGTGGCGCGGGGTGATCGAGGAGTACCGGTTCCGCCTGCCAGTGAGCGACATGACGCCGGTGGTTACGTTGCGGGAGGGCGGGACACCGCTCATACCCAGCGCATGGTTGTCCGGGATGACCGGCTGTTCGGTTCACCTCAAGGTCGAGGGATCCAACCCGACGGGATCGTTCAAGGACCGCGGCATGACGGTCGCGATATCCAAGGCCCTCGAGGAAGGCGCCAAGGCCGTCGTCTGCGCATCAACGGGTAACACCAGCGCCTCGGCCGCGGCGTATGCGGTGCGAGCCGGGATGACGCCCATCGTGCTGGTCCCTCATGGCAAGATCGCCGGGCCCAAGCTGGCCCAGGCGGTCGTTCACGGCGGCCGCATCGTCGCCGTCGAGGGGAACTTCGACGACTGTCTCCGGCTCGCGCGGGCGCTGGCAGACGACTACCCGGTGGCCCTGGTGAACTCACTCAACCCGCATCGCCTCGCCGGCCAGAAGACTGCCGCCTTCGAGATCGTCGACGACCTCGGGGACGCGCCCGATGTGCACGTGCTGCCAGTGGGCAACGCGGGGAATATCGCGGCGTACTGGATGGGTTATCAGGAGTACGCGGCGGATGCTGTCGCGACCCGACGTCCTCGGATGTGGGGTTTCCAGGCCTCCGGAGCAGCCCCCATCGTGCGCGGCGAACCGGTAGCGGATCCGGTGACGGTCGCGAGTGCGATCCGGATCGGCAACCCCGCGTCATGGCAGCTTGCAGTCACGGCTCGCGACGAATCTCATGGTCTCATCGATGAAGTGACCGACGAACAGATCCTGGTGGCCCAGCAGGAGCTGTCTGGCAGGGAGGGGCTGTTCGTCGAGCCGGCCTCAGCAGCGGGCGTGGCCGGCCTGGTTGCGGCTACCGCTGCGGGACAGGTCGACCCCGGCCAGATCATCGTCGTCACTGTCAGCGGTCACGGCCTCAAGGACGTCGACACCGCGAGCGCGGCGTACGGCGACGTGCGACCCGAATTGGTGCCTGCTGACATCGGCGCCGCTGCGTCGGCGCTGGGATTCGCATGAACCGCGCTACCCGGGTCACTGTCCCGGCGACGAGCGCGAATCTCGGGCCGGGCTTCGACGCCTTGGGCCTTGCTCTCGACCTGCACGACGTCATCGAGGCGCACACCGTCCCGGCTGAGCCGGGCGGGTCGTTGACCGTCGCTGTCGAGGGATTCGGCGCGGACGACCTTCCCCGGGACGCGTCACATCTGGTCGTCCAAGCGATGCACGTCGTCTTCAAGCTGGCCGGCCAGGAGCCGCCGGCCATCGACCTGCGTTGTGTGAACGGGATTCCGCATGGCCGAGGTCTCGGGTCGTCGGCGGCTGCGATCGTCGCCGGTGTCCTGGCCGCACGCGCGCTGGTCGAAGGTGGTCCGGACCTGGTGGACGACGAGGCCGTGCTGGCGGTCGCCGCTGGCCTCGAAGGCCACCCGGACAATGTCGCCCCGTGTCTGCTCGGCGGGTTGACCCTGGCCTGGAACCCTGGCGAGCGAGCCAGGGCCATCCGCCTCGACGTCCACCCGGACGTGCGGCCGGTCCTGTGCGTTCCCGACCAGACCCTGCCGACTGAAACAGCCCGGGGGTTGCTGCCCGAGGTAGTCCCGCACGCGGACGCCTCGCGCAATGCAGCCCGGGCGGCGCTTCTCATCGAGGCGCTGCGTAACCGGCCCGATCTGCTCTGGGATGCCACGGAGGACCACCTACACCAGAACTACCGGGCCGAAGCGATGCCCGAAACGTCGGCGTTGGTGGCGCGCTTGCGCTCGAGCGGGCTGCCGGCAGTGGTATCCGGCGCGGGTCCGTCGGTGCTCGTGCTTGCCGGACTATCGGACACTCTCGCCGAGGTCCGCGACGTCGTCGGTGCCGGAAGTTGGGACGTCTGGGCGCTCGGGATCGACCACGCCGGCGCGGTCGTCGACGTCCTCTGAGCCCACCGCGCAATGCCGGTGAGCAGTCAACGCTGTTGACGTCCGCTGCGCGTGTTATTCTCAGGGACGCACCGATGCCCTCCGGGCTGGTAGCCACTCTCCTGACGCGGGTTCGTCCCGCCGCAGGACACCGTGAAGCTCGTACCTCACCACGTACGGTCGGGCCGTACCGAGGGGGATAACAACCCGCAGCGCCGCGTGCACACCCGCATCCGAGGTTCTTGCCTCGGAGCGATCCACGCGTCGGCTCTCTGGCCGGCGCCGGTCCAGGGAAGGACCCTGAGTGACAGACACTGAACTGACCGGAGTCCCGGGCCAGCCGCCCGAGACCCCCTCCGACGACGTCGCGGATAGGCCCCGACGTCGCCGTGCCGGCGGACTCGACGGGATGGTCCTCGCCGAACTCCAGCAACTTGCCGGCAGCCTCGGCATCACCGGAACCGGCCGCATGCGAAAGGGCCAGCTCGTCGAAGCGATTCGCGCCGCCCAGGGCAGCGGAACCGGCGGGGCGGATGACGGCAGGCCAGCAGCCGTGACCGAGCCGACATCCTCGGGCTATGCGAGCGGGCAAGCGCCGAGCCAGCCCGCACCACCGCGATCCGATGATCGCGAGACGGAGTCGGTCGATCGCGACCGTGCGGACATGACGACAGACCTCCGCACCGCCGACCGTGCCGCCGTCCGCTCCGATGAGCGTGTTGACGACCGCACGGACGTCCGTACCGACGACCGCTCCGACGAGCGCGTCGACGATGAGGGCCGCGGAAACCAGCCCCGATCCGAACGACCCGACCAGCAGGACGGCCGCACCGGTGCGCCGCTCGAGCGTCGCGACGATGGGGAGGGGCGCGGCGGAGACCGCCGGCCGGCGGGCCAGCAAAGCCAGCGCGACGACGACGATGACGGCGACCGCCGCAACCGTCGGCGTCGGCGGGATCGGCGCGGCAGCAACCGTGATCGGGACCGCCGCGCGGGCGGCGGCCGCGACCGGGTCGACGAGCCGTCGGTGACCGAGGACGACGTCCTCATCCCGGTGGCCGGGATCCTCGACATCCTCGACAACTACGCTTTCGTGCGGACCTCCGGGTACCTGCCCGGCCCGAACGATGTCTACGTCTCCTTGGCGATGGTCCGGCGCAACGGGCTCCGTAAGGGTGACGCCGTCACCGGTGTTGTCCGGCAGCCGCGCGAGGGCGAGAAGCAGCAGAAATTCAATGCCCTCGTCCGGGTCGACACCGTCAACGGAGCCGATCCGGAGACCGAGCAGCACCGGCCGGAGTTCGCCAAGCTCACCCCGTTGTATCCGCAGGACCGGCTCCGGCTGGAGACCGAACCCGGCATCGCATCGACCCGGGTGATCGACCTGGTGGCCCCGATCGGCAAGGGGCAGCGCGGGCTGATCGTCTCGCCGTCAAAGGCCGGCAAGACGCTGATCCTGCAGGCGATTGCCAACGCGATCACCACGAACAACCCGGAGACCCACCTCATGGTCGTGCTCGTCGACGAGCGCCCTGAGGAGGTCACCGACATGCAGCGCGCCGTGAAGGGAGAGGTGATCGCCTCGACCTTCGACCGGCCGGCCGAGGACCACACCACGGTGGCCGAGCTGGCCATCGAGCGGGCCAAGCGGCTGGTCGAGCTCGGCGGGGACGTCGTGGTCCTGCTCGACTCGATTACCCGGCTGGGCCGTGCCTACAACTTGGCCGCACCGGCCAGCGGCCGGATCCTCTCCGGTGGCGTCGACTCCAGCGCGTTGTACCCGCCGAAACGCTTCTTCGGAGCCGCCCGGAACATCGAGCACGGCGGCTCGCTGACGATCATCTCCACAGCGCTGGTCGAGACCGGCTCGCGAATGGACGAGGTGATCTTCGAGGAGTTCAAGGGCACCGGCAACATGGAGCTCCGGCTGCGCCGTGACCTGGCCGACAAGCGGATCTTCCCTGCGGTCGACGTCGACGCGTCGGGCACCCGCCGGGAAGAGATCCTGGTGTCCAAGGAAGAACTGGCGGTCATGTGGCAGCTGCGCCGGGTGCTCTCAGCGCTGGACCCGCAGCAGGCCATCGAGCTGCTGCTGGACAAGCTCAAGTCGACCCGGAGCAACATCGAGTTCCTCATGCAGGTGCAGAAGACGACGCCGACATTGCTCACCAGCACTCGCGAGGAAGACTGAGGTCCGGCTCAGTCGGCCTTCTTCCGGCGGGCCACGACTGTGGTGTTGGACTTCGCCACCATGTGACTGGCCAGCCTGCTCAACTCCTGCCGCACGTCGTCGACCTGGGCAATCTCGACGCCGGGCTGCCGTTGCAGCATCGCGAGCAGCTGGCCGCTGCTGTAGTACGACACCACCGGCGCGCCGAGGTTGTTCCAGTAGTCGCCGATCGGCAGCCGCCGGTGAAAGATCTTCGACAGCACGGTCTTGGCCCAGAACAGCGCGAAGACCGGAGCCCGAGGCCTGAACGTGGGCTCCATGACGATCAGGTGACCGCCCGGCCGCACCAGCTCGAGCGCGTTCGACACGGCGCGGACCGCCGCGCGGTGGGACATCCGCCGGGTCGGTCCGACGAGGTGGTGCAGGACAGCCGCCATGACAGCGAAGTCGAACCTGCCACGGAAGCGCTCCACTATCGCCTCGTCCAACACCGACGCGCGATACACCTCGGCCGCGACCGCCTGCTTGGTGAGTTCGACGCAGCGCTCGCTGACGTCGAGGCCGACCAGGTGGGTGATCTTGGTCGCCTCGGCGATGTGCGCGAGAACATTGCCGGTGCCGCATCCGATGTCGATCAATGACGGGTTGGGTCCCATGTGCCCTTTGATAAAGGCAACCGCCGGCTGGAGGCGGGCTGCGCTGTAGTCGTGTGCGTGGTCCTCGAAGTATTCGACGGTGGCCCGGTCGTCGGACATCTGCGCAGGGTAGAGCGGGCCGCACGGCGAAGCGCGCCGAGGGGGACGGGAATGGGTAGGCGCAGGGGAGTGTTTGGGAGATTGGCCAGCGTGCTGGCACACTCGTACGTCGGTCCGGTTCACGTCCGCTGCCGTTTCAGGCTCGGGCGACCCGGCGCCACTCGACCGAGGAGAAACAGTTGAAGTCCGGCATTCACCCCGAGTACGTGGAGACCACGGTCACCTGTACCTGTGGCAACACGTTCACCACCCGCAGCACCGCGAAGAACGGCGTCATCCACGCCGACGTGTGCTCCAACTGTCACCCGTTCTACACGGGCAAGCAGAAGATTCTGGACACCGGCGGGCGGGTCGCCCGATTCGAGTCGCGGTACGGCAAGAAGAAGGCAGCCGCCCAGTAGCACGATCGACGGGCGTCGGCTTCGGGTTCACCCGGCCGGCGCCCGTCTCATCGTTTCTAGACTTGATGTCGATCACGTTCACCACCCTGGTCGGTGGATCACCAGGCGCAGGAACCTAGTGAACCGCCGCTGAGCATGGTGAACGTGATCAACGGCCAGGAAGGAGCGGCGGTGTTCGACATGGTCGCCGACATGGTCGCCGAGCACGCCGAGCTCGAACGGCGGCTGGCTGACCCATCGGTGCACGCCGATCCCCAGCTGGCCCGCCGGCTGGGTCGGCGGTACGCGGAGCTCGGCGCCGTCGTCCGAACCCATGACGAGTGGCGGCGGGCAGAGGGCGACCTACAAGCCGCCCGCGAGCTCGCCGAGCACGACGGCGGCTTCGCCGTCGAGGCCGAGCAGCTCGCCATCCACGCTGCGGAGCTCAAGGACCGGCTGCGCAACCTGCTCCTGCCGCGCGACCCCAACGACGACCGCGACGTGATCATGGAAATCAAAGCGGGGGAGGGGGGCGAAGAGTCCGCCCTGTTCGCCGCGGATCTGCTGCGCATGTACCTCCGATTCGCCGAGCGAGCCGGCTGGCGAACCGAGATCCTCGGCGCCGAGGAGTCCGACCTCGGCGGCTACAAGGACGTCTCCGTCGCGGTCAAAGCCAAAGGCACGCCACAGCCCGGCACCGCTCCGTATGCGCGGCTCAAGTACGAAGGTGGCGTGCACCGGGTGCAGCGGGTCCCGGTCACGGAGAGCCAGGGTCGGATCCATACCTCGGCCGCCGGCGTGCTCGTTCTTCCGGAAGTCGAAGAAGAGACCGAGGTCGAGATCGACCCGAACGACGTGCGGATCGACGTCTACCGCTCGTCGGGTCCCGGCGGGCAGAGCGTCAACACCACGGACTCCGCGGTGCGAATCACTCACCTACCGACCGGGATCGTCGTCTCCTGCCAGAACGAGAAGAGCCAACTGCAGAACAAAGAGCAGGCCATGCGGATCCTGCGGGCCCGGCTGCTCGCCGCGGCCCAGGAAGAAGCCGAGGCCGCCGCGTCGGCGGAGCGGCGTAGCCAGGTTCGCACCGTGGACCGTTCCGAGCGGGTCCGTACGTACAACTTCCCGGAGAACCGCATCTCCGATCACCGGGTCGGCTTCAAGGCCTACAACCTCGACGCCGTCCTCGACGGCGAGCTCGATGCCGTGATCCAGGCGCTGACCGACGCCGACGCCGCGGAACAGCTCTCGGCGCGGACGTGACGGACGCGAAGCTTCGCCCGGCCGTGGCAGCCGCCGCCGCACGTCTGACCACGGCTGGGGTGCCTTCGCCCAGGCACGACGCGGAGGTTCTCGCGGCACACGTGCTCGGTGTCGACCGGAAAGAGCTCGTCCAGCGCGACACGATCGACGAGTTGGCCTACGGCACGTTGGTTGATCGCCGGGCGGCTCGCGAGCCACTGCAGCATCTGACCGGCAAGGCGGCGTTCCGGCACATCGAGGTAGCGGTCGGGCCGGGCGTGTTCATCCCCCGTCCGGAGACCGAAGCCACGGCGGACGCCGCAATCGAGTACGCGAAGCAGCTCGACCAGGCGGTCGTCGCCGATCTCTACGCCGGGTCCGGGGTGATCGCGCTGTCCATCGTCGACGAGGTGCCGGAGGCGACAGTGCACGCCGTCGAAGCGCTCGACTCGGCCTTTGGGTGGCTGAAGCGCAACACGGCCGGCACCTCGGTGGTCATCCACCATGCCGACGTCGCCGGTTGCCTCCCCGAGCTGTCCGGCTACGTCGACGTCGTCGTCGCCAACCCGCCCTACATTCCGATCGGCGCCCACATCCGCGATCCCGAAGTCGCGTCGCACGATCCGGCCCCAGCGCTGTGGTCCGGCTCCGATGGTCTCGATGCGATGCGCGTCCTGGAGGCCACCGCGGCCCGGTTGCTTCGGCCCGGTGGCTTGTTGGTTGCTGAGCACTCGGACATGCAGGAGGTATTAGCTCCGACTGTGTTCGTCGAGACGGCCCGCTGGTTCGACATCACCGATCACCACGACCTCGCTGGTAGGCCGCGATACCTCACCGCCCGGCGGGCCCACGAGGCGGGTCGCCAGCTACATTTCCGGCCGTGAGCCGAAGCTACGACTGCACCGACGCCCCCGAACGCGCTCGCGGCATCGACGCCGCGATCCGAGCCGTGCGGCGGGGACGGCTCGTGGTGATGCCAACCGACACGGTGTACGGCATCGGCTGCGATGCCTTCAATGCCGACGCGGTCGCCGCCCTGTTGGCAGCCAAGGGACGGGGCCGGGACATGCCGGTGCCGGTGCTCGTGGGTTCACCGTCGACGCTGGCTGGAATCTCGGCTCAGTCCGGCGGGGTGGTGAGCGAGCTGGTCGAGGCATTCTGGCCGGGCGGGCTGACGGTGGTCTGCCGCCAGCAGCCGTCACTGGACTGGGACCTCGGCGACGCGCGCGGCACGGTCGCGGTCAGGATGCCGCTGCATCCGGTCGCGATCGAGGTACTTCGGGAAACCGGGCCGATGGCCGTCAGCAGCGCCAACCGGTCCGGTCACCAGCCGGCCCGCTCGGGGGAGGAGGCGCGCGAACAGCTGGGCGATGCGGTGGCCATCTATCTTGACTCCTTCCCGACGGACGACGACGTGCCGTCGACCATCGTCGACGTCACCGGTCCGACGCCGCGAGTGCTTCGGGCCGGCGCGATTTCGCTCGAGCTGCTTCAGGAGGTCGTGCCCGAGACGATTGTGGCCGGCGCGTCGCCGTAGAGTGGGCCCGCCGCCCATCTGCTGTCGCTTTCCGGGAGCTGTCATGACCGATGCCAGGCCGTTCGGGGAGCCCTTCTGGGGCCCGGACTTCTCCGCGCTGCAGGCCGAGGACCCAGAGATCGCCAGCGTCGTGCTCGACGAGCTCAGCCGGCTGCGTGGTGGGCTGCAGCTGATCGCCAGCGAAAACCTGACCTCGCCGGCCGTCCTGGCCGCGCTCGGCTCGACGTTGTCGAACAAGTACGCCGAGGGCTACCCGGGGCGCCGGTATTACGGCGGCTGTGCAGAGGTGGATCGGGCCGAGGAGCTGGGCATCGCCCGCGCAAAGGAATTGTTCGGCGCCGAGCATGCCAACCTGCAGCCGCACTCCGGCGCCAGTGCCAACCTGGCCGCGTATGCGGCCTTCACTTTTCCGGGCGACACCGTACTCGCCATGTCCCTACCCCATGGCGGCCATCTGACCCACGGGTCCAAGGTCAACTTCTCCGGCAAGTGGTTCGACATAGCCACCTACGGTGTCGACGAGGAGACCGAGCTGATCGACTACGACGAGGTCCGCGACATCGCCGTCGAGCGTCGGCCCAAGTTGATCATCTGCGGCGCTACGGCCTATCCGCGGCTGATCGACTTCGCCGCGTTCCGCGAGATCGCTGACGAGGTCGGCGCGATCCTCATGGTCGATGCCGCGCATTTCATCGGCTTGGTCGCAGGGAAGGCCATCCCCAGCCCGGTGCCGTACGCGGATGTGGTGACGTTGACGACCCACAAGGTGCTGCGCGGCCCGCGCGGCGGGATGATCGTGTGCAAGGAGGAGCACGCCAAGAAGATCGACAAGGCGGTGTTCCCGTTCAGCCAGGGTGGCCCGCTGATGCACGCCGTCGCGGCGAAAGCAGTCGCTCTGCGGGAGGCGCTGAAGCCGGAGTTCCAGACATACGCGCGGCAGGTCATCGCCAACTGCCAGGCACTGGCCGACGGTCTGGCGGCCGAAGGCATGCGGCCGGTGTCAGGCGGCACCGACACCCACTTGTCGCTGATCGACTTGCGCCCACTCGGCGTCACCGGCGCCGAGGCCGAGACACGCTGCGACGCCGCGCGGATCACGCTGAACAAGAACGCCATCCCGTTCGATCCGCAGCCGCCCATGACGGCGTCGGGTATCCGAGTCGGCACGCCGTCGGTCACCACCCAGGGCATGACCGAGGGCGACATGAAAGAGGTCGCCTCGATGATTGCCCGAGCGGTGCGTGATACCGACGGCAGCGCGGCCGCCGAGGTCGGCGCCGCCGTATCTGCACTGGTCGACAAGCACCCGGCATACCCGCGCGACTAGGGCCCGTGCGCGAATACCTGCTGACCCTGCTGGTCGCCGCCGGCGCCACCTACCTGTTGGTTGCGCTCACCGGGAAGATCGCCTACGTCGTCGGCGCTGTTCCGCCGACCCGTGACCGCGATGTCCACCGAGCACCCGTCCCCCGCCTGGGCGGCCTGGCCATGCTCGGTGGGCTGCTGTCGGCCATGTTGGTCGCGAGCTACCTGCCCCGGATGAGCGAGCGCGTCTTCGAGCAATCCAATGACGCACAAGCGCTGGTCACGGCGGCCGCCGTCATCTGCCTGGTGGGCGTCGCGGACGACATCTGGGGGCTCTCGGCATTGGCCAAGTTCGCCGGCCAGCTGCTCGCCGGCGGGCTGCTGGTGGTGCAGGGCGTCCAGCTGTTCTGGTTGCCCACCCCGTCGGGGGGAACCTTGGCGCTGGACCAGACCCAGGGCGCCGTTCTCACCGTGCTTCTCGTGGTGGCCACCGCCAACGCGGTGAACTTCGTCGACGGTCTAGACGGCCTGGCAGCGGGTGTCGTCGGGATCGGGGCGGCTGCATTCTTCAGCTACGCCTACCTGCTTGCGGTCGAGGGGGGCTTCTCCCGGCTCACCACCTCGGCACTGATCACCGCGGTGCTCTGCGGCATGTGCGCAGGGTTCCTCCCGCACAACGTGCACCCGGCCCGGAACTTCATGGGTGACTCGGGCTCGATGTTGATCGGGCTGCTCCTCGCAGCGGGATCGATCAGCTTGACCGGCTCCTTCCCGACGACGCCGGAAAGTGCCACGTTCCTGCTGGCACTGCTGCCGCTGCTGCTTCCGCTGGCCGTCATCGCGTTGCCGTTCACCGACCTGCTGATGGCCGTGCTCCGACGAACCCGCGCCGGTCGGTCGGTGTTTGCACCGGACAAACAACACCTGCATCACCGGCTGCTGGAGATCGGACACTCACACGGACGTGCGGTATTCCTGATGTGGGTCTGGGCTGCGCTGGTGTCCTTCGGCCTGGTCGTGATTGCCCTCGTCGGCGGCTGGACGGCACCGGTCGTGATCGGATTGGCCGTCGTCCTCACCGTGCTGGTCACCACCGGCCATCCCCGTGCTCTGCTCGGGAACAGCCGCTGATGACCGGCTCCGCCGCAGCCTCGGCCAAGGTTCGACGTCCTCAGACGGTCGCACGCTGGGCGGCCGTCGTCGTCGGTGCCGCCTGCTCGATCATGGCGTGGTTCGCGGGCGGTGCTGACGGCGCCGCCTCTGCGGCAATCGGGACGGTCATTGTCATCGGCTTCTTCTGGACCGGGACGATCCCCGTAGTGCTGACTGACAGTGCGCGGCTGGGCGCAGGAGCCGGGTTGGCTCTGCTGCTGCTCACCTACACGTTGCGTCTCGCCGTGGTCCTCCTACTCCTCCGGCTGCTCAGTCGCGCCGACATCGTCGACCGGCGCTGGCTCGGCGGCACGGTCATCGCCTGTGCACTGACCTGGACCGCGGTGCACGTCGGCGCCGCAACGCGTGGTCGGCGCGACACGTGACGCCACCATGACAGCCGAGGGGCGCGATCCTGGCGGCGAGCGGCCGGTGGACCGGTCGCCGGACCCGCACGCGGAATCCGAGGCGGAGTCGGCGGCGGATCAGACCCGGCGCGATCAGAACAGCGCGTGGGACGCCTTCAGCCTGATCGCCGCTGGGGTTGCGTTCTGGGGCGGTGTGGGGTGGCTGCTCTCCGAATGGCTCGACAACCGCTTGTTCCTGATGTTCGGGATCCTGCTCGGCGCTTTCGGCGCGCTGTACCTGGTCTGGGTCCGCTACGGTAAGCCCTGATCACGAAGCCCCCCGCGAACGCGCCGCCATGCTTGAGAGAAGCAACGCGTCGAGAGAAGGACCCCGTGAGCGCCTGGATGATCGCCCTGCCGTCGTCGGAGGAGTTCCACAGTCCTGGGCCTGCCGACTTCGAGTTCCCGCCGTTCGTCGCCGGGGTCACCAAGCCGATGCTGATCGTCGTGGTGGGCACGATCCTGGTCGGGTTGTTCTTCTGGGCCGCTACGCGCCGGGCCCGCATCGTTCCGGGCAAACTGCAGTTCGCCGCTGAAGGCTTCTACGGGTTCGTTCGCAATTCGATCGCCACCGATGCGATCGGCCGCGAAGGAATCAAGTACGTGCCCTACCTCGCTACCGCGTTCGCGTTCCTGATCACGATGAACATCGCGGGCATCGTTCCGTTCGCGCAGTTCCCGGCGACGGCACGGATCGCCATCCCGCTGTTCCTCGCGCTGATCTCGTGGGTCATCTACAACTACGTCGGCATCAAGCGGCAGGGCTTCGGCGGCTACTTCAAGAACATGATGTTCCCGGCCGGGGTCCCCGCGGTCATCTACCCGCTGCTCGCCCCGATCGAGTTCCTCTCGACCGTCGTCTTCCGGCCGATCACACTCACCCTCCGTCTTACCTTCAACATGTTCGCCGGGCACCTGGTGCTGCTGCTGTGCATCCTCGGCGGAGAGTTCCTGCTGCTGCACGTGGGCGGGCTGATCGGTTACTCCGCCGGTGCGGTCGCCATCCTGTTCGGCATCGTCATGACCTTCTTCGAGGGCTTCGTGCAAATCCTGCAGGCGTACGTCTTTGTTCTGCTCTCCGCCATCTACATCGGCGGCGCGTTGACCCACGATCACTGAGCACGACCCACCCAGGAAAGGACGAAGGATGGAAGGCTCCCTGAACATGGTCGGCTACGGCCTCGCGGCCATCGGCCCCGGCGTCGGCATCGGCCTGATCTTCGCCGCCTACATCAACGGTGTTGCCCGGCAGCCGGAGGCTCGCAGCGTGCTGCAGGGCATCGCGATCCTGGGCTTCGCACTGGCCGAGGCGCTGGCGATCATCGGTATCGGCCTCGCGTTCGCGCTCTAGCCATGTCCGGGTGGATCGCGTCGGCGGCTCTTCTTGCCCAGGAGGCGGAGGCGGAGGAGCCGAGCCCGCTGATGCCGCACCTGTCCGAACTGATCGTCGGACTGGTCGCCTTCGCTCTGCTGTTCTTCTTCCTGAGCCGAACGGTCTTCCCGATGTTCGAGAAGACCTACGCCGAGCGTACGGCTGCCATCGAGGGTGGCATGAAGCAGGCCGAAGAAGCACAAGCGGAGGCTCAGCAGGCGCTGGAGGAGTACCGCCGGCAACTGGCCGACGCACGCGGCGAGGCATCTCGGATCCGGGAGGAGGCCCGGACCCAGGGGGCCGCCATCCTCGCGGAGATGCGAGAGAACGCGCAGGCAGAGTCGGACCGGATCACCGCACGGGCGCATGCCCAGGTCGCGGCGGAGCGCGAACAGGTAGTGCGGTCCTTGCGGGCGGAGGTGGGCACACTGGCCACCGAGCTGGCGGGCCGGGTCGTCGGTGAGTCGCTCGAGGACGATGCCCGATCGCAGCGGGTTGTGGAGCGCTTCCTTGCGGACCTGGAGACCAGCGAGGCGTCGGGCAACGGCGCCGGACCGGCCGACCGGGAGGCCTGATGCAAGGACCCAGTCGGGAGGCGCACAAGGCACTTGCCGTGCGGGTCGACGAAACGCTCGGCGGTACCGGCGACGATGCCGCTGAGCGAGCGACGTCGATCGGCGCTGCCTTGTTCAACGTGGCCGCGCTGCTAGCGGCAGAGCCGGCGGTACGCCGCGCGCTGACCGATCCGGGCCGCTCTCCGGACGACCGCGCGGCACTGGCGCACCGATTGGTCGGCGACCGGATCGATCCGGACGCTGCTGAACTTGTGCAGGCGGCCGCGCGGGAGCGCTGGAACGGACCTCGCGACCTGATCTCGGCGATCGACGAATTCGGCGTGGTTGCCCACCTTGCCGCAGCGGAGGCCAATGGCCGGTTGGACAGCGTCGAGGACGAGCTGTTCCGGTTCGGGCAGGTCGTGCACGCCACTCCCGAACTGCGCGTCGCCTTGCTCGACCAGGCCGCGCCGGAACAGGCTCGCCGCGAGCTCGTCCGCCGCCTCCTTGCCGATCGAGCCTCGCCGGAGACCGTGAGCCTGGCCGAACACGCAATGCTCACCTCTCGCGACCGTCGCCTGGAACCCGCAATAGACCGGATCATCGAGCTCGCCGCCGAGCGACGCCAACGGCGGGTGGCCGTGGTCCGGGTTGCCTCCGTCCTGAGCCAGGAGCATCGGGATCGGCTGGAGAACGCGCTGGCCGCACAGGCCGGCGGCCCGGTTCGGCTCAACGTCGTGGTCGATCCTGACCTGGTCGGCGGGGTCAAGGTCGAGATCGGCGACGAGGTCGTCGATGGCACCGTCCAAAACCGGATCGCCGAGCTACAACGCCGGCTGGCCGAGCAGTGAGAATAGTTGTGATGCACCGAGGCGCAGGGGAGCGACCATGACGGAGCTGACGATCCGCCCGGAGGAGATTCGCGAGGCGCTCGACGAGTTCGTGCGCTCGTATGAGCCGGCCGCCGCCGCCCGCCAAGAGGTCGGCCGGGTCTCCGTCGCCGGCGACGGCATCGCCCGGGTCGAGGGTCTGCCCTCTGCGATGGCGAACGAGCTGCTCGAGTTCGAGGACGGCACGCTGGGAATCGCCTTGAACCTCGATGTCACCGAGATCGGTGTGGTCGTCCTGGGCGACTACGCGGGCATCGAGGAAGGCCAGCCGGTCCGCCGGACCGGCGAGGTGTTGTCCGTCCCGGTGGGCGACGCATTCCTGGGCCGGGTCATCGATCCGCTCGGCGAGCCGCTGGACGGCCTGGGTGAGATCAAGGCCGACGAGCGACGCGCGCTCGAGCTGCAGGCGCCGTCGGTCGTTCAGCGCCAAGGCGTCAGTGAGCCGCTGCAAACCGGGATCAAGGCGATCGACGCGATGACCCCGATCGGCCGGGGGCAACGCCAGCTCATTCTCGGTGACCGCCAAACCGGTAAGACCACCATTGCCGTCGACACGATCCTCAACCAGCGCGATGCGTGGAACACCGGCGACAAGTCCAAGCAGGTGCGCTGCATCTACGTAGCGACCGGTCAGAAGGGCTCGACGATCGCGAGTATCCGGCAGCTGTTCGAAGAAGCCGGCGCGCTGGAGTACACGACGATCGTGGCCTCTCCCGCCTCCGACCCGGCCGGGTTCAAGTACCTGTCGCCATATACCGGCTCGGCGCTCGGCCAGCACTGGATGTACCAGGGCTACCACGTCCTCATCTGCTTCGACGACCTGTCCAAGCAGGCCGAGGCCTACCGCGCGGTGTCCTTGCTGCTGCGGCGTCCGCCGGGCCGCGAGGCCTACCCGGGCGACGTCTTCTACCTGCACTCCCGCCTGCTGGAACGGTGCGCCAAGCTCTCCGATGAGCTCGGCGCCGGCTCGATGACCGGCCTGCCGATCATCGAGACCAAGGGCAACGACGTGTCGGCGTTCATCCCGACGAACGTCATCTCCATCACCGACGGCCAGTGCTTCCTCGAGGCGGACCTGTTCAACCAGGGCGTACGGCCGGCGATCAACGTCGGTATCTCGGTGTCCCGAGTCGGCGGCGCCGCGCAGGTCAAGGCCATGAAGAAGGTCTCGGGCTCGCTCAAGCTCGACCTCGCGCAGTACGACGATCTGAAAGCCTTCGCCGCGTTCGCTTCCGACCTCGACGCCGCGAGCCGTGCGCAGCTCGACCGCGGCGCCCGACTGGTGGAATTGCTCAAGCAAGGCCAGAACGCGCCGGTACCCGTCGCCAAGCAGGTCGTCTCGATCTGGGCGGGCACCACCGGCCAACTCGACGACGTGCCGATCGAGGACATCCGCCGGTTCGAGGCGGAGTTCCTCGACTACGTCAGCCGCGACCACTCCGACCTGCTGGACTCGATCAGTTCCACCGGCCAGATCAGCGACGAGGAAACAGCCCGGCTGGAAGGCGCCGTCGACACCTTCAAGCAGCAGTTCGTCACGGCCTCCGGCCAGCCACTGGTCAAGGACGAGCCGGTCGCGGCGATGGGGGAGGGTGAGGAGGATCTCACCAAGATCCGCCGCCGGCATCGGTCCGCCGACGAGGTCCGCGAGGCGGCGGCCCCGGACGCGCCCCCGCCCTCGTCGTGACGATGCCGGCGAAGCCTGCGGACGCGAAGGGAGGTCGGTAGCCAATGGGAGCAGAGCTACGAGTCCTCCGCCGCCGGATCCGCTCCGTCGAGTCCACGAAGAAGATCACCCGCGCTCAGGAGCTGATCGCGGCGTCGCGGATCATCAAGGCCCAGCAGCGGGCGGAGGCTGCGCGTCCGTACACCCGAGCTCTGGTGACCGCCTTGGAGGCCGCCGCTGCGACGGCCAGACTGGACAACCCGCTGCTGGAAGGTATCGGTCAACCGCAGCGCTCGGCAGTGCTCGTGGTCACGAGCGATCGCGGATTCGCGGGCGCGTACTCGGCGAACGTCATCCGGCAGAGCGAGGCCCTGTCCGGCCTGTTGATTGAGCAGGGTCAGGAAGTGGTGCCCTACGTCGTCGGGCAAAAGGGCGTCACGTGGTTCCGCTTCCGCGGCCGCGAGGTCGGAGGCGAGTACACGGGCTTCACCGGCACCCCCACCTACTCCGACGCTCGGAAGATCGCCGACGACGTCCTCGCGGCCATCAACACCCCCGCTGAGGAGGGTGGCGTCGACGAGATCCACCTGGTCTCGACGCACTTCGTCAACATGGTGACCCAGGAGGTCCGCGCCCGGCGGCTGCTGCCCATCGTCGTGGAGGACGTGCCGGAGACTCTGCACCGGGCCGAGGCCGGGGCGGTGCGGACCAGCGAGGGCGTGAGCGGCGGCCAGTCCGAAACGCCGACGGCTGCTGCCGACGAGACGCTGCCGCTCTACGAGTTCGAGCCCTCGTCAGACGAGGTGCTCGACGCGCTGCTGCCGCAGTACGCCGGCAACCTCATCTACACGGCGCTACTCGACGCGGCGGCGTCGGAGTGGGCGGCCCGGCGGCGCGCGATGAAGTCCGCGACCGACAACGCCACCGAGTTGCAACAGAACTACACGCGGCTGGCCAACCAGGCCCGCCAAGCCGAGATCACCCAGGAGATCAGCGAGATCGTCGGCGGCGCGGATGCGCTCGCCACGGCGGCCGCGGGGAGCGAATGATGACGACAACGACGGACACCACCAGCACTGCTGAATCGACCGATGGCGCTGTCGGGCACGTGACCCGGGTGATCGGCCCCGTCGTCGAGGTCGAGTTTGCCGGTGACCAGATGCCGGAGATCTACAACGCGCTCGAGACCGAGGTTGAGCTGCCCGAAGAAGCCGGCGGCAACCGGCTACTGACGTTCGAGGTTGAGCAGCACATCGGTGGCAGCGTGGTGAAGGCCATCTCGATGCAGCCGACCGACGGGCTGGTCCGCGGAGCAGCGGTGCGGGACACCGGCGGACCGATCACGGTGCCCGTCGGCGACGTCGTCAAGGGCCACGTCTTCAATGCCCTGGGCAAGCCGCTCGACATCGACGAGTCCGAGCTCGACCTCAGCGAGCGGTGGGGGATTCACCGAAAGCCCCCGGCCTTCGACCAGCTCGAGGGCAGCACCCAGATGATGGAGACCGGGATCAAGGTCATCGACCTGCTGACGCCGTACATTCAGGGCGGCAAGATCGGCCTGTTCGGCGGAGCCGGAGTCGGCAAGACGGTGCTGATCCAGGAGATGATCACCCGGGTTGCCCGGAACTTCGGTGGCACCTCGGTGTTCGCCGGTGTCGGCGAGCGGACTCGTGAAGGCAACGACCTCTGGGTCGAGATGCAGGAGGCCAACGTCCTCAAGGACACCGCCCTGGTGTTCGGTCAGATGGACGAGCCGCCCGGCACCCGGATGCGCGTGGCGCTGTCTGCCCTGACCATGGCCGAATACTTCCGCGACGTGCAGAAGCAGGACGTGCTGCTGTTCATCGACAACATCTTCCGGTTCACCCAGGCCGGCTCCGAAGTGTCGACGTTGCTCGGCCGCATGCCGTCGGCGGTCGGATACCAGCCCACCCTGGCCGACGAGATGGGCGAGCTGCAGGAGCGGATCACCTCGACTCGCGGGCATTCGATCACGTCGATGCAGGCCATCTACGTGCCGGCCGACGACATCACCGACCCGGCACCGCACACCGCGTTCGCGCACCTCGACGCGCGGACCGTGCTCTCCCGGCCGATCTCGGCGCTGGGCATCTACCCAGCGGTGGACCCGTTGGACTCGTCCAGTCGGATCCTGGACGCGATCTACATCGGCGACAACCACTACCGAGTAGCGCAGCGGGTCAAGGAGATCCTGCAACGCTACAAGGACCTGCAGGACATCATCGCCATCCTGGGCATCGACGAGCTGTCCGAAGAGGACAAGATCACGGTCAACCGAGCGCGGCGAATCCAGCGCTTCCTATCCCAGAACATGTTCGCCGCTGAGGCGTTCACCGGCCAGCCCGGCGTGTTCGTCCCGCTCTCGGAGACGCTGGAGTCGTTCGACGGGATCTGCAAGGGCGAGTACGACGACCTGCCCGAGCAGGCGTTCCACATGGTGGGGAACATCGAGTCGGCCCAGGAGAAAGCGAAGACGCTCGCGCAGTAGTCGCGACCGCCAGTGTCGCTCGTCGCTGTTGTCGTCGGGGCGCCTAGATCGCACGTCGATCTTGCCGCCAGCGCCGCGGATCTCACAACGATCACCCGCTAGCGCCGCTAGGGCCACAACGATCACGGCGAAAGCGCCGCTACCTGAAAACGATCGGCCACCACCAGGCGAATGCGTACGTCACCAGGCTTACAGGCCTCGTGATGTACGGGCCGGGGTGGTGAACGTGGTCATTCCAAGAGGACGGGGAGCCGTCCCCCGCTGGGCGCGCGCGGGTGTCGCCGGGCCGGTATTCTCTGCCGCACCCACGATCCACCTTTGCTCGAGGAGAGCCTGTGGCAGGCGAACTGCGCGTCGAACTGGTGGCCGCCGAACGTAAGGTCTGGTCCGGTGAGGCGACGATCGTCATCACGAGGACGACCGAGGGCGACATCGGGATCATGCCCGGGCACGCGCCAGTGCTCGGGCTGCTCGTCACCGGCCTGGTAACCATCCGCAGCACCAACGGGGACGAGGTGACCGCTGCGGTTCACGGCGGGTTTCTCTCTGTGGCTGACGACGTCGTGTCCATCCTGGCCGAGGTGGCAGAGCTGGCTGACGAGATCGACGTCAAACGGGCCGAGGCCGCCTTGGCCCAGGCGGGTGATGACGCCGACGCCGTCCGCAGAGCGGAGACTCGGCTGCGCGCCGCCGGGGCCCGCTGAACAAAGCGGTTGGGGAGGGCGTAGGCGATGGGGGTGCTCGAATGGGTCGCCGTCGTCATCGCCGTCGTTGCCCTGCTGATCGTGCTGGCTTTGGGCGGGCTGTTCCTCCGCCGACGCATACTTCAGCGAGAAGGCGGCGGCTTCGACATGTGCCTGCGGACCGGCCGCAACGGCTGGGGCGGGGGCTGGGTCTTCGGAATCGGCCGGTATCGCGACGACGACGTGGAATGGTTTCGGACGTTCAGTTACGGTGCGCGCCCCAAGTGGTCGTCGCCACGCTCCGATCTCAACGTCACCGACCGCCGGGCTCCAGATCCTGAGGAAGCGTATGACCTGCCGGCAGGTCACATCATTTTCGTCTGCGAGGCAGGTGATCGCAGGCTTGAGGTGTCCATGAGCGAGGCCGCGTCCATGGCCTTCCTGGCCTGGCTGGAGGCGGCTCCGCCCGGAGGGCATCTGGTCGGGTAGCCCAACCGCCGACTCCCTGAGCTGGGTCGGTGCCATGACAAGATGCCCCGATGGACCGATTCCGGGTGACCGGTGGGACGTCCCTGCGCGGGGAGGTCCGCGTGGCGGGCGCCAAGAACAGCGCTCTCAAGCTCATGGCCAGTGCGCTGCTCGCGGAAGGCCCGACGATTCTGCGAGACGTTCCCGCGATCACCGACGTCGACTACATGGCCGACCTGTTGCGCCGCCTCGGCGCAGACGTCCGACGCGACGGCAGCACGGTGGTCGTCGACGTGCCCTCCCAGGTCAGCTTCGCCGCTCCGTATCACCTGGTTCGACGGCTGCGGGCCTCGATCTGTGTACTCGGACCGTTGCTGGCCCGGTGTGGAGCGGCCGACGTCGCACTTCCTGGTGGCGACGCCATCGGATCGCGGGGATTGGGAATGCACCTCGCCGGGCTGGAGAAGTTGGGTGCGACGGTTTCAGTCGAGCACGGTTTCGTCGTCGCCCGAGCACCTGCTGGCTTGCGCGGCGCCAACATCTGGCTGGATTTTCCCAGCGTCGGGGCGACCGAGAATCTGGTCAGCGCGGCCACCTTGGCCTCCGGCACGACGGTCATCGACAACGTCGCCCGCGAGCCGGAGATCGTCGACATCTGCCGGTTGTTGAGCCAGATGGGCGCGAAGATCGACGGCGTTGGCACGTCGACCCTGCGGATCGAGGGCGTCGACGGGCTGAGCCCGACTGAGCACACGACGGTCCCCGACCGCATCGTGACCGGCACCTGGGCGATCGCTGCGGTCATGACCCGAGGCGACCTCACTGTCCCGAACGGGCGGGCCGACCACCTCGAGATCGTGCTGGACAAGCTCGCCTACGCGGGGGCCACGATCGACACGGCCGACGAAGGCCTCCGAGTGGCCATGTCCGGACGGCCGCAGGCGGTCGACGTCGTCACGCTGCCGTACCCAGGATTCCCGACCGACCTCCAGCCGATGGTGGTCGCCCTCAATGCGGTGTCCGAAGGCACAGCCATGGTCACCGAGAACGTCTACGAGGCCCGGTTCATGTTCGTCAATGAGCTCGCGCGTCTCGGCGCGGACGTGCGCACCGATGGGCATCACGCGGTGGCGCACGGCCGGCCGCGTCTGTCAGCGGCCCCGGTGATGGCACCTGACATCAGGGCCGGTGCCGGCCTAGTGCTGGCCGGACTCGTGGCCGAGGGAGAGACACTGGTTTCCGGCGTACACCACATCGACCGCGGCTACCCCGACTTCGCCGGTGAGCTGAACGCGCTCGGGGCCGATGTCGTCCGCGAACCCGACCCGGACCACTACGAGGACTGATGAGCGTCGAGACGGAGGAGGACCAGACCTCCAGGAAGGTCGTGGCCCCGGCCGGGCGGCTCGCCAGACTGCGGCGGCCGTGGACGTGGTCGTTGTCCCGGCTCGGCTTGACCGCCTACTTCGTCGTCCTGGCCGTCTATGTCGTCGCCGTCGGTGTCCCGATCGACCGGATCGGACAGAGCGTCTGGATCCTGGCGGGGATCGTCGCCGCACGGTTGGGCCGCCCGATCCGTGAGCACGTTCGCGCTGTCCTGGACTGGCTGCCGCTTCTCGCTGCGCTGATCCTCTACGACCACACCCGCGGCATCGCCGACACCCTCGGGATCCCCGTCCGCGTGGTCGAGCTCGCTGACCTGGAACGGCTGCTCTTCGGCGGCATCCTGCCGACGGCCTGGCTGCAGGAACACGCCTACGATCCGGCCGAGCCGCACTGGTGGGACGCGGCTGCCTCGTTGGTCTACGTCACCCACTTCGTGCTGCCGTGGGCCCTGGCAGCGATCCTGTATGTCCGGTCCCGGCCGGTGTGGCTGACCTATGTGCGCCGGGTCGTTCTGCTCTCATACGCCGGGCTCATGACGTACATCCTGCTGCCCGCTGCGCCCCCGTGGTACGCGTCGAAGTACGGCTTCGTGCCGGAACAGATGGACCGGGTGGCGACCAATGGGTGGTCGGTCGTGGGCCTGAACAGCGCTGGAGCGTGGCTGGACCAGGCCCAGGCCGGCTCCAATCAGGTGGCCGCCCTGCCGTCACTGCACGCGGCGTTCGCGCTGCTGTTCAGCGTCACCTTGTGGATGCTCGTGCGCAATCGGCTGCTGCTGATCGTGATCGCCGCCTATCCGGTCGCCATGGCACTGACTCTGATTTACGGTGGCGAGCACTACGTGATCGACGTCCTGCTCGGCTGGGTCTACGTCGGCTTGGTGCTACTGGTGTCCATCGCCTGGCAGACCTGGCGGTCGGCCACCCCCGATCACCCCCCGGACGACGTCCCGAGCGCGGTCGACGTCGTCGGGCCAGACCATGATCTGACGACCACCACGGTCGACGGTGACGGTGAACCGAATGCCGGCGGCCGTGAGCGCCGTGCCGATGGGCCGGATTTCCGCATCGGTTCTGGCAGTAGCGACGGGCTGGAGCAGGCCGTACTCGGGCTTGGAGGGACTGACGAGGGACGACCCGCGAGCAAACGCCCACCGGACCAGCAGCAGTAGCGTTCCGAGCAGGGCGGCGACCGCCAGCGGCCCCAGCACGTACGTGGCGTTCCCCGTACCCGGCACCCTCCTAGTGTGCCCGCCGCGGGCGAGTCGGCACCGTACGCACCGCAGAGAAAGGAGAAGTGCACATGTCGCAGCGAGTCGCCGTGGTCGGCGCGGGGCTGATGGGGTCCGGTATCGCCCAGGTTGCCGCGCAGGCCGGATGGCAGGTGGTGCTGCGTGACGTCACCGACGATGCGCTCCGGCAGGGGATCGCCGGGATCGAGAAAAGCACCGCGCGGCTGGTCGAGAAGAACCGGCTCTCGGCCGGCGACCGGGACGCCACCCTGGCCCGCATCACGACGACTCGGGATCTCGGCCAGGCGGCGGAGGCCGACTTCGTCGTCGAGGCGGTCTTCGAGCAGGTCGAGGTCAAACAGGAGCTGTTCCGGGAGTTGGACCGAATCTGCCGGGCCGACGCCGTGCTCGCGACCAACACCAGCGCCATTCCGATCACGACCATCGCCTCGGCGACGACCCGCCCCGAGTCGGTCGTCGGCACGCATTTCTTCTCACCGGTTCCCGTGATGAGCCTGTGCGAACTGATCCGGGGGCTTCGCACTTCGGACGCGACGCTGGCGGCGGCGCGCTCGTTCGCCGAGTCGGTCGGCAAGACCTGTGTCGTCGTCAACCGCGACGTCGCCGGCTTCGTCACGACGCGGCTGATCAGCGCACTCGTGGTGGAGGCTGTGCGGCTGTACGAGTCGGGCGTCGCCTCGGCCGAGGACATCGACACCGCATGTCGACTCGGCTTCGGCCACGCCATGGGCCCGCTCGCCACGATCGATCTGACCGGCGTGGACATCCTCCGGCATGCCGCTGCGACCATCTACGCGGAGACCGGCGACACCAAGTTCTTCCCGCCCGAGACCCTCACCCGAATGGTCGCGGCCGGTGACCTCGGCCGGAAATCGGGCCGCGGCTTTTATCGATATTGAGTGCCTTGGCGGTGCGGTCAACGACGCGCCACCGCCCAGGCGGCCGCACCCAGCAGGGCGGCAGTCAGCCAGAACGCCGCGACGACTCCCATTGCTCCGGCGACGATCCCCGCCGCCGCCGGAACGGCGACTTGGCCGAGCCGGTTTCCGGTCAGCCGCATCGCCAGGGCTGCGCCCCTGACTTGAGCGGGCACCGCCTGGACGACCAGGGTCATCGTCAGTGGTTGGCCGATGCCGAGGAAGAAGCCCGCCACCACCAACAGTGCCGCCAGCACGGCAGGGGTGGCGAACACCGGCAACAACGCGGCAGTGACCGCCGAGCCGGCAGAACTGACGACGATCAGCGGGATCCTCCCCCAGGTGCGAACCATCGGTGCGACGAGGAGGCGGGACCCGATCGAGGCGGCTGCCCGCAGGCTGAGCAGTGCGCCGATGACGCCGGGGCTGATGCCATTCTCCTCGCCGATGACCGGCAGGTATGCCGTCACGATGTCGACGGCCGCCAGCAGCATCAGACTCGCGAACATCCCGGCGGGCACGCCGGGCGAGCGCAGGATGCGCCAGGCGGATATCCGGGCCACCTGCTCGGACCGTGCGAGCTGATGCCGCTTCCCGGTTGACAGGCCCATCGTTGATGGGAGAGCGGCGAGGGCCAGCCCGGCAGCGAGTAGCAAGCTCGATGTTGTCGATGCCAGGAGTGACCGGTTACCGAGGCTCAGAACCAGACCGCCTAGCGCCGGCCCGACCAGTTGGCCGAGCGACGTCACCGCGGTGAACAGGCCGAAGTACCGATCGTGCTGGTCGTCCTCGGACTGCTGGGCGACCAGCGTCTGACCGCCGACCATGAACGACAGGTGGCCCAGCCCGAGAACGGCGCTCGACATGGCGAGGGCGGCGAGGCTCGGAGCGATTCCCAGCAATGCGCTTCCACCGGCGAGCAGCACAGCCCCGGCCGCAACGAGCGGAGCCGGGCGCCAACGGTCCGCCAGGCGGCCAAGGGGCAAGGCAGCAAGCACCGGCAGCACCGCGTAGGCGGCGGTGATCAACCCGATTGCTCGAGCGTCTGCACCCAGCGCAAGAGCGCGGTACGACGTGATCGGCCGGCTGAGGTTGAGCGCCGACTGAGTCAATGCAACGCAGATGAGCAGGCGGACGAGCCAGCCCGGAATCCCGCGTCGCACCAGCGGGTCTCAACCCGCTTTGACCGCCAGCACGGGGCACTCGGCATCGAGCAGAATTCGCTGAGCGTCACTCCCCAGGATGAGCTTCCCTACTGGTGTGCGTCGCCTCATTCCGATCACGATCAGTGACGCATCGACTTCCTTCGCGGCCTCGACGACTTCGTCGGACGCTTCCCGCCCGCGAATCGGGCGGCGGATCTCGAAGTCAACTCCGGCTGATTCGAGCCGGCCGCGAATCTCGTCGATCTCGGCCTCCGTCGCGAATCCGCTGTCGACCAGAGAGTCGCCGCGTGAGGAGTTGACCACCACGAGGCGCAGACTCCGCTGCAGCGCTTCCTCGAGGGCCTGGGCGAGCGCGGCCCGGCCTTCGGCAGTGGGTGCGTAGCCCACGACGATGGTCATGGCGTCCTTTCGGTCGAATCTGGTGCATCGGGTGCACTGGCGGCCCGGGACGGTTCGGGCTCCACGGGTTCTTCGGCAATCTCCTCGGCAAGTTCGACCAGTGCGTGGGAGTGCCCGACATGCACCTCATGGGCGGGCGGGCGGAAACGTCGGATGACGAAGCGATTCACCAACGGCCACAGCAGCACCAACGCGATGATTGTGTAGATCGCGATCGAGAGCGGGGTGTTGACCAGTCCGGAGATTTCGCCATCGCTGATCTGCAGGGCGCGGCGCATCTCGACCTCGGCGCGCGGCCCGAGAATGACACCGATGATCGCCGGGACGATCGGCAAACCGTAGCGCCGCATCATCATGCCCAGCAGCCCGACAACAGCAGGACCAATAGGTCCACCGGCGAGCCGCCGACGGCGTAGGCGCCCAAGCTGGCGAAGAACAGGATGCCGGCGTAGAGCAACGGCCTCGGGATCCTCAGCAGTTTCGCCCAGATTGGTGCGAGCGGCAGGTTGAGGATGAGCAGGATGACGTTGCCGATGAACAGGCTGGCGATGAGTCCCCAGACGAGCTCTGGCTCGTTTTCGAACAGCAACGGACCGGGCTGGATGCCGTACTGCTGGAATGCTGCCAGCATGACGGCGGCCGTCGCGGTGGTCGGCAACCCCAAGGTCAACAGCGGCACCAAGCCTCCGGCCGTCGATGCGTTGTTGGTGGCTTCCGGGCCGGCCACACCCTCGATGGCGCCGCGACCGAACTCCTCGGGGTTCTTGGTCAGCTTCTTCTCGGTGACGTAGGACAGGAAGGTCGGAATCTCAGCCCCACCGGCGGGGATCACACCGAACGGGAAGCCGATACCCGTGCCGCGCAGCCAGGGCTTCCAGGACCGCGACCAGTCTTCCTTGTTCATGCGGGCCGGCCCGACGGGGATGATCTCGGCTGGTCGCCGGCGCAGGTGGGCCGCGATCCAGAGCGCCTCGCCGACAGCGAACAGGCCCATCGCCACGACGACGACGCTGATCCCGTCGGCAAGCTGCGGCACCCCGAACGTGAGCCGCTGTTGACCGGTCGACAGGTCGATGCCCACCAGGCCGATCGTCAGACCGAGTACCAGCGAGATGAAGCCGCGGATTCGCGACGCCCCGAGCACCGAGGTGACCGCGACGAAGGCCAGTACCATCAGTGCGAAATAGTCCGCGGCGCCGAGCTGGATCGCGATGTCCACCACCGTGGGAGCAAGGAACACCAGCAGCAGCGTGCCGATGATGCCAGCGACGAACGACCCGATGGCGGCAGTGGCCAACGCCTGCGCTCCGCGCCCTCGTTTGGCCATCTTGTTGCCCTCGATCGCCGTCACGACCGACGAACTCTCACCGGGCGTGTTGAGCAGGATCGAGGTGGTCGACCCGCCGTAGGCGCCGCCGTAGAAGATGCCCGCGAACATGATGAACGCTGCCGTGGCGTCGAGGCCAAAGGTCAGAGGCAGCAACAGGGCAACCGCCATCGCCGGCCCGATGCCGGGCAGGACACCGATAGCCGTGCCCAGCAGGACGCCGAGAAAGGCATAGAGAAGATTGACGGGGGTGAGTGCGGTCGCGAATCCGTTGATCAGGTCGCCGAGAGCCTCCATCACAAGATTCCCTTCAGCACGCCCACCGGCAGTTCGATGCCCAGGCCGAGCGCGAACAGGTACCACGTCCCGACGGACAACGCGATGGCGATCAGGGCATCACGGATGAAGTGCCGACTTCCCAGCGCGAAGGCCGTCCCGAAGAAAAGGATGGCCCCCGAAATCGCCCAGCCCACCCGCTCGATGAGTACGACATTGGCCAGGAACGCGCCAATCAGGATCAGGACCGTGCGCCAGTCGCTTCCGTGCGAGAGATCGACGTCCTCGCCCACCTCCTGCTCGCCGCGTCCTCCGCGAAGGACATCAATGGCGAGGAGGATGGACAGCAGCACGAGCGCACCGCCCAGAACATATGGGACCGCCTTCGGCCCGACGGGGCCAGTCTGACCGGCAGTCTCAGGGATTCCGGCGGCATCGACCAGGACGAGTACACCCAGAGCCAGGAGGAACAGGGCCACTCCGAGCTCGGAGCGGCCCTGCCCCTTCACCGTGGTTTCGGAGGTCACGCGAGCCCCAGGTCGGCCAGGACCTGGTTCACCCGCTCGTTCTCCTCCTCCAGGAACGTGGTGAACTCGTCACCGGAGATGAAGGCGTCGATCCATCCTTGTTCCTCGAGCGTCGCCTTCCACTCGTCCGAATCGTTCATCTCGGTGACCAGGTCGATGAACTGCTGTTTCGCCTCGTCGGAGATCTCCGGCGGTGCCACTAGCCCGCGCCAGTTGGAGAAGACGAGATCGACGCCTTCTTCCGTGAGTGTCGGTGCATCGAGGTCAGGCACCGGCTCCTCGCTGGTGACGGCCAGAACCTTCAGGTCACCGGACTTGGCCTGTTCGGAGACCTCCCCGACGCCCGTGGCCCCGAAGACGACCTTGCCTCCGAGCATCGCCGCAAGCAGCTCACCACCGCCGTCATAGGCCACGTAGTTGACCTCTGCGGGCTCCACACCCACGGCTTGCGCGAGGAGCATCGGCGTCAGATGGTCCGGACCACCCGGAGACGAGCCTCCGCCCACGGGCACGCCGCCGGGATCCGCCTTCCACGCCTCGACCAGCTCGTCGAGGGTTGAGTAGGGCGAGTCCCCGGGCACGACGATTGCCTCAGCCTCTTCGATCAGCCGGGCTATCGGCGTGGTTTCCGCGAGCGTCGCCTCCGACTGGTTCGTGTATGAAGCACCGACGACCCCCAGGCCCATCTGCAACAGGAGATCTTCGTTGCCGGCCTCGTTGACCGTCTGTTGCAGCCCGACCGTGCCGCCGGCGCCCGGGACGTTGAAGACCTCGACGGTATCGGTGAGTCCGGCGTCCTCCATCGCCTTCGCGGCGGCACGTGCCGTCGTGTCGTAGCCACTGCCGGGATCGTTGGGGACCATGATGCTCAGTCCGCTGACCGGCTCTGACTCGCCCGAATCGCCTTCCGTTGAAGCCCCGTTGTCCTCCGCTGTGGTTCCGCAGCCGGCCACCACCAGCCCCAGGGCGAGGATGCCGATAACCGCTCGTGACCCCTTGTAAATCCGCATTGCGATCCTTCCCGATCTGGGATGCGAACAGCTACCGCATGATCCCGCCTGCATGTGACCTCTGTCACCCCATGAGGCGAAGATGTAGGGATCGTGACTGTGACGGTGCGTCATCAATACTGAGCGTGGTTGCGTCCTATGGTTCACTGCGGCTGGCCTCGCGCGGGTTCCGCCGTCGCGTCCCGTGTCGAGCCAACTCGAGCTCAGTGAGGAAATCACATGTCCGTCGACCCTGAGACCGCGGCCAGAGGGGCACCTGCGATCCCGGCGACGTCCGACCTCTACGACGAACACGGTGATCGGCTCCAATCCTGCGACACGCAATTCCGCCAGTTCGGCGCTTTCCGCGCCTTCCATGGCGTCATCACCACCGTCCGCTGCTTCGAGGACAACGCTCTGGTGAGGTCCGTTCTGGGTGAGGACGGCACCGGACGCGTCCTTGTCGTTGACGGTAGGGGATCAGTGCACACCGCGCTGATGGGCGACCTCATCGCGAAGCTGGCCATCTCCCACAACTGGTCGGGCCTCGTCATCTACGGCGCTGTCCGCGACGCCGCCGCAGTCGCACAGCTGCCGCTCGGCATCAAGGCACTCGGCACCAACCCCCGCAAGAGCGCGAAGACCGGTACGGGCGAGCGCGACATCGCGGTGCAGTTCGGCGGCGCGACATTCGAGCCGGGTGCAACCTTGTACAGCGACGACGACGGCGTAGTCGTGCTTCCAGCTGCGTCCTGAACAACGTTTGATCTCGAGATCGAACGCACGGTAGGGCAGGAACCGAGGCCGAGGTGGGCCAGGTCTAACGTGGAGCGCTCCGTAACTCCTCCAGCAGGCAGGGGTTAGCGGCCAGGCGTCGGGAGGATGCCGCGCTCGTAGGCGACGGGTGACGGCGGCGGTGCGGTCATCGACGCCGAGCTTGGCGAAGATGCGCAACAGGTGGGTCTTGACCGTTGCCTCGCCGATGAACAGCACCTCGCCCGACCTCGGCGTTGGACAGACCTCGGGCGACGGCGGCGAGTACCTCCGCCTCTCGCGGGGTGAGCTGCTCCTTGGCGGGGGCTCGTAGACGGCCCACCAGACGAGCAGCGACCGGCGGGGCAAGCACCGTCTCACCTCGGGCGGCGGCGCGCACGGCGGCTGCGAGCTCCACCCGGGGGGTGTCCTTGAGCAAGTACCCGGTCGCACCGGCCTCCACTGCCCGGACGATGTCGGAGTCGGTGTCGTATGTCGTCAGCACCAGGACCTTGATGTCCGGATCCGAAGCGATGATCCGCGCAGTGGCCTCGGCACCATCGACCCGGGGCATTCGCAGGTCCATCAGCACGACGTCGGGTCGCAGCCGGTGAGCAAAGGCGACGGCTTCCTCGCCGTCGCCGGCCTCACCGACGACCTCGAGATCGTCCTCGGCGCCGAGCATGCCGGCCAATCCGGTCCGCACGACCGGATGATCGTCGACGATCAGGATGCGCAGCGCCGCCACGGACGGCAACGCTACCCGCGGGGCTCCGCCCCCGCGTTCCCCCGAATAACCCGCTACCCGCGGGGGCTCCGCCCGCGTTCCCCCGATACCCGTCGGGCTCGACCTTCGCTACGGCACGAGCACCCGGATGGAGGTGCCCGTGCCGACACCGCTGGCGATCTCCAAGGTGCCGCCGACCTGTTCCACTCTGGCCCGCATGCCGCGCAGCCCGTAACCCCTCGCTTCGAGCGGATCGAAGCCTGTCCCGTCGTCGGCGATCTCGAGCGTGGCGCTCCCTGGCCCGTCCGGTGGGAAGGTCAAGGTGACCCGGACGGCCTGGGCTCTGGCGTGCCGGCGGACGTTCGCGAGCGCCTCTTGGGCTGCCCGCAGCAGTACGACTTCGTAGTTGGCCGGGAGCGAGCGGGGTCGGCCCGACACGGTCATCACGGCGGGGAGGCCGGTCTCGGTTCCGAACCGCGCGACCACCCGCTCGACGGCCTCGGCCAGGCTCGTGTCCACCAAGTCGATCGGCCCCAGCGCCCCCACCAGCGCCCTCGACTCAGCCAAGCCTTCGCGGGCCGCCCGCTCGATGAGGGTCAGCCGCTCGCGCGCCGCAGCGGCGCCCGAAGGCAGAGCGACGTCGGTGGCTTGGCTCAGGGTCAGGATGCTGGTGAAGCTCTGAGCCAGCGTGTCGTGGATCTCCCGGGCCAGGCGCTCCCGCTCGGCGAGGACACCGCGAGCATGCTCGGTTTCCGTGAGCTCCGCTCGAGTGCGCTCGAGCTGGTCGATCAACACGGCCCGCCGCTCTGCCTGGTCGATGATCCCGGTGATGAACAGCCCCAGCAGCAGAGCCAGCGCGAGCTGGAGGAGCATCACGAGCAGCACGTCGACGGCTGCTTGACGATTCCAGCCGGCGAGGCCGATCTCGACCACGGCGAGGCAAACGACAACGATGACGGTGGCGACGACGGCGCGGCGAGTCGAGAGATAGGCCCAGATCTGTGGGAACAACATGAAGAGCAGGAAGTACTCGGGGCCTCCTCCCGTTTCGGCTCCTCGGCTGCCGACGACCACCAGGCCGTAGAAGCACATCCACGCCACCACAACCTGGATCAGCGACGGTGTGCCCTGGTCTTCCCCGAGAACGTGCCTGCCGACGAAGAAGTAACTGACGGCCATCACGCCCAGCAAGGCCAGAGAGGCGAGTTTGTCGCCGACACTCAACCCGTCGCTGATCACGGTGAACAGCGCCACCAGGGCCAGCAGGCCGAGGTATACGGCGGTCCAGCCGATCCTCGTCCGGACCCAGAAGTTCTCCAGTTCGGCGACCGAGCCGGGAACGGACGGTGCCGGCATGTTCATCCGGCGTCCCGCCGCTGCCAGCGGAACGTCCGCACGCACAGGACCAGGCCCACGATCAGCCAGGCGATCAGCACGATGGCCGTCAGACCGTGTTGCCACGAGCCGGAGACTTCCGCCGCCTCGAACTCTGGCGGAAGGAACACCGAGCGCATGCCCTGCGCCATCCACTTGAGCGGGAAGATCGCTGCGATGTGCTGCAGCCAGGTCGGCAGGTCGCTGTACACAAAAAAGACCCCTGAGATGAACTGCAGGATCAGGACGGGTGTCGTGACGACGGCCGGAGCGCTTCGTCCAGACTTCGGAACGGACGAGTACGCGATCCCGAGAACCGTTCCCGCCGCCGTCCCCAGGACGAAAACCCACGCAAAGGTTAGCCAGCTCGACAGTTCGGTGGGCAGCTCCACCCCGAAGATGAGTCCGGCGTAGGCGAGCAGGAGCACCGTCTGGGCCAGGGCGGTGATGAGCACCATGCCGATCTTGCCGAGGAAGTAGGAGACCGGCGGCATCGGCGTGCCACGGAGGCGCTTGAGAGTGCCGTCGTCTCGCTCGATGGCGATGGTGATCGCCAATGTCTGGAAACTGACCAGAAAGATGCCGGCGGCAATCATCCCTGGGAGGAAGTACTGGGTGAAGTCGATCTCCGGGCCACCGGCATCGCCGATCGCCGAGTCCTCGCCGCCGAAGGCCACAGAGAAGATGCCGAGCATGATGATCGGGAACAGGAAGCTGAAGATCAGGGCGTCCTTCTCCCGGAAGAAAGCCTTGAGTTCCAGGCGAGTGCGAGCGAGGCCGAGCGACCCGGCAGACGGGGCCTTGCTACCGGCGCCGGCGGTGTCGATTGCGTTGTCGTTCTCGGCTCTGATGGTCATGACTGCGGCGCTCCCTCGCTGGTGCCGGCTGCACCGATCAACTGGAGATACACGTCTTCGAGGGTGGGACGGGTGATGGACAAACCGGGGATCTCGCCGGGAAAGCGGGCGGCGAGCTCCTGCACGATTCGGGTGGGCTCTGCCGTCACGGTGCTGCGACGCTCGTCGTTCTCCGTCCATCCGACGGCGGCTTCTCTGTCGGCCCGTCCGCCAAGCCGCTGAGGTGTGTCGACCGCGACGATGCGACCGTCGTTGATGACGGCCACCCGATCAGCTAGGTGTTCCGCCTCGTCGAGGTAATGGGTGGTCAGGATGATCGTCGTCCCGCCATCGGCCAGCGAGTCGATGAGGTCCCAGAATTCGCGGCGTGCCTCCGGGTCGAAACCGGTGGTCGGCTCGTCCAGGAACAGCAGGTCAGGGCGACCGAGGATGCCGAGCGCCACGTCCAGACGCCGGCGCTGCCCGCCCGAGAGGTGGCGAGCACGCGTTCGGCGTTTGTCGTCCAGACCGACGGCGCCGATGACCTCGTCCGGATCGCGTGCGTTCGGGTAGTAGCGGGCGAAATGGCGGACCAACTCTTCGACGGTCAGTTCGTCGTGGCCGCCGGTGGTCTGCAACACGATGCCGATCCGGGACCGCCAGGCTGGCGTCGGCCGGCCCGGATCGACCCCCAGCACGCTGACGGTCCCGGCGTCGCGGCGCCGGAAGCCCTCCAAGATCTCGACGGTAGTCGTCTTGCCGGCGCCGTTCGGGCCGAGCAGGGCGAAGATCTCTCCCCGGGGAACCTCGAGGTCGACGCCGTCGACGGCAGGCGTGTCGCCGTAGGTCTTGCGCAGGTTCTGCACCGCGATCGCGGCGTCGGTCGTAGCCATGGCCTCAGCTTGGCCGTACCGCCCGCCGGTACGGAAGCGCCGGTCGGTGGGATTCGTTGTCCACCAACCGGTGGACCTCTTGCCGGCGGCTAAGTGCTCGACGTGGAGCTAAGGCGCTGCGCCTGCGCAGAACGCGGTGATCGCCCGATGTCAGCGGTGACACCTCAGGACCAGGCTCGTGGATGTCAGGAATGAACACGTGAAGGAGTCCGGTCATGACGTTCACCCACGACCACATCGCACAGGAACTGCACCGCGAGCGTGCGGCTCGGCTAGAGCACGACGTGGTGACGGCCCGGCTGGCGAAATCGCTCGTCCGCAGGCCATGGGGCCGACCGATTCGGCGTCTGTGGTGGCACGGTTTGCGGTCCGAAGGGTCTACCGCTTGAGGTCGGCGACGGCTTCGTAGTAGACGTTCGACTCCGGCCGGTAGAGCAGATACAGGATCACCGCCGCGAGCACTGCGGAGATGAGGCTGAACACCACGACCAGGCCGCTGCTCTGGCCGAGGAACAGGCCGATGAGAGTGAACACGATGTTGAGCGCGCCGAGCACGGTGGCGACGATCCGCGCCCAACTCTTGCCGCGCCGGTTGGTCTCGGCCATCCACACCCACAGCAAGACGCCGATGAGGCCGACGAACACGCCGATGACGATTCCGATGGTGACGATGGCATCGAGCTCGCTCTCGGTCAGCGTCGGGTCACCCTCGAGCGCCGATTCGCGCACCGAATCCTGGGTGAGCAGACTGGCCAGGAAGCTGATCGCCGAGAGCGCGGCCCCGACGTACATCAGCTTGACGGCGGTCAGGATCGACGCCGGCGGGGTGGGCGTCGGACGCGGCCCGGCGTAGGGCACCTCGGGCGGCGTCGGTGCCGGTGGGTACACAGGCGGTTGCTGCGAGAATTCCCCGGCTGGGCTATCGAAGGCGGCGCCCGATGTCGGTTCACTCGGCGGTGCTGCCCACGGATCGGCTGCGGGCTCTTCCACCGTAGGCGGCCCGCCCGGAGCCGTTGGCTGGTCGGGCATCGGCTGGTCGGGCATGGGCTGGTCGGGCATGGGCTGGTCGGGCATCGGGCTGGTCGGGCTCGGGCTGATCCGGCCGGTCCGGTGGCGTTCCCCAGGGATCCGACGGAGGGGTAGTGCTCATGGGATGACGGTTCCTTCCCGGTCGGAGGCTTGCACCCTGACACCGGCGCCACCTTAGAGGAAGATCACCGAAGGCGGAACGTCACGCGCCGGTGGCTGGAGAGGCTGATGCGTAGTAGGCGTTGGAGTCTTTGCGGTAGAGCAGCCACAGGATCGCCCCGGAGAGGACGATCGCCGTGATGTTGATCACGACTCCGAAACCGGTGGTCTGCGCCAGGTTGTAGGTGGTGAGCACGATGTTCAGCCCGAAGAGCACGGTCGCGACGATTCGCGCCCACGCCTCGCCCCGGCCATTGGCCCGCGCCATCCACAGCCAGAGACCAACCGCGATCAGCCCGATGACCAGGCTGACCCCGCTGGCCATGTTGACCGCTCGATCGAGTTCCGCTGCGGTTTGGTCTGGATCTTCTTCGATCAGCTGATCGCGTAACTGACCGCGGGTGGCCAGGGCGAACAACATCCCGAGCAGGGACAGCCCGGCACCGACGTACATCAGTTTCACGGCCGCCAACAACGACGTCGCAGGCGTAGTCCGTGGCGCGAACGTCGGCTCACTCGGCGGCAGCGGATCCGGCGGTTCCAATGGGGCGGTCATGGCAGCTCCATCCTGACGGTTCGGCTGGCCTACGGTCGAGTCGTGACAGAGATCCACGAGCTGAGTGCGTTGGAGCTTGCGTCAGCAATCCGAGTGCGCGAGGTATCTCCGACCGATGTTCTCGACCACACTCTCGAGCGAGCGGACCGGCTGGGAAGCCAGGTCGGCGCGTTCGTCACGCTGACACCGGATCTCGCCCGAGACCAGGCGCACGCCGTCGAAAAGGCGATACTCGGTGGCGGCCGGCCGCCGTCGCTGGCCGGTGTGCCCTGCCCGGTCAAAGACCTCGCCATGGTCGCGGGCATACCGTTCACCGCGGGGAGCGCTGCACTGGCCAGCATGGTTGCACCGGTCGACGACGGGGTCGTGTCCCTGCTGCGCGACGCGGGAACGCTGATGATCGGCAAGACCAATACGCCAGAGTTCGGCCTGCCCTGCTACACCGAACCTGATATCGCACCGCCGGCCCGATCGCCATGGGATCTTTCCCGTTCGGCCGGCGGTTCCAGCGGCGGAGCTGCCGCTGCCGTTGCCGCCCACATCGTTCCGGTCGCCCATGCCTCCGACGGCGGCGGCTCCATCCGGATTCCGGCCAGTGTGTGCGGCTTGGTCGGCTTGAAACCCACCCGCGGGCGGGTGAGTGCGGGACCACACGGCGTCGACGGCGCGGGACTGGCCGGCTCCGGAGTGCTGACCAGAGACGTCCGTGATACGGCGGCATTGCTCGACGTCCTGGCGCGCAACCGGCCCGGTGACACGTTTGTGCTGCCTGGACCGGCGACGACATTCGTCGATGCTTGTGAGCGTTCGCCAGGAGCACTTCGGGTCGGTGTGGTGACGACTCCGGTGATCGCCGAGCACGCCGCCGTAGACCGGGCGTGCATCGAAGCGGTGAGCGACACGGCCGCGCTCCTCGCCGATCTGGGTCATGCGGTCGACGAGGCTCCGGTTCCGTTCCCGGCGCAACGGTGGGCCTCCTTCGAGGCGATCTGGTCGGTCCTGGCGGCGACCGCACCGATCCCACCCGAGAACGAGAGCTTGCTGAGGCCGTACACCCGTTGGCTCCGGACGAAGGGCCTTGGCTTCTCCGGCGTGGACTATGCCGAAGCGTTGACGGGGGTCCAACGGACCAGCCGTGAGGCCGCGCAGGTGTGGGCCCCCTACGACCTGATCCTGTCGCCCACGCTGGCCAGAATCCCCGCGCTGGTCGGGGAGTTGCGCAACGACGACGAGCCCGCGGCGGACTTCGCGGCGCAGGTCGAGTACACGCCGTGGACCAGCGTGTGGAACCTCACCGGCTGGCCGGCGATCAGCCTGCCCTTGCACCGGATCGAGGTGGCCGGCAGCACCCTTCCGATTGGCATCATGCTCGGTGGCCGGCACGGATCGGAGGAGACCCTGCTGGCTTTGTCGGCGCAGTTGGAAGAAGCAAGGCCGTGGCGCGAGGCGTTGAGACGGTTGGCGAGCCTGCCCGGAAGGGTGTGATCGACGTGAATCGTGAGTTGACGTTCGGATACTTCCTCGTTCCGAACGCCGACGATCCGCTGCTGGAGACGGCCCGCGTGGTCGAGCGGCTCGGGCTGGACTATGTCGCCGTGCAGGATCACCCGTACCAGCGGCGCTACGTCGACACCTTTGCGCTGATGTCGGCGATCCTCAGCACGACGACGTCGCTGCGGGTGTTTCCCGATGTGGCCAACCTGCCATTACGACCACCGGCTGTCCTAGCCAAGACGGCCGCGACCTTCGACCTGTTGTCGGATGGTCGGTTCGATCTCGGTTTGGGGGCGGGCGGCTTCTGGGACGCCATCGACGGGTACGGCGGCACTCGCAGAACTCCTGGTGAAGCGCTGGACCAGCTTGCCGAGGGCATCGACGTGATCAGGAAGATGTGGAGCGGCGAACGCAACCTCCGGTTCGAGGGCGACTACTACCACCTACGCGGTGTGCATTCCGGTCCCGTCCCGATGCACGACATCGGCATCTGGATCGGCGCCATAGGCCCGCGGTCGTTGCGACAAACCGGGCGGCTGGCCGACGGTTGGGTGCCGTCAATCCGACCCGACGCCCTGCACAAGCTTGCCGAGATGAACGCCAGAGTCGACGAAGGCGCCGCTGACGCAGGCCGTGAGCCGTCGGCAGTGCGACGGATCTTCAATGTGAGCGGCGTCGTCACCGACGGCGGGTCGGAGGGTTTCCTGCGTGGGCCGGCCGATCAGTGGGCGGACGAGCTGGCGAGTCTCGCGGTCGACCACCGCGCCGACACGCTCGTCTTCTGGGCCGGCGAGGGCGACGGCCGCGAGCAGCTGCGACGCTTCGCCGAGGAGGTGGTTCCGGCTACCCGCGAACGCCTAGTTTGAGGGCATCAGCGCCGCCGGGCCGCCTGCCCGGCTGTCCGGTCGCGGGCCTGAGCGCGCAGCGCGCGGTCCATGTCGGCGAGGCCCTCGACGATCAACCGCCTGGGTGCTGGAGACAGGTCGGTCTCCTCCAGCCAGCTACGAATCCTTTCGGCGATCTCCGCGTCGGCCAGCAGCCGAGGGAACATCCGCACGATGATGGATCTGGCCGAGTCCGTCGTGCGCTGCGCCCACAGCTTTGGGATCGCATCCAGGTACCGACCGAGATAGGGCCTGATCAGCTCGCGCTGCTCGGGTTGGTGGAAGCCTTCGGTCGTTGCCCGCACGAGCGTATTGGGTAGCTCGTCGGACTCCACCGTCTGTGCCCAAGCATCCGCCTTGGCCTGCTCGGTCGGACGCGCTGCCAGTGCATAGGCAGTCTGGCGGCGCCCGGTCGCTGTGTCGTCGCGACCGAGTTCGGCGGCGATGTGGTCCTCACCTGCGGCTCCGATGATGACCAGCCGGTGCAGCAGGCTCCAGCGCAGGTCCGTGTCGACCCGAAGGCCGGGCAGGATCTCCCCACCGTCGGTGGTGTCCAGCAAGGACCAGAGCTGGTCGACGTGTTCTGGGCTGGCAGCAACCGCCGCCCAGGCTCGGGTAAATGCCAGCTGCGAGTCGCTGCCCGCGTCCATGACCGCCGCGAGCCGGCGGAGCCCGCTGGCCCATCGCGCCGAGAGCATCATTCGGTCGAGCGGGTCGGCGTAGAGGTCGATGGCGGTTCGACCCGCCGCGAGTACGGTCTGCACGACCGAGATGTCGGTCTCCCGCTGAACACCGCCGAGTACCAGCTCAACGTAGTCGCGAGCCGGCAGCTCGGCGTCGCGGAGCATGTCAGTCGTGGCGGTCCAGCACAGGGCCCGGGCCAGAGACGAGGAGAGCCGGCCAATGCTCCGCACCACCGTCTCACGGGATCGATCGTCCAGCCTGATCTTGGCGAAGGTGAGGTCGTCGTCGTTCACCAGCAACAGATCCGGTGGCGCCTCGCCGACCAGTTCGTCCACCTCGGTGCGCTCGCCGCTGACGTCGAGCTCGATACGACGGCGACGGACGAGGCCATCGGGTGAATCGTCGTACAACCCGATCGCGATCCGATGGTCGCGCAAGGTCGGGTGCGTGTCGCTGGCTTCCTGCAGGACTGTCACCGAGGTATAGGCGTCGTCACCGACCTCGACCTCGGGGCGAAGGGTGTTGACACCGGCCGTCTCCAGCCACTGGTCCTCCCACGCGGACAGGTCTCTACCGCTGGTCTTCTCCAGCTGAGCGAACAGATCCTGGAGGGCGGTGTTGCCCCATGCGTGTTCGGCGAAGTATGCGCGAACCCCGGCGAGGAACTCGTCGCGACCGACCCAGGCCACCAGCTGCTTGAGCACGCTGGCGCCCTTGGCGTAGGTGATGCCGTCGAAGTTGACCTGGACGTCGTCGAGGTCGCGGATGTCGGCGGAGACCGGGTGCGTCGAAGGCAGTTGGTCCTGTCGCAGCGCCCACAGCTTCTCGGAGACGGCGAAGGTGGTCCAGGCCTCGTTCCACCGGGTCGCTTCTGCCTGGGCCAGAACGCTGGCCCAGGTGGCGAACGACTCGTTGAGCCACAGGTCGTCCCACCAGCGCATGGTCACCAGATCGCCGAACCACATATGCGCCATCTCGTGCAGGATGGTCTCTGCCCGGCGCTCGAATGCGGCATCGGTGACCCGGCTGCGGAACACGTAGTCCTCGTGGTGGGTGACACAGCCTGCGTTCTCCATCGCCCCGGCGTTGAAGTCGGGCACGAAGAGTTGGTCGTACTTGGCGAACGGGTAGGCGAGCCCGAACACGTCCTCGAAGAAGCCGAATCCCCGCCGCGTGACGTCGAAGAGCTCGTCGGCATCGAGGTGCTCGGCGAGGGAGGCCCGGCAGAACAAGCCCAGCGGGATCGTGCCCTCCTTGCCGGTGTACTCGCTGCGGACCACGTGGTAAGGGCCTGCGACGATGGCGGTGACGTAGGTGGACAGCCGTGGGGTCGGGTCGAAGATCCACCGGCTGGACGATTTGTCCCCGTCAACCGGTGCGGGCTTCGGTGTCGGCGAGTTGGAGACAACCTGCCAGTGCGTCGGTGCGGTCACCGTGAACGCGAACGTCGCCTTGAGATCGGGTTGCTCGAAGCAGGCGAAGACCCGTCGGGCGTCGGGTACCTCGAACTGGGTGTAGAGGTAGGCCTCGCCGTCGACCGGGTCGACGAAACGGTGCAGGCCCTCGCCGGTGTGCATGTAGGCGGCCTCGGCCACCACCGTGACCTCGTTCTCCGGCTGCAGGCCCTCGAGCGTTATTCGGGAGCCGTCGTACACCGTCAGTGGGTCGAGCGGTGTTCCGTTCAAGACGACTTCGCCCACGGTGGGCGCGATGAAGTCCAGCCAGGTCTGCTGGGCGTCATCGGGGCAGCGGAATCGCACCGTCGTGACGGAGCCGAATGTCTTCTCGCCCGTGGTCACGTCGAGTTCGATCTCGTATGAGTCGACCTCGACCATGGTGCTGCGGTCACGGGCCTCGTCGCGGGTCAGGTTGATACCTGGCATGCGCTCGATCCTGGCAGATGCCGCCGACGGCGCGCCGCCGGACGGGGTGCTTGGCACAAAGCCCCTGGCAGGATGACCGGATGCGCGTTCACCTGGGGTCCGACCACGCTGGCTACGAGGTCAAGAACCAACTGGCTGAGCAGCTGCGGCAATCGGGTCACGAGGTCGTCGATCACGGCCCGTTCCAGCATGACGAGGACGACGACTACCCGGTGTTCTGCTTGCGCGCGGCCGAGGCGGTGGCTCGCGAGGACGACAGCCTGGGGGTCGTGTTGGGTGGGTCCGGCAATGGCGAACAGATGTCCGCGAACAAGGTACGCGGTATCCGGGCGGCGCTGGCCTGGACCACCGAGACGGCGCGGCTGGCCCGCGAGCACAACGACGCGAGGGTGATCTCGGTCGGAGTGCGAATGCATCCGCTGGACGACATCGTCCAGTTCGTCGATGCCTTCATCACCACGCCGTTCTCAGGCGACGACCGGCATGCCCGTCGGATCGCGATGCTCAGCCGGTACGAGGAGACCGGGGAGCTTCCGCCTCTTTCTGATCAATCGGTGCAGTGAACTCGGCGACGAGAGCGTCGTCGGGTCTGGACACGTCCCGGGCCCGCAGCGCCCCGGACACGCCGACCTGAGACTTGCGGTCGACGTGATCGAGGCGCTTGGCGGGAACTTTGCCGCGGCTGGCCATGCTTGGACGGTACGCAACAGCCTCTTTCAGCGGTAGCGCCAGGGCGGCTACTGTCGCGGCGTGAGCGGTCGGTCCGACGGCGCGAACGGTGGCGTCGCCTACGGTCCCAGCGGCAGGCTCGGTGGCTGGGCGCAGCGCGAACCCATCGGGTTGGCTGCCTTGATCTTCCTGTGCGCCGTCATCTACATCGCTCGCACGGAGGCCCCGGAGTCGGTGCCGCTCAGCATGTTCGTGATCCCGATTCTGCTCGGTGGCTACGTGCTCTCGCTACCCACGATGTCCGTGCTCATCGCAGTGATCGCGGTCGCACTCGTCGCGCAGCTGTTCACGCACGGCCTGGACCAGTTCTACGTCGGCGCAGTCACGGTGATCACAGTGAGCTCTCTCGTGGTCCTCGGCTCGGTTCGGCGGCGAGCGATCCTCGGAGTCCGAGGGGCTGTCGGCGAGTCGATGCTGGTCGACCTTCGCGACCGATTGAGCGCCCAGGGCGAGATGCCGTCACTGCCGCGCGGCTGGGAAGCCGAGGTCGTGCACCGGTCCGCCGGGCGTTCGACGTTCTCCGGCGACTTTCTCGTAGCGGCCCGCTCGGCCGACGGGATGGCCCTCGAGGTAGCACTCGTCGACGTGTCGGGCAAGGGACTGGGCGCAGGAACCCGGGCCCTGTTGCTGTCCGGCGCCTTCGGTGGCCTGATCGGCTCGGTGTCCTCATCGGATTTCCTTCCCGCCGCCAACGCCTACCTACTGCGGCAGGAGTGGGAGGAAGGCTTCGCAACGGCGGTGTACCTGGCGGTCGACCTGGGCACTGGCACGTACCAGGTCCGCTCGGCGGGGCATCCTCCCGCGATCCACTTTCACGCCGGATCCGGTCGGTGGGACACACTGGCTGCAACTGGCGGCCTGCTCGGGATCTTCGAGAAGGACGAGTACCAACCAGCAGAGGGACAACTCCTGCCAGGCGACGCGCTGCTCCTCTACACCGACGGTCTGGTGGAGACGCCCAGCCGCGACCTCCTGGCTGGCATCGACAAGCTGCAGGGCGAGGCGGAGCGTCTGGTGTCTCAGGGGTTCCGGCATGGCGCCCGCCGCCTCATCGATGCGGTCGCCGAGTCGGATCAGGACGATCGCGCGCTGGTGCTCATCTGGCGTACCTGAGGTCGCCGTAGAGTTCCAGATCGTGCGTCGGATTTCCGTCGTCGGCAACAGCGGATCCGGCAAGACAACGGTGGCCAAAGCACTCGCGGCGCGGCTCGGCGTGCCACACGTCGAACTCGACGCGATCTTCCACCAGCCCAACTGGACGCCGTTGCCGGCTGACGAGTTCCGCCGGCACGTTGCTGACGCGATCACCGGTGACGGCTGGGTTGTCGACGGGAACTACTCGTCAGTGCGCGACCTGATTTGGGAGCGTGCTGACACAGTTGTCTGGCTCGACCTTCCGCGCGGAGTTGTGATGCGACAGGTCGCGGCGCGGACGCTGCGCCGGATGGCCAGCGGCGAGGAGTTGTGGAACACGAATCGCGAACGATGGCGGACTCTCCTCGACGCTGACTCGTCGATCATCGTCTGGGCGTGGACTCAGCACGACAAGTACCGCCGGCGCTACGCGGCAGCGGCCAAGTCCCCCGAATACGGGCACCTGGCTTTCATCCGGCTGGGCTCCACAGCTGACGTCGACCGGTTTCTGCGCACGGTGTGAGATGGCTGGCGGGTTACGGCTGTGCCTGAGGCAGCAGTCGCCGGTTCGGGCTGGCCACGGACTCGCGCAGGTGAACCGGCATGGCGACCCGGTGTTCCGCGGTGTCGTCAGCATCGTCGATCAGCAGCTCCACGGCCAGCTTTCCCATGTCGTAGTGCGGCAACGCGACGCTGGTCAGTGCAGGTCGTAGCCAGGGCGCCAAGAACGAGTCATCGAACGAGACGACGGAGACGTCGTCGGGCAAGTGAAACCCCGCCTCGGTGAGTGCCTCATACGCTCCGAGGGCGATGCGGTCGTTGAGGCAGATGAAAGCGCTTGATCGGCCGCCCGTGCCGAGGAACTCCCTGACCGCCGCATGGGCCGGAGCCGGCTGCCATTCGCATTCCAGATTGCCGCTCAGGCGCACACCGGCGGCCAACAAGGTCGCGTTGATGCTGGCGACGCGCTCGCGTCCCGCGAACAAATGCGGCGCAGGATCACCCACGATGTAGATGCCATCGCGGTGGCCGGCATCGAGCAGGACCTGGGCCGCGTCGCGACCGGCGTTCACTTCATCAGGGATGACGGCAGGCGCCCGCGAATCGGCGTCGGTGCAGTTGAGCAAGACCAACGGCTGTCCCGACAGCCGGGCGGGGACGTTGACCTCGCGAGTGAACATCGCCGCGTAGATGAAGCCGTCGACCTGGCGGTCCAACATGTCGCGGATCAACTGATCCTCGGCATGTACGTCACCTTCGGTTTCGACCACGAACAGCATCCGGTCGTTCGCCAGCGCGGCCGTGAGTGCGCCGTGGATGGCCTCGCCGGCAAAGGGCTCGGTCGCGATGGTGTCCGACACCAAGCCGATCGTGTGAGTGACATTCGTCCGGAGACCCTGCGAAATGCGGTTGGGACGGTAGTCGAGCTCCCGCGCTGCTCGCAGGACTCGATCTCGGGCGTCGTTCGAAATTCGCATGTCGGTATCGCGTCCGGTGAGGACGAACGAGGCCGTTGTGCGTGAGACCCCGGCACGTTGCGCGACCTGCTGCAGGGTGACCTGGCGCGGGCGCATTGCGCCAGTTTGGCACGCCTCCGTCGACGGCCTGAGGTTGCCGACGGCTGGCTTCGACAGAACCAGCTTCGAGCCGGCAGCAACGATGTAGCACGCTTGACACGACCGGTGATCGGCGTATCTTCCGGGCTAACCCGATCTAGCCGAGTGACACTGCTACCCGTGCCCGCATCGGGCGCGATGACATACCGATGTTCGGCCGAAGAGGAAGCTCTTGCTGCGCCTTCCTGACCACTGGATCTGGGACAGCTGGACCGCAGACGACGGAGAGCGATTTCACCTGTTCTTTCTCCGTGCTTCGCGGGCGCTGCTCGACCCGGAGCGGCGGCACTTGCGGGCGTCGATCGGCCATGCGACATCAACCGATCTGCGGAGCTGGCACGTCGGTCCGGACGCATTGGTGCACGCGGACAGCCCTGCATGGGATGACATGGCGACGTGGACCGGTTCCGTGGTCCAGGCCGATGACCAGCGATGGTGGTTGTTCTACACCGGGCTGAGCAGGGCTGAGCGGGGCCTGGTCCAGCGGGTCGGGGCAGCGGTCTCCGATGACCTGGTGGAGTGGCACCGGCTCGGGACGGAACCGCTGGTCGAGGCCGCCCCGCAGTGGTATGGAGCGAGCAGGCATTCCATCGGGGCCTGGCGCGACCCGTTTGTGATCCGCGACCCGGGCGGGGACGGCTGGCACATGCTAGTGGCCGCCAACGGCCGGGACGGATCGGACCGGTGGTCCGGCGTCATCGGGCATGCCCGCAGCGTTGATCTTCGCTCGTGGGAGGTACAGCCTCCGCTGACGGACCCGGCGGGATTCAACCATATGGAGGTCCCGCAGATCCGGGTCGTCGAAGGGATGCCGTTGCTGGTGTTCTCGTGCGGCGCCACCGGGACAGTCCCCGGCCGACGCGGCAGCGATAAATCAGGGGCCGTCTGGAGCGTTCAAGGGGAGTCGCTGCTCGGGCCGTGGAATCTGGCCCGAGCCACCGTCCTGGACCATCCAACGCTGTACGCCGGTCAGTTGATTCAGGACCGAGCCGGACGCTGGTGGGTACTCGGCTTCGCCGATCTACCGATTCCGCACTTTGTGGGTGAGCTGCTTGACCCCGTTCCGGTCAGGGTTGGAGCAAACGGCTTGGAGGTCGCATATCCGCTCGGCGAATCGGCGCCGAGCCGCTGACGCTGCCCGAACGGCGCATACCCCGACGGTTCTGGCGATAAGTCAGCGACTACCCGTCCGGGTTGGGACACCGTGCCGCTGTGGCGCGAACCCGGGACTACCGTGGAGATATGACGACGGGCGAGCCCCTGGTACCGGAACCGGTACCGGATTCGCGTGTTGTTCCGTACGCGCCCATCCCCAAGCCGTCGGGATTCGCCGTGGCGTCACTCGTTCTCGGCATCCTCGGGCTGTTCCTGTCCTGGATCACCTTCGGTATCCCGTCGATGCTCGCGGTGGTCTTCGGCCACGTCGCGGTCTCCCGGGTACGGCGCGGGGTCGGCGATGGTCGCGGGATGGCCATCAGCGGGATGGTGCTGGGGTATCTGGTGATCGCGCTGTTCCTGTTCCTCGTCGTGGCCGTCGGATCCCTCTTCGCCATCTTCTGACCGAAGGACCACCGCTGGCCAGCGCCGGTTCTTCACGAGCAAGGAGGTCTCAGACCGCGAGCTCGCGTTCCAGCGGTGTCCGGAAACGGGGCGTCACCCGGACCGGACCGATCCACTCGGCCAACTCGGCCGCTTCACGCTCGACGTTGACCTCGACATCGCGGCCGACGTCCTCGAGCAGCCGGTAGTTCACCTCGCCGGTCGGACGTTGCGCCCAGCCGCCGATGATCCGCCCATTGCTCCACACGGTCGGCCCGATGTTGCCCGACCGGTCGAACAGCGGCGGAGCGTGCGGGCCGAGGTACCACGATCGCTCGAACCAGCCCATCGCCGTCGGGTCGAGGGCAGGGAGCAGAGCGACCCACGGCTCGGGTGCAGCGACCGGTTCGACATCCTCAGCCAGGACCAGTCCTACCTGCCCATCGAGGTCGACCTCGACCAGCTCGATTTCTGCGAGAGCCCGCTTGACCTGACCTGCGGTCCAACCCGTCCACCACTTAATGTCGGCGGCCGTGCCTGGCCCGAACGATGCCAACCATCTCCGTACGAGCTGGACCCGGGATTGCTCGACCGGAAGTTCGGGAATCCCACCGGGCAGCCAGGCCCGGGCGGGCGACCAGTGGTACTGACTGCTCGTCCACGAACCCCGTGGGCGGCCACGGACGATGCGGCCGTCAGCGGCCAGCATGAACAGCACCCAGGTCGTGATGTTCTGCCTCGAAGCGTAGGGCTTGCCCTCGGCCACCAGCAGCTGAGTGCGCAAGGCAGGCACGTCGGCGGACAGTTGCGCGCCGGTGGCCTGGCCGCGGGCGGTCAACGCCCTCTCGGTTGCGTCTTCGACTTCCCGCAGCCAGGCGCCGTCTCCCACGCCCCTCTCGGTCAGGAGCTTCGAGTAGGTGCGCCGCTGCCGGGCGGCAATCTCCTTGGTGCACGCGGCCTGCACCACCGGTGCCAACTCCACCGGAACCACGAACACGGTCCGGCGCATGCCCAGCATGCGCAGTAGCGATCGCTGCTCATAGAACGCGCGCTCGATCGACGCCGGCGACACCGACGCCGTCCTCGCGTGGAGTGACAGGAATACCGACGCCGGATCCGTCCCGTGTAGAGCCACCACACCGCGGGCAGCTTCGACCGGGCCGGCCGCCGGTGTCGCCAAGTGATGCCGGATGGCCAGCCGCGCCCGCCGCTCCTCGATGCCGATGCGCTGCACAGACGTTTCCTACCATCGGGCGGGCACTTGGTGACCGGCTGCGGGCTCTACCTTGGCCATGTGCGCCAGATAGCCTGACCCGCCACGGGTGGGTGGAGTGGAGGCGCAATGCCGACGAAGCAGGTGGCCGTCGTCGGCGGCGGCATCATCGGTACCGCCGTAGCGCGACGGCTCCTTCAGGTACGGCCGGACGCCGACGTGGTCCTGCTCGAGAAGGAGGACCGGCTGGCTGCGCACCAGTCCGGGCACAACAGCGGCGTGGTGCACGCCGGCATCTACTACATGCCCGGCTCGCTCAAGGCCAAGCTCTGCCGCAGGGGGGTCGGGCTGCTTCGCGAGTTCTGTGCCGACCACGGACTGGCGTATGACCGCTGCGGCAAGCTCCTCGTTGCCCTCGACGAGGTCGAGCGGACCCGGTTGTACGCGCTGCACGAGCGTGCCGTTGCCAACGGCGTGCCGGGGGTGCGGCTCCTGCACGCCGCTGAGCTGACCAGCGTCGAGCCGCACGTGCGCGGGCTCGCCGGCATGCATTCGCCGGAGACCGCCATTGTCGACTTTGCCGCGGTGACCCGAGAATTGGGTGCCGATGTCGAGAAGCGTGGTGGCGTCGTGCGACTCGGCCATCAGGTGCTCGACATCGAACACACTGACCGGGCCGTGGTCTTGAACACGACTCAGGGCGACCACCATGTCGACAGCGTGGTTCTCTGCGCGGGCCTGCATTCAGACCGACTGGCCCGACAGGCGGGCGACGAGGGCGATCCGCGGATCGTGCCGTTTCGCGGTGTGTACCTGTTACTTCGACCAGAACGCCGACATCTCGTGCGCGGGCTCATCTATCCGGTTCCCGATCCGAGCCTGCCCTTCCTCGGCGTGCATCTGACTCGACGGATCGACGGTGAGATCCTGGTCGGTCCCAACGCGGTGCTGGCGCTGGCCCGTGAGGGCTATCGGGGACGCGATATGGACCTCGCGCATCTGGCCGGGATCGTGCGAACCCAGGCATTCCGAAGAATGGCGGCTCGCCACTGGCGCACGGGTGTCCGCGAAGTCGTCGGCCTGGCCAGCAAACGGTCCTTCGTGCGGATGGCTCGCCGGTACGTGCCGGAGCTCTCCGTTCGCGACGTCGTTCCCGGCCCGGCCGGCGTCCGTGCCCAGGCCGTCGACGCAGACGGCGCTCTCGTGGACGACTTCCGGATCCACCGGATGGGACGAATCACCGCCGTTCGCAACGCACCCTCGCCCGGGGCAACGTCGTCGCTGGCCATCGCCGAGTACATCGTGGACGCCCATCTCGGCGGCCGCACCCAGTAGTACGAGTGGACCACCGCCGGTCCGGCCGGGGCTACTCGCCGGTGCGGCCGTCAGCCAACTCCCGGGCGATGTCGAGGTGGCCAGCATGCCGGGCGTATTCCTGGAAGACGTGGAACAGGATCCAGTTCAGCGTTGGCTGCGTGTCGTCCTCGCCGAACCGGCCGCCGAGGGAACTGAGCGTGGCGAGGTCGGCAGCCTCGACGATTGTCCGCGTCCGTTGGCCACCTTCGTCGAGCGCGGCAATCAGGTCCTCGAGGGTCTCGTCCGGGCCGACATACCACGGCTCGTCTCGCATGCCGTCGCGGTTGTCCCCCCACGGAGTATCGACCTGTTCCGCTGCGAAGCCCCATTGGAACCAGCGACGCTCCATGAATACCAGGTGCTTGAGCAGTTCGATCGGGGCCCAGCCGGAGGGCAACCGGCTCTGCCGAAGCTCAGCCTCCGTCAACCCGTCCAGCTTCTCCGCAATGATCGACCGATATTGATCCAGGTACGCGAGGAAGAGCAGCTTGGTGTCACCGAGTCCGGGTGGCGGCTTGGGCAGACGCTTCACCATGCCGTCGACCGTACCGTCGCGGCCGGCGGTCCGTAGCCCAAGATCGGGCAGGGCATCGCCTTGACCGGGCCAGCGCCTGACACGCTCATTCCCACCATCACCGCCGAGGAGTTCCAGCATGCGGTGCTTCAGCATGCGGCTCTATGGCCGCAGTGGGTACTCGAGATGCGAACGTCGGGGCGCAGGCGCACGCTGACCCTGTGCCGGGCGCTGCGCTCCTCGATGGAGGGGAGAAGCGTTTCCAAACGGCAAGACCGTGCTCCACCGACGACCGGTAGTGCCTCCCGAGCATCTACATTCGCGGAGTGGCCGACGGTCGTTGGGAGTGGGATGAGACGCTCTACGCTGGCAGCGCGGCGTACTACGCCCGCGGTCGGCTGCCGTATCCGGCCGAGGTCGCCTCTGCGCTGCGTGACGCGCTGGCATTGGATGGTTCCGGGCGGCTGCTGGACGTCGGCTGTGGACCCGGTTCCTTCACCCTGGTCGTAGCGCCTCTGTTCGACGAGGTCATCGGCATCGACGCCGACAACGCGATGATCGTGGCTGCCGGGGCAGCCGCACGTGATGCCGGCATCGTCAATGTCGTGTGGAGGCGTTTGCGGGCCGAACACCTCCCCGCGGATCTTGGTCGGTTCCGGTTGGTGACCTTTGCGCAGTCGTTCCATTGGGTAGACCGTCGCCGGGTCGCTGCGGTTGCTCGGGGCATGCTCGACTTCGGTGGAGCGCTCGTGCACGTGCAGGCCACGACCCACCAGGGCATCGAAGGAACAGAGCCATTGCCGTACCCGCGTCCGCCACGAGCGCGCATCGAGGCACTGATCCAGTCGTACCTCGGAAGGGTCCGCCGAGCCGGCCGCAGCACGATGCCGCAGCGGACTCCGACGGATGAGGACGGCGACCTGCGCGCAGCGGGATTCGTCGGCCCGGATCGCGTCATGGTGCCTGCCGGGCAGCTCTTCGAGCGCACCGAGGACGACATCGTCGCTTCCGTCTATTCATTGTCGAGCGCGGCTCCATACTTGTTCGGCGCACGACTTCCGAACTTCGAGACTGACCTCCGCTCGCTGCTGAGGGATGCCTCCCCGGCTGGGCGCTTCAGCGAGCAGCAGCGGGACGTTGCCGTCGACATCTGGCGGCCGAACGAGGCGAACTAGTTGACACCCAGATCTGTCGTCACGGAGTGACAATTACGAAGCTTGGCTGAGCGCGGATTGGCCGAATCGCCGTGTTGGGCGTCGACGTAAAGGCGGGGCCGCCCGGTGTAGCGAGCAGCTCCGTCAGTACGAGGTGGCAGGGGGACTTCTGGTGAGCTCGGGGGGATTGCCACGTTCGGCGTGGCTCATCAGCCGCGGCCGATAGCGCCGAATCCAGCACTCTGCCGAGGTTTGTCCAGCAGGTCATCACAGGCCATCTGCGAAGCATCGTTCCAATGAATCTCAGGGACCAGATCCTTGGCGTTGGCACGCGCCGCCGGTTCCAGGCGCATGTCGACCAGTTGCACCTTCCCACCGGTCGAGTTGACACAGCACCAGTCTCGGACGACGACATGGGCGCTCTTCCCAGCGCCGCCCAGCGATTTCTGCGGTTCATGGGTGTCGTTGGCCGGCCCCGCGATTGGTCGCTCCGGGCCCGCTCGTCGGCGAGTTCAGGCAGCGGATCGGGCAGAAGTTCATGCCGTGCGGGGCTTGGCAGTACACGAGCCTGGTTTCGGCCCGCGTGTACTACATGCGTATCGACTTCGCTGGTCTCTTGCCGATGTTTGGTGTCGACGTCTACCGGGGCGGGCACGGTCGCATGCATGGCAAGCTGCTCGGACTGATCATTGTCGCCGACGGCTTGGGGCCGGAGTTCGACGTCAGTGAACTGACGACCTACGTCAACGATGCCCTCATGTTCGCGCCGTCCATGCTCCTCACGCCGGCCGTCATTTGGACCGCGGTCGATGACCACTCGTTCGATGTCAGCATGTCCGACTCTGGAATCACCGCGACCTCACGGGTCTTCCTTGACGAGCAGGGCCGCATGGTCGATTTCAGCACCACTGATCGTTGGGCAGCCCTCCCTGGTGGGTTGACCCATGCGCGCTGGACCACGCCGATCGACGGCTGGTCAGCACATGGGGACCGTTGGCTTTCAACCGGCGGGCATGCCAACTGGCACCGCGATACCGGTGAGTTCGAGTACCGGCGCGGGCGGTTCATCCCGGAGAGCGTGGAGTTCAACGTCCCACCGAGAGTGGCTAGACGCTGAGCGCGCGAGCCGGCCGGCGTGAGCTTCCTCCTCAGCCGAGGAGGCCCTGGAAAGCCTCGTACACCAGGAATGCGGGCCAGACCAGGGCCTTGAGGATGGCGAGCAGGTATTCGCCGAATGAGTCGGCCTGCTGCCAGAAGAACACCAGCGCACCGATTAGGCCGAGGCCGTAGACGGCGTTTCCGCCGCCCGCGCTGGCCTGACTCGTGCTGCGCTGACGATTGGACGAGCGTGTGGAATCGGTCATGGTCGCCTCTTCAGCCTCTGCGTCGATTCTGTCTGGGCATACCTGAGTCAGGCAGGGCCGCACGTCCCAATCGTTAGTGCCGTAATACCCCCGAGTCGGGTCACGGCCCTGTACACGTGGCGAGGGTCGATGAGATGACGACGCGAGGTCGCCCACACATGGCCTTGCCCGACGCGCCGGCGGTGGTGAAGGCTCCCATCGAGACCGGCCCACCGTGGGTCGGGCGGTCGCGAACGCATGAATCAATCCCACAAGGCGGTCACCAGATTCCCACCTTGACGCCAGGTCTGAACCAGCTGCGTTCATATCAACGCGGCTGGCTGCGCGCTGACCTGCTGGCCGGGGTGACGGTGGCTGCGTACCTGATCCCGCAGGTGATGGCATATGCAGAGGTTGCCGGACTGCCGCCTGTCGTAGGGCTTTGGGCGATCATCGGGCCGCTACTGGTGTATGCGGTCCTCGGCTCCTCCCGTCAGCTCTCGGTGGGTCCGGAGTCCACAACCGCGCTGATGACTGCGTCCGTGGTGGCTCCGCTTGCTGTCGGTGATCCTGCGCGATACGGGGTCCTTGCTGCGGCGCTCGGAATCATCGTTGGCGGGCTGTGCGTGATCGGATGGGTGGCACGGCTCGGGTTTCTCGCGGACTTGTTGTCAAAGCCAGTGCTTGTCGGGTACCTGGCGGGGATCGCAGTCGTGATGATCATCAGCCAATCGACCAAGATCACCGGTGTTCCGGTCGAGGGCGAGACTCTGCCTGCCCAAGTGCGATCGTTCGTTGCCAACCTGGACCAACTGCATGTTCCGACGGTCGCACTGTCTGCGGGCGTGCTTGCCTTTCTGCTGGTCGCTACCCGGCTGTCGCCGAAGGCGCCGGTGCCGCTGATCGGGATGCTTCTCGCCGCCGCCTCAGTGGCAGTGTTTTCGTTGCAGGACAAGGGCGTCCGGGTCGTCGGTGAAATCCCGGCCGGGCTGCCGACGCCGACCATTCCCGCCGTAACCGCGACCGATATGGCCGCGCTGCTTCTGCCTGCCGTAGGCGTCGCGATCGTCGCGTATTCCGACAACGTCCTTACCGGCCGCGCGTTCGCCACCCGCAACAACTACCGAATTGACGCCAACCAAGAGCTGCTCGCCCTCGGAACAGCCAACATCGTCGCCGGAACACTGCGCGGATTCCCCGTCAGCAGCAGCGCCAGCAGGACTACCATCGGCGACGCACTCGGCAGCCGGAGCCAGCTCTACTCGCTGGTCGCCCTTGGCGCGGTCGTGATCACGCTGTTGGTCGGACGTGGTGTCCTCGCCGCGTTCCCGACCGCCGCACTCGGAGCGATGGTGGTGTATGCCGCGCTGCGGCTGATCGACGTCGGCGAGTTCCGTCGGATAGCCCGGTTCCGGCGCAGCGAGCTGGTGCTGGCGCTGGCCACCACGGCCGCGGTGTTGATGCTCGGTGTGCTGTACGGCGTGCTGGCCGCGGTGGCACTGTCCATCCTCAACCTGCTGCGCAGGGTTGCCCGTCCGCACGACGGCATCCTCGGATATGCGCCTGGGATCGCCGGAATGCATGACATCGACGACTACCCCGACGCGACGCTGGTGCCCGGGCTGGTCGTCTACCGCTACGACGCGCCGCTGTGTTTCGCCAACGCCGAGAACTTCCGGCAGCGAGCCCTGGCTGCCGTCGACGCATCGCCGACGCCGGTCGAATGGTTCGTGCTGAACGCCGAGGCGAACGTCGAAGTCGACCTCACCGCGATCGACGCGCTGGACGAGCTACGTGCCGAACTCGACCGCCGCGGCATCATGTTCGCCCTGGCACGTGTCAAGCAGGACATGCGGGACGACCTTGCGGCTGCCGGGCTGGTCGACAGCATAGGAGACGAGCGCATCTTCCCCACCCTTCCCACCGCGGTACAGGCCTACGTCCAGTGGTATACGGCCAAACACGGCGCTCCGCCAACCGAGAATGCACTGGGCAGGCACGCTGGCCAGCGAGGCGATCGGCCCGACGAGGTCGGATCGTGAAGCGAACACGTCTTGTCAACCTGGCTGTCTCCCGAGCCAGGTATGCGATTGACCCAACCGGCTGGACGAAGCAGCCAAGCACCCAAAGTTGCTTGGGTCCGCGTAACTGACGGCCGGGCCGCCGGGCAAGATCGACGAGCGCGGTTGCGGTCAGAGCCGTTTCCACAGCCGCCAGGGCGATGATCAGCTGTTGCTTGGGTGTGGGTCAGGCCACTCCACCGCCGCGTCGATGCCATGATCCATATCTCTAATACGACAGCAACGTGCTGTCTAGGAATCCGACGACTGTGGCCTCCCACGCCTCGGGCTGGGTGCGCAGCGCGGCCGTGTGCCCGGTATGTGGCACGACCCACAGCTCAACGGTGTCCGGCGAACCGGCCTGGATCCACCGGTCGGCGTCCTCCTCGGCGTTGCCCATGGTTGCCCCACCGGCGATGAGCAGGACGGGTGTCGGGGCGGCCTTGGCGACGGCGTCGCGTAGGCCGATCGGTGGGGACGCGTCGGTCAGCACGTCTGCGGTGCCGTAGAGCGTCGCGTCGATACCGCGCTGGATCCAGCCGCGCCAGTGCCGGGGAAGCCAGCCCTTGTCGGCGAAGCCGCGGCCGGTCACCCCTTCGCCGACAACCGCGCGGATGCGCGTGTCGGTCGCGGCAGCGCCGACCACTTGCTCGCCACCCATCGACACGCCGACTGCACCGAGCCGGGCCGGGTCGACCTCAGGACGGCTCTCCAGGTAGGAGAGCGCGGCGGCGATGTCGAGGTCGCCGTACCAGCCGAAGTCCATGGCGGTTCCGCCGCTGCGCCCGTGCCCGCGGGCGTCGTAGAGCAGCACGCCATAGCCGTGCTCGGCAAGGACGGCGGCATGGTCCAGCACGGCGGTTCGTGTCGATGACGCGCCGTGCAACAGGACGACGGCCGCCCCATTGGTTGACGGCAGGTACCAGCCGGACAAGGTGACACCGTCGACGGTGACGAACTCCGCGTCGACGAAACTGAGCCCGCGATCCGCCGGCGTGCTCTCGCCCAGCGCAGGGCGTGGCACGTTCGTCGCGTACAGGGCGTTCGGCATCGGGTACAGGACGACCAGCAATACGGCCAGGGCAGCCGGGATCGCTGCCAGCTTCCACCATCCGGGCAAGGAGCGGACTAGCACGACCGAACCGATGCCGAGCAGGCCCAGCCCGGCCCCCAGGCATACCAGCCCGGCCACGGCCGTCAGATCCACCGTGTCGTGGGTGAGGCGCATGACCCCGACGCCGACGCCCACCACGGTTCCAGTGAGGCCGAGCAACAGTGCGACCGCGCCGCGAACCGCGCGCTGCTGCGTACCAATACCCCACAGCGCCAACGCCGTGAGTCCGAAGACAAGCAGCATTCGCGCCGCCTGCCACGGTAGAGAGCCGGTCAACCCGACGATCAGGGCGAGCGCCAGCCCCTCGATGAGGGCGGTTATCCGCAGGACCAGGATCGTCGAGCTGCGGCCGTAGTGGCTGGCTTTGGAGTCATCGCTGGTTGCGGTGTGTACGCGGAGATCGGTCGACATCGTGGCTTCCTTTCATCACGAGCAGGGCACCGTCTGGGCGCTCAACTCGGGTTGGATCGCCGGACGCCGGTGACGATGGCAAGCGCGATCCCACCGATGGTCGTGACGACGAACAGCAGGCCGGCTCCGATCATGGGTGGGAGCACATCGTCAGTCAGGTCGTCGCCGAGGGCGATCGTTGCGCCATCCGAATCGCCCGTCGCCGCCAGGCTGTAGGTGCCTGTGGTCGAAGCTTGGAACTCGCCCACCGCACGGCCGACCGTTCGATCGACCGAGTCGTACAACACGCCACCGTCGACCGGGCGCACCGTGACCGGTTCACCGGTGGGATCGATAACGGTCACACCGAGCCGATCCAGCGTGGTGTCCGTGGCGCCCTCGTAGTAGACGTAGTACGTGTCGGGGCTGCCGATCGGTGCGCTGATCTCACCTGGCACGTCGGTGCGGGGGAACTGGTCGACGTGATCGCTCAGACCAATCACCGCGCCGACCACCCACACGGCGGCAGCGACGAAGCCTGCGACCAGCAGTCCGGCAGGCCAGTACCAGCTGACCGACGGCATGCGTGTGACCGCTGGGGCTGCGGGGGAGTAGGTGTAGCTCATGATTCTCATCGCCGACTCCTTGGATCCTTGGTGGCCGCCACCGATCAGGGGAGGGTGTCGACCGCCTCTCCTCCCACCATCCCTCCGCCTTCATACAGCTGCCAGGGCACGAGGTCCTGTCCTCCAAGTCGATGGTCCTGACGCTGCAGCGCTCACGGCCTCGGGTCCGGTCCTCCGCCAGCTACGGTCGTCCACTAGCACCGAGCGTCTAGTTCAGCAGCCGGGTCAAACAACCACAGCACCACGCCGATCAGAAGGAGGACGGCGGCGATCTGGTATTGAACAGGGTCGCGGTCGGTCAGCGGCGAGGCGAGATAGGCGCAGGAGATGGCACCGATCACCGGCAACACGGTGGGCGCGACGAAGTGTTTGTGGTCCACCGGATCGCGGCGGAGGACCAGTACCGCGATGTTGACGACGGTGAACACCCCAAGTAGGAGCAGCGCGGTCGTCCCGCCGAGAGCAGGTACCTGGCCGACGAACGCGATCAGCCCGGACGCCAGGGTCGTCGTGAACAGGATGGCAACGTACGGCGTACGCCCGGGCGGGGTGGACCTTTTCCCAGTTGTTCAGGCAGCACCCTTTCCCGGCTCATGCCGTAGAGCAGCCGGCTGGCCATCAGCATGTTGATCAACGCCGAGTTCGCCACCGCGAACATGGCGATGAAGGCGAACACGCCGAGCGGGAAGTTCGGAGCTCCGGCCTCGACGACTTGGAGCAATGGCGTGGCGCCCTCGCCGAGACGGTCCAGCGGCACCAGTGCGACCGCCGTGATTGAGACCAGGACGTAGATCGTCCCGGTGATGACGAGGCCGGTGAGCATGATCTTGGGAAAGATCCGGACCGTGTCCTTGCACTCCTCGGCCATGTTCACCGAGTCCTCGAAGCCCACCATGGCAAAGAACGCGAGCCCGGTCGCCGCGGTGACCGGCCCCGAACAGGCCTTGGCCCCGCGGCGCATCGAAGCCCGTCACCTGCGAGAAGTCACCGCCGCCTCCGCCGAGCGCCCACAGGCCAATGAAGATGATCAATATGAGGCCGGACAACTCGACGCATGTGAGTACGACATTGGCCTTGACGCTCTGCCCACACAACGGAGATTCACGATCGCCACCAGGGTGATGAAGGCCAGGGCGACCAGTGTGATCTTGATGCCCTCGCCGAGATCAAGGCCGAACGGCTCGCCCAGGTTCGCCGCGAACGCTCGGGACGCGGTCGATGCGGACGTGATGCCCGCACCAGGAAGGCAACGACGAACGGCATCCATACCGCACCGCCGACACGGGCCGCGACCTGACCGGTCAACGCGTAGATCCCGGTGCCGAGAATGTCACCGACACGAACAGCAGGAGCAGTCCCGGCCCCATCACCCGCCGAAGACCTCGGCTGCTCGGCCGCCCCCGCCGCCGCGCCCGGGCGTGCCGTCGATTCAGCCTTCGAACCTCCGGGCGTCATCGCATGTTCAGAAAACCGACTACGGAGGGCCGACGCAAGGACGTTCTGTCATGCCGCGCCGCTGCCGTCAGTTCGGCGCGCTCCTTGATACCCAGCAGCATCTTGCGGGTCATCAGCAGGATCACCGGGCCCATCAGCTCAGCGCCGATGCGAGCCGCGACGCCGGCGGCTCCAGATGTCTTCGCGGTGCGGCTGCGAGACAGCAACCGGCTGCGCTCGGCCGAGATAGGGACGATGATGAAGGCCCAGGTCGCATCCCAAGGATGCTCTGGAGGCTGCTGCCGCAGCACCAGGGCTCGGCGATAGTCGACCAGGGCGACACGGAATGCGTAACCCTCCCGCATCCCAAGCCTTCCCCGCGGCACCACCCACACCGCGTCACCGACAGCCAGGTGCTGCCACTCGGCGCGAATCTGATCGGTGTTGTGGATGTCTAGGCCGAACAGGTTCTCTAGCCACTCGTAGCTGTACATGCCGCCGCGGTCCTGGCCGATCTGCACCAGCCAGCTCCACACGATGTCGGCGGGGGCTTCGACGGTGACTGCGTACGTCGAAGTGGTGACCGGGCCGGCGACGAGGTCATCGCCTGCTTGGGTGGCCTCGATCTCTTGCCCGGTTGCGCCCCAGTTCCGCAGCCTCGCCCGGGCGATCCCGGCCACCAGCACCCCGGCGCCAACCGCTGCCAACGCCTTCACCCGACTGATCCCTCCGACTTCGTGCCAAATCGATAACTGCCATCGCCAGCCCTGTCGGCCAGTATGGGGTCCGCGATGTTGCGAAGGATCGCGACCAGTACCCAGATGGCGATCAGCGCCACCGTGGCGAAGCCAGCTATCGGCCCGACGATCTGGCCTGCGGGAAACGTCACACCTGCCCAGAGCTGACTGACGGTCTGAGCCGCCAGCAACGGGGCGAGCATCACCTCAAGGACCAGCAGCGATATCGCCAGCAGGTATCCCAGTGCGACGAACCGAAGGATGAGGGCGCCAGCAAGACCGCGGCTGGTGTGATGACAGCGAGGTCCAAGGCGGTGGTGACGGGCGTCGAATACACGTCCAGCCTGGCGGGCGCCCTCCCACGGATGAGTGCGTCGATGACCGGCGTGCTCCACACGACGAAGGTCACCAGGGCGCTGGCAATTCTCCGCGAGCGGCATGCTGTTGGGCGTAGTGGGGCCAGTGGTGTACACGGTGTGGCGCCGCGGTCGCTCCCTGGCCGATTTGGGTCTTCGGTTGGACAACTGGCCGGAGGCCGTCGTGTTGGGTCTGGCGTTGGCCACGGTGCAGTTCTTCCTCACCCTCTACGGCTACGGTCTACCCGAACCGGTCGACTGGGTTCCGCTGGCGGTCATGGCATTGATGGTCGGGCTCTTCGAGGCGGTCTTCTTCCGTGGGTTTATCCAAACCCGACTGTCGGCCAGCTTCGGTCCGGTGGGGGGCGTCGGCGCCAGCGCCGGACTGTACGCGCTATACCACGTCGGTTACGGAATGGGGCCGAACGAGATGGTCTTCCTCTTCGGTCTGGGCATCGTGTACGCCGTCGCCTACGCACGTGTGACGAACATCTTGGTGCTGTGGCCGCTGCTACTGCCGATGGGCTCGTTCTTCAACAATCTGGAGTCCGGCGAAATCACCATGCCGTGGGCCGCCATCCTGGGATTCGCGGACATCCTGGCGGTGATGCTCACCGCCATCTGGATGGCGTACCGCCGGTGGCGCCGGGTGGCGGTCCAGTCCGTCAACGTGGCCGGACTTGTCTCGTCCGGGACGAGTAGCCACGCAGCGCTCGACCGATGACGGAAAGGGTGTATGGCGGATCCTGGCCACGACGACCATCATGATCAGGCGTCTCGGTAGCTAGTTTGCCGAAGGGGCGCATCAGCCATCTGAGCTCACGTGTGGCCAGGTCCAGTCGAGGACTTCGGGCATGTCCTGACCGAATTCGCGGGTGTAGGCGCGGTGCTGCGTTCGCTTGTCCGTCATCAGCTGGCGCACCCCGGCGGCGCGCTCGCCTAGCCCTGGCACTCGGTCGATAACGTCCATGACAAGGTGGAAGCGGTCCATCTCGTTCATGACCACCATGTCGAACGGCGTCGTCGTCGTGCCTTCCTCCTTGTACCCGCGGACGTGCAGATCGCGATGGTTGGTGCGGCGGTAGGCGAGCCGATGGATCAGCCAGGGATAGCCGTGGTAGGCGAAGATGATCGGCCGGTCGATTGTGAACACCGCGTCGAACTCCGCATCGGACATCCCGTGCGGGTGTTCGTCGGCGGGCTGAAGGCGCATCAGGTCGACCACGTTCACCACGCGCACCTTCACCTCCGGCAAGTGCTGCCGGAGCAGGTCGACCGCGGCGAGTGTCTCGAGGGTCGGAACATCGCCGGCGCACGCCATCACCACGTCGGGTACTCCGTCGTCGTTGGACGCCCAGTCCCAGATGCCCAGACCTCGGGTGCAATGCAGGATCGCGTCGTCCATGGACAGCCAATCCGGCTGGAGCTGCTTTCCGGCGACGATGACATTGACGTAGTTGCGACTGCGCAGGCAGTGGTCGGCTACCGACAGCAGCGTGTTTGTGTCCGGCGGCAGGTAGACGCGGATGACTTCCGCCTTCTTGTTGACGACGTGGTCGATGAATCCCGGGTCCTGGTGTGAGAACCCGTTGTGATCCTGGCGCCACACGTGCGAGGTGAGCAGGTAGTTCAGCGACGGGATGGGCCGGCGCCAGTGCAGGCCCCGGATGACTTTCAGCCATTTGGCGTGCTGGTTGAACATCGAGTCGATGAGGTGCACGAACGCCTCGTAGCAGGAGAACAGGCCGTGCCGGCCGGTCAGCAGGTATCCCTCCAGCCAGCCCTGGCAGGTGTGCTCGGACAGGATCTCCAGCACCCGCCCATGTGGGTCGAGGTGTTCGTCGACGGGCAGCGTCTCCGCCTGCCAGGCCTTGCCGGTGACCTCGTACACCGCCTGCAGTCGGTTGGACTCCGTCTCGTCCGGCCCGACGATGCGGAAGTTGCGGTTCTGGGCGTTCGCGCTCATGACGTCGCGCAGCCACCCGCCGAGGACCTGGGTCGGCTCCGATGCTGTCGCGCCGGGGGACCGGACCGGCACGGCATAGGTCCGGAAGTCCGGCAGGTCCAGGTCACGCGGGTCGCGGCCGCCGTTGGTGTGTGGGTTCGCGCCGAGCCGGTGGTCGCCGGTCGGGATCCAGTCGATGATCTCGGTCCGCGGGCGGCCGTCGGTGTCGAACAGTTCGTCCGGTTGGTAGCTACGCAGCCAGTCCTCCAGCATGGCCAGGTGGTCGGGCCGGTCGTGAACGGCGGCAAGTGGCACCTGATGTGACCGCCAGGTGTTCTCGACGGGCACGCCATCGACCACCTCCGGGCCGGTCCATCCCTTCGGCGTGCGCAGGACGATCATCGGCCAACTGGGCCGCTCGCGGCTGCCGTCGTTCCGTGCCGCCATCTGAATCCGGGCGATCTCGTCGAGGACGTGATCCACGGTCGCCGCGAGTTGCTGATGTATGACAGGCGGGTCGTCGCCGGCAACCAGATAAGGCGCGTGGCCATAGCCCTCCAGGAGCGAGGTCAGCTCTTCGCTACCGATTCGCGCCAGCAGCGCCGGGTTCGCGATCTTGTAGCCATTTAGGTGGAGGATCGGCAAGACTGCGCCGTCGCCGACCGGGTCGACGAACTTGGTGGAGTGCCATGCCGCCGCCAGCGGGCCGGTTTCCGCTTCTCCATCACCCACGACACACGCCACGACCAGATCGGGGTTGTCGAACGCGGCTCCGTACGCGTGCGCTAGCGAGTAGCCCAGCTCACCGCCCTCGTGGATCGATCCCGGCACCTCGGCCGCGACATGGCTGGGAATACCGCCCGGAAAGGAGAACTGCTTGAACAGTCGCGCCATTCCGCCGGCGTCCTGTGGGACCGCCGGGTATCGCTCGCTGTACGAGCCCTCCAGCCAGGTGTTGGCCACAATCGCGGGACCACCGTGGCCGGGCCCAGTCACCTGAATGAGATCGAGTCCTCGCTCTGTGACCGCACGATTGAGGTGCGCATAGATGAGATTCAGGCCGGGCGTCGTCCCCCAATGGCCGAGCAGGCGGCGCTTGACGTGCTCCGGACGCAACGGTTCACGTAGCAGCGGGTTGGCCAACAGGTAGATCTGCCCCACCGCGAGGTAGTTCGCTGCCCGCCAATAGGCGTCGATCCGCGCAAGCTCGTCATCGGACAATGGCTTCCCGTCGATGATCTGCATGCTGCCCATTCTCTCGACCGCCTGACCGCTGATCGACACCCGGCGACAGCCATGCTCATCGGTCGGGACTTTCGGCACTGGCCCGATGGCTTGCAGGGCTCGACGATGGGATCGGGTGAAGAGCTGGAGGTGAGCGACGATGCGCGCTCGGGTGGTGTACGAGTCGATGTTTGGCAACACGCAGGCGATCGCGCAGGCAGTGGCCGACGGCCTTGCGGAGAGCATGAGCGTCGAGCTCGAGGAGGTCGGTTCGGCGGCAGCGGACATTGGCGGCAACGTCGACCTGCTGGTGGTTGGAGGACCCACGCATGCGTTCGGGATGAGCAGGGAGCGAACCCGCGAATCCGCTGTCGTACAGGCTGGAGGAAACGTCGTATCAGCCGACGAGGGACTACGCGAGTGGCTCGGAGCCGTGACCGGCGCCTCCCGCGGTGTCGCGGCTGCCGCGTTCGACACCCGTATCGACAAGCCTCGGATGCCCGGATCCGCCGCCCATGGAGCAGAAAAGCGCCTGCGGCGACTGGGCTTCCGCGTGCTGATCCCGGCGGCCAGCTTCTATGTCACGGACACATCAGGCCCACTGGTGGATGGTGAGCGTGAGCGCGCCCGCCGCTGGGGCGAGCTGCTCGGCTCCACGATGGGGACCGAAGCAGAGCCTCGGCCCATGCCCTGAGCTTCGGAGACGATCGGGAGCCAGTGATGGATCGTCGCTCGACCTTCTGGCAGTCTCTGCCGGGTGCCGGGCTGTCCGTAGGCGCAGGCGCCGGCGGCGCCATCGTCGTCCTGGTTGCAGGTGTTCCAGGCATGCTGCTCGGTGGCGGTATCGGGCGGTCGCGGGGTTGTTAACCGGCGCAGGCTCGCTGACACGTTGGCTGACGCGGGAATGATGGCAGTGACGATCACCTACCGCACGGGCACCGACGGGGCACGGTTTCCGGTCCCGGTTCAGGACATAGCGTGCGCTGTCAGCTTCGCCAGCACAGTAGCGAAGGAGGCGGGGATCAATTCGCGCCCCTTGGTGCTCATAGGCCACTCGGCCGGCGCACATCTGGCGGCCGTTGTTGCTCTCGCGCCTGATCTCGGCCGCGGCGACTGCCCTTACCCCGCAGCATCACCCGATGCCTTGATCGGCCTTGCTGGGCCATACGACCTCCCGGCCGTCGGAAATGTGGCCTGGCCGCTGCTCGGCGTGTCGGCGGAACAAGACCCTGACCGCTGGAGGGAAGCCAGCGCACTCACCTACGCCGCAGCGAGGCCCGAGTGTCAAGGCCATAGGCGCCGACATGCCCTAGCCGCTTGGACCGCTTCGGGCTGAGCGGTCCAGTATCCCTGCCAGCGGATGGCCAGGGGCTGAGCCCCCGCTGGTCGATGAGGTGCGGCTGACCGTCCGCCCAATTGTCATGGGGAAGGGGAAGATGCTCCTGCAAGGAGGTCGAGTGGCGGCATGCCCTCGAACTCGGCGATACGAGGCTGTTGTCGGGCGGCAGACTCAGCCGTACCTCCAACCGCGCATGACGCCGGCAGCCGACGACCTGGCATAGCTCGGTTCCGAGTTCGTCGCGCAACACGTGCAGCGTGACAACCTCCTGGAGTAGAGATAGCGCTTGCTACGAATGGTCGCTCCGGACGATCGGCTCGTACATCACGTCATCGACGCAGCCAGCCGTGCTACGAACGGACGGCCGCTGGTTCGGCCGCAGAGCGTGTGAAGCCGCCGATGCCGTGGGACATGACCTCTGGCCCGGAACTTCCTTGCTGCCGTATCGTCTCCAGCGCGGAGTCGCTGACGGCGCCGTAGATGTGTTCGCTCACGGTGTCGCCGAGGAACTCCCACGCCGCGTGGTCGACGTGTTCGCGGATCACCTTCATGTGGAATTCCATCGAGTCCACGTCCGGATGCACATGGACGATGGCGACCTGGTTGCCTTCGTCGTTGACGTCCATTTCGCCATTCGATGGCCTACCAGTGCTGCCCGGCGACTACGCCATGTGCTCCATCTCGTGGCGGATCTGTTCCTCGGAGATCGGCTTGCGCCAATACACGTCCCAGGCGTGGAAGACCAGCCCGAGACCCCACCCCAGCATCGGGAACATGGGCCAGAAGAACCCCGCGCCGGTAGCCAGCCAAATCACCACGAGGAACCCGTTCACCACGGAATAGACGAACAGATGGGTATGGAAGTCGCTCTTCTGCCTCAACCGGGTAATCGCCCGGTCGCGACGTCCTGCCTCCAGGATCTCGCCTTGCTCGGTCATGGTGACCACCTCCACTCCCAGCATCCCGCCCGACGGAATCCAGCCCAATTGCCAGAAGACCCCGATATGAGGGTCAACGGTCCCAACTCCGTGGGGCCGGCAACCCATGTGCAGAGCGATACGTGCTGTACGGCGGGGCGTTCGCCCGCTGCCGCGCGCGGATCGCGTCGTTCCCTGAAAGAGGTCGACAAAGTGACGAGAGGACGGATGGGAGGGACGTTCGGCCCTGGTCCAGTGGTCATCCTCGCGCCGGCCTGAAGACATGGCGATTGGAGTGTGACTTCCATGGCCTTTACCGGGCATGTCGTTGACAGGGTTACCGAGATTGCCCCGCCGCCGCAGCCCACGGTGCTGCAGGTTCGAGAGGTGACGCATTCTTTCGGTGAGCGCACGGCCCTTGACGGGGTCAGTTTCGCCGTACTTCCGGGCGTCCTCACCGGTCTGTTGGGACCGAACGGGGCGGGGAAGACCACGGTGATGCGGATCATGCTCGGTGTGTTGATGCCGCAGCGTGGGCAGGTCTGGTACCGCGGGCGGCAGGCGGGCGATGGGACCCGTCGCCTGGGGGTACATGCCTCAGGAACGGGGGCTTTGCCCCGGAATGCCAGCGGGTGACCAGGTGGTGTACTTCGGCCGACTACACGGCCTGTCGCGCCGTGACGCGCAGCACAAGGCACGCGCGCTGCTTGACGAGTTCGGCATAGCGGAGCGGTGGGATGAGCGAACGGACGCGCTCTCCGGTGGGCTGCAGCAGCGGTTGCAGCTGGCCACCGCACTTGTCCACGATCCTGACGTGATCGTGCTCGACGAGCCTGCGGGGGAGTGGGGAGCGGGTGACGAGAATCGAACTCGCATGACCAGCTTGGAAGGCTGGGGCTCTGCCATTGAGCTACACCCGCAGCATCGGCAGCCCGTACCTGGGTACTGCTCGGCGCTCTGAGCATCCTAGTCGGATGGCTCGGCCATGATCGCTGTGCACGGCGTACCCTTGACCGGCAACGATCTCCGGTCGTCACTGTCGCGAAGCCGGGATCCAGCGGGGTATGGCGCAGTTTGGCAGCGCGTCCGCTTTGGGAGCGGAAGGCCCCCGGTTCAAATCCGGGTACCCCGACCAGACGCCGGCGGCTGGGCTCGTTCCCGGCAGCTACGATGAGGGCGGCGCTGTTCCGGCGCGTTTTCCATATCCCTCAGGAGATCTCCCCAGTGAAGAGCGTCGTCGAGACCCTCAACCCGACCCGGGTTCGACTCGCGGTCGAGGTGCCGTTCGAGGAGCTCGAGCCCAGCATCAAGTCCGCCTACCGGCGCATCGCCGCGCAGGTGAACATTCCCGGATTCCGTAAAGGCAAGGTGCCTCCGCTGGTCATCGACCAGCGCATCGGGCGTCCCGCCGTCCTGGACGAGGCCGTCAACGAGGCCTTGCCCAAGCTCTACGGCCAAGTCGTCGAGGACAACGAGTTGCGTCCGCTCGGGCAGCCGGAGGTCGACGTCACCGATTTCGCCGACGGCCAGGAGCTCAAGTTCACCGTCGAAGTCGACGTCCGGCCGTCGGTGACGCTGCCGGCTTGGGAAGACCTGCAGGTCGAGGTGGCCGACGCCGATGTGACCGACGAGGACGTCGACGAGGAGATGCAGCAGCTTCGTTCGCGGTTCGGGACGCTGGTGGGCGTCGACCGGCCGGCCGCGGACGGAGACTTCGTCATGGTGGATCTCGAAGCCACGAAGGATGGCGAGATCGTCGATGGTGGGCAGGCGACGGGAGTCTCTTACCAGATCGGCAGCGGCCAGCTCGTCCCCGGAATCGACGAGGCAGTCACCGGCCTGTCCGCCGGGGAATCCGCGACCTTCCGCACCACCCTGCTCGGCACCAATACCGGCGAGGAGGTCGATTGCCAGGTCACCGTGAGCGCTGTCAAAGAACAACAACTCCCCGAGCTCGACGAAGAGTTCGCGCAGATGGCCAGCGAATTCGACACGCTGGACGAGCTGCGAGCTGACCTGCACGAGCAAGCGGCTCGGGTCAAGCGAATCGAGCAGGCCATCGCCGCCCGCGACGCCGTACTCGACAAGCTGCTGGAGACGGTGGGAGAGGTGCCGTTACCAGAGGGCATCGTGGCTACCCAGATCGAGGAACATCTCAGCGACGGCCACGGAGATGGCGACCATCGCGCGGACTTCGAGAAGGATCTCCGCCGCAACCTCACCTCGCAATTCGTCCTCGACGAGCTGGTGAAGGCTCAAGACCTTCAGGTGTCGCAGCCGGAACTGACCTCATACCTGGTGCAGAGAGCGGCTCGATCCGGCGTGGATCCCAACCAGCTCATCCAGCGGTACCTCGAGACCGGAACACTGCCGGCCCTCGTCGCCGAGGTGGCCAGAGGCAAGGCACTCGCGCTTGTCGTCGAGAAGGCACAGGTCGTCGACGCGTCAGGACGTCCGGTCCAGCTCGACCGACTCCGCGAGGACGGTACGGTCGGCGACGCGCCGAGTGCCGCCGGCGCCCCGGATATCGCGTTCGCGGACTTCGACGAAGACCTGGAGTTCGCAGAACTGGACGAAGACGAGTAGCCCAGCGCACGCCGTCAGCGAACACGGTCCGATCTCGGATGGCGGCTCCCACGCCGTTGGTTAATGTCGGGAGAGCAGCAGCCGCCAACCCGGTCCAAGGAGACACCTGTGAGCATGCAACTGAGCCCAGCCGCACCGATGGGTCTCGAGGACAACGTGTACAACCGTCTACTCCGCGAGCGGATCATCTTCCTGGGCACCGAGGTCAAGGACGAGAACGCGAATGCCATCTGCGCCCAGCTGCTGCTGCTGGCCGCCGAGGACAGCAAGGACATCCACCTCTACATCAACTCGCCGGGTGGCTCGGTGTCGGCCGGCATGGCCATCTACGACACGATGCAGTACGTCAAGCCCGACGTCGTGACGGTGGCGATGGGCCTGGCGGCGTCGATGGGCCAGTTCCTGCTGACGGCCGGGGCCAAGGGCAAGCGGTATGCCACGCCGCACGCGCGGATCATGATGCACCAGCCGTCGGGCGGCATGGGCGGCTCGGCGAGCGACATCCGGATCCAGGCGGAGCAGATGCTCCACACCAAGCGGCAGATGGCTCAGCTCAATGCGCAGCACACGGGTAGGACCGTGGCGGAAATCGAGAACGACTCCGACCGGGATCGGTGGTTCACCGCGGAGGAGGCGTTGGAGTACGGCTTCGTCGACCACGTCGTGCAGAGCGCGTCCCAGGTCTCCGAGGGCGGCGGCACGGCCTAGCGCCGGGAGCCCTGACGCCGGCCCCGCCCGAGACGACCTCAACCACCCGAGGAGACCCCGATGACGGACATGAACTACTACATCCCGCAGTGGGAGGAGCGCACCTCCTACGGATTCCGCCGCATCGACCCCTACGCGAAGCTGTTCGAGGAGCGGATCATCTTCCTCGGCACGCCGATTTCCGACGACGTCGCCAACGCGGTCATGGCGCAGCTGATCTGCCTGGAATCGATGGATCCGGACCGCGACATCGAGATCTACATCAACTCTCCGGGCGGCTCGTTCACGGCCATGACGACCATCTACGACACGATGCAGTTCATCAAGCCCGACGTGCGCACCGTGTGCATGGGCCAGGCGGCGTCCGCCGCCGCGGTGCTGCTGTCCGCCGGCGCGCCGGGCAAGCGCTTGGCCGTTCCCAACGCCCGGGTACTCATCCACCAGCCCTATACCGAAGGCGCCTACGGGCAGGCGAGTGACATCGAGATCCAGGCCAACGAGATCCTGCGGATGCGGGCGTTGCTGGAGGAGCTCATCGCTCGGCACACCGGCAAGGATGTCGACGAGGTCCGCAAGGACATCGAGCGCGACAAGATCCTCACCACCCAGGAGGCCATCGACTACGGCCTCATCGACGCCTTCACCACCTCGCGCAAGGCCAGCCTGGTCGGCTGAGCGTGCCGTTCCGATCCTCGCGGGCGCGCCGTCTCGCGGGTTCGACCCGCTCGTCGGCGTGAAGGGGTACCGTCGAGGGCACACGGCCATTGGGCACTGCTCCCCGGAAGGACTATCCGCGTGGCACGCATCGGCGACGGTGGTGACCTGCTCAAGTGCTCGTTCTGCGGAAAGAGCCAGAAACAGGTCAAGAAACTCATCGCCGGACCCGGTGTCTACATCTGCGATGAATGCATCGACCTGTGCAACGAGATCATCGAAGAAGAGCTCAGCGAGAGCCCGGACGTCGGTCTTGCCGATCTGCTGAAGCCGCGGGAGATCTACGAGTTCCTCGAGCAGTACGTCGTCGGTCAGGAGACTGCAAAGAAGGCGCTGTCCGTAGCGGTCTACAACCACTACAAGCGGGTTCAGGCCAGGCAGGCCGGTGGGCCGCGAGCAGCCAAGGAGGAGGCGGTCGAGCTCGCCAAGTCCAACATCTTGCTGATCGGACCGACCGGCTGTGGGAAGACCTACTTCGCCCAGACCCTGGCCCGCCTGCTCAACGTGCCGTTCGCCATCGCAGACGCCACGGCGCTCACCGAGGCCGGCTATGTCGGCGAGGACGTCGAGAACATCCTGCTCAAGTTGATCCAGGCGGCCGACTACGACGTCAAGAAGGCTGAGACCGGCATCATCTACATCGACGAGGTCGACAAGATCGCCCGTAAGAGCGAGAACCCGTCGATCACCCGGGACGTCTCGGGCGAAGGCGTGCAGCAGGCGCTGCTGAAGATCCTCGAGGGCACTACGGCGAGCGTGCCCCCGCAGGGCGGCCGCAAGCATCCGCACCAGGAGTTCATCCAGATCGACACCACCAATGTCCTGTTCATCGTGGGTGGCGCCTTCGCCGGGCTGGAAGAGATCATCGAGCACCGAATCGGCCGCACCGGGTTGGGCTTCGGCGCAGAGATCCGCAGCAAAGCCGACCGCGACGGCACCGACCGCTTCGGTGAGGTCATGCCCGAGGATCTGCTGAAGTTCGGTCTGATCCCCGAGTTCATCGGCCGGCTGCCGGTCATCACCACCGTCAGCCCGCTCGACCGCGACGCGCTGATCCGCATCCTGTCCGAGCCCCGCAACGCGCTGGTCAAGCAGTACCACCGGCTGTTCGAGATCGACAACGTCGAGCTCGAGTTCACCGACGACGCGATCGAGGCAGTCGCCGATCAGGCACTGCTGCGCGGCACCGGTGCCCGCGGGCTGCGGGCGATCATGGAGGAGGTTCTCCTCCATGTCATGTACGAGGTGCCCAGTCGCGAAGACGTCGCTCGGGTCGTCATCACCCGCGAGGTCGTGCTGTCGAACGTCAACCCGACCCTCGTCCCGCGGGAGGTGGCGCCGCGCAAGCGCGAGCGTCGCGAGAAGAGCGCCTGAGCGCTCCGTAGACTTCCCGGGTGACTGAGCCCAGCCGTTCCGAGGCCGACCTCCTGCCGCCCGCGTTCGTGCCCGCGGAGGTAGAAGCGCCGCTCTACGAGCGCTGGGTCGACCGCGGGTACTTCGAGGCCGACGAGAAGAGCGAGCGCGAGCCCTTCTGCATCGTGATCCCGCCGCCCAACGTCACCGGCTCGCTGCACGTGGGCCACGCCTTCGAGCACGCCCTGATCGACGCACTCGTGCGCCGTCGGCGCATGCAGGGCTACGAGGCCCTGTGGCTACCGGGGATGGACCACGCCGGCATTGCCACGCAGAACGTCGTCGAGCGGGAACTGGCCAAGCAGGGCCTGTCCCGGCACGACCTCGGCCGGGAGGCGTTCGTCGAGAAAGTCTGGGAGTGGAAAGCCGAGTCCGGCGGCCAGATCCTCGGCCAGATGCGCCGGCTCGGCGACGGCGTCGCGTGGAGCCGGGAGCGGTTCACCATGGACGACGGCCTGTCGCGCGCGGTCCAGGAGATCTTCAAGCTCCTGTACGACGACGGGCTGGTGTACCGAGCGGAACGCATCATCAACTGGTGCGTTCGGTGCCATACCGCGCTCTCGGACATCGAGGTAGAGCACTCCGAGGACGAGGGCGAGCTGCTCTCGATCCGCTACGGCGACCCGGCGACCAGCGAGGTGGTCGTTGCGACGACCCGCGCGGAGACGATGCTCGGTGACACGGCGGTCGCCGTCCACCCCGATGACGATCGGTACGCGCACCTGGTCGGCACCGAGGTCGAGCTTCCGCTGACCGGCCGGCGCATTCCCGTCGTCGCCGATCCGCATGTCGACCCCACGTTCGGCACCGGCATGGTCAAGGTCACCCCGGCGCACGACCCGAACGACTTCGAGATCGGGCAGCGGCACGGGCTGCCAAGCCTGCTGGTTCTGGATGAGCAGGGCAGGGTTACTGCTCACGGCCCGTTCCAAGGTCTTGATCGATTCGAGGCGCGACCCGCGGTCGTGGCGGCACTGCGGGAGGAGGGGCGCCTGGTCGCCGAGCGGCGACCGTACGTGCACTCGGTCGGGCATTGCTCGCGCTGCGGGACGGTCGTCGAGCCGCGGCTGTCGCTGCAATGGTGGGTCCGGGTCAGCCCTCTCGCGAAGGCTGCAGGCGACGCCGTCCGTGACGGTCGGGTCGCCATCCATCCGACCGAGCTGGAGGGCCGCTGGTTCTCCTGGGTGGACAACATGCACGACTGGTGCGTCTCCCGGCAGCTGTGGTGGGGGCACCGAATCCCCGTCTGGTACGGCCCCGACGGTGAGGTCGTGTGCGTCGGGCCCGACGACGACGTGCCGACGGCGGCGGGTTGGCATCAGGACGACGACGTCCTGGACACCTGGTTCTCATCCGCCCTGTGGCCGTTCTCAACCCTCGGTTGGCCCGACGACACACTCGCGCTGGCGAAGTTCTACCCGAACCAGGTGCTGGTGACCGGCTACGACATCCTCTTCTTCTGGGTCGCCCGGATGATGATGTTCGGCCTCTACGCCAGAGCCGACCAGCCGCCCGCGGACGCCGTGCCGTTCCGGACAATGGCGTTGCACGGCATGGTCCGCGACGAGCACGGCAAGAAGATGTCCA